>JBEKSE010000069.1:0-7019 GCA_049517315.1 Occallatibacter sp. | reverse complement strand
AGGCTGTCCCGGCAGACCGTCACTCGGATGTTTTAACAGGAGCCTGGCGTCATCGTCCCTTAGCGCCTCCGGCACATGCACAAGCAGAGTTATCGTAGCATCCCTACCGAAATAAACAATCTTCCGTGAATTCGTCGTGTGGCAGGTTTTACTACATCGGCGTATAGTGTTTTGCCATGCTTACTGTACGATTCTTTGGAACGATTCTGCCACGCGGGATGGAGCTATCCATCCTGAATATTCCTGAATTGGACTGGGAAGATGAACCCTTGGGTTTGAAAATGCACTTCATATTTCACATCGTTACTTCGCTTGTAGAGGTTGAGTGCCAAGTAAACCGCTACCTGCCAGATGATGTGCCTCATCTTCACATGCGCGCTCTCGATCTCGCTAGAGCATGTGTGGATGTGTGGGCTTTCGCTAAAGGTGTTTTCCCTACGGTGTATTTGGAGACATTTTTTCCCCCAAAGGGCGATCCCCAGATTCTCGTACCGCAGAATCCAGTCGTTGCCGGTCTTTGTTCTTCCTATAAGTTCGACAATAATACCTCCGCAGAAAACACAAACCTCGATAAGGTTATCCGTCTTCTAATCTCAGACCCAGCACTCTTCATGCCGTTGAATGAATTGAGCATGGCGAATACTTTGCCTCATCTGGCACCGGCCAATTGTGGTCGCGTGCTAGACGGGCTTCGGAAACTCGTAGTCCCAGGCTTTGATCCTAAAAAGGCGTGGCCAATCTTTCAGGCGAGCCTCAATGCGGACGAGAAATATCTCGAATTCATAAGCGACTTGTCTGCGAATCCGAGACATGGGGACCGTTCTCACATTCCAGCCGCACCAGTCATGGAGGCGATGAAACGAACGTGGGTCATAATGGACAGATTTATCGAGTACAGGAAGAAGGGGAACCAACCGCTACCGTTGGCCAATTTTCCTTTGCTGAAAGGATAGTCGCTCAAACTCCCATGCTTCGATCATGTCGTGCCAAGGCCCTTCGGCACACTCGTGATGCGCCTCATACTATCCAGCCTTTATTCGTGCTGTTACGACCATGGGTCTAACTTTCACGGCAGAGGTCAGTCGGGTCACGATGGTGCTGCCTGCATCGATCACATACTAACGCTGATGCCCACCTCGGGTGCGACGGGTGTGGTTTGGCCAATCTCCAGAGCAGAGGTCTTGGAAATATCGATGTTGAGTTGCGGGCTGAGCTTGGTCATATCGTCGGTAAAGAGTGTGGCTTCGTGGCTGGCGCGGGAGATGGAAACGTAACCGAAGCGTGAATTGAGTAGGTCCGGGTGGACGCCGGTGTCGGCGTTGACCAGGACGCGCTCTGCGGTGAGTCCCTGGGAACTATGGCTGGTGACGGCGTAGCCGTGGTCGAAATGGCGGTGTTCCTTGGGGTTGAACTCAATTTGTCGGTTGCTGTCGAGGCGGGCGGAAACGCGGCCGTCTGGCTCGATAAACTCGATGGCGGCAAGGTCGCGATTGGCGACGCTGAGCGCCTTGTCGGGCGCGGTGAACTGGATGCGGTCGCCTACCGAGAACTCGCGGTCGACCTCACGGTAAACGCTGACGCCGGTCAGACGGCGCGGATCGTAGGTGATCTGTTCACCAGAAGATTTTTCGACGGTAAGCAGGTTGGCGGCGTGATTGATCGCAGTTACAACCCCGTAGCTTCCGGCCTCGATTCCGGCGGACCTACTGCCACGCGAATAGCGCACCACATCGTTGATCTCGTAGTGGCTGCCCCATGAGCGTTCGGCGCCGGTCATATCCTGGCGCTGAACAAGCACGCGGAAGCTGTGGTCCTCTGGAGCAAGGGTTCCGTTGGCCTTCAATTCCTCGCGCACGGCAACATTCAGTTCGCGGCGGGAGGCGTTGTCCGGCGAGACGATCAGGGTCTTTTCGGGTAATTCAACGTAGCTCCTAGCGATGGCGCGGATGCGCTCTTCCGAGTTGGAAATCTCCCTTACACGGCCCTGTTGCTGGAGCGATTCGAGCGCGGCGGAGACCTGGCCCTTGGCCAGCAATTCGACGGCAGATTTCAGATCTGGGTCTTTCTGGCGCACGATTTCGTCGAGCATAGCTGTGCGCATTCCGGCCTCCTGCAACTGCTCGAAGGGGCGGCCCGCTTCCACGCCCTGATGCTGGCGCGTATCGCCAATCAGGAGTACACGGTCGTTGGTGCCGAGGCGTGCGAGGAACTCGCGCATCTGGTTGGTGCTCGCCAAGCTCGATTCATCGACGAAGTAGAAGTGGCGTTGCTCCAGAGTGGCAGGATTTGATGTGCGGGCAAGGAATCCCTGCAGGGTCCCCGACTCAATGCCAGCTTCATTCAACTGGCGGGCGGCACGGGAGGTCGGGGCAAGGCCTTCGACTGCATAGCCGTTCGATTCGGCGGTGCCACGGACGACGGAAAGCGTGGTCGTTTTGCCGGTTCCGGCAAACCCCTGAATGCCCTGAATGCGGTCGGGAGAACTCAAGACATCCTCAACCACGCTTTGCTGGGCGCGATTCAGATGTGGATGCTGGTCGGCCACATTGATGGCTTGCTGGCGCGACAAAACCGGCTCAACTTGACTCTGCCCGTCGCGTACCCGGCGAACGATCTCATGTTCCGCCTCGATGGTTTTGGCCGTGGTGAACTGGCGCGCTGGCTGGCTATGAGAACGATTAACGATCTGGAATTCACCGGAAGCCAAGCGGGCATTGAGATTGCCACGCACTTGGGAGTAGGTGACTTCGCCCATGCCGCGACGGAGGCCGTCGCGGATTAGAGCGCGCTCATCGACGACGGCTTCGCGCTCGAAGTTTTTATCACGGGCAAAGGTGAGCGATTCCCGAGCGCGGTCAATCGAATTGACGGTCTTTTCCTGATGCTGAACCCGCTCGCGCGCGGCGCGGACGACGGCTTCGGCCTGATTGCCGAAGTCGGCAGCAAGCTTGCGATGCGCCGCCATCACTTCGCGCGGCGAATGAATCTCCTTTCGGTCTCGTGTCGAGTGCGCCGCTATCTCCGCGGCCTCTGAACCTGTGCGTCCGGTGCGTTCAAGGTACGATCGGATCTGCTGGCTACGCGGGCTGGAGGCATCAAGGTACTCCTGCGTGTATCCCTTGATCTCTGGCGCTCCACTGCGGCCAACAGTGATTTCGTAGCCGAGTTGGTGAAGCCGGTAGGTCAACTCGGATTGGTAGACGGCGGTAGCAAACTGCTGCGATGCGAAGAGGCTCTGCGGTTGGATTGCGCGGGCCTGGCCGCTGTCTCGCTCGGTCATATTGAAGACGACCGCATGGGTATGGAGTTGAGGGGCAACGTAGCCATCGACCGGGCGGGCGGTGTCATGCTCGAACTTGGCGGCAATGAATTTGGCTGTCGTCTCCGGCGCGTGATTGCCGCCGATGCGTGCCTGCGTATAGTGCTCAAGCTGGTCGAGCGCGACCTTAACACTCTCGCGGTGGGCCACCCGGACATTGTCATCGCTGCCAACGAGCGCAGTGAGCGAGATGGATTTGGGTGCGGAAAAGGTCGCATCCCATCCGGCGCGATGATCCATCGTCTTGACGGTTTTGCCGTCTGCATCCTTGTACTCGTAAGAGGCGCGTTGGCGGACAAGTTGCTCGCCGGTCCGCGGGTTCTCGCCTCTGCTCAAGCGTGCGAAGTCCTCGGCAGAGACCGCTCCGGCAAGGCCGAACTGCTCTGCCAGCCGGCCTTGCCATTCACCTTGAATCGCGCCTTTCTGGGACCAATAGTTCTGTTCCCTGGCAGTGAACTCCTTGGCGTGGTAGCTCTGCGCCTGGCTTGCAGAAAGTGGTTTGGAGATAGTCAACATAGCTCCTCAATTCACGTCGTGCCCGGAGGCTTCAACTGCATATTCCGGCGATAATTGATTGCCCTGCATCTCTCCCGGCTCTGCGGGGAGGGGCATACTTGGCACAATAAGGTCGTCCATTTTCCGTTCATCGAAGCCGGGGCATTTCTCTTCGAGCGCGATGAATGGGAATGTGAATCGCGCAACGTGGTTGCAGTACTTGAGAAAGCCACGCAGGTCGTCAAGGCCGGAGACTTCTGACGGCAAAACGAGCGGCTCGGTCTGGCGGTCGAGCATGAAATTTCGGCCAGTGCGAGTGCCGTCATAGTGTGTCTCGCGCAACCGCTCGATCTCGACCTCACCGATTGCATCACTGACCCATTTCGCCGCTCGTGGCTCCGTCGTGCGCAGGAAGATTTTCGTTGCCGGCTGGGAAAGCATCGCCTCGGCATCCTCGCCGTAGCGGGCTTCCATCTGGCTTCGGCCCTGGAACCCAAGGATGACCGGATTTTGCGATTTGCGGTTCTCGGTGATGGCCGTGTGGAGTTGTGGCAGGCGTTGCAAACTGGCCAGCTCATCGATGACAAACCAGACAGGTTTCTGGTCCGGCATCGGCTCGTTAAGCAAACGCAAGACAAGTGTGTCGATCCACAGGCTGATAAGCGGGCGCAGCGCCTCGCGCATGGTCGGGCGCGATGTAATGAAGATCCAACCCCGCCGCGTTTCGGCCCAATTCGTTGCCGTCCAGAGGGAGGTTGTCTCATTCTCTTTTGGTAGCAATCGGAAGCTGTCGGCGCTCATATTGAGGGAGCCGAGGACGCCCGTGCGCTGCTGCGGAGCCTTTGGGTCGATCAGCATCCAATACTCTGTGTCCTTTACACGCCGGTCGATCTCGGTGGGGTCGGACATCCATTTGATCAGGTCTTCCGGAGTCGGAAGATAGCTGAGCAGGTGCGCGAATATCTTCTGCGGGGCATCGACGAAAAAGCGGTTGGTAACGCCCTCCGGCTGATAGAGTGAAACGGCCAGGGCTTTTGCCTCGGCCTTGCGGCGCAACTCCTTCGACGGATTCCAATAAGGCATCCGGGCATCCAGCGGATTCAGCACGATGTCACCGCGGCGCTCATTGTAAAACTGCTTCACAAACTCACAGGCTGGATCGTAAACGATGGCGCAGTCCCCGCGCGCATCGACCTGGTAGAGCATCTGGCGAATGATGCTCGACTTGCCCGATCCCGTGTCTCCGACGATGAGAAAATGCTTGTTCTCGGCATCGCGGGGGATGCGAAGCGGGAGCTTGAAATCATTGGTTTGGATTCCGATGCCATTGCCGGATACGGCCGTGGTGAACTCCTTCGCATTCACAAGCACTGGGCCTTTGAGGCGCCGCCCGTAGCGTAGTCGCCTGATACGCTCGATGTCCTTGCGGATAGAGAACGGTAGCTGCAGTACGAACGCCAGGAGCCCAAAGAGCAGTTGCATTTTGGAGAGGCTGTAAAGCGAAACGTCGTCATAGATCCAATGGGCAATCCACGCGTGGATAACCTTATTTTGGTAGTTGCGCGGAGCTTCGCGTGAGAGGTAGTAGACGCTATGAACTGAGGCTTGCGGGGTAAGAGTCAACGGCAATGGCCTTCCGCCAGACTGTGGCGTGGACCCCGACTGCACATCGGCCTCAAGGGCGAGTCTGCCTGGCGATTCGCCGTCTGTCACGTAGAGCATCTGGTAACGGCCCTCCGGCCGCATGAGACCGGCCGTCTCGCTACGCAAGTAGTACGGCAGATAGTAGCGTTCGAGCGGCGAGAGACCGAATTGGAAGCGAACGTAAACGAAGAATCCGGTCACAACCAGCGCCAGAAAGAACGCTCCGAGGGTGTAGAGAGAGCCGTGCGGAGGCCAGATGATTGACTCTCTGCGGCCCCATTGTTGAACGGTTGTCATAGGCTACTTCTCCTGTTTCTGGCTGCGCTTGGCTAGAAGCTCCTGAGCCTTCGCAGCCTTGGTCGTTTGCACTTGACGGAAGAGATTCTTGACCTGCTCCTGTGCCATCTTGTCGCCGCGCAAGAGCGGCTCAAGCGTATCCATCAGGAGCATCTGGAGACCGACAAGTTCGGTGAAGATGTGCATCTCCATCTGGCCGGAATTCTCGGCGGCAGCTCTGCACAGCAGTTGCTCACGCGCCCACTCACTTGGCGCTTTCCCCTGTGCTTCCGCTGCTTGAAGAATCGCTTTCTCTTCGGCTGGTGTGAGCTTTGTACCGACGCTGCGTGTACGCGCTTCGCGGCCTTTCAGTCGCTGCGTGTGAAATCCATTCGGGGCTTTGGGTGTTTGCATAGAACCTCCAAACGCAAGTTCCTAACAAGGAACGCTGTTTTCGATAAGATGCGTAGCATCATTCAGTTCGCGACAAGGAACCAAAGTTCCTTGGCAGTACCCTTTCAGGGGTGGAGTGTCGAGATAAACCCGGTGCGGAGCACCGAACGGGTATCAGGCCGCTCCATCCCTGCTGCGCGGGCGCGAATCACTGCCGGCCTCCACGGTCTTGATAGGTGTGGCGTCACCTGCTCTGGCAGACTTGGTACGGCGCGGAAGATGCCCATTGGCAGCCCCATTCGGCGACAGGCGGCGGACTCGAAGGCTCTGAGCGGCGCGAGTAGCTTCAGGAGACCGAAGGAACTCCTGGAAGTCGCGGTCTTTGGCAAAGACATAGGCCAGAGCCTTGTCCACGACCTCATCGGCTGGGACATGGAGAAATGCTGCGTACTGGTCGATCTGCGCGGCGGTGGTTACGTCAAGGCGGATGGTGGCGTTGATGTGGCGGGTTTGAACGATTTCAAGCAACGGCATTTTTAGGCTCCTTTCTGTGAGCAGGGTGTAGTTGGTTGGTGGTGTGATTCTGAGCCTGTGCAGCCGAGAGAATCTCGACTGCATAGGCGCGACAATCATGTGGGAAGAACTCAAAGCGACGGCGAACTTCGAGCATGGTGAGAACGTCCGCAATCGGCACGCCTTCGGCAAGCCATTGGCGAGCCGCAAGCGTATCGGAGAGTCGGCGCCATGTTGTGCGATTGTGCGTGTTCATTGCAACGCGAATGCCGGACGAAGAGGCGGTGCATTCGTTGCAGGATTGCGGTTGCTTGCGCAAGACATTCAGCATGGCTTTACCTCCGCAATCTCCCTGCTTCCGGCCTGGAAAACGTACTCG
>JBEKSE010000068.1:0-7205 GCA_049517315.1 Occallatibacter sp. | reverse complement strand
GGGCAAACCCTGGACGCGCGCGTACAGAGCTTTGGCTATCTTTCGCGCTGCGGATTCGGCGGGAAACAAACGGTCTTCGTGGATCAGCATGGCTGCAACTTTGCCCTTTCGCGGCGAGACTAGGAACTACACAGTATAGGTTGACGATGAAACTCGCCCGCCGTGTCCAGTCCAATTGGTATGGAAGAATTGGCCGCGCGGTTTGTCTGTGCGTTCATAAGTGTGCGCGCCGAAATAGTCGCGCTGTGCCTGTAGCAGATTAGCGGGAAGCCGCGCAGTGCGATAGCCGTCAAAAAACGCGAGCGCGGTGGAGAACGCCGGCGTGGGCACGCCCAGTTCGATGGCATGAACCAACGCTGTGCGCCACGAAGCCTGATAGCCGCTGATCACCGCTGAAAAGAAATTGTCGAGTAGTAGATTCTCCGGCGCTGGTTTCTTGTCGTAGGCTTCCTTAATCTTGCCCAGAAACTGACTGCGAATGATGCATCCGCCTCGCCACATCAGCGCGATGCCGCCCATGTTCAGCTTCCATCCGTGCTCTTGAGCAGCAGCCTTGAGCAGCATATAACCTTGCGCATAGGAGACGATTTTGGAGCAGTAGAGAGCCCGGCGCACATTTTCGATGAATTGCGCCCGGCCGCCGGGGACGGTCTTCACGCTGGGGCCAGCAAGAATCTTCGACGCGGCGACACGTTCCTCTTTCAGCGCAGACAGGCAGCGCGCGAAGACCGACTCGCCAATCAGAGTTACGGGCTGACCCAGATCGAGCGCACTGAATACCGTCCACTTTCCCGTGCCTTTCTGGCCGGCGGTGTCGAGAATCTTATCTACAATCGGTTTGTCGTCATCATCCTTCTTCGCAAAGATGTGACTTGAGATTTCAATCAGGTAACTGTCAAGCTCGCCCTTGTTCCACTCCGCAAAGACGGAATGCAACTCATCGGCGGTCAGGCCTAGCCCGCGCTGCAGCAGATCGTAAGCCTCGCAGATCAACTGCATATCGCCGTACTCGATACCGTTGTGGACCATCTTGACAAAGTGGCCCGCGCCATCCTCGCCAACCCAGTCGCAGCAGGGGGTTCCATCCTCAACCTTGGCGGCGATGGACTGAAAAATATTCTTTACATGTGGCCATGCGGCTGGATTGCCGCCAGGCATGATCGATGGTCCGAAGCGCGCGCCTTCTTCGCCGCCGGAGACTCCGGTACCAATAAAGAGGATGCCCTTTGCGGCCAGATCTTTGGTCCGGCGATTGGAGTCGGTAAACAGCGAGTTGCCGCCGTCGATGATGATGTCGCCCGCCTCAAGATAAGGCAGCACCTGGTCGATTGTCTGGTCTACGCTGGCGCCAGCTTTGACCATCAGCATGACGCGCCGCGGCCGTTTGAGCAGGCCGGCCAACTCCTCGATGGAGTGCGCTCCAACGACCTTTGTTCCTTTGGCTTCGTTAGCCAGAAACTCGTCCACCTTGGAAACGGTGCGGTTGAAAACGGCAACCTTGAAGCCGTGGTCGTTCATGTTGAGCACAAGATTCTGTCCCATGACGGCGAGACCGATGAGGGCGATATCACATGATGCTTCCGGCATACAATCTCCTGAATCTGACTGAAATGGCTATTGCTCAATTGTTACGCTGCCTTACTGCTGGCAACTCGGGTTTTCCGCCTTAGGCAGCACAAGAAACGTGATGCTCTGCGGGGCAAACGTAACTCTTCCGGCGTGCGTGGCGATCGCTTTCAACTCAGGCAAGGCATCGTCACCACCCAGCTTGAGTACCTTCCCGTTCAACTCCACATCACCGCGCATCAGATCCTGCGCCGTTAGCGTGTAGCGCTCAGAAGCGATGGGAACTTTGAGGGTTTCGGTTTCAGTCTTGCTCGCATTGATGGCCAGCAGGGTAACGCCGCCCGGGTGACTACGTAAGCAATGCGCGTACAGATGCAGGCTCGGTGCGGGCGAAGTGCCCGGATCCAGCACGGTAATTCCCATGAATCTTCGCCACAAAAGCGCCGCCCAATAGTTGGGGCGCGGGGCGTAGGTGGTCTCGTCGAGCAGGCCGTAGTCGCTGGAGGCGAGAGTATTGTGCATGTGCACCTGAACGCCGCGCCTAGCCAGCGTTCCCAACTGATTGAGATAGCGGAAGCTGTCGAGGAAGGTGGAAGCCCAACGGTCGCCGCCGCATGCGGTCTGTGCGGTTTCGGTAAGCCAGAGTGGCTTGCCTGGTTCGAAACGGTCGCGCAGCCCGCCGTAGAATGCCTCGATCTTGTCGGACCGCGCCAGCCACTCTTCCGACAGCGCAGCAGCATCCGTGGTGGTCGAAGCCGGGCCAAACATCCCGCACCGGCTGGAAACCGCAGCATAGGAGTGATAAGAGAAGGCATTGAAGACCGGACCTGTCGCGGTCAGCAGGTCTGCGCTGGTAAGCAGGTGCATGGCGCCGGGCACAATCAGCGTTCCCTCACCCGCGGAGCCCGGTCCCAGGAACACCATGTCAGGAAGCGCCTGCTTGGAAAAAGCATGGAAGATGGCGATATCACGCCCATAGGCCCTGGCGTCATAGCCCTTAGGCGTAGCAGCCCCCTCAGGCATATTTGGCTCGTTCATAAATTCCGCCGCAGCGATGTTCCCGCCGATGGACTTGGTGTAGCCAACCAACTGCTGCGCCTGGCCTGGAGTCCACATGCCAGCGGCGTCGCGAGTTCCCATACTCGTGGCAAACGACGTCACGATCCTTGCATCCGTGGCCTTTGAAAAATCGACAACGCCCTTCCATTGCTGGCGGGTAAGCACGCCATTGAATCCCTTGGGCGGAGTTGCCGGCGCCGGATCGTCAGAATTTTGAAAATATGTTGCATTAGCCCACGTGCCGCTGACGCGCACATAAGCCGGTCCTAGCGCAGCCGCAAGTTTGCGCAGGCGGGTATTGGTCAGATCGATCGGCTTGCGATACTGGAAGAGAGAGGGATCGAGTCCTGCGGGTTGATTTGCCCCGGGTTGCATAGCTTCGGGCTTGTCGGCATACGGTTTCCAGAATCTGCCCCCTGTCACCTCGACCATCTCGATGTTGTATGACTGATAGCGCACGTCAGTGGTGCCAACCTTGGGCATGGTTGCCGGTGCGATTGATGAGGTGGGTGTACTTGCGGGGCCTGCAAGGCAGGTTGTTGCGCCAAGAATACCCAGGACTCCCACTGTCAACAGCGCAGTGTTCGTATTCCGGTTCATGCGTCCGCTCCCTTTTCTCCTACTGTTGTGTCTATCCCGATGGTTCTGCGTGGGGGTTCCCCGGCAGACGCTGGTCGCCGTCAGCCGAAGACCGGTTTCATAACTACCGCTGAATGCGCGCCGATCCGCCTTTGGCAAAGGCCTTAACCTGGTCCGCGGTCGCCATCGTTGTATCGCCGGGGAAGGTAGTCAGCAGAGCGCCATGCGCCCATCCCAGCTTGAGAGCTTCTTCTGGCGTTTCGCCGCTCAGCAGGCCATAAATAAATCCTGCCGCAAATCCGTCTCCGCCTCCCACTCGGTCCACCACTTCCAGCTCAGCCGTGGGTGCAGTGTAGGTCTTTCCGTCAACCCATGCCACCGCGCTCCAGCTATGCCGATTGGTGGAGTGCACCTCACGTAAAGTTGTGGCCACAACTTTTGCCTGCGGATGCTTCTTCACCACGTTAGCGATCATGCCGAAAAAGACGCTGGGGTCCAGCTTCGATTTGGCCGCGACTTCGGGTCCCGGAATGCCCAGTCCCTTTTGCAGGTCCTCTTCGTTGCCCACCAACACATCCACGTTCTCGACGATGCGGCCAATGGTTTCAACCGCGCGCTCGGCGCCGCCTTGAATATTCCATAGCTTCTCGCGGAAATTCAAATCGAACGAAGTTACCGCTCCAGCGGCCTTGGCTTCCTTCATCATCTCCGCGGCCAGCGCCGCCGTGGTGGGCGAAAGCGCCGCAAAAAGTCCGCCGCAATGCACCCAGCGCACGCCTCCGGCAAAGATCGCCTTCCAATCGAAATCTCCCGGCTTCAGTTGCGCCGCGGCCTCGTTTGCCCTGTTGTAGAAGACCACCGGAGGGCGCAAACCGTACCCCCGGTCGCTGTAAACAGCCGCCATATTGGGACCGGTAACGCCGTTGTGCTTGAAGTGCTTGTAGAACGGCTTCACTCCCATGGCGCGGACACGCTCGGCAATCAGGTCGCCGATGGGATAGTCAGACATGGCCGAGACGATTGCCGTCCTCAAACCGAAACAGTCTGAAAGGTTGGCGGCCACATTGAATTCGCCGCCACTGACGTGAATCTGGCACTCTGTCGCCTTGCGGAAGGGAATGATCCCCGGATCAAGCCGGTGCACCAACGCGCCCAGAGACAGAAAATCCAGTTCAGCGTCTTTGATGATACTCAGTCCATTGCTCATCGGCTGTTTACTCCTGCTCCTCTTTGGGGGGATAGTGAAGATCTGCAATTCTTACCTCAAATTCATCAAATACCTTAGCACTTTGTCTGTCCAACGAAAGCGCGGACTGGACGGAGAGGTCTGACCACAAGCATACACTGAGACGCTAAACTCTGCCAATCCGAGGAGAAAACACACACAGAAACGACCGTCAGTGCTAATCTTGAATGTACAGACTTGCCGCACAATGATTGGAGCATATTCAATTATGCCACGCCCGAAGCAGGACGCGCTTGAAACCGACAGGACCAATCAAGTGGTCAACCACATCCGCGCTCTCCTGGAAAAAGGGGAACTGCGGCCGGGCGACAGAATCCCTCCTGAACGGGAGCTCGCGCGCACTCTCAAAATCAGCCGAGCCAGCCTTCGTACCGGAATTGGCTACCTTGTGGCAATGGGGGTGATGAATGTGCGCCACGGAGTGGGAACCTTCATCAAGGATGGCCCGGCCGAATTCAGCAAGGCGTCGCTGGGCCTGATGGGCGCGCTCTACGGCTTTCAATTTTGGCAGATGTTCGAGGCGCGGCTGATTATTGAAGGCAGCCTTGCCGCTCTCGCTGCCGAACGAGGCAAGGAAGAACATTACGCCGCATTGGCGGAGCAGGTTGCCGAGATGTACGCCATCGCGGATAATCCCGCGGACTTCCTGGTGCATGATATGCTTTTTCACCGCATCATCGCCAAGGCCTCAGGCAATCCGATTCTTGCTGCACTTATTGAAACCATCACCACGGCGATGTATGAAAAGCGGCGCAAGACCGTTGAACGCGCGGACTACCTGCGCGAAATGGCGGAGATGCATCGCGAGATTTACCGCGCCATCCGGTCGCGCAACCCCGTTGAGGCGCGAAAGCAGATGGAGCACCATTTACGCATGGCCGAAAGCGCTCAGAACATGGAACTGCCTGGCGTTCCTGCGAGCCGCCCAGCCCGGCCTCGCGCAAAGAAGCCCGCGGCTGTCATAGGCAGCAGCTCCGCACAGTAACATCCGGAAAATACGAAGACTTCGGCTATAGCCGGAGTTTTCTGCGTTTCCATGCATGTTATTTGAATTCGTCTTTGTGGGCGGTCAGGGACTTGAACCCCGGACTTCCTGCTTGTAAATCGGATCGAGAGTTATTCTCTCACTGTCTGCCAATTACTCTAAATGCCGCAGAATCACGGGTTTCTGGCCTACTCCAGCCGCCCGTGATTTCTGTCAATCTCTCCCATTTTCTGCCTAGACTACCCGCGATTCCCCCCGCAGTATTTCGAGATCAAGACGCTGCATGGTCGCATGGTCTGCATGGTCCTACCCCCCGATGTAGTAATAGGGGGTATATCGCGTATAGGTGAAACACCGTGCTGACCGTGCAACCATGCACGAGAGACAGATAGTACATTCGTCGAATGGGGTTGAGTCTATTTCCTCTAAGGGATATGTCTCTTACGGGCAATGCCTACATAAAAAAGGGGATAGCTCTCACTTGACACAGCCCTTGACACGTTCTCTGCTTGGTGTTACATTTAATTCATCCTTCATCGTAGTAAACGTAATGGGGGAAGAAAAGGGGCTTTCAATGGCTCACGGCAAGTTCATTTCGTACCTGCGAGTCTCGACGCAACGTCAAGGCAAGAGCGGCCTGGGCCTCGACGCACAGCGCAAGGCAGTGACCGATTACCTCGACGGCGGCAAGTGGGAGCCGCTGCAAGAGCTAATCGAGGTTGAGTCCGGCAAGAGCAAGGATCGCCCGAAGCTGGCCGAAGCTCTCCGCCTCTGCCGCGTCTACAATGCAACCCTGATAGTCGCCAAGCTGGACAGGCTGGCCCGGAACGTCGCCTTTGTCTCTGCGCTCATGGAAGCGAAGGTCAAGTTCGTTGCTGCCGATCTTCCCGAAGCGAATGAGCTAACCGTTCACATCATGGCGGCAATGGCGGAGTATGAAGCGAAGGCAATCTCCAGCCGCACTAAGGCGGCGCTGGCCGTGGCAAGGGAGCGGGGCGTCAAGCTGGGCGGAACGCATCCGGGCTGGAACATTGGCACGCTATCAGAGCAGGGGCTTGCGCTTGCTCTCAAGGCTCGACGGGCGTCTACTGCCGCCTGGGCTGCTGACCTGCTCCCGGTCGTAAGGGATATACAGGGCCAGGGCGCTCCGTCTCTACGCCGGGTTGCAACCGTTCTAAATGATAGAGGCATACCGACACGGCGCGGTGGGCAGTGGACTGCCGTACAGGTACAGCGCCTCTTGGCTGTGATCTAATCCAGCGGCAGAATTTTCTTTGACTCGATGCCCCAATAAGTAGGACCCAGCCGACCCCGTGCCCCCCTTCGATGCACCCGGCATACCCGCATATCATAAGCCCTCCTAGCGATTTTCACCCAAAAGCGGCCTTCACAGTTGCCCTGAGAGCGATTGCAGGACGTGGGGTGAGGGAATCCTATGGCGTATCCCGCTTTGTCGTTACTCTTCCGGCGTGTACTGGATGTTGACTACATCGGCAGCAGTCCCAATCGCGTACCACTGGTTCAGGTTGATCGCTCCGCTGGTGAACGGGCCGATAGTTGTCGGGTCAGCCGTGGGACTCGCCACCTTGACTGGGATTCCCGTAGTCGTCGCAACTGCCGAAGAGTCGCCGATGAACGATGCTGACGCTCCCTGCCGCGCCCTCAACTGCATAGCGCGTAAGGGAAGCGTAGTAAATCGCGTAGCACCCGATCCTAAAGTCACAGTCAACAATGGCATAAATCACCTCATTCTGCCAGAATCATCTGGCT
>JBEKSE010000067.1:0-10735 GCA_049517315.1 Occallatibacter sp. | reverse complement strand
GCTCAAGACATTACCCATGCCAACAGAGGCTAATTGCCTCCGTCAGTGCGTATGTCTCAGCCCCTCAGAGTGGCCGGTTTTGAACTGATCATAAGTGGCCGCTTTTGGGTGACCGCCAAGGATATAGTTCTTGCGGCCGATCAGGCATTCTTCAATGCTCTTCAGGCACAGGCGCTGCTTAAGGTTGCGGAACAAAACGTCAGCACCCGCCAGACTACGGAGACACAGATCAGCGAGTTAACAAAGAATAAGCTTAAATCGACCCTCGATTTGAGCTTTGCCGATGTCAACCTGTCGCAAGCCAAACTTTTACTACTCGATGCCGAAGGCAATGTTGAATCGACGATGGCGGCGTTGGATGCGGTCCTGGGACTCGATCGACAGACAACGTATGACCTTGTCCAGGACGATGCAGCAGTGCAAGCGCCTCCGACGGATGCGGATCAACTCCTGCAACTTGCATTTCAACAGCGACCGGACTTGCAAGCATTGACTTATAACCAGCAAGCAGCCGTCAAGTTTAGCCATGCACAGCGCGATCAAATGCTGCCCAGCATCAGTGCCGCGGGAACCGCCGGAATCGTTCCCATACGTCCCGCCGCGTACTACCTTACGAACTGGTGGGGCGCCATCGGCGTCAACATGAATATTCCAGTCTTCAATGGTTTCCTCTACTCGGCCCAAGCGAAGGAAGCCTCTATTCGCGCTCAAGCAGCCTCAGAACAGAGCCGGGATCTTCGCGATCGAATTGCCAGGGACGTGCGTACGGCGTGGCTGGCGGCAAATACTGCGTATCAGCGGGTCGCCGTAACCGATGAGCTTCTCAGAGAGGCAAACCTCGCACTCTCGCTGGCACAGACACGCTACCGACTGGGACTGAGCTCAATCGTGGAGCTAAGTCAAGCGCAGTTTCAACAGACTGATGCCGCGATCGGCAACACCGACGCGCAATACCAATACCGGCTTGCCCTCGCCACGCTCAACTACGAGACAGGAGCAAACCCATGATTGAGAACTTCAAGCTGAACGTCTTCCGCGTGGTCGCGGTCAACTTGAATTATCGCCGGGCTGCGGACGAGCCTCATACCTGAACTGAATGTCAGGGCAGATGTGTAAACAACAGGCGTTTCTCGTCTCTCAGAGAACCCCGGGGGCTATGATGGGCCTAATGCATGTCTTCGCCAAAGCCAAAAGCAGTTCGATTGCGAGATCGCTCCAAGCCCCATCAAGTTGCCGGTCGTTCCAGCTACGGGCGACCCAAGTCATAGGCGAGGCATAATCGACAACGTCGTCATTCGCGTAACAAAAGAGTTCATTAGTGAGACTTTCGTTCGGATACTCGTCTTAAGTAACTCGTAGCTTGGCATAACTCGGAGCCGGAACCAAGACTCTCTTAGTGCCCGTTATTGTTTGATGTGGCCATATCGGTCCATACGGCTGCCTTGATGGAAGCGGTGGCGCACCATGCTTTGGCCTAGCAAAAAAAAGACGACTGCCAATGCGATTAGAAACAGGAACCGTCCAACTTGAAACCAAGGTGACTTTTCCCTCTCAGGAGGTCTCGGCTTCAAGTCAGTTGTCATCTGAGTGACCTCTCCGTTCAGTTCGGCACCTGCCATTGTGCCGCAATGCATTTGATCCGTAACCTCTCGTGTCCCTGTCAAAGCTTATCGCTCCTCAAACTCGGCGTCAGAGGTGACCCCTTGCGATCGCCGCAGACTGAGGGATCGCAACGGCAATCGAGGCACAGCCATGGACGCTGTCCCGAGATTAACTGTTATCGCCGCCGAATGCGAGCACGTCAACGCCACGTTCCTTCGCGGCCTGCTTACGCGGCATACCCCAATGATGACATCGAGATAAAGGCCATACAGTTCCATTTTGTACAATCTTGAACGAGACGACTGATTTATTTGGTATTCGTTGACCAGACAACGCAGAACGGCGCTTACCTCCAAGCGCGGTTCAAGTTCTGTCACGGGGTGGCGCAGTCTTATCTGTATGTGTACCCTCGTATGAACTCGCGATGATCGTACACAATCCTCTCGCTTAGAGCTTCTCGCTGAAGCTGCCGGGAAGAATTCTGCAAGCCAACTTGAGAGCGCGTGTTTATCCCAGCAAACGCGCCTGAGTCCGGTTATCGCAGTAGTGCGCACAGCGCCAGAAAGAACCGGAAATCCTCGATGTGAAGAAACTAACAGGGCTTCTGGCTGAGTTGCAGGAGCCTTTCCGGTCAATGGCGTTTGTGGCAGCAGCTACCGGGCTGCATCGAGGGGAGTTGATCGGTCTCCAATGGGCAGACATCGATTTTGTGGCTGGACTAATTCAGCCTCGACGGTCTGTAGTGAACCAGAATGTGGGCAAGTTGAAGACGGTAGCCTCCGGTAAGCCGGTGGCTCTGGACCCAAGCCTGTCACACGCTCTGGCCAACCTTAAAGCCCGTTCCCCGTTCAATCGGCCAGAGGATTGGGTGTTCGCCAGCCCAGCTTCTGCCGGTGGCAAACCCTACTGGCCAGATATGGTGCTCAATCGCCGAGTGCGCCCTGCGGCAGCCGCGCTGGGGATCACAAAGCAAATTGGCTGGCACACCTTCAGGCGTACCTACGCCTCGCTGTTGAAGTCCAGTGGGGCAGATGTGAAGGTGGTTCAAGACTCCCTTCGCCATGCGAATGCCAGAATCACGATAGAGCTGTATACTCAAGCGCTCACCGAGGACAAGCGGACTGCACAAACCAAGGTGGTCCAAATGATGTTGTCCAGAGCCAACCCGCTACTAGCAATGGCGGGGTAAAGCCTGTTCCCGTCTCAATCAATTCTGAAAAATAAAGGGGCTCTGGGCTTGCTGTTCCTTGGTGTTCCCAGACGTGGAAGGGGAAGCCTGAAAACCTGCGGTAAACCATTGATAAATATGGTAGGCACGACTGGATTCGAACCAGCGACCTCTTCCGTGTCAAGGAAGCGCTCTAACCAACTGAGCTACGCGCCTGTAAAGCAACTCTAGGTAGTCTATCAGGGTCGGGCCGGCGGGAAAAGATGGACGGGCAATACCCGCTGTGCTATACCATCGTTCATTAATGTTTTGAGTGAGATATGGACAACCCTGTAAGGGAACGGCTGAACCGGTATCGCACCGCACCCAACGCCCTCACGTTGTTGCGCATCTGCCTTGCTCCGTTTCTGGTGGCTGCTATCCTCAATGGCCAATATCTGCTGGGTTTTTGCCTCTTTGTGGCCGCTGGGCTGACGGATGCGCTGGACGGCTTGCTCGCGCGCCTGCTCAAACAGCGCAGCGTGCTCGGCGAGTACCTCGATCCGGTGGCGGACAAGCTGCTGCTCAGCACGCTTTTTCTGGTGCTCCTGCACAAGGGGCTGATGCCAACCACGGTCACGGTGCTGGTCTTCGGAAGGGATGTGGGCATTCTGGTGGTGGCGGCTATTCTATACGCCGCGGCGGGTCGCCGCGAGTTCAGCCCCAGCCTCCTGGGCAAAGCCAACACCGTGGCGCAGGTCGCCGCGGTGGCCGCTGTGTTGCTTCAACAGCTCACCTCGGCCCAATGGGTAGTGGCCTTTCGCCTGGTGGCGCTTGATGCCACCATCGGACTGACCGTGGCATCAGGGTTGCATTATGCGTGGCTTGCCGCACGGCGGATGGGCGTCAACGGACACGTCGCAAAGTAACCTTAAATCTCCTCGCGCATCGCAGGGACTCAGCGCAGAGCGGGAATCCTTGCCCGCCATCGCTGTCAACCAGGGCCGGCGCGGAAGCGTTAGACGTCTTCCATGCTGGGTTCTGTTTTGGCTTCGGCTTCAAGCTCCATGTCACGAAATTCTTCGGAGTCAAAGACCTCGCCACAATCCAGGCACTCGACAAATTCAGTGTCTTCGTGCCGGGAGACGACGCGTACCCTGGGATGTCTGCAGACGGTTGCCATTGCTCGTGGTGTTGAAAAAAACTTGTCCTCTTTGGCCAAATTGTACCGGGCTTTTCAACAATTGAAAACGGCATTTTGCCAAATTTTGTTCCCCCGGCGAAATTATTTTTTTGCGATGCGCCAGCGCCCTACTTCAGATTGCGCCTGATTTCGTCCGCTAAGTAGTGTCCTGTGACCCTGGCCTTATGGCTCCAGCTGCCTCCATTGGTCGCCATCTCCCTGGTGATGAACTGTTCAATCTGCTTATGATCGCCTCGGCGCCAACACACCGCCGTCTCCTTGCTTGGTGAATCAACACGGGCACTTTTCGCTCCCGAGTTCCCACAATTGTTGTTGATGACTGCCAAGGCTAGCGGCACACGCGCCGTCGTGCCGTGACATTTGTCACGCCCCAAGAACCTCTCCATAAGTTAGCGATTTTGCAAGAGGACGACTCCCGTCGTGCCGATAGGGAGGCAAACGAGGGCGTATGGACTCCGGGTACCCCCACCCATATCTTGGGCGTAAAATACTTAGTTTGTTATAGTTAGACCATGGTTGGCGCTGTAAAATCTTCTAAACAAACGACTTACGCGCAAAATCTTCCAGAATAAGGAGTTACGGGCCGACCCCGGCATTGGCCCTGGTGCGGCCCAAAGCTCTGCCAGTCATCAGTCTGCATCTAGCCTCGGAAATTATCTGCAATCCGCGAAAACTCTCTCGCCCAGTTTTGGACAGATTTAAGAAATGCGAACCTGGCAGGGCTTGTAATCCCGACAGAAACGGTCGTATACTGAACTCGGACCGAAGAAGTCGGGTATTCCATGCTTAAGCTGACCAAAAAAGCCGATTATGGACTGATGGCGCTCAAGTACCTCGCTGAGCACCCCGAAACGCCTGCGCTCAGCGCCAAGGACATCGCTGACGCCTACGGGATTCCCGCGCAACTTTTGGCCAAGATTCTGCAGCAGTTGACCAAGTCAGGCCTGTTGCGTTCGCACGCCGGCATGAATGGCGGCTACGCGCTGGCCAGGGAAGCGCGCGAGGTTTCAGCCTACGAGGTGATTCTCGCCATCGACGGGCCGTTTTTCATCACCTCCTGCACCAAGGGCAAAACCGGTTGTGAACTCACCCCTAGCTGCACCATTCGCGAGCCATTGGCGCGGGTGAACGACACCATTGCCGGAGTGCTGAAGAGCATCAGCATTCAAGATCTGGCAGAACACGAACACTCTCACGGCCACGCGCGCGATACGAGTTCACTGGTCGCATTGACGTTGTAACGAAAGCTTTCCCCCTCCGTGCCGCAACGAACAGGGCCCGGAAGAGCAATCGATAAGGATGGAGACTTAAGATGAGCAACTTTACCAGTTCCGTAGAAGTTCCGGCAGGCTTGCATTTGCCGATTTATATGGATAATCACGCCACCACCGCGGTAGACCCGCGGGTGCTGGAAGCGATGATGCCTTACTTCACCGTCAAATTTGGCAACGCGGCCAGCCGCAATCATTCTTTTGGATGGGAGGCGGAAGCGGCTGTCGAAGCAGCGCGCGAGCAGATTGCGCGGCTCATTGGCGCCACCGCCAAGGAAATCATCTTTACCTCCGGCGCCACCGAGAGTAACAACCTCGCCATCAAGGGCATCGCCGAAATGTACCGCGAGCGCGGCAACCACATCATCACCCAGGTCACCGAGCACAAGGCGGTGCTGGACACCTGCAAGCGCTTGGAGAAGTCCGGCTATCGCATCACTTATCTTCCCGTAAAGGCCGATGGCCTCATCGACCTCGAAGACTTGAAGCGGGCGATGGACGAGAAGACGATTCTGGTCACGATCATGGCGGCGAATAACGAGATCGGCGTCCTCCAGCCTATCGCCGAGATCGGCAAGCTTTGTCATGAAAAAGGTGTGCTCTTCCACACCGACGCGGTGCAGGCGGTGGGCAAGGTCCCCATCGACGTGATCGCTGACAACATCGATGTGCTCTCGCTTTCGGGGCACAAGATTTATGGCCCCAAAGGTGTGGGCGCGCTTTACGTTCGCCGGCGCAACCCGCGCGTGCAAATTGCTGCGCAGATTGACGGCGGCGGCCACGAGCGCGGCATGAGGTCCGGCACACTCAACGTTCCTGGCATCGTTGGCCTGGGCAAGGCCTGCGAGATTGCCCAGGAGGAGATGAAGGCCGAATCGGCACACTTGACCGCTTTGCGCGACCGGCTCAAGAACAAGCTCGAATCCGAGTTGGACTACGTTCATGTCAACGGCTCCATGGATCATCACCTGCCCGGCAATCTGAATATGAGCTTTGTGTATGTCGAGGGCGAATCGCTGCTGATGGGCATCAACGACATTGCGGTTTCCAGTGGTTCGGCTTGCACTTCCGCGACGCTTGAGCCATCGTACGTGCTCAAGGCATTGGGACTCGGCGACGATGTGGCCCACAGTTCCATTCGCTTTGGTTTGGGCCGATTCAACACTCAGGCAGAAGTGGATTACGTGGCTGCGAAAGTGATTGATGTTGTCAAGCATCTGCGCCAGCTTTCACCGCTCTATGAGATGGTGCAGGACGGGATCGACCTCACCAAGATTCAGTGGGCCGCGCACTAACCACCTGCGGTGGGGCTAAATGCCTCCGGCGCGGGTAGTGGAGAGTTTTGAAAGGGCACGACTTTAGTCGTGCCGCAAATGCCAGATTGGAAGTGTGGGCTTTAGCCCTTGTGGGAATGTTCGGGCGAGCAATCGAGTTTTCTGATTCGGCCGGCAGGCTTGCCGAATCCAACGAATGTACACCGCGGCTTCCCCCGCGGAAGGATGGTACACATGGCATACAGCGACAGAGTCATTGACCACTACAACAACCCCCGCAATGTGGGCCAACTCGACAAGACCTCAACCCAAGTCGGCACGGGTCTGGTCGGTGCGCCGGAGTGCGGCGACGTAATGCGGCTGCAAATCCGCGTCAACCCAGAGACACAAGTCATTGAAGAGGCCAGGTTCAAGACCTTTGGCTGTGGCTCGGCGATTGCCAGTTCATCGCTGGCCACCGAGTGGATCAAGGGCCGTACCGTCGACGACGCGTTGGCTATCAAGAACACTGACATTGTGAAGGAACTCTCGCTGCCGCCGGTCAAGATTCACTGCTCCGTGCTGGCCGAAGACGCTATTCGCGCCGCCATTGGCGACTGGAAGAAAAAGAACGGCGTGGGCGAAGTGGCCGAGACTGCCACTGCAACCGCGCAGTAAGAAGGCGATTATGTCGAACGTTGTGACAATTGGAAGCTCAGCAACAGCCGCGCCGCAGGCGCTGCCGAAGGTGGAGTCTGCCACACCGCAAGCGTCCGCCGTAGGCGGGGTTGGCACCGCCGCAGGTGGCTTGCTGCAGGCGCCTACGCAAGGACTGCAAGTCACGGACAAGGCCATCAAGCGCATCCGTGAAGCTATGGCCAAGGAAGGCATCTCGCCCACGGAGGGCGGACTGCGCCTTGGCGTGATGGGCGGCGGATGCTCCGGCCTTTCTTACTCCATCAAGTTCGACACGCAGCCCCGTGAGCGCGACCGCATCTACGAATTCGACGGCGTGCGCGTATTCGTTGATCCCAAGTCGTTCCTCTACCTGCACGGCATGACGCTCGACTATGAGGAGACGCTGATCCGCCAGGGATTCAACTTCATCAACCCCAACTCCACGCACTCCTGCGGCTGCGGCTCGTCGTTTTCGTAGGAACATTCAGTTTCGTAAGAGTGAAACTATGTTGAAAGTCTTAGATTCTGCTGTCCCCATCGCCTGTTGGTCTTGCTCCATTGGCCACAACGACTTCACGCTTTTTTGTCCGCATTGCAGCAAAATTCAGCCTCCGCCCGGCGGCGATTATTTCTCCGTCTTCAGCATGGAACCCAGGCTGAATCTCGATCTGCACGCGCTCGAAGCTGAATTTCATCGACTCAGCCGCAAGCTCCATCCCGACCGATTTGCCCGCGCCCTGGAGAACGAGAAGCAGTGGAGCCTGGCAGATACGGCGCTGCTCAACGACGCTTATCGCACTCTCAAAGACCCTCTACGCCGCACTGAATATCTGCTCAAGCTCCAAGGCGCTGAGATTGGGGAAGAGCGTAGCGGGAAGAATCGCATAGACCCTTCGCGCGTTCCTGCCGACCTGCTCGAAGAGGTTTTCGAGTTGAATATGCAGCTCGAAGAGATGCGCGCCGCACGCAAGATGGGCGAAGAAGACCCCGAACTTCAGGCAAGCCTGACTCAGGCCAAGCAAAAATTTCACGACTTGCTAGAGGCGGTAGACAAGGATCTGCGCATTGAGTGGACGGCATGGGACGAGGGCGGTCAGACCGCGCGCCCAGCCGCGCAAAACAAAATGGTTGCCCTGCTCGATCGCCGGCGCTACCTCAGCAATCTGCTCCGCGACGTGAGCGAAACTTTGGGAGATTGAAAGAACATCATGGCGGAAGGACGCGTAGTTGGAATTGACCTGGGAACCACTAACTCCCTGGTCGCTTATATGGAAAATGACACGCCGATGGTCATCCCCGGCGCGGACGGCTCCAATCTTGTGCCGTCAGTAGTTGCGCTCGATCCAGTTCCAGCGGATGGAGGCCGTCCCACGGTCACCGTGGGCAACAGCGCGCGCAAGGCGCTTATTCAGACGCCGGAGCGGGTCATCTACTCCGTCAAGCGGCTGATGGGCCGCAGCCTCGAAGAGATTCAGAGCGAGCTAAAACTGTTTCCCTTCCATCTGGCCTCCGATCCGAAAGCCGGCCCGCCCGATCCCAATGAAGTCCCGCGCATTCAGTTGGGTGAACTTCGCTTTACTCCTCCGGAGATTTCCGCTTACATTCTGCGTCAGCTCAAGCGCAACGCCGAGCGTTTTTTTTCCTCGCCCGTCACGCAGGCCGTCATCACCGTGCCCGCCTACTTCAACGACGCGCAACGCCAGGCCACCAAGGATGCTGGGCGCATGGCCGGCCTTGAAGTGCTGCGCCTGGTCAACGAGCCCACCGCGGCCGCGCTGGCATATGGCCTTGATCGCGGTAAAGAGGGAACCATCGCCGTCTACGATCTCGGCGGTGGCACCTTCGACATCTCCATCCTCAAGCTGCGCGACGGCATCTTCGAGGTGCAGTCCACCAACGGCGACACGCATCTGGGCGGCGACGACATCGACAACCTGATGATGGCCATCGCGCTCAACGAGATTCATGCCGAGCATGGAGTCGATCTGCGGCTGCATCCAGGTGCGGTTCAGGCCGTGCGCAAGGCCGCCATCGAAGCCAAGATTCTGCTCTCCACTGAGACGATGGCACGCTTCGACATCGAGCTGCCCAACGGCGACCGTTACCAGCGGGAGATTCCGCGCGAAGTCTTCGAGCTGCTTATCGAGCCGGTGCTCGCGCGCACGGCGGGGCCTTGCAAGCAGGCGCTGGCCGACGCCGGCATCACTCCCGAGCAGATTGACGAAGTGGTGCTCGTCGGAGGCTCCACGCGCATTCCCGCGGTGCGGCAGCTTGTGGATAAACTCTTTCATCTGTCTGCACGCGGCAAGAAGCCCCATATTGAATTGAATCCCGATGAAGTTGTAGCGCTCGGCGCGGCGGTTCAGGCCGACATTCTTTCCGGCGCATCCAAGTCCACTGAAGAGATGCTGTTGCTCGATGTCACTCCTCTTTCGCTCGGCATCGAAGCGCTGGGCGGAACGGTGGCGCGGATCATTCAGCGCAACTCCACGGTTCCTGCTTCGGCCACCGAGCACTTCACAACCGGTGTCGATGGCCAGACCAACGTCGCCATTCACGTAGTGCAGGGTGAGAGGGAACTCGCTGCCGATTGCCGGTCATTGGCGCGCTTCGATCTGAAGGGGATTCCACCGATGAGCTCAGGCCTGCCGCGCATAGAGGTCAAGTTTCTCATTGACGCCGACGGAATTTTGCACGTCACGGCGCGGGAACAGCGCAGCGGCCTGGCCGCGCAGATTGAAGTCAAGCCGACCTATGGCCTCACCGATCAGCAGGTCGAAAGCATGATTCTCGATTCATTCGACAACGCCGAAGCGGACTTTGCCAAGCGATTGCTCATCGAGGCACGCAACGAAGCAGAGACAATTCTTGCGGCGGTCGAGCGCGCGCCGCGGAGTCCGGCGTGGGCGCAGTTGACCAGCGATGAGCAGAAAGCCATCAGCCTTGCCAGCGACTATCTGAAGAAGGTCAAACAGAGTGAGAACTCGGCTGCAATCCGTGAGGCGACACTTATTCTTGACCACGCCACGCGCCGCTTTGCCGAGCTGATGATGGATGCCGCCGTGTCCAGCGCCCTGCGCGGCAAGACCATGGATTCAGCCGGCGAGGAGTTGGACGAGGCCGTGACCGCGCCCCATGCAATGGCCCCCGCGGAGTTCAAATGAAACCCGATGCAAAGAACCCGGAAGCAGGCAAGATTCAGGTTCGTTTGATTTTTGGAACCGTTCCCGGTCCACTGCATGATGGAGAACTGACAACCCTCGGCCTACAGACGACCGAGCAGGACATCATCCCCGGACGCGAACAAAGGAATAAGACCATCTTCGAATGTGAACTAGCGATGCGCATCTCGGAAGATGCGCAGCCGGTCTTCTCTGGCCCATGTGCGAATGGTCCGGCATCGAGTCGGTTTCTATATCTGAGTTGGAAACGGTTGAACAATTCACCAGCGCCCTGGGTGCAACGAATCAAGATTCCATTGTCAACAATCACTCGCGCTCAAGCACTGGATGCCCTTAAACCGAACCGAATTTTGTATGCCGACGTCACAGGGCGCAGGCCTCATGAAACTACAACTGTT
>JBEKSE010000066.1:0-10834 GCA_049517315.1 Occallatibacter sp. | reverse complement strand
TTCAGCACAGCAACCGCAGCTTACACGAAAGGGGCGCCCTTTTATATTGCGTGGCCCCGGTCTCAAGCAGGATTTTATCAAGTCGAGGGTGCCACCGGTCCCTCGCCTTTGGGGACCGGGGATGGAAGCGTCACACTGCCCAAACCGCCGCCGATTAGAGTATTCTCGTTGTGCATGAAAGGCGCGCGCATCCGATATCAGCAAACAGGGGAGTTTCACTTTCTCACCTTCAGTTGTTTCCGGCGTCGGCCTTACCTTTCCCCGGACGCGGCCAAGGATCTCTTTGAAGATGCGCTGGAGCGGGTTCGCCGCCGCTATCTCTTTGTGGTTGGCGGTTATGTCGTGAAGCCCGAGCATGTGCATCTGCTGGTCAATGAGCCTCAACGCGGGCTCTTATCAAGGGCCGTACAGGCATTTAAGCTGTCGGTTTCGATGCGCAGCCGCCAAAGGCCGTTCTGGCAGGCGCACTATTATGATTTCAACATTTCCACCCACGAGAAGTTTGTGGAGAAGTTGCGCTACATCCATCGGAACCCGGTTCGTCGAGGGCTGGTGGCAAAGCCAGAGGATTGGAAGTGGTCGAGTTTTCTCCACTATCAGAGGGGTATGCGCGGAATCGTAGAGATCGAATCCGAATGGACAGCCCGCGAGAGAGGTTGGCAACTACCCGAATGGATGCGCGATCTACAGTCCAGTGCCTCGACATCCCCGGTCCCCGAAAGCGAGGGACCGGGGGCACCCTCCGCTGAATAAAACGCTGTATGAGACCAGGGCCACCTGCCAAAGAACGGCATACCAAATCAGGCATCGAGCACTTCAAGGCCAGACACTAGGGCGATTCCACAATCGGCGCGCTTTAGAACCTCGGCCGACACAAGCGTTTTCCTGACCGTTGCGGAAGTCGCGCCCGGTTTGCAGAAAATTATCCCCCGTCGGCGCACAATACTAGTTGGAGATTCGAGATGGGCAGGATAGCGCGTACAGCTAAAGTGTCGAATGAGGGGAAGAGCGAACAACAAAGCTCCCCCCCCTCCCCCCCTATTCCTGTGAAACTGTGAGACTGTGAACTTTATCGCATCGTCTGCTCGGTATAACTGTCCATACGGTCACGGCATTCCCTGAATTGCCTTAGCTGCAAAAACAAAAGCGCGGCTAGGGTGGGGCACCCGGATTTTGTGGCATCCCACCCTTGCGACAGAAAAAAGTCGCAAGGATGGGGCACGGAGATTTGTTGAATGCAAACTATGAGAAGCGGGTTCGCCGCCAGAGCAGAGTCCCGACGATTCCCAGGGGCAGAATGGTGCCCACCACCAGAACGATCATCCACGTCATGCTGATAGCGAGGTGCTGGCTGCGCGTGCCGATGGCCAGCCAGACAAAGACGCTCGTCGCTGCCAACATAATCACAGCTTCCCACCAGCGCCGCACAGGCGGATGCTGGGCCAGCGGATCATCGCCTGCCACGACCTCGGCCACTAGTTTTGTGTCGAGGCCATAGCGGTCACATTCCCGGTCCATAGCCTGCCTCCAGTTCACCAACTCCGATGCGCCAGGGTCAGCCATGCTGATGGAAAGTGCGCCCAGAATCATCACCAGCGAGCCGGTGATGATGAGCGCTTTTCCGGAAACGCTCAATCCGGAAAATTCCGCGAAGACCAGCGCGCCCCACGCCAATCCCCAAAGCTGATTGGTGTTGGAAAGCGGAATTCCGCGCCCGATTCCGATATACTTTGCAGCAAAGTTCTGGAAGAGGTCGCCGATGACCCAGCAGAAGCCGCCGAGGAACGGCCAGAAAAGCATGGGCCGAGCACGGTGCAGTTCGCTGACGACATGGCCGACGCCGCCCATATAGATCGATCCCAGGGTGAGGACGGTGGCTAGCTCGCCGAAGGTGAAGATAGTGACGAACGAGAGCGGGTTCATGCCGCTGATATAGGCCTTGCGGTAGGGAATATACATGGTGCCAAGCAGAACGCCCGCGCCCAGCGCGGCGACGATGCCCACCGCAGCCTTGCCCGGCGTATTGGACTGGCTAGCCGTGGCATAAGCGAGCACTGCCGCGCCGCCAACAATGGCGAATGCACCACCGAGCACCTTCGCCCATCCCTTGAAGCCGGAGCCGCGCAGCTCTTTGAAGAGTAGCCAGCCCCAGAACAAGCCCACCAGGCTATTGATGTTCCACAGCGGAAAAGCGATGGCCAGACCCACGTTGCGCACTGCGAAGATGGTGAGCGTGTTGGCCACGGCCCACAACATTCCCGCGAGCAGCGCCCACACGATGAGGTGCGGTTTATCGCGCAGATCGGCAAACAGAAACCCGGTGCCCTTGAGCAGCGTGGGAACCGTCCAGCGCGCCACAAACGCGCCCATCACCATGCCCATGGAGATGAGAAACGGCGAGAATCCCGCGTTCACCAGCTTGGTGGGCGCTTCGGCAGTGCCCAGCCAGACGGCCGCGGCCAGTCCGCAAAAGACGCCCAGTTTGTGCAGGGATAGAGTTGAGCGCCCTTGCGCGGCGAGCAGATTGTCGTTCACGAATTCACCTCAGGCTCATCAGAAGGAATATTCCCAGAATCAATACACCGGCGGGCACCCAAAGATGCACGTCGGTGAGGATGGAAACCAGCCTGGATCGTCTCATCCACCCACCTCGCTGAGGCGCACGGGCCGGTGCTCATCGTACGACTTGCGCGCCGCCAGCGCCATTGCCACGGGAATTCGCCCGTCGATGCCGGTGACCGCTGTCGTCCGCTTCTCGCGCACGGCGGTGACAAAGGATTTGAGTTCTGCGGCGAAACTTTCCGTATAACGCTCCATGAAGAAATTGAGCGGAAGGTCCGTGTGCACTGATTTTCCGTCGCTGACCACAGCCTGATTGGGATAGCAGTTTTCCGTTGCGATTTTTCCTTCGCTGCCGAGAATTTCCACGCGCTGGTCATAACCGTAAACAGCTTTGCGGCTGTTGTCGATGGTGCCGATGACGCCGTTGCGGAAGCGCAGCACGATCAGCGCGGTATCCAGATCGCCGGCCTTGCCGATCTCCGGATCAACCATTACGCCCGCCGCCGTGTAAATCTCTTCCACTTCGTCGCCGATGAGGAAGCGGGCCATATCGAAGTCGTGAATGGTCATGTCCATGAAGATGCCGCCGGAGACTTTAACGTAGGCGGGTGGCGGCGGCGCTGGATCGCGGCTGATGATGTGCATCAGGCTGGGCGTGCCGATTTCGCCGGAGGCCACAGCGTGGCGGACACGCGCAAAGTTGGCGTCGAAGCGGCGGTTGAAGCCGATCTGCAATTGCACGCCGGCTGTTTTCACAGCAGCAAGTGCGTGATCAATCACATCCAGGCTGAAGGCGATAGGCTTCTCGCAGAAGATGTGCTTGCCTGCTTTGGCGGCCTGCTCAATCAGATCGGCGTGGGTGTTGGTGGAGGAGCAGATCAGCACCGCTTCGATTTGCGGGTCGGCGAGAATCTCGTCGCTCGATGCGGCGACCTTAAGAATGTTGCAGCGTGCAGCCAATGCTTGCGCGGCCTCGCGCTTGAGGTCGGTGATCGCGATAATCTGGGCTTCCGGCAGGCGGAAGGCCAGCGTTTCCGCGTGGACTCGTCCGATTCGTCCGGCGCCGATGATTCCGATATGTAGTTTCTGCGTACTCAATTTGCCCCCTCGTGCCTTTCTGAAAACTGAAAACCTAAAATTCGCTTCCCACCCTTGGCGCAAAAACAAGAACGCGCCAAGGATGGGGCACCCACTCAAAACAGGTCAAGCTGCTACGCCTCACGCAAAATACTTTTCCACCGAGCGCAGATATTCGCGGCTGCGCGCTGCGCTCTCCTTGGGCGTGCCCATGCCAGGCAGAATGTCCTGCTCAACCAGCATATAGCCCTTGTAGTTGTGCGCGCTCAGCCAGCGCAGCATCGCCGGGAAGTCCACGCAGCCCTTGCCCAGCTCGGGGTAGAGGCCGTTACGCATGGCGGTAAAGTAGTCCCACTCCTCGTCCCGGCTGCGCCTGGCGACCGTGGGCTCCAGGTCCTTGAGATGGATGTACCAGACCCGCTCGGCAAAGCGATCAAGAGCCGCTGTAACATCGCAATCTTCGCTGCCGGTTCCGTGGTAATAGTGGCCCACATCGAAGACCAGCCCGATATACCGCGAGTCGGTCAGCTCGAGGAATTTGGCGATCTCATCCGGCGTCTCAACGTAGCCCGCGCAGTGGTGATGAAGAACCGTTCGCAGGCCTGTCTCGTCGAAGACCGCCTTGGCAATCTGGTCTGCGCCGCCGGCAAAAACCTTCCACTCCGCCGTGCTCAAACCCATCTCCGGCGTAATGCGTCCGGCCATATTGGTGCGCACAGGATCGGTGCCGTTGTCGTCCGATAGCACCAGGCAAGGCGCAGGAGCCGTGGCCACGGCGGCCAGCAGGCGCGCCGTCTTGACTGCGTTGGCGACGCCTGCGGCGTGGGTGGTGGAATACTTCATGGCCACCGGCACAAACGCGCCCAGCATGGCGAGGTTGCGCTTCTTGAGTTCCGCACTCAGCGCAGCCGCTTCCGTGGGCAAATAGCCCCAGTCGCCCAGCTCCGTTGCGGTGTAGCCGGTTTCAACCAGTTCGTCCAACATGCGGTCGAATGGAATCTGCTGGCTGTTGTCCTGGTGTTCCATCGTACCCCAGGAACAAGGAGCGTTGCCGACCAATAGCTTCTTCATACGTTCTCCTCTTTCAGATTTTTCGATGTTTCACAAATGATAACGTTCGCGCTTGCGCTCCTGAACATAGTAGGCTATAGCGGCGCACGCTGGCGGCAAAGTCCGCCGCGAGCAGGCGATGCGCGGGAAATTTCGTCGGACAAGCCGTGGCCGGCTGGCTCGCTCTTCTGCGGTGGATCGAGGCTTGACCAGTTTTTTCCTGACACTCCTAGTCCAGAGTTACAAGTTTGCTTGCGCGGAAAAGGAATTCGAGAATTCCACCGCTAAATACAAGCCTTAGTCACTCCTTGCGCGGCTACGCTCTGAGCGTATGATACGGGCGTGTTCCTGGGGCAGATTTGTTTATTGCTTTTGCCTTATTTTATCGGACCTTAACCAGAGTGGCAAAGAATGGATGGAACACAGCTGTGACTCAGAATTCTTGGAGGCAGTATGATTTCGATGAACTGGTTATTTGGACAACGAGTGCGCATATCCGGGTGGATTCGCCTGGTCATGGCACTGTTGTTTGTTTTTCCCGCGCTGGGCGCCTACGCACAGTACGAAGATGGAAGCCTGGTAGGGTCCATCCACGACTCCAGTGGGGCCGCAATCCCCAATGTGTATGTCTCGGTCACAAACAATGCGACCGGAATTCCCACCATCGTAACGTCGAACGGCGCGGGCGACTATGAAGTCCCCTCTCTCCGTGTAGGCGTCTACAACATCAAGGCCAGTGCGCCTGGTTTCGCTCCAGCTGAGGCCAAGAACATCACCGTCTCGGTGGCTGGACGCCTGCGCATTGACCTGACCCTCAAGGTCGGACAAGCCGATGCCACTACCGTCGAGGTCAGTGATGTAGCGTTGCAGATTGAGACTGAAACTAGCGAACGTGGTCAATCCGTCTCCGGGTATCAGACCGAAGCCCTGCCGCTGGTTAGCCGCAACTACTCCGACCTGCTGGCCCTGGTAACCGGGTCGCGTCAGGCGCCCACCGCCGCCACCACCACTGCCGTCACCAGCCTGGTGCGCGCGGGAGCGTACAACATCAACGGATTGCGCAGCATGTTTAACAACTTCCTGCTTGACGGCATGGACAACAACGCTTACGGCGAGAGCAATCAGGGCTTTGACAACCAGATCATTCAGCCCCCGCCGGACTCGATCAGTCAGTTCCAGGTCGTGACCAACAACGAAAGCGCCGAGTACGGACGCTCCGCAGGCGCAACCATCAACGTAGCTTCGAGAGCCGGAACCAACAGCTTCCACACCACGCTCTATGAGTTTCTTCGTAACACCGATTTGAACGCCTTCGGCTACATCCACGCCATCAGCGGAACGCATACGATTGTGAAACCCGCATTCGATCGCAATCAGTTCGGTGTTAACTTCAACGGGCCGATTTTGAAGAACAAGCTCTTCTTCTTCCTCGATTACGAGGGCTTCCGCCAGACGCTTACGCCGACCGTCGTTTTTACCGTCCCCACTGAGAACGAGATAGGCATCGTCGCTGGAACCGCGTCGAGTCCCAACCCCGTGCTGGCAGTCGATGTTATGAATCCGTTGACGGCGAACAATCCCACGCCTACTTATTACAAGGCTGGCACGCCGATTCCCACCTCGGCCATCAATCCCGTCTCAAAGCAGATTCTTGGATTCTTCGCCCAGTTGCCGTCGCAGTGCCTGATCGCCCCCGGCAGCACCGGCATTGCCACTTCCGGATCGACAATCGGTCTGGCCTCAAACGATTGCGCAACCAACGCGCCTTTTACCGACAAGTCAGACAAGGGCGACCTGCGCATTGATTTCCAGCAGAACGACAAGAGCTCATGGTTCCTCAAGGTCAGTGATCGTAAAGAGACGGGCATCAACCACCCCACAGAGCCTCTGCCGCTCGATGGACAAGGCAACGGCAACGGGCGGCAGAAGATTCTCGACCAGCAGGTTGCGCTCGGCTACACTCATCTCTTCAGTTCCAATAAAGTTCTCGACGTGCGCCTCGGCTTGTCGGACACCAAGGCCGGCAAGTACACGCTATCGATTGGAGACAACGCGATCACGATACCAGGCCTGCCCACCGACCCCACCGTCGCCGGCGGTCTGCCCACCACCACCTTCAGCGGCAGCTTCAGCACCTTTGGACGCCAGAACACCAATCCGCAGTGGCAAAACCCCTCGCTGCTCGACCCCAAGGTGAACTTCTCATGGATCAAGGGCAAGCATTCGCTGAAGTTCGGCTATGAGTACGAGCACATCTGGATGGAAGTTCAGGACTCGAATCCGCTCTTTGGCGGCTTCTCCTACTCCGGCGGCTACAGCCAGTGTCCAGCGTCGGCTGGAAGCGCCTGCGCCAGTGCGGGCGCGACCTCCGATACATACTGGTCCGACTTTCTCTTCGGGACCACTAACGGTTATTCGCTGGCCACATACTTCAAGGCCCACCTGCTGCAATCGATGGACAACGTCTACGCCCAGGATGACTGGAAGATCAACTCCAAGCTGACCCTCAATCTTGGCGTGCGCTGGGAGTACGGCTCCCCCTACTCGGCGGCCAACAACGATCTTTCCAACTTCAACGGCAACGCAACCTCACCCTCCATGCTGACAATCACCCCAAACGCCACGGCTGGAACTTTCATGACCCCCTCCAGCGGCAGCGGCACCTACGGCAAGACGCTGGTCAATCCCTCGCTGGGCGACTATGCGCCACGCATCGGCTTTGCCTACGCCCTGACGCCAACCATCGCCATTCGCGGCGGCTACGGCACCAGCTTTGTCCACTACACCCGCGCCGGTTCGGGCGACATCCTGCCTATCAATGCGCCCAATGCGCTGTTTGTCGCCGTAACGCAGCCTAATCCCACCGCAGCGAGCACCCCTGTTTGCCCCAACGGCGCCCCTGCCACCACCTGCTACGTGACGATGGATCAGGGCTTCCCGTCAAACCTGGTGGTGCCAACCAACTTCAATCCCGGAACCGACAATGTCACCTATATCCCCTCCAACACCAAAGACAGCTACGTCGAGAGCTACTTCCTCAGCGTGCAAAAATCCCTCGCCAAGAACACGCTGCTGGACATCGCCTATGTCGCCAACCACGGAGTCAAGCTGCAAGGCTTCATGAACGCCAACCAGGGCAATTTCTCGGCCGGCGTCGCCAATCCGTCCAATTCTTTGCTGGGCACAGGATTCACCCGTCCTTACTCAACATGGGGGACCCAGGAGGGAACGCAGTTCGTTTACGGAGATATCACTGAGGCTTTCAACGGCTTCTACTCTCACTTCAACGCGCTGCAAGTCCGCTACGAGCAGCGTTTTGTCCAAGGGTTGACTCTGCTCAATTCCTTTACCTGGGAGCACTCGCTCGACAACGCGAGCGCCTCGCTTGAAGGCAACTCCCCTTCGCCGCAGGACGCCAACAACCTGAGAGCGGACTACGGACAATCGGACTACAACCTGCCGGTCGCCAATATCACCAGCCTAGTCTATGATCTCCCGGTGGGGCATGGACGCCAGAATTTAGCCAGCGCCAACCCGGTCGTGGACGCTATCCTGGGCGGCTGGCAGATCAGCGCCATTAACACCGCGCAGGGCGGAACGCCTTACAACATCACATACGGTCCGAAAACCGCAAACGCGGTTTCGCCGCAAATCTCCGCTACTTATCGCGGAGCCAACGAATATCGCCCCAACATCGTTCCTGGACAACCGCTCAAGCTGTGCCACTCAGGACATTCCTGCCTGAGCCAACGGAATCCAGCCAACGGCACCATTAATTACATCAATTTGGCTGCCTTCCAGCTGCCGGCGACCTATACAAGCACTCCCGAGTCCGGAACCTCTGCCGCTGTCGCCACCTACAACAATTCCATCATCTCCACTCCCTTCGGCACTGCGCCCCGCAACGCGATCCGTTTGCCGCTTTACTACGAGACGGATCTGGACCTCAACAAGCGGTTTAACACCCCGTTCACAAACCTGAAGATCGAGTTCCGCGCGGAAGCTTACAACGTCTTTAACCACACCAACCTCTACTATCCTTCCTCCTCGACCAGTGAGTTTGGCACTGCGGGGGGCACAGCCTCCGCTACCGCCGTCAGCGCTAACAGCGCTGCTATCGGCGGCACCTTCGAGCCGCGCATCCTTCAGTTCGGCCTGAAGATCATCTACTAGCCAGCAACAAACCTCTGTGCCAGCCACCTCCTGTGGCTGGCACATTTTTTGCTTCAGTTTCTTCGCCAATAGTGTGGCCTATGAGTCCGACCAAGGAGCCAAGCCCCCAAAAGGCGGGCCTGAGAGAAATTTGGCCGAAAACATTTAGGTTGAGAGACTTTTTGCAGTAACTAAGACTTCAACCGTATCCTTTGTCTATTTTGCGAATGCTGGGAAGCAAGAATAGAGTTATGGCCATGATCATAAGAGCGGAAATTCTGCGGCAACTTGGCCGGCAAACTGAACCATGGGATGTGCTGGTGATCGGCGGCGGGGCCAGCGGCCTGGGCGCGGCAGTCGAAGCAGCCTCCCGCGGTTATCGTACTCTGCTGGTCGAACGCTTCGATTTTGCCAAGGGGACTTCAAGCCGCAGCACCAAGCTCGTGCATGGCGGCGTGCGTTACCTCCAGCAACTTAACCTGACGCTGGTAGTAGATGCTCTGCGGGAACGCGGCCACATGTTACGGAACGCGCCGCATTTGGTTCACGACCTATCTTTCGTCGTCCCGGCTTTTAACTATTTGTCGCTTCCGTATTATGGTTTCGGGCTGACCCTTTATGAGATGCTCTCAGGCAGTTTGTCGCTTGGGCGATCGGAGTTACTCTCCGCGAAAACTACCATGGAGAAGCTGCCGGGACTTATGCCGGAAGGTCTGCGCGGTGGCATCCTCTATCACGATGGGCAATTTGACGATGCTCGCTATGCTATCGCGCTTTTGCGCACGTTTCAGGATCTCGGCGGTACGGCCATCAACTATGTTGAGGCAGTCAGCCTTTTGCGGCGCGGCGGAAAGGTAATCGGCATCCAGGCGCGCGACAGGGATGACAGCGTCGACTTTGACGTGCAGGCAAAGGTGGTGGTCAATGCCTGCGGAGTCGAAACAGAAGATATCCTGGCCATGGATGGCACCGCTCGCGGTTCGCTGCTCGCCCTGAGCCAGGGAACGCATTTCGTTTTGCCTCATTCATTCATGCCGGGAAATACCGCGCTCATGATTCCCAAGACTGCCGATGGCCGGGTACTTTTTGCCATTCCATGGCAAGGCGCCGTCATCGTGGGAACTACGGATGAGCCCGTTGATAGCGCGCCCGCAGAGCCTCGTGCGCTTCTCGCTGAAAAGAAATTTTTGCTCGACCATATAACCCGCTATTTTGGCCGCACGCCCGATGCATCTGAGATACTCAGCGTCTGGTCCGGCCTGCGCCCATTGGTTCGCAAAGGCGGCGGCAAAACTTCGCAGTTATCAAGAGACCACACCATTCTGGTTACGCGATCCGGTCTGGTCACGGTTACCGGCGGGAAGTGGACCACTTACCGGCTCATGGGACAGGATGCCATCAATCGCGCCAGCGAGGTTGCATCGCTTCCCAAACAGCCATCGCGGACGTTGGAACTAAGACTTCACGGGTGGGTTGCGGATCCTGACGTGATGCCCGCATGGGAGCGCGTGTATGGCTCGGATCTGCCCATGCTTCAGGCGCTCTCAAGCGAAAATGCAGCCCTGGATGCCCTTTTTCATCCGCGACTTCCTTTTCGCCTGCGCGAAGTTGTCTGGTCAGCGCGCTATGAAATGGCGCGAACCGTGGAGGATGTCCTGGCGCGGCGTACCCGCGCACTCTTTATGGATGCGCGAGCCGCCATTGAAGCTGCGCCTGTGGTTGCGAGCCTCCTTGCCAGAGAACTTCAGAGAAGCGAAGAATGGAAGGCAAAGGATCTTGAGAGCTTTATTGAGCTTGCAGAAGGCTACATCTATTGTTGAGTGCAAGTGCGGACTGTGCAGACAGAAGCCTGAGGGTCTGGAAGAATGATTTGGAGCGGGAGACCGGGATCGAACCGGCGACATTCAGCTTGGGAAGCTGACGTTCTGCCACTGAACTACTCCCGCAACCATTTTGTTTACAACTGCTTACATAAAGTAAAAGAACTAGAGAA
>JBEKSE010000065.1:0-11261 GCA_049517315.1 Occallatibacter sp. | reverse complement strand
ACTCACCCGTGCGCCACTTTACTCATGGTATTGCTACCACTTTCTCGTTCGACTTGCATGTGTTAGGCACGCCGCCAGCGTTGATTCTGAGCCAGGATCAAACTCTCGTTTGAAACTGTTTGCCTCGCCCAAACCGACGGAGGTCGGATGGGTTCAGCTGCATCATGCGCTCGAAAACACATGATGCCTTACTTGTGAGAATGATCAAGCCAAACCTGATCTTTTCTCACGACTGGCATGTTCAACCTAATTGTCAAAGATCCTTGAGAGACATCCGCCTGAGCGGCGCCCTTTTGGATCGAGGCCCGGTGAGTTACACCAGGTTGTCCTCGAACTTGTTGCGCTCGCCAGCATCGCGTTGCACTGCATCCACCGGCGTTTTTGCGCGAACCTTTCAAACATATCGAACTTCATCCTTCATGTCAAGCTTGATCTCTTCCTACACACGAGGCCGTTCCAACTCACCGTTGACGGTCTGTTCCTCGCGTGTGAAGCCGATCTGCCTGTCCGGGAAGACTCCCGTTCAAAAGCGTCGCGCAGCGCTAAATATCAATGAACGACCAGCAAACCATGCCCGAGCCGCTGAGGCTCGCAGGAGATTCCCTCCTGGGTCTTGCAATAGCTTGTTCTCTGAGGGTTTCCCTACAGGGGTTCAGGGGCACTTGCCTCACCTGACCCAACGAACCAGCATTACAACTTGCTTCCCACTTCCCTCAACGGGGCAGGCCAATCGGCCACCGGGAGGCTCTACATCTCACTCTGCAACTTTCAAAGAGTAGCACATGCCACTCCTGTTTGCAAACGACACACAATCAGTGTCGCTGCAGCCTTGTTGCAACTTTTTGAGAATACCAACACTCCAGTAACATTGCAAGTGCACTGTCTGTGGGAATGTGGGAAACCCGCTTTCAGGTGCGAGCAATCAGGCCCAAGTCCGTTAGTCCATTGACGAAAAACTGCATGGCGAGGGCCACCAGAAGCAGCCCCATGACGCGCACGAGCACGCGAATGCCGGTCTCGCCCATCACACTGCGCACACGGCCGGCCCCGGCCAGCACCCAATAAGATATCAGCGCGGTCAGGGCGATGGAGCCCAGAATCGCGCCCATCTCCCAATGCCACAGCCTGGGCACTTGGCCCACCAGTACCATTACTGAGGAAATTGCGCCCGGCCCGGCCAGCATGGGAATCCCCAAGGGCACAATTCCGGCATCCTCCTTGTGCGCGGCCTCTTCGGTATCGCCCATGGCCTCCTGCGTCGCCGAGCGCTTGGCCTCCAGCATATCGAGGCCAATCAGCAATAGAATCAGTCCGCCGGCTATCTCAAAGGCCGGCAGAGTGATACCCAGCAGCCTGAAGATCAACTGCCCGCCCACGGCAAAGCTGGTCAGAACGATGAAGCAGGTGAGAGCGCCCTTGCGCGCCATGCGCTTGCGCCGCTCCGGGCTGGCGTCCTCGGTAATGGCGAGAAACGACCCAACCGCGGCAAAGGGATCTACCAGAAAAAAGATCGAACTGAGCGCCAGAACACTGAAGCGCACCAGCGGCTCCCGGGTTAACTCGTTCAACGCCAACTCTGCTGGGTTGGTAAAGATCATGTTTTGAGGCTAGCCTACTTTCGCGCCCGAGGCCAGAGGCGGGAAATCGGCTATGTGGCTTTCGAGATGCACTTTTCGCGGAATAAAGCGCCGGCCGAAGGGCCAAAAACTATGTCTTGAGATTCACAAGATTCGTCACAAAACTGGTACATTTTGATGGAAACTGGAGTTTTCCGGCCCGGTCTATCCGATAAACTATTGAATACACAATAGATATGAGAGATTGCCAGGCTTGCTTCTTCTATTTTGGAGGCTGTGCGGCAGGCTTCGCCGAGCGCAATGCTACGAGTCCCAGCAGTGCAATCACAGCGACCAACGCCATCCACAGCAAAGCCGGATGCTTCTCGGTGAAGGGGCGCGAGTCGGGGCGTGGCTGATAGGCGGGATTCAACTGTTCCGGCCCCGCCGCGATCCAGGATGCGTTGCTCTGGAGCGCGAAGAGCGTGGCGTAGTCGTAACGCGGAGCATCGAGCGCCGGGTCGCCATAGTAGAGCGTGTAGCTGCCAGTGGCGTCTGCGTCGAAGCAGAGATCCCGCTCAATCATCTGGAGCCGCACGGACTGAAGAGACAACGGCGCATCGTCTCCATTCTCGATAACAACTTCCCATTTTGCAGGCGTGCTGAAATTTACCCAGGGAGCGTCGAGGGCGAGGCGTTCTTCATCGATCCGCTGGCCGGCCTGAACACCGTGAACCCGCAAGAGATTTCCATTGGAGGTAACCGGGCTCGGGGGCATCACCGATTCTCTTTCCCGTTTTGAGAGAATCGGAGTGGCCGTGATGGTGACATCGCGGCTGAATTGGGCTGGGGATGCGCTGGGAGCGAAGACAACCTGATCTACCGGAAGATGAGCTGGTACCGTAAATTCGAAGAGGGAAGAATGACCCTTCTGTATTACCTGAGAATTCTGGGCGACAACCACATACTTGGGCTGGCTCGACGGCAAACGCATCACCGTGAGTCCTGTAACGCTCTGCGGGGAAATGGGGCCTTTGATGCGGAAATGCAGATAGCGGAAGTCTGATTCAGGCAGATGGAGGACCGTGCTGCGGCCCAGCTTCTGGCCTGTCAGGTCAAATATGGTGTAAGTCCCGATGGTTGTTGCGGCGTTTGCTGTCTCCACCTGACTGCCGCTGACCGTAACCGAAGCGATGAAGTTCTGACCTGTGACCGAAAGCTGGAGATCGCTGTAATGCCCTTCAGGCAAAGCTGCGTCGAAGACGGTTTGGCCGGAGCGCAGGCCCAGATTCAGCGTCGGGATGGACTTCTCAACGCTCACAACCGGGGCGGCCGTGGGAAGCGCGAAAGGAGTCTCCGCGGCATCGCGGTAAAGGCGAAGGTCGGCAAGCTGCGGCGCGGCGTGAGAAAAGACGCCAGCGTCGAGCGCCATGCAGCTTTGCCCGGAGGATTTTGGCAGAGGGCGCTGATAGCGGAAATACCGCACGTCCGGAGACACGGCTACAAGGGTAAGCAGTACAAGTCCGGCGCTAAGCTTCATGGCTTTCTCCGTTTCTCTCGCGCAGTTTGAGCCAGTCGCGCTGGTAGACGTAGCTGACTGCAAACAGCAGCACGCCCAAACCGAGGAAGCTCAATATCCGATAACCTTGACTTAGCGCGTTCATATCGAAGAAAAACACCTTGACTATGGTAACGGCCAGCAGCAGCAGCGCTTGCCAGCGCAGGAACGCCGAGCGCCGCCAGAAACCCACACCCAACAGGATTGCGCCAAAGACCATAAACCACACCGAGTAAGTGAACTGCGCGCACATCTGATAGTTGGCCCACTGAGTCTGGTCGCTGGTCCAGCGCAGCACCCACCAGTAGGAGTGAATCTCCCAGCCAATCGCCAGCAGTATAAGCAGATTCACCGTAAGCAACGCACCGCCTGCAATCATCTGCCAGACGCTTAAGTGGGCCTCTGAGTTATCAGTCTCCGTTTCGGCCTTCGCCCTGTTCGCTACCCATGCGACGAATGCGATTACAGCAATGGCGACGCACCAGGTTCCAAAGCGTTCATTGAAGATGGGCGTAGCCGAGGCTGTCGGATCCATTACGAATAACGCGATGAGGCCGAGCGCAAGGCATAGCAGCGCCAATACGCGCAGCAGCCGCAAACGCACACGGCTCGCCACCCATAACAACGCCGCGCCCTCCACCAGCCAGCCAATCGTAAGCGAGCGGCCGTGCGCTTTGAGCGGAATGGCAAGAGTCAAAAACACAACCGCGGCGGTAAGATGCAGAGCCGACAATAAGTCTGAACTTGGCCGCAACTTTCCCCACGCGGGCAGCCGGAGCAGCAACAAATAAAAGGCTGCAAAGCCGACCGCCAGCCATGCTCCAGCCCATTCGCTTTTGAACCAATCGAAGAGCGAGTAATATGCGAGGAATCCAAGAGCAGCATTGGCGATGGGCAGCAAAACCAGCGCCAGGTTATCCCATACGGAATGCGGCGCCCCGTCTTCCAAATCCACACGGACCAGTCGAGGCGCAAAAGCAAAGAGCAGGAAGAACGCGGTCAGAAAGAATGCGGTCCGTCCAAATTGTGCGTCCGTATAGTATTCGGACCACCATCCGGCGAAGAGCAACGCGGTGCCTACAAAGGCCCCAAAGAGAAGCCGCGACCAGGGACGCAGCGCAACCAATACAAGCGCCGCAACGTTCAACACCAGCAAATAAGTGAAGAGCGTAACTTCGTGATTCTCTCCCGTCGAGACCAGGATGGGGGTGCTGAGTGCGCCAACAATGGCGTAGAGTCCCGACAGTTCTGCGTCCTGCACCCAGGCCATGTAACCGTTGAACGCAGTCACCAGAATCATCGCTGCAAAAGCCGCGCTCGCAGGCAGGAGTTGGTAGAGCGAAAATGCCGCCCAGAGCGACAGATAGATTGTGCCGCTGCCTACAGCCTTCAGCGAATAGGAGAAGATGGCATAGCCGCGCCCGCGAAAGCGTTCCGACCAGGCGATAAGCCCCGCGCCTGCAACCAACCCGATCAGCACCCGTCCCAACGGACCAATCCAGTGGTTGTCCATGGCCAGCTTCAAGAACCAGGCCATGCCGATCAGTACCGCCAGAATGCCAATGCGGTTGAACCAGTGCGAGCCGATCCGGTTTTCCAGCGAGCCATCAACCTCGAGCCTGGCCGGGGCGGAGTAACCGAAGCTCGGCGCAGCATCGGGCAACGCCGCAGTCCATGGCGTTGTCTTGCGTTTTGTCTCGGCCGGCGGCGGCTGAACCTGCTCTCGCGGACTCTCCGCCGGAGTCTGTGAGAGAAACTGTTGTGAAAGGATGCCTTGGCGGCCAAGCGCTTCTTCGAGCCGGCGCAACCGCGAACGCAGCTCACCGACCTGCTCTTCAAGACTGTCAAAACTGTTGGTATTCATTGCCGTCCACTGTACAGCAAATGTTCCAGCATTTTCAAAATACTTTTGGCCCTCCTGCCACGCACTACAATCAATTCTTGCTTTCGGAAATCCAAAGCGAACGCTTCGACGTGGTGCTTGTGAGGCCGCGCAACCCGCTCAATATAGGAGCGGCGGCGCGGGCGATGGCCAACTTCGGGTTCTCGCGCCTCTCGGTGATGGCGCCTTTTGCGCCTACGTGGCGAGAGGCGCGTTCGGCTGTGGACTGCCAAGAAGTACTGATAAACGCTCGGGAATCAGCGACTCTTGGCGATGCTATCGCCAGCGCGACGCTGGTGGTGGGCACGGGAAGCCTGCAATATCGCAAGCCGGAGCAACCGGTGGTTGTTTTGCCCCATTTGGCTCCTTTGGTCAATCAGGAATTGGCTCGCGGCGGACGCGTGGCGCTGGTCTTTGGGCCTGAAAAACATGGACTTACGCGGGATGATTTGTCATGGTGTCATCTGCTGGTGGAGATTCCGACAGACCCTCGGCAGCCTTCGATGAATCTGGGGCAGGCAGTGGCCGTTTGCCTTTATGAGCTGGCGGCGCGGGTTCACTCCGCGGGGGTTACGAGCGGGCCGGAGCCGGTGGAATCGGGCCGGTTGGAGCTGCTGGCGGGGGTGGTGGAAGAGGCGATGGAGGCGGCGGGCCACCGGCCGCGCGCGATCGAGGCGGCCAACCGGCGCGAGTTGAGATTGTTGTTGCGGCGGCTGAGTCTATCTGCGCACGACACGCGGCGGATTCTGGGCGTCTTCCGACGGATTCTCTGGCGGCTGAGGAATGGGGCTGCGGGGAGCCATGAATGAGGATGGGGAGGGATGCAGTAGTGAGTCAGTCTTAATGAGACTTCGCCTCAGGGGCTAAACCCCGTTGATTTTGCCTGATTTATGTACAGGCTCAAGCCCGTACCCTTCAAAGTGACCCACGACCCGAGATCGGGGTCGTTGCGCGGGTGCAAGAGGGCGGTTTCCTGATAAAGTCAAGCACAAGAACTCCTGAGATGCAGGTGGATTTGATGCGCTGTCATTTTGGATTTTTGCGAGTTTTGGTTCGGCTGGGCTGCTGCACGGCACTGGCGCTGGGGTTGGTTTTTCTCGCTCATGGACAGCAGCCGGCGGCTACGGGAGAGGCTCCAGCGGGAGAGGCTGCAACCGAGCCGGCGAGCGGACAGGCGACCGAGCCGGAAAAGGCTCCAGCATCGGCGTCGTCCGAGGCCGCCAAACCTGAGGCGGGTGGAATTACGGAAGCGGATCTTAAACAGTTATTGGTGGGCAAGGCGCTGTATCTGCGCGGCAGTTATCTGGACAACACACTCAATTTTGACGAGCACGGGCGGCTGATTGGGCACGCGACGCAGGGGTCGTACACGCTGTGCGCGATGGAGATTGACAAGGTGCGGCTGACAAAGCACAAGGTGGAACTGGAAGGCGCGCGATACGGTTTGCACTTTCTGGGCCAGTTGGCCGTGGCGGATCAATCGAGCGCGTTCGACCGGGTGAAAATCACTCCCAAGAAGAAGGTGGTGAAAATCACCATCGACCGGGAGATAGTGGTGAAGGCGAAGAAGGAAAAAACGGCCGGCAAACATAAGGGCAAGAAGGGCGAGGCCGCGACGCCGGAGCCGGCTGAGCTGAGCGAGGCTGAGCAACTGAAGGCTTCGATCGCCGCAACGTCCGAGGCCGAGCGCCCAGCGGACCCTAAGAGCGTGACGACGACTACTTCGCCGGAGCACGCGAACCACGTGTTGAAGGACGCAATTGATAACGTTTTTGCGCAGGGGCTGGACGAGCGGATGATAGCCGCGATGCCCGATTTCTGGAAGCTCTACTACCAGGCCGTTGCCGACAAGGCCGATTACCGGCCAAAGGACACGACCATCTTGCGCCAGAGCGGGGTGGATCAGAAGGCGGCGCTGCTGACGAAATTCGAGCCGGAGTCGAACGAGTTTGCGCAAGCGAAGAGCGTGGCGGGCATGGCGCTTTACCACACCGTAGTTGGCGCGGACGGAAAGGCGGGCGAGATTGCCGTGGGGCGGCCGATCGGCTTTGGGCTGGACGAAAACGCTGTGGCGGCCATCAGAAGGGCCAGTTTCCAGCCGGCGGTGAAAGACGGCAAGCCGGTTCCGGTGCTGCTGGATTTGGTGGTGCAGTTCAGGATTTTTGACAAGCGCACGGATGTGGCCAAACCGCCCGAGGCAGCAGACAAACCAGCGGAGCCGGTGCTGCCTGGGCCTTATAGCTTGCTGCCGCAGCAATAGGCGGACTGGCCGGAAGCTTGCCGCTCTTGCAGGTTCGCTATTCTTCCTGACGGATGATCTCATCGAGGGTGGGTTTGTGCTTGGCAGCGCGGCCGGTGCGCGGCTCGGTGTCGATGACACGCGCGGGTTTCGGCTGGCCTACACGGGCACGGGCGTTGGCTTTGACGGCCTTAGCGGCTGAGAATTTCCCTGGCTTGCGTTTCGTCATGGCAAGGCTAGTATGGAATATGAGGCGACGGAACGGAAACGCCTCCGAGACTCCGGCGACGGGATTTTAGCCGGGATGGAGAGCTGGGAGACCATGGAAGAACGGGAATATTTCAACGAAACGACGGAGCAGCGCACTCATACGCTGACTTGTCCCAAGTGCGGACAAGAGGGCGAGTACAAAGTGACATGGGTGGTGCGGCGCAAGCGGGCGCAACTGCCGCGAGGGGCCGACGAGCGGGACCGGGCCAAATTCGCCAAGGCGCAATCTTACATGGTAAGACGGGACGAAAAACTGGCCTGCGCCAATATTCGCTGCCGGAAGGCTTTCGAGATCAGTTCGCTGCAATCGGTGGCGTTCATCGCTGATTGAACCAGGCCCGAAGCGAGCTGGATTTCGCCGCCGCGGCGAGAGCGGAGCCGCTTCAGTCCTTCCCCAGTTCCGCACACCTTCGAAAGCCTCAAACTTCGAATGAGGAAATTCGAAGCGGCTTCAGGTCCATATTGGGTGGGTTGATGAGAGCCTAGCTATCGTCGTAGGCTTGGGCGAGAGGCTCACACCTTGATAGGTTTAAAGACTGCCACAGCGCCAACTGTCTACGCTAATGGGAAAAAGCCGTCGCTGCTGCTAAGCGGGCTGCGAAAGGCTTTTGGCGATTTGGTCGCAGTGGACGGCCTGGACCTCGAGGTGGCGCGCGGCGAGTGCTTCGGCCTATTGGGCCCAAATGGCGCAGGCAAAACAACCACCATCGAGGTTTGCGAGGGACTCACTCCACCAGATTCGGGGACTGTGGAGTTGCTGGGCCTGGATTGGCGGACGGGCGCTGCGGAATTGCGTCAGAGAATTGGCGTCCAATTGCAGGAGACGCAGCTTCCCGACAAGCTGACCGTTATCGAAGCACTGCGCCTCTTTCGGAGCTTCTACAATCACGGAATTCCGGTGGACGAATCGATTCGGACGGCACAGCTCGAAGACAAGCGCAACGCTCGCATTGTGACTCTCTCCGGCGGCCAAAAACAACGGCTGGCCATGGCCTGCGCGCTGGTCGGCGATCCGGAGCTGCTCTTTCTCGATGAGCCGACGACCGGCCTCGACCCGCAAGCACGGCGCCACGTCTGGGACCTAGTGGACGCGCTGAAGCAGGCCGGGCGCACGATCATTCTGACGACGCATTACATGGAGGAAGCGGAACGGCTCTGCGACCGCGTGGCCGTCATGGACCATGGCCACATCATCGCATTAGGAACAACGCCTCAGTTGATCGCTTTGGTCGGCGCGGAACATATCGTCGAGTTTGCCGTGACGGAACGCGAAACGCGCGAGGTGAAAGTCGCTCCCTTATTGGCGATTCCCGGCGTTCAATCGCATCGCGTGGATGCCGGGCTGCATCAGCTTTCGGTGACCGAACTGCACACCTCTGTACCGTTGATCTTTACGGCGCTCGACAGCCAGGGACTCAATCTGAGCGAGTTTCGTACCCACTCTGCAACGCTCGAAGATGTCTTCGTAAACCTGACGGGAAGGACGCTGCGCGATGAGTAGATTTGAAACCAGCTCTTTGTTGCAACTCACCGCCATGCGCTTCAGGCTCTTCTTTCGTGAGTCCGAGGCGATTTTTTGGACCTTTGTCTTTCCCATTCTGCTTGCGTTAGGGCTGGGCATGGCCTTTCGCAACCGCCCGGCAGATATATTGCAGGTGGGCGCGACGACGATGCAACTAACTCAAGCCCTGGCGGCTGACCCCGGACTCGCCGCGTCCACGATGGACGAGGCCGCAGGCACACACGCGCTGGCCACAGGCGAGATTTTTCTGCTGGCGATTCAGAGGCCCGGTGGAATCGATTACAAATACGACGACACCAACCCCGATGCGCGAACGGCGCGCATGGTGGCGGACCACGCGATTCAGAAGGCCGCGGGGCGGCAGGACGCAGTGCGCACAGACAGCCAGCTAGTGCATGAGGCAGGTGCGCGCTATATCGACTTCCTGGTGCCTGGGCTGCTGGGGATGAACCTCATTGGCTCTGCGATGTGGAGCCTGGGCTTTGCCATTGTCGACGCCCGCCAGAAGAAGCTGCTCAAACGCATGGTGGCTTCGCCGATGCCGCGCTGGCAGTACCTTGCCTCGTTCTTGATTTCGAGGCTGGGATTGCTGGTGATCGAGGTTGGTGTGTTTCTGGGATTTGCGCGACTGGCCTTCGGAGTGCCTTTTCGCGGCTCGCTTTGGCAGTTGGGATTTCTGTGCGTGCTCGCGTCTCTGACTTTTTCAGCGTTGGGACTCCTGACGAGTACGCGGGCAAAGACCACAGAGGCTATCAATGGCCTGATGAATCTGGTCATGCTGCCGATGTGGATTCTCTCCGGCATTTTCTTTTCCGCGACGCGCTTTCCGGCTTCGATTCAGCCGCTGGTGAGGGCTCTCCCACTCACTGCTGCTATCGACGCTCTGCGCGGCAACATGCTGCAAGGGATGAATCTGGGCCAACTGGCCATGCCGATTGCGATTCTGCTGACGTGGCTGGTGGTGACGTTCGCCGTTTCGCTGCGGATTTTCCGCTGGAGATGACGGCCAGTCTGCGGGCTGTGGCGCTGGCAATGGAATGACGGCAGAATCGGGCCATTCCGACTCTTCCTAGCGGTATTCTGTGAAATGGCTATTCACGTTCAGCTATTTGCGCTGGCGCACCGGCAGAGAATACGTGCCCGGAAGCACTTGCATAGCCCGCGTTATTCGAGGAGAAACCATGAATGCATCCGCACTTTTTGGCCGCCGTTCAAAAGCCGCGCTGCTGGGCCTGATCGCATTGCTTTGGGTTGCGACCGCTGGACAAGCACAGGAACTCAAGACCATCCAATTGCCCAAACCGCAAATGACGGCCGGGATGCCGCTGATGCAGGCGCTGGCCGAGCGCAAGACCACGCGCGCGTTTCTGGATAAGCCGATGCCGCTGCAAACTCTCTCGAATCTTTTGTGGGCGGCCTTTGGCGTTAACCGGCCACGCGAAGTTAAGCCGGGGTTGGGCCGCACAGCGCCCTCGGCCATGAACAAGCAGGAGATCGAGATCGACGTGGTTCTGGCCAGCGGAGTTTACGTTTATGATGCCGAAGCTAGTTTGCTGCGCCCGGTCGCGGGCGGTGACGTGCGCGCGAAGATGGGTGCGCCTCCCGCGGGACTGGCAGCCGTGACGCTGGTTTACGTGGCTCAAGCGAATCCGGACTATGCGCAGGTGGACGCGGGATTCATCGGGCAGAATGTGTATCTGTTTGCGGCGTCAGAGGGATTGAACGCGTGGTTTTATGCGTTGCATGGGCAGCAGGATGCGACGGCTGTGGCGGCGGCGCTGAAATTGCCTGCCGGGAAGCGTCCGCTTTACGCGCAATCGGTCGGGTATCCGGCGAAGTAGCGCAACGGGCTGGGGAATGCTTCTCTGCGTGCTATGTCTGTTGGCGACAAGTGGAAATCTCGTGTCGCCAAATAAGTGAATGCTAGGCGACATTCGGGTACTAATCTGCCGTCGACGAGTGATTTGGTGGCGATTGTGCGCTCACCGACGTCTTTCAAAATACCGGGGAAATCCGGCCCTCTATTCAGTTCGTAGTGCCTGAATTGGATCGATGCGCGACGCTCTCCACGCCGGAATCAGGCAGGCCAGCACTGCGACAGCCATCAGCATCGCCGCTGCGCCCGCAAACGCCGCCGGATCGAGCGGCTGGGTTCCATAGAGCATTGATCGCAGCAGTTGCGTGGCCAGAGCGCTGGCAGCGACGCCAAAAATCAGTCCGATAAGCGCAGGGCG
>JBEKSE010000064.1:0-11647 GCA_049517315.1 Occallatibacter sp. | reverse complement strand
CTCGCGGCAAATTGTTCTATCGCCTAGCTCAGCAGGCCGTGCAGACTGAGCCGGCACCGTTTGCAACCCTGGTCAAACCACAACCTGTTGCGTTCAGTGGCGTCAAGTAAATACCCCTAATGAGAAATGCATAAATACATTCAGCAAGCTCGACGGTTTTCGGATCGGTAATATCGATTTTTAATTTTCGGTCTGCTATACAGCAAGTTGCTACCGGAACAAGACCATACTCAGCGAGTTTAGCAGCGTTCATTGAAGCCTCCTTTGCGGGTGCCCCAGATTCGGCGCGATTTTGTTTTTGCGCCTAATCTGGGAAACCACAATCCTCAACTCAGCACAAAAAACTAGTCCCTTAGTCCCTAGTCCCTGCCACCTTATCCAGCAGCCAGTTGTTTGGCCCGCTCGGTCGCCCGCATCACAGCCTTGATGAGCGTAACACGCAGTCCGCCTTCTTCCAGCTCCAGAATTCCGTCGATTGTGCAGCCCGCGGGAGTGGTGACAGCGTCCTTCAGAAGGGCAGGATGGTAGCCGGTTTCCAGTACCATCTTGGCCGCGCCAAATGTCGTTTGCGCGGCCAGTTGCGTAGCCACGTCGCGCGAAAGGCCCACCTTCACGCCCGCTTCGGCCAGCGCCTCGATGATGATGTAGATGTATGCAGGGCCGGAGGCTGACAACCCCGTCACGGCGTCCATGTGCTTCTCGTCCACCACCACCGCGCGGCCCACGGTCTCGAAAATGCGTATGGCCAATTCCATCTGTTCAGCGCGGACAAACCGCCCCTTGCACAATCCAGCCGCGCCCGCGCCCAGCGCAGATGGCGTGTTTGGCATGGCGCGAATCACGCCGATCTCCATGCCCGCAGCCTCTTCAATGGCGCGCGTCTTCACCGATGCCGCAAAGGAGATCAGCGTCTTGGCCGGGTTGAGCGCGGGGCGAATCTCCGCCACCAGATCCGGCACCTGGAAAGGCTTCACGCCCAGCAGAATTAAATCCGACTGGCGCACCGCCTCCAGGTTGTTGGTCGTCACGTCCACGCCCCATTGCGTACTCAACGCCAGCGCGCGGTCGGCGTGGCCCACAGTTGCGTGAATCTGGCTGGGCGCAAAAAGGTTCTCCTTCAGGAAGGCCTGCAACAGGATGCCGCCAATCTTTCCGGCGCCCAGAACAGCCACGCGGATGTTAGGAAGTTGCGCGGGTACTTCAGTGGCCTCAACGGCTATCTCTGCCATTTCTTGTCCTCTTCCTGGATTTCAGTTTCTGAATGAGATTGGTGCAGCTTACAACGATACCTCGGGGTGGCCCGGTCTCGCTCTTGAGACCTTGGAGACTAAATCTATCTGAGCGCCCCAGGTCTCGTTCCTGAGACCTGGGAGATTCAACCCTGATGCAGTGCGCGCCTACTGGTGGAGCAGCTCCTCATTTGAGAGGAAGCTCTCAATTGCATCTTCTACCTTCTGGTTGATGTCGGCCGGTGGCCAAACTGCGTTCATCGCCAGATAACCGCCCGGTAGCGTCAGGGTCTTCTGCTTGCTGGCGAATGAGTCCAGAACTACTGTTACCCAGGCGCGATTCTCCAGATCGAAAATTCCCGCGCCCGCGCCTTGCGGCAGCGGATTGCGCAGGTTGGCGATATTCTCGCCCGCGAAAACCAAAGCCCTGGTCTCGGCATCGCCTTCGAGGCGGCTCTTATTGAATGTGACCGTAAAAAGCAGGCCGTCCGGCGAATCCACCGCTCCCTTGCCTTCGTCCTTTGCCGCCGCTACGTTTGCAGGCCCGAATCCGACCACAACTCCATTTTTCTCGTTCTCTTTGCCGAATGCGCCCACGGCCCGTTTGAGCTGTTCCCCTTGGGGGTTCCCAGCCGCATAAGCCGCAGCCAGTTTGCGCGAGGTGGCCATCGAATCCGTATCGCCTGTGCCCGTCGCCACGTCGGCTTTGGTATCGGCAAGAGCCTTCGAGTAATCGACCTCTGTCGAAGCAACATCCGAAACCGATTGCAACACCAGCCGGGCGCTATACGCGTTCATATGCCCAAAGCCGCCGAAGCCAATAATCTTGCCTGACTTGTCGTAAGGGATTGCGGCATTTGCCACCGTGTCTACCCGTCCCACGAGCGTTGCCGTCACTTCGTACCGATTGCATCCCAGGCACATCCCGCCCTTTTTGTAGGGAGTGGCCAGCAGGGAATCGAACTGTTTGAAATCCTTGTTGTTCTTGTCCAGTTCGACCGCCGTCCGTTGCACCGCAGGAACGTCTCCGGCAAAATTCCGTGCCGGCTGCAGATGCACCATAACCGCCGGGCCCGCCTTGGCCTTTGTGCCTTCCGGATAAGAGAGCCAGATGTTCTTGTTTACGTTGATGCCGCAGTCGGCGCCCTTCACCACAAACTGATCGAATCCGGCGTACACCGTGCCTTTGATACGCACGATCTTCCCGTTAAACGACTGCGGGTTATCCAGAATGTTGCAGACAGTTGTATCCACTGTCTGCGCACACAGGCAGCAGGAAAATCCAATAGCAATGACCAAAGTAACGAAGCGCTTCATGACAATCTCTCCAATTTCCAAGGAATGCAATAGCCCGCAAAAGCAGCGAACGTGAGCCGATAGGCTGCTGTAAAGGGACATTACAGGCTATCACGTTTGGCGGGCGAAAAGATGAGGGCGCGGAAGCATCCGCGCCCTCCGGCCGTACAAGAGGTTCAACTTCAGAAGCGGACGGACAAGGTGCCGCTGACAGTGCGCGGCGCGCCCACCTGCAGCGTGTTGTTATTCACCGACTGCGGATCGGTGGCGATGAAGCCGTTGGTGCCGACCGAAGAGTAATACTCCCGGCTCAGCAGGTTATAGACGTTGATCTGGGCCTTCAGTTCCTGGAACGCTCCCAGCTTCTCACGCTTGTAGCCTGCGCCCGCATCGGCCAGGAAGCGGCCACCCACGCTGCCATCGTCGGAGTAGGTGAAGTAGCGCTTGGACATATATTCGCCGCCGAAGTGAAGGAAGGCGCCGGACTTGTTGTAATCCACAGCGGTCTTATACAGGAACTCCGGTGTATCGACTGTGATCAAGCCCTTGATATTGATACACGTTACGCCGTCGGATTCCAGGTATTGCTTGGGGCAGGTTCCGCTGGCCGTCACCACATTGTCGTCATATGTCGACTTGTTCCAGGTAGCGCCGTTGTAGAACGTCAGGTCGGGAGTGATGTGGATGCTGATTGAGCCGTCCACGCCGTTGGTGGTGACACCGCCGGCGTTGGAGAGGACAGAAGCTTTACCCTCGACGCCGGCGCCTTGCGAAAAGGCGAGCAGACGGTTGGAAAAGTTGACATGGAAATAGCTTGTTTGGGCAGCGATATGCTGCGTAGTGGTGCGGAAGCCAGCCTCTTCGGTCCATGAGGTTTCAGGTTTGAGGGTCGCTGTCAATACGTTGTAATTGGCCTGGGTCGAATTCCACGGCGAGGTGCCGTAGCCGTAGCCGCCTGGCTGGTAGGCGCGCACGTTGTAAGCTGCATCGCCGAAGATTTCGCTGTTCTTGTCGAGTTTGTAGTTGGCTCCGACTTGCGGCAGGAATGGCTTGCCCGAGGTCAGTTGGCCCTGCGCGTATTCGCCGGCATAGTAGCCGAGTCCGGCCTGCAAAGTGGGGTCGGCCATGATCGGCGGATTCGAAAGGAAGGTCGTCGACAACTCGCCATCGGTGGTCGTTTCCACCGTCTTGAAGCCCGCTGATAGGGCCAGCTTGTCGTTTACCTTGTACTGATCCTGCACGTGAATCTGGTAGACGGTCGTATTGAAGCCGTACTCCCACTGCGTGAGGAAGGGATGGACCGGGAAGTCGTAAAGCGACTGCATCGGGCTGGAGAGGCTGGTGGGATAGTAGCGTCGCGCCAGGTTCCACTTTTCCCCTTCAAACCAGAATCCGCCCTCAATCTTGTTGCGCCCATTCTCGTATGCCAGCGATGCCAGCAAGCCGCCGCGGTTGATCTGATATTCCGAGGTGCGTTCCGAGATCGGTGAAACAAACGAGGCATAACTGTTTGTGAAGATGTCGGTGTAAGTCGGCACATAAGGCGTGAACCACAGGCCGCGCCCGTCGTCGTGGTGGCCGTAGCCGGTCACCTTGAGAGTCAGGTGATCGCTGATCGCCTGCTTGTAGCTGATGCCGCCGATCTGATCCTTGCGCAGTCCCGCGCCGCCGTAGTAGCCGGCATCGCAGGCGTCATTATTGCTGTAATCGGCGGCGGTGGGGCCGAGAGGGGCGAGTACGGTGGGGTAGCTGCTCAATCCATCGCAAGCAAGACCGGCCTGCACCGATTGCGCCCAGTTGCCAAAGTTATCCCAGTTATAGCCCAGCTTCTGCACCCAGACCTTGTTGTCGTCCTGGTAATCCACCTCGCGGCGATCCGAGACATCGGCGAAGATCGAAAGCACCCCGTTGTTGCCCACGTAATGCACCAGCTTGCCATTCAACTGCCAATAGTTCTGGCCGATGTCGCCCGCGCCCCTCCACTTCTTTGAGAGATTGTAGGTGCCGGTCAGATAAAACTTCGTCTTGCCGCCCAGCAGGCCGCTCTCATACTTGGCGAAGGTGCGGGCCATATTGAAACTACCGAAACTCTGGTTTACGGTGTAGCTGCGCTTGTCGGAGGGATCGGCGGAGTAGAACTGAAGCGTTCCGCCCAGGTTGCTGGTCGAAGCCGTCTCCAGAGCGCCGGTGCCCTGCGAGAGCACCATGCGCCCGACGTTTTCGTCGGTGATGGCGCGGCTGATGTGCAGTCCGTTCCAGTTACCGTAAGACATATCGCCCAACGGTATGTCGTCGAGCGTGAAGCCGAGCTGATTCTGATTGAAGCCGCGCACCGAGATGCGCACCGCCCACTCATAGGAGCCGTAAGGATCGGCGGCCTCGAAGTTCACGCTGGGAAGCTGCGCAATGCTCATGATGGGACTGGTCCCTGGCGCCTCCTCGATGAGTGCGGACGATTGCAGTTCCTGTTCGACGCGAAATTCGCCGGGCGCGGTTACCACAACGGTTTCTGTGGTGGTGATCTTTGGCGACGGGGTTGTGGCCGCTGGGGCTTCGGCAGAAGGCCCCTGTGCAGCGGCAACCGCCGCGCCGAAGAGGACTATCAACGTCAAATGTGTAGAAAAATGGCCTCGAATCATGATTCACCTTTCTTGGAGTGCGCTCGCCGCGCTACGCGCGCGGTGTGCGAGTGAAGGGATGCGTATGACCTTTGCAGGTTTTCGCTCCCGCTTTCCGTCCGGCGTGGATTCGCCGGCGGCGGGTTCAAGATACGCATGGGCATTTGCAGGGATAGCCCTGCACGATGGATTTACGTAGCTCTGATTGAATTCTGGAGAGAGAGTGAGAAAGGGCTATTAGATAAATATGAATAAACGGCGAACGTGCAGCACTCTTTTAGTCCTCCACCGGCCTTGCCGGCCCGCGGAAGGATGAAACTCGAGCCGAACCAATGCCGCCCGCCAACTTGCCAACCTGCTAACTCCGCGCAGAGGAGGCGAACTCGCCGCACTTGATCCGAAATGATCCGCCTGTCGATTCAGCCCGTTAAGACATCCGGCGACAGCCCGCCCGAGTCCAGCACCCTGTCGTGAAAGGCGCGTAAATCAAACTTGTCGCTGAGAGCAGATTCCGGCTTCCACTGCGGGTCTCACTCGCAAGGAGTCATGAATCCGGTGGAAACGGCCGGGTGCCCCAGGTCTCGATTTTGAGACCTGGGACTGATCCCTCGCCGTCCTCACCCCGCGATCAGAACCTTCATCGCATTGAACTACCTTCCTTATTCGATAATCCCAAGTTCCCGCGCGGCCGCCCAAAGCCGATACTCCGCCAGCTCCTCAAGCGTCTTCCCGCCCTCCGGCACAATGCCGTACACCACCTTGCAGCCCATCGCCTGCGCCATCCGCGACATCGACCTCAAAGTAACGGTATTCTTCACTTCCCTTGCCTCAAGATCGAGCACCACCGATTTGCACACTCCCATCTTCTCCGCGATTTCCGCCACCGGAACACGCAAGACCCGCCGCACCGCCCGCAACAGCGCATTGGTAGGATTCTTGTCCATTCCCGCGCGCCGGTAACGCCGCATCTCCACATCCAGCCTCTTACGCGCCAATCTCCGTTCCTTCTCCCGCATCGCAAACTCTCCTCGTTCCTATTTTTTGACCACGGACTACTGACCACTGATAAAACGGTAGCCAATACGGGCATAATTATGCGCAAAAACAAGCCAAAAACGACCCCAAAACAGCCGTTTTTCAATGTTTTGGTCCGCACATATCCCTGATTTTCTTGAAGAAGTTAGGGATACATGCGGAGATTTCGTGAAATGTGTGGGCTTGTAACCGGACTCTTTTTTGCCGAGTGTGCTTTTCTCCTCCGATTAGCAGCGATATAACCCGGCAGAATGTACTGGTTTATCGGCCTATATGCCTACTAAAAACCCTACGGAGCGAAATTCGCAAAAAAGACCGAGTGTATGCCGCAGTATTATCGCGAAACGTCGGCCTATTTTTGGCTGGCAATCCACGCGTCGATTCGGTCACTCAGAACGTCCAGCGGAAGCGCACCGGAGTCAAGCACCTCGTCGTGAAAAGCGCGCAGATCGAACTTGTCGCCGAGAGCTTTCTTCGCCCGATCGCGCAGTTCCAGAAGCTTTAACTGGCCGATCTTGTAGGCCAGCGCCTGTCCGGGCCACGCGATATAGCGGTCCACTTCCGTCTGTATCGTGGTCTCGTCCATGCCCGAGTGGTCGTGGAAAAAATCGATCATCTGCTGGCGGGTCCAGTGCTGGGAGTGGACGCCGGTGTCGATCACCAGGCGGATGGCGCGCCAGTTGTCAGCTTCCAATCTGCCGTAGTCGGAATACGGGTCCTGATAGAAACCAACCTCCTTACCGAGCCGCTCGGAATAGAGCGCCCAGCCCTCCACAAATGCCGTGTAGCCTTCTTGTTTGCGGAAGTCGGGCAGGTCCGTCAGCTCCTGCGCAATGGAGATTTGCAAGTGGTGGCCGGGAATGCCTTCGTGATACGCGATGGCCTCAACCTGGTCAAGATTGCGCTCGGTGGCATTATACAAATTCACGCGCAAACGGCCTGGCCGGCTGCCGTCCGGCGTGCCCGCCTCGTAATAAGCCGGGTACATATTCTTCGCGATGTAATCGGGAACCGCGGCCACCTCGAGCGGCGCCTTGGGCAGGCGTCCAAAGAGCTGCGGCAGCTTCGCTTGCATCGGGCCGATGTAGCCGCGATAGGCCGCCATCAGCGCCTCGGGAGACACGGGATGCAGCTTGGGATTGGTCTTCAAACTTGCGCGAAAGCTCTTCAAATCCGCGAAGCCGAGCTTTTGCGCAATCGCAAGCATTTCCGATTCGTTGCGCTTTATCTCGTCCAATCCGATCTGGTGAATCTGCTCGGCGGTCAAGTTAGTAGTCGTCGTGCGGCGAATGCAGAAGGCGTAGTACTTTGCCCCGTCGGAGAGCGCCCAAATGCCCGGCTCCGCGCGCCCCGCGGGAATGTAGCTCACCTCAAGGAAACGCGCCAGGCGCGTGTAAGCGGGCAGCACTTCTTTGCTGATAGCGTCCAGCGTCTCGGCCTTGATGCGTTCCTGCTCGGCAGGCGTTACAGAGGCCGGAAACTTCTTTATCGGCGCGGCCAGCGGCGAGTCTTCGGGTTTTTGAGTGGCTAGCTCTTTCACCTGCTCCAGAGCTTTTTCCAAAATGTAGCGCGGGGGCACGCGATGGTCTTCCATGCCAATGGACATATTCGTAGTGACTTGCTCGAAGGCTTTGGGAATCGCATGCAGGCGCGCGATCCAATCGTCGTAGTCCTTCACTGTCGAGAAGCTCAGCTCGCCCACCAGTTGCGGATAAGTGGTGTAAATGCCATCCATCTGGTTCAGAGGCATCTCCCACTCCTTGAACTCCGCAGCCTCCTGGTCGTCGGTAAACTCGCGCAGCAGCAGATCGCGGCTGATCTTCTCCTGGTCCGTCAGCCCAGTGGTGTCGATGGCCGCCAACTGCATCAGAAAATTCGCTTCGCGCTCCAGCCAGGCGTTTTCCGCTTTTACGGAGTAGTCTGTGACGCGGTCGTTGTAGCGCGTGTCGCCCAACTCCGAGGCAAACTCCGGATTGCGCTCCATGTTCGCTTGCCAGTACTCCGCAAAGAGCGAGTTGAGAGCCTTGCGGTTTTCCTCGACCGTTGCGGGCGGAGCGGGAGCAACAGACAGTTTCTGCGCATGAATCGCTGGGGCAATGGCAAGCAGGAGAAACGCAACGACGGGCAGGGCGAAAAACGGAAATCTTCTCAACGGAATTAAACCTTCCTCTGAATTCAAAAGGGGGCGAGAATCTGCCTTGAATCGAGTGTAGAACACGCAACGGAAATCAGTGATTTTCGCTATGTGTATAGGCCGGCAAAAGAGGGAATCGGGTCAGGCCATAACCCTACAAAATCGAAAAGTGAACTCCGTCCATGAAGAAAAGAGGAACCGTCGTTTTTGAAGAAAGTCGCTTTGTGAGAGCAGATATTTTGTGGTAATGCCCGGCTCCGGCCTGGCAAAAACATTCAAAAATAGGCGCTTTTTACCCGATTCTGGCGAGTTTTTGCACATAATTACGATTTTTCTGGCTACGGTTAGAACAGTGGACAGTGGACAGTGAGCAGTGGTCAGTGACCAGGAAACAGGAACGAGGAGAGTTTGCGATGCAAAAGTTAGAGCGCGAGTTGACGCGGAAAAGGCTGGACTTTGAGATGCGGAGTTACAGGCAGGCAGGAAAGGCGAAGAATCCAACCAACGATCTTTTGCGGGCAGTGCGGCAGGCGCTGCACATACCAGTGGCGGAGATTGCGGGGAGGATGGGGGTGAACCGTTCGGCGGTCTTCGAACTGGAGGCGAGAGAGGTGAAAAACACGATTTCGTTGAGGTCGATGTCGCGGATGGCGCAGGCGATGGGCTGCAAGGTGGTGTACGGGATTGTGCCGGAGGGCGGGAAGAAACTGGAAGACTTGGTGGAGGAGAGGCTTTGGAAAGCTTTGCTGGAGGCTAGCGAGTCAGCGAGTCGGCAGGTCAGCGATTTCGCAAGTTAGCAAGTTGGCGGGTTGGCAAGTTGGCGGGCGTGGGACGGGCTGAGATTGGAGGGCGAGTGCGGTGCGGAGCGTTTGCAGGGAATTATGCGGTTTTCCGGTACGCCTGGAGGAGACAAAACGGAAATGAGACAAGCGGGGAATGGTGGAAAGATGGCGCAAGCACTGCAGGAGTTGAGTTCGACCAACGCGGAAGCGAAAACGGGCAGGACAACCGAGGGCGAGGGGCCTAAACGGGCGCGCCGGAAGTATGCGTCGCGCAAGGATGGCGCAGAGCGGCTGCGTCAGGCGGCGGATAAGCGGGTGAACGAGATATCGGAGCAGTTGGCCGATCTGCTGAAGAGAAAGGCGCTCGAAGGAGATCTGGCCAGCGCCAAGACGCTGATTGGGCTGGCGGCTGCGAAGAAGCCGATACCGGAGCCGGTGAAGAAGCAGTCTGAACCGAGTTACGCTGACAAGTTGTCGAAGGAGCCGAAGTGGGTGGGAAGAGCGGAGGGCGAAGACGAGGACGAGAGACAAGGGAATGGGGAGCCCTTCTAGGGAATAGGCAGCGTTTGCGGAAAATACATTCCGCCGACATGAGAGGCGCGGCGTTATTCTTACTTTATGCTCAACGCGAAGAAGCCTCCGGTCCGCAAATCGTCTGCGAAGATCAAGGGAGACGCCCTGGAATCTGCTGTACGTATCCTCGAATCGGCAATCCTGAAGCTCTCCCCGGGGTACAGTGAAAAGACTTTTCACATCATCCCTAACAAGATCATCTGCGTAGATGGTGTCCACTCCGAATTGGACATCTGGATAGGTGTAGATATCGGCAATGGGTACACGGCCAGCTTTATCTTTGAATGCCGCAATTGGAAGAAGAAGACCAATAAGAACGATGTGATTGTTCTTATTGACAAAATCAATGCCGCTCAAGCTCAAACGGGCTTTTTCATAGCAAAGTCGTTTACTCGCGATGCGATAGCCAAGGCTAAGAGTAACCCACGTGTTAAGCTCTTGCGAGTTTCAGAAGTTGATTTTAGTCAGGTGCCAAGTTGTATCCAATACTTTCACGCAGTTGAACAAACCGTGCGCCACGCCGATTGCACAATAAAGCTGAAAAGCGATAAAGAGACCGGCGAGTCGGTCCAGTTGGATTTAAGAACCGCGGCATTCGTTCTAGATGGGGAAATCTGTGACCTCAGCAAATACATCGACGATTGGCGCAATGAACTTTTTAGCACAACGGCAAATGCGTTTCGGTCCGAGAAAATGCCCGAAGGCTCTTATACCCTTCCCTTTGAAGAGATGAGGTCGTTCTCAGACGGCGGTGCTCTTCTAAACGGCGAATTTGTGGATCGAATAACAATGTCCGGCCGGGTCGAATTAAATGTTTGGCGCGGAGAACTCGAGTCACGATTTGAAGTGGAGACCCGGGGCCGGGTGTTCCGTTCTGTCGTTAGGACGTCTTCCGGTCAGCTGAGCGTTACTGCGCATGAGTTGGCGATGATCCCGCCGCAATAGATGATGGAACGAGAGTCTTGACCAGAGAGGGGCCGGATGCAACAAAAGGCCGATTTAATTGTGCTGATTGCAGCGAGTGTTACCCTCATTACGGCGCTTCTTCCGGTGTGGAAGTGGGTCTGGCGCACACACATGGTTCGACACTTCGACGCGAAGAGAGAGCACCGCAAGGAGCTCATAGAAGAAGCAAAGTGGTATGAGGACCGTGCTGTGAAGCTGGACATTCTTCGCAAACATCTGCTCTACGGGAAAATGTACGAGCAGCCCACGGATCGGTTCAAACTCGCCGAATTGATCTCCAAGCTAGACCGAAATGATGCGGAGTGGGCGAGGAAAGTCGAAGATATCAATCGACTGACTGAAGCTTGCGAGGGGAAACAGGAAGAGTGTCTGAACAATGCCGCGCAGTGTAGACAATTTGCGGATGATGTGGCGCAGAAGGTCCTCTTTTGGTAAGGTCTCGCCATGCTGGTCCGGCTGCTGTGGCCAGGCGGAGGCAGGATTTTAGCGCGACTACGTCGCGCTGGTTGATTTGTAAAGTATTGTGGATGGGATTGCGGCACGGCAAAAGTATGCCATGACACAAAGCCCGTGCCATGAAGATTCGTGGTTTCCCACCCATTCCGCAAAAACGCGGAATGGGTGGGGCACCCAGAGTTTGTGGCGGGGCGGGATTTTAGCGCAACTTCGTCGCGCTGGTTGATTTCTAAAATCTCTTGTGTGTGGTGGCGGCACGGTTAAAACCGTGCCCTTTCAAAGCTGGAAAGAGCAACCCGCAGGTCCTTCGACTCGCTGCGCTCGCTCAGGATGACAGATCATTTGTTATAGCTAAACGCGACAGCTTTTTTGGGGAGGGGAAGAATTTGAGCGCGACCTCGTCGCGCTGATTGATTTCTAAAGTATTGTGGGTTGGTGTCCAGCCGGGCACTTGCTTTACATTTCAGACCGGGCAGATGGTTTACACATTGGTCCGATTTTTGGGGTTGTTTATGATTCATCTGCCCGCCGTAGTAGTGCCTGTGGGAAGGTGGGAAT
>JBEKSE010000063.1:0-11883 GCA_049517315.1 Occallatibacter sp. | reverse complement strand
GAAAACAGCAAACTCGCCCCGGCGCGCCACCAAAAAAACAACCGCCTGCCGGAAAACCTTAACCGGAACACCCCACTCAGTCGGAACCGCGGGCGTTCTCACGCAGACACTTTAGCCCCGAGGGAATTCTGACTCGCCGTAATGGCTTAATCGGAGATTCCATGGACTAAAGCTTCAGGAGGTTCCATTGTCCGATCTTTCCCCTGCTTTTCCGCCAGTTCCGTTGACGCTTGAAGGTTCATTCCTGCTCCACCAGTTTTTTCGCTTCGATTGGAAGGCGTGGCGCTGCTGCGCGCAGGCCGAACGCAAGGAGATCATCGCCGACGCGGTCGCCGCGCTCCAACGTTTGGAACGCGCTGACACAAAGTCCGACGCGCCCGTTCAGACGGCACTCTTTTCCCAACTCGGCCATAAAGGCGACCTGATTCTCGTTCACTTCCGCGATTCGCTCGAAGCCCTCAACCAGGTCGAACTCGATCTGGCGCAAACTGCGTTACACGACTTTCTCGATCTGCGTCATTCCTACGTCTCTGTCGTAGAACTTGGACTCTACGAGTCCAGCCGCAAAACGTATGAAGCGGCCTCTGCCAAAGGCTTCGAAGCACACACCCTGCAGTGGAACGCGGAAATCGCCGCTTCGCTCCAGCGAGGATCGGACGCCATGGCCCCGCGTCTATTTCCCGCCGTTCCCGAAGCCAAGTACCTCTGCTTCTATCCCATGGACCGCAAGCGCGGCGAGCAAGTCAACTGGTACACCGTCCCCTTCGCCGACCGCCAGCGCATGATGCACGAGCACGGACTGATCGGCCGCCGCTACGGTGATCGTGTGAAGCAAATCATCTCCGGCTCCATTGGCATGGACGATTGGGAGTGGGGCGTAGACCTCTTCGCCGATGACCCGGTCGTCTTCAAGAAGCTAATCTACGAGATGCGCTTCGACGAGGTCAGCGCCGTCTATGCGCTATTTGGTCAGTTCTTCATCAGCGTGAGACTGCCGATTGAGAAACTAGGTGGTTGGTTGAGCGGTAGTCTGTAACGAACGATTGCTTGGAGACAATTTAGCTACAACGCGCAAAAGTGAGGCAAAAATGCCACCAACGATCTACTTCGACACAAACGTCTTTCGATATTTTGCCACTGCGTTCAGAGATGATCCAATCGACGCAGATTTACGGGATTATTTCGCAATTTCCCCGTTTTCACTATTAGAACTCATATCGCAATTAGCCACAACGGGCGCACAAGAAGCATTCGTAGCCATCCACACTATGCTCAATGTATATAAGCTGGAGAACACAGGCATCCTTCCGTGGCCAGAAGAAGTGTTTCGGGTACTGATATTTGGTGCTTCGCCGGAACAGGGAGATTTGGCAAAACTGCTCAATACAGCCACCCAAAATGTGCTGAACGCGAATTCTCCGGCAGACGTTGAGGCCGAAGCGCGCGAACTGCGCGAATTTCTGAACAAGGTGAAATATGGGACGGCCGAAAATTTCGCCCATTTGCTTACATCATGGAGAAATGATGGTGCCTTGGAAGATGGAGAGCACCGAAGGATTTTTGCTGAATCAATCGCTCACCGCGCTGGCGTTTCCAAAGAGAACGTCAAGGTGGATTCAATCATTGAAAAGCTTAATGCTTACTGGGAATACGAATCGACGCGGCTAGAGATCGCCGGCAATGAACCTGAATATAATCCGCATACACACGAGCACGAGAATGACACCTTTGATGCAGAGCAGTTGGTATACCTCGCGCATCCGGATTTGCATTTTTTGACCTCCGACGGTGGGTTTCGGAAGGCGTCTGCATCCGCGCAATACACCCGCATCCATCGAGCTCCGCAGAATGTATTCGTTGACCATAAGCTCGCAATTGATCTGATCCGTAGCGTGGTGCAAGGAGCTTCCACGTCTGGACAGGCATAGAGTCAGTGCGATGAACAAAATGGCCCGACTCAGAGGAATGCAAATATGATAAGGAGAGATGGCTCGGCCGGCACCCGTCCACCACGAGGCCCACTCGCCCCCGACCGCATCGCCGCCATCCTCAAGGCCCTCGACGAAGCCTACCCCCACGCAGAATGTGCCCTCACTCACCGTTCGCCCTGGGAATTGTTAGTCGCCACAATCCTCTCCGCGCAATGCACCGACGTCCGCGTAAACATGGTGACGCCGGAGTTATTCCGCCGCTTCCCTACCCCCCAGAAGATGGCCAAGGCAACCCTGCCGCAACTTGAAGCTCTCATCCGGACGACTGGATTCTTTCACAACAAAGCCAAATCAATTCAAGGCGCGGCGAAGAAAATCGTCTCCGACTTCAACGGTCAGGTTCCGCAAACCCTCGCCGAGTTAATCACCATCCCCGGCGCGGCCCGCAAAACAGCCAACGTCGTCCTCGGCGTGGCGTACGGAAAAGCTGAAGGCGTCGTCGTGGACACGCACGTCTTCCGCATCGCGCACCGTCTCGGCCTGGCCAAAGGCGAGACGCCCCAAAAAGTCGAGCAGGAGTTGATGCGCATCCTTCCGCAAAGCCGCTGGATCGATTTCTCTCACCAGATCATCCATCATGGCCGCCAAGTCTGCGATGCGCGCAAGCCCAAGTGCGACCGCTGCAACCTAGAGCAGCTTTGCACGGCGAAAGATAAGACGTGGCAATCCTGAATCCGCTAAGGCAATTTAATCTCGTCTTTTACAGATAATTTCCTTCCGCCGGCGCACAATCATCCAATGAACAAGCACCAGAGGACCGGGCCTTTACGATTCCTGTTCCCTATTCGCTGCATTTTCCCCAGCAAGGTACCCCACCCCCCTGTACCCCTCCGGGGTATAAATTTCCCTTAAAATATTGCAGATTATTTCTGACCTTTTTGAAGTCAACGTCTGTTGAAAATTTTGCGACCTCGAATCCTCCCGCATGGTGAGATTTGGCCTCTGAAAATCACCGGAGAGATTCGGTTTTCGACCAAATCTATTGACTAAGCGCCCAATCTTTCGCCCATTGGCCGGGCATTTCGGAGCGCAGTTGGCCAACTTTTGCGGGTTAATTCACAGTTGCGTCAAGCACCCTTTATCGGGCCTATCGCGCCCGAGGATGCGTCCTGTCGTAGACCTGTGTCAACTGCGCAGTGGTCAGTTGCGTGTAGCGCTGTGTGGTGGAGAGGCGCTCGTGGCCAAGCAACTCCTGGATGGCACGAAGGTCGGCGCCTTCTTCGAGCAAATGAGTTCCGAAAGCGTGGCGCAGAGTGTGCGGATGAACGTCGGCGGAGAGGCCGCGCAAAATGGCGATACGCTTGACGATGCGGCCTACGCTGCGCGTGGTCAACCTGGCTTCGCCGCCAGGCTTGGAGAGCCCCCGGAGTCGCAGATTAAGAAAAAGCGCTGGGGTCGCGTACCCTTTTACATCGCCGGCCGCAGCCAGCCTCGCGGATCGCTCGGACATGTAGGCACGCAACGCCATGGCTGCCGCATCGCCCAACGGAACGTAACGCTCTTTCTGGCCCTTGCCGCGAATCAGAATCGCTTCGTTGGCCCAGTGAATGTCTTCAAGATTCAGTCCGGTCAACTCGGCGTTGCGGATGCCGCAGCCGTAGAGCAATTCGAGAATCGCGGTGTCGCGCGCCGGCCAACTGGCGGCATCTTCACGCACTGATTCGACCACACGATTCATCTGCTCTATGGATGGAACGCGCGGCAGGTTCTTGGGCAACCGTGGCGTGGCAACGAGCGAGGCCGCATTTTGTTCGAGAAGCCCGCTGCGCGCCAGCCATCGGAACCAGCTGCGAATTGCCGCCAGCGCCCGCGCCGCAGAGGCTTTTGAGAGCCCTCGTTCATAGAGCGTGCCGAGGTAGGCGCGAATATGAGTGTGTTCGATGCGTTCCACACTTTGATCTTTTCCGCATTGTCCGGCGACCCACGCGGCAAATCCGTTCAGCTCGCGCTGATAGGCGCGCAGAGTGTGTTCCGATGCCCCGCGCTCATTGGCCATCACGCGCAGATAGCCTGCTACCAGCGAATCCATTGTGCCGGTGTTGGCGGGCTCGTCTGGGGCGTTCATGCTCGTTTCTCGTTTGTCTGGATAGCTGACTTGGCGCTTGACTGGGCCGTTGAAACCAGATGCAAGCCCCCGTGCGCAGGAACCTCGATAATCCTAGCGCCGCGCCGCGTTGCTCGTGGATGATGTTGACGATGCACTTCCTTGAGTCGCCCAAGCGCCAAATGCGTATAAACCTGCGTAGTGGAAATGTCGGCATGGCCCAGCAATATCTGCACGCTGCGCAAGTCTGCGCCGTGCTCCACCATGTGCGTAGCGCAACTGTGACGCAAACGGTGCGGACTGGCGGTTGAGTTGGCCGCTTTGACGATATGCCAGACCCATTGCCGTGTCAGCGGCATTCCGCGCAGGGAGAGAAAAAGTCGTGTTGCGTCCTGTCCCGATTTCTGCCGGGCTGTGTCCGGGCGCGTTTTTGCCGCAACTGCCTTACGCGCAGAGCTGATGCGGGCCAGATGCGGCCTTCCTTGCCGCAGATAAATCTCTAATGCTTCAAGAGCGGCGTGTCCCAGCGGCACAATACGTTCCTTGTCTCCTTTGCCCCGCACTTGCACACGTCCCAAATCCAGCGCGAGGTCGCCAGTGGAAAGCGTAGTGACTTCGGAAACCCGTAGACCGCCCGCATAGAGCAACTCGAGAACCGCCCGGTCGCGCAATGCGGTAGCGCGCGCCTGGGGATGCTCGGCATTCATGCCGGCACGCTCCAGCATCTCGGCCACTTCCGGCTCGGCCAGGGACTTGGGAAGCACCTTCCACGCCTTGGGAGACTCAATGTTCACAGTTGGATCGTGATGGATACGCCGGTCAAGGAGCAGCCACTTGTAAAAGCCGCGCAGGCAACTCAACTTACGCGCCGCAGAACGCTGCACGATTTCGTGGCTGCGTAGATTTTCCAGAAAGGCCGCCACATCCTCCTGCGTAGCTGTCAACAACACGCCATGGCGGCTCTCGATGAACTCGGCAAAGGTCTTCAGGTCGCTGTCATAGGCCTCGCAGGTCAACGGGCGAAGCCCCTTTTCCACGCGCAGATAGGTCTGATAGTCCTTTAACAGCGATAGATTGCGCGCAGTTTCCACAGATTCAATTATCCGCGCCTTCGACCGGCCCCGCGGCCGCCGCGCGCGCTGCCGAACCTCTTTCGGCATGAACCAACTTCGGCAACAGAAAATCTCCGGCCAATCTTCGCAGCCGTCGCCTCCGCATAAAGTCCTCAGATGGCACACTCCCGGCTCGACGGCGTATAAAGCTGGAATGGGGCCATTGACAGGAGAAGAGAGCGACGCATGGCTGCGCGAGGGCGGCTTGGTGGTTACAGCCAGCGAACGCGCGGCGCGCGCCCTTGTCAGAGCCTTCCATCGTGCGCGCCAAGCCGAGGGTCTGTCTGCCTGGCCTACACCTAAGATTCTCGATTGGAGAAGCTTTGCCCGCGCTACGTGGCTGGAACGCGCAACTGACGCACGTCTGCTGCTAAACCCCTCACAGGAAGAGGCCCTCTGGGTGGGCATCGCCGGCAAAGACAAGTCTCCAGCCACTTTGCTGGAAGGCCCGCGCCATCGGCTGGCTGCACTCGCCAAGGATGCGCACGAGTTGCTCTGTTCCTATGCTCCGCGCTACTTGCAGGAAAGCGCGCGAAGTTCCTGGCAGCAGGACGCGACTGTTTTCAGCGATTGGCTTGTCGCATTCAACGAAACTTGCCGCACCGGCAACCTGCTCAGTCCCAGTCGCTTGCCGCACGAGCTGATTGTGCGGCTCAAAGCGGAGAATGCCGAGCGACAGCCGCTGCTGCTGGCTGGCTTCGACCGCATTTTGCCCGTGCAGCGCGACCTCTTCGACGCATGGGGCGAGTGGCAGGAAATCGCCGAAGGCGAGCCAACCAGCGAGATTCATTTTCATGCCGCAGACGATGCCCAGGCCGAACTGGCCGCTTGCGCGATCTGGTGCAGCCACAAGCTCGCCGCGGACCCCGATATTCGCCTGCTGGTCGTCACGCAGGCCGCCAGCGTGCGGCGTGGCGAAATCGAGCGTGCGTTTCTCGGCCAGGTCGGCTCCGCGACGTTCTTCGAGTTTTCGCTGGGGGTTCCGCTCGGCCAGATTGCGCTGGCGCGCGGCGCACACTTTCTCTTGCGTTGGCTCGACGGTGCACTCAACGAACAGGAAGTCGACTGGTTACTTTCCACCGGCTTCATTGCTGCCAACCCCCAGGAGTCCGCAGCGTTGCAATCCTACACGCGTGCATTGCGCCGCTTCAGCCTTGAACGAACGCAGTGGACATTGGCGGCTTTCATCGGCCAGCGATGCGCCGCCGAGCTGTTGCCGGCTCCGTGGATCGAGCGAATGACCCTGGCGCAGCACACCCTTGCCGAGTTTGCGCGCCGCCCACAAAGTCCTCTCGACTGGGCGGAACTGGTTCCGCGGATGTTGGAAGCGCTTCACTTTGCAGCTGCGCGCCCGCTCACAAGCGCCGAGTTTCAGGCCCTCGACCGCTGGCGACTTGCGGTTGAAAGCTGCGGTTCGCTGGGTTTCGATGGACGACGTATCAGTTGGAAGGATTTTCTTTCTCAATTGAGCCGCGCTCTGGATCAGACGCTCTTTGCACCTGAGTCGCACGACGCGCCCATCCAGATCGCCGGTCCTGCCGAGTCAGCCGGTCTAAGCGCGGACGCTGTCTGGTTTTTGGGAGCCGACGAAGACTCGTGGCCGGCGGCGGGCACTACTCATCCCCTGTTGCCGCCGGAGATTCAGCGCGATGCCGGGATGCCTCACGCGACTCCACAGCTCGATTGGGAATTGGCCCGTTCGATTACCAACCGCTTGCTGGGGTCGACGCGCGAGATCCAATTCAGCTATGCAAAGCAGAACGAGACTGCGGAAGCCCGCCCTTCAAGATTGATTGCCCAGATTGCCGGGGATGCGAAGGAGCTAACGACGGACTTGGTCGCGTCTGCTGGCGCCGGTCCGCTTACCGTCGCATTCCAGGACTTTAGCCGCATTCCCTTCCCGCCGGGAAAGGTTGCTGGAGGCGCCGCCGTTCTCACCGCGCAGTCGCAGTGTCCCTTCAAAGCTTTCGCCACGGCGCGCCTGGCAGCGCATCGCTGGGAGCCAGCCGAGGCCGGCCTCACTGCTTCTCAGCGCGGGTTGCTGCTTCACTCTGTGCTCCATTCCGTTTGGGCGGGCCCCCCAGACGGCATTAGCAGCCATGCCGAGCTTCTGAGCCTGGGCGACCGGAAGGCATTCGTAGCCGGTCACGTTCAGCGTGTACTCGCACGTGAACTACGTCCGCATCAACGTGAGCTTATGCCCAGCCGCTATCTGGAACTGGAAGAACTGCGCCTCACAGGCCTGGTCACCGAGTGGCTTAGCTACGAAGGCGCCCGTGTTGAATTCAAGATTGCCCAGACCGAGGTAAAGCGCACCGTTTACATTGCAGGGCTCAATCTGGACCTGCGCTTGGATCGCATTGACCAGCTCAGCGACGGCTCGGAATTGGTCATCGATTACAAATCAGGAAACGTCTCGCCGAGTTGCTGGGACCTGCCCAGACCGGATGATGTGCAACTTCCGCTCTACGCCGGCTTTGCTCTGGACCACGAACGCGAGCGCCTGGGTGGGCTTGTCTTCGCCAAAGCGCGCACCGGAGATCTGGGCTTTGCCGGCCGTGTACGCAGCGCCGCAGCCACGCTTTTCCCGGGCCTGAAAAGCGTGAATTCACTCGTGAGGAACCCACTCACCGACGAGCAGCTTTCCGTCTGGCACGACTGCATCGAACAGCTTGCACATGACGTTGTTGCCGGTCGCGCCGAAGTGGATCCGCGCGAATACCCAAAGACCTGCAATCGCTGCGGTCTGCAGACGCTCTGCCGTATTCAGGAACAGCGGGCGCAACTGGACGCCGAGGATGACTTAGAAGACGAGGTGGCCAACGATGAGTAAGCCTTCCGTCCAACCCACCGCTCCCGACCACGCGCAACGCGAGCAGGCTCTTGATGTGTCCCACTCGATCCTCGTGCAAGCCCCTGCCGGCTCGGGCAAGACCGACTTGCTTACACGGCGGTTTCTGCGACTGCTTGGCGAGGTGGACGCGCCCGGCCAGATCGTCGCCATTACCTTTACCAACGCCGCCGCCGCTGAGATGCGCCACCGCATTCTCAAAGAGCTGGAAAGGGCATCTGCAATCCCCGCTCCTCTGCCGGATGAATTCTCGATGGATTCACTTGCCCTCCGAGCCCTGTCACACTCACAGGCGCTCGGCTGGAATCTTCTCGACCTGCCCGCCCAGCTTCGCATCCAGACGATTGATTCGTTTTGCCGCGACCTCGCCCTTCAGCAGCCGCTTCTTTCAGGCTTCGGTGGTGGCCTTGAGATCGCCGAGCAGCCCGATGAACTTTATCGCCGCGCAGCCCGCGAAACTCTCAGGAAAATCGACCAGGCAGGTTCGGCCCTGGGCGCAGCCGTTGAAGAGTTACTGCTGTGGCGCGACAACGGTTGGCAGGAGATGGAAGAGTTGTTAATCGAAATGCTCAAAGGCCGCGACCGCTGGATGCATGGCTTTGTGTTGGAGCGAGAGCCGGATTGGGATGCGCTTCGAGAGCGGCTAGAACGGCCGTTTGCGAATGGAGCGCGCGCCGCGCTCGCCAGGTTGAGCCAGCTTCTCGATCAAGTTCCGGAAGCGCGCGACGAATTGCTTGATCTGGCGCGGTTTGCCTGCGAAGAGCCGGGAGTAAACTCGCCCTGGGGATTGGCCGAATCGGTTGAAATCCCTTCCGCGCCATTTTCCGAAGGCGTCGACTCCACCCGAGAGCTTTTTTCGTTTCTCTCCCGCTTTTTGCAAACACAACAAGGAAACTGGCGTTCGGAAAAAGGTTTGAAGACCTCCGATGGCTTTCCATCCACCCCTCGCGGCCGCGCCGGCAAAGCCCGATTCTCATCGCTGGTCACTAAGCTCGCAGGCGTTTCAGGCCTCGAGGCTGCGCTGGCTGCTGTTCGTGAACTGCCCGCCGCACGGTACACGGAAGACGACTGGCAGATTGTGCGCTCCTGCTTCACGCTGCTGCGCCGGGCCGCAGGCGAACTGAAAATCGTCTTTGCCGAGGCCGGTAGAGTCGACTTCATCGAGGTCGCGCAGCTTGCTCAGCGAGTGCTTCAAGGCGACGACAATCTACCCACTGACGCGGCGATGGCCGTCTCCGACGGCATACGCCACCTTCTCGTGGACGAATTCCAGGACACGAGTCGCCGCCAGCACCAGTTGCTCTCCAGCCTCATTGCGGCATGGCCAGATCGCGCGGGACGCACCTGTTTTGTGGTTGGCGACCCAATGCAGTCGATATACTTTTTTCGCGATGCCGACGCGGAACTCTTCCCGCGCGTCAAGGCCCTTGGCCTTGAAGTCTCCAACGACGAGCCGCTGCTCTTCGACTTCGTCTCCCTCAAAGCAAACTTCCGCACAACTCCGTCGCTGGTCGAGCGGCTCAATCAGGCCTTTAAACAGATTTTCACCACAAGTGACAGCAGCGGTATTCCGTTTTCCTCTGCGCAGCCGGCTCGAGAGCGTGAAGCCAGCGTCAGCAATGCCTTCACACTACACCTCGACTTTGTTCTCCGATCCGCGCCCGGCCAGCATGATGACTCGGAAACTGTCAGCGAAAAAGAAACTACTCGCATAGAACAAATCGGCGAAATTGTCGCTCTTATCCAGCGGTATTCGGATCGCATCAATCAGGCAAAGGCAAGTGGAGAAGAATTTCGCGTTGCCGTACTGGGCCGCGCGCGCAACCACCTTGTCCCCATCGCCGAAGCCCTGCGCCATGCGGGAGTTCCCTTTCGCGCCGTCGAATTGGAAAAGCTCGCTGCACGCCCCGAAGTTCTCGATGCGCTTGCACTGGCCCGCGCCCTGCTCAATCCCCAGGATCGCGTATCGTGGCTGGGCGTTTTGCGCGCCCCCTGGTGCGGCCTCTCACTCGACGACCTGCACAGCATTGCGGGCAATGACGACCCTGCGTTGCTCCTTAGGCCTGTGCCGGAGTTAGTGGCAGAACGGCTTTCGATCCTCAGCGAAGCCGGGCGCACAGCCGCCGCCCGCGTGATCAAAACATTCGCTGCGGCGAGCGCACTTCGCGCAGCCCAGCCAACCGCGTCGCTGGGAACCTGGCTGGAAAGGGTCTGGTTGCTTGTCGGCGGCGCGGCTTGCGTAGACTCGACCGCCCGCGCGAACCTCAATCTGCTCTGGTGTTGCCTCGACCAGCTCCCGGACGGCGAGCAGGACTTGTTCGGCCCCGGCCTTGATGCGGCGCTCAATAAGCTCACCGCCCAGCCTGCCCCTGAGGCTAGCAGCGATTGTGGCGTGCAGTTGATGACCATCCACAAATCCAAGGGTTTGGAGTTTGAGGTGGTGATTGTGCCGGAACTACAGACCGGCAACGGACGCAACAAGCCCAGAATGCTGTCCTGGCTAGAGCGCGGATTGGCCGAGCCCGACGAATCGGGAGAGATTACCGAATTTCTGATTGCGCCTTTCCAGCGCAAGGGCGCAGACCGCGGCAAGGCCAAAGAGTGGGTTGACCGGGTCTATCGCGAACGCGAATCGCAGGAGACCCGGCGCATTCTCTATGTCGCTGCTACGCGCGCTCGTGAAGAGTTGCACCTGTTTGCCCGCCCTGCATGCAAACAGGAAAGCGGCGATTTCACTTTGGTCGAGCCCGCAAACAGCCTTCTTGCCACATCATGGCCGGCGATTGAAGAGGAAGTTCGCAGGCGTTTCGAAGAATGGAAAGCCGCAAGAGCCGATTCGATGACCGAAGAGAGCCAGGAGATAGAATCTATCGCCGCTTCCGGCGAGAGCAATCTGTTTGTGATCTCTTCCCCGGCTCGGCCGACGCTGCTGCGCCGCCTTCCACAGGATTATCAACCCGCTCCACCCGGGGTCCCAAACTACGTCGCAGAGGAATCCACCGTCATCGGACTGGGAACGGGATCCGGGACTGCCACTGGGCAGCTTTACGCGCGCCACGAGGGCGGTCTGCTATCCCGTGCTCTGGGTACGGGCGTTCACGCACTGCTCGAAGAGCTAGCCCGACTGCGCACAAAACTCGATTGGGAAACTGCCCGCTCGAGACTTGTGCACTTTGAACCCGGCATCGCCGCCCAGACGCGCGCTATTGGCCTAGACCCGCCCCTTGCCGCGCGAGTTGCCGCGGAGGCTCGTCAGCTTGTGCTCAAAGCTTCCCATGATCGCATCGGCTCGTGGATCCTCTCGCCCCACTCCAGCGCCGCCAGCGAGGCTGCCTGGACCGGCGTTGTCGCTGGAGGCTTGCGCTCCGTGCGAGTGGACCGTATCTTCCAGGCAGGTTCTGCGCCCTGCGCCGAAGGAGAAGATTGCTGGTGGATCGTCGACTACAAAACCGCCCACGCTGACAGCTTCGATCCGGCCCAGGCCCTGCCTGAGCTCCGCCGGCTTTTCGCGCCCCAGGTTGAGACTTATGGCGAACTGTTGCGCAAGCGGTATGGCACAGAAACCCGCGTCATCGCTGGCCTCTACTACCCGCGGATGTTGCTGTTAGATTGGTGGGAATTATAGGCAGCATTGGTATCGCCGCGACAAGTTGACGGCGCGCCTCAGCCCAACCCTTGATGGGTCTTGAGCCCCCGGCCGGGAACTTCAAATTAGCTCAAGTAATTCGATTCAAAAGAATTCTTGCACGGAAGGACATGTTCGGCTGTACAATCTCCACGAGGAGACCCATGGCCGGAGATATGCAACTTACGTGCAGCGATTGCGGGCAGGACTTCACCTTCACCGCTGCTGATCAGACGTTCTTTCAGGAACGTGGTTATTCG
>JBEKSE010000062.1:0-14231 GCA_049517315.1 Occallatibacter sp. | reverse complement strand
CTCAAGACATTACCCATGCCAACAGAGGCTAATTGCCTCCGTCAGTGCGTATGTCTCAGCCCCTCAGAGTGGCCGGTTTTGAACTGATCATAAGTGGCCGCTTTTGGGTGACCGCCAAGGCATGTTGAAGCGAAAACCGCTTCAACATGCCCCATTTTGTTGCTCGATATTCTCACGGCTTATTGACATCACCGCTACTAGAATAAGCGGTCGCCAAACATGAATGCCCACCGTGTGGTGGGCATTTACTGTTCTGAATAAGCGTGAAGCAGGAAACAACTCTTCAGAAGTAAGCATTCTCGCAGCACTGTGCGGCGAATGTATCAAAGTCCACTGGGTCAATCCCAATTCGATCGAGGACAATAGAAAACTCGAAGGAGGCATAGGCACCGATCAGCGGCGCCTGCCCGTGCTTCAAAGCAGCGGCTAGCGTTCCCCAAGGAGCGACAGTGGGTTCGAAGGCCACTGCGTATTGACGCGCCAGCGCTGAGTTCTCAGGCCAGCCTCCATAACAGAGCCAAAGGCCAAGATAAGGAAGTTGCTTGGTATCGAATCGCACCGCAATGCCCTGCCCACTCTGTGCGCGATAGAGACCGCAGCATCCAGCCCGCAATCGGCCAGTGTAAAGCATCTCCGCAGTGGATGCTGAGATTGCTTCTGTGCGGCTCAGGTCGAGCGAGGAACCTGCGCCGCCGGGCTTGGGCCAGTCAATCACTGAGCCGGGAACACCAAGACGGCCAAGTCGGGAAGACTCAATTTGTATGGTGGAAACCTCAGGAGGCAAGACGATACGATCTCCCCGATCGATAGCAAAAAGAGGATGCAAAGCATAGAGGAAAGGGACCGGCGTATCCGCAATATTCTTGATGCGATAGCGAATTTCCAGAGACGAGTCATATAGGATCAGTTGCTTCTCAAAGAGCAGTGATCTGCTGTAACCGGTGGCAGCCATCGATATGGATTCGCTCTTAGATGTGCTTACCACATTCCATCGGAGGCGCCAAAAGTCTCCATGGTCCGGAACCGGACCACCAGAAGTTTCAGGGCCGCAGGCGCCAACGCTGGGAAGGCAGTCGTCGATGCCTGCGCAAGCGGAATTCTCGAAACGATCCCAGGGGTCAAGCGCCCTTGAACGGCAATAAGACTCCGAAGGTTGAAGGAGGAACTCGACTCTCGATCTCACATCGAAAAACGATGTAATCCTGCCACCTTCCTCAGGCAAAACATGCACACGCAGGCGATCGTTGTGGAGAGTAATGCCGGAAGTCACGAGATCGCCTGGGAAGCACATGGATGGTGGTTTTCCTCTCAGCGGGCGTCAGCCAGTAGGCCCTGAAGCAGGCTGGGATCGCGGAAAGACTCTGTACCTCCTGGGCGCAGGGTTGAGAAGGCTGCGGTACGATTGCCGAAAGCTGCGCAGGCATCGGGTGCTTTTCCCCGCAGGTATGCGGTCAGGAATCCAGCATTGAAACTGTCACCCGCGCCAATTGTATCGATGGGAGTGATGACTTCCGTGGGAACGTGCCAGCGCTGGTTTCCCACCTGTACGAGTGCACCCCGCTTGCCACACTTGACGGCCACCAGCGGGACACGCTTTGCCAGAGCTTCGATGGCGCTCTCAGCATTTGCTTTTCCGCTGATGCGGCAAGCCTCATCCTCATTGGGCAGGAAGATATCGACGATGCCCAGCAGTTCGTCGAGAGCTCCGCCCCAGCGATCATCGGGATCGTCATTGGTATCGAGCGAGAGGGTAAGGCCTTCCTTCTTTAGTTGTCTGCATATCCTGGGCAGGTCCGGCTGAAGCGCCTTGTGAAGAAAGAGGGAAGAAAGATGGAAGTGTTGGCTCGAGGCCAAGTACTCCATATCGAGGTCGGTGGCAGCCATCTCGAACATGGTTCCTGGATAGGTGAGAATATGGCGCTTGCCATCATGGTTCAGCAGGATCGTCACGCCCGTGGATGTGCCGCCGGAGACGCGCTTGACGCGAGTGAGGTCGACCCCTTTTTCCGCCAGCCGTTCCAGGGCAATGCTGCCGAGTGCGTCATCCCCGAGCCGGGTAATGAAGCCGACCGAAACACCAAGAGCCGCGAGGTTGTGCGCGAGAATTGCCGAGGAACTACCCAGGGTAAACCGAAAGTCGTCGGCCAGCAGTTCCCGTTCCAGCGGCATCACTTCAGGGAGCCCATAGAGAATGAGGTCTAAATTGATCTCACCCGCGATCGTTACATCGAAGTGTCTCTTCATATCCCTATCCTGCTAGTGTGACAACGCGGCTAAGATGACGCGGGGCATCGGGATTCAGTCCCTTCCGCAAGCCAAGATGGCTTCCAAGCAATTGCCCCCATATGAGATAGACGACGAGCCGAGCAAGCTCGGGAACAGGCAAACCGAGTTCGATGGCCAGATCAGCAGAGCGCCGCACCTCGGGCGATAACTGATTTGCAATGGCCAAAGTGCATCCCCCGAGATCCTTCATCTCAAGCAAAACCGCGCTCTCTTCCGCATAGCCTGTCTCAGAGAGCAACGCCCCCACCAGAACCTTCTCCGACACAATCGACTTGGGTCCATGCCGGAATTCAAGAGTGTGATAGAACTGAGCATAACTCGACGAAGACTCCATGACCTTGAGCGCGGTTTCGGATGCTATGGGATATAGAGCACCTTGCGCGAGAAATGCAACGTCGTCAAATGATTGTTGAGCAAATTGCTCCACCTGTGGACCGTAGATGGGGAGTAGTTGGGCCAGGGCTGTGGGCAGCGAGCGCAGCGCGTCTACAAACTCATTCTGCTTGGCGAACCGCGCCGCAATATATTGAAGCGCTATCAGCATAGAGGTGAACGAAGAGGTCATCACTGTGCTCTCCTCCGTCACCGGCAGTTTCACCGTGCGCTTGCTGAGATGCGTCAGTTCGTTACCGTCGCAGGTAACCGATAGAAATTCGACGCGGCGCTGCCTGAGAAGTTCAGCTACCTGAAGGACTTCGGAGGTATGCCCTGAACGGGAGATAAGAACAGGAAAAATAGCGGTCCGATCGTTCGGAAATACAAGCTTGGGAAACAACAGTATTTCAGAGGCGGGCATAGCGCGCGCAGTGCCGGCAGTTAAGATCGTGAATGTGGCCGCGGCGGCCTGCGCCAGATAGTAACTGGTGCCACAGCCTACGAAAAGCCATTCATGTGAGCTTGGGTCCTTGTCGCCGACAAGCGGCGCCAGGTCGAGTCGGTCCAATGTGTGCACACAGCGGCGCCAAACCTCGGGCTGGCTGTAGATTTCGCGTAGTGTCATTTCTCCGTGTTCCATCGTGGCTCCATTCTGTCAGCATCAATATTGGGCGGGGGGACAGAGAAAATCAATGCCTCCCGAAGCTTTGCATTCTTCCGCATTTGCAGCAGTCCTTCGCCTTATTTTGCTTTTAAACGAAATAATAGCATATAAAACGGAATAACAACACAACAAAAAACATGTCTTGAATGTTAATATGTATCCAAATCGAAATTCTCTTCGGGCTGTTTGGCGGCGAACCTTTCTGGAGTTTGATCCTCTCTATATGGTGCGTGTGCGTCGGAGAGAATGCTGCCCAGATTTACTCCGAATAGGCCCCAAAGCGCAACAAACGGATACCGTTATGGGAAAAAGGGTCAAGTGGGCTGCGAGAGTTGGGTGGAGTGATGGAGGACGCGCGTGCGTAATGTGTCTCCGATAAGCAGTGGCTAGTGCAACATCGTTGACGGGACGCCGGAGTGGTGTTCCTGATGCTTGGGGACGGCCTTTCTCAGGCAGGTCACTTCCTTGCTGAACAAACGGAAACAGAATAGATGAAGGGAGCCCGACCATGATGGCAATGACAAACCTTTCAGCTGCCAGTTCCGGATCAGTCGACTTTTCCGCCAAGCGCGGCTACAACCTTTTTCTTCTTGTAGTTGCAGGACTGGGCGGCTTGCTCTACGGGATGGACATAGGCATCATTGGCGGCGCGCTGCCCTATCTGGCGGCCACCTCGCGCTTGAATACTGCAGAGCTTTCCGTAATCGTTGCGGCCATGATGCTGGGTGGCGTTGTCTCCACCCTGTTCGCCGGGATGCTTGCCGAGTGGATGGGACGCAAGCCGCTGATGATTCTCTGTGGCATCGCCTTTGTCGTCAGCATTCCGGTTATCGCCCTTTCACACGGTTATGCGCCCTTGTTTTTCGGTCGTCTTTTGGAAGGCGTTAGCGCCGGATTAATCGGTGTCGTGATCCCCTTGTATCTGGCCGAGTGTCTGGCGGCCTCGGACCGGGGTATGGGCACGGCCGTATTTCAGTGGCTCCCCACCTCGTCAATGGTCTTTGCGGCCCTGATCGGCATCTACTTCAGCTATCACGTTGCGGCCGTGGCCAAGACTGGCGATGCCTTGGCCCTTTTCGCCTACAAGGATCATGCATGGCGCAATCTCTTCTGGGTTGCGCTGCCTCCCGGCGTTTTGTTTCTGTTGGGCAGCCTGATGGTCTCTGAATCGCCACGCTGGCTGTTTAAGCGTGGCAAGAAAGAACAGGCATACACGGCCCTGCTGCGCTCACGCTCGGGGCAACAGGCCAAACTCGAAATACTGGAGATGGAAGAGTCGGCGCGCAATGCCTCGGCTACCAGCTTGTCCGGCGAGAAGATTCAAGAGTCGCTTTTGCGCCGCAAGTATGTTGTACCGTTTGTGCTGGCTTGCCTCGTCCTCTTCTGCACGCAGGCGACAGGCGTCAATTCAATCATTGGCTACAACACCAGCATCCTGCTGCAAAGCGGTCTCCCCGATCTCCATGCACACTGGGGCTATGTCGTCTTTACCTCGATGAATTTTCTGCTGACTATCGTGGGCATGGCGCTGGTGGATCGAAAGGGCCGCAAGTTCCTCCTCGTCGTGGGCACCAGCGGCATCATTCTCTCGCTTGTTGGCGTGGGCATTTTGTTTCTGCGCACCGAAAAATTCAGTATGGATGCGCGCGCCCAGGTGCAGACCATGGTAAATCCGAACCAAGCGATGACGCTGCACTTCAACCGCGACCAGGCCGCTCAACTGCTGGTTGCTCAAGCCGGCGCGGGCAATCGGATCGAGGCAGGACGCGCTTCGCTGGCCATCATTTATTCCTATGGTGATTTCACCGCCGCCACCAGCTTTGTGCGCTCCGACGACTCCGCCGCCCGGCCCATTGAAATCACCCGCGCCAGTTGCGTGCCCGCTAACAAGGTTGCGGCCTTCTTTATGAATCCTCTTGGCAATCTGCAGACCGCGCAGACCGCGCCGCTGAAGATAGAGAAAGCCCTGATCTGCCAGGTGCCTGACTCAACTCATGGATGGCTAGTCGCTTTCGGTCTATTCCTGTTCATGGGGTTCTTTGCGTTGGGGCCGGGCGTGTGCGTGTGGCTGGCCCTGTCGGAATTGATGCCCACCCGCATCCGTTCCAACGGTATGAGCATTGCACTGGTCCTCAACCAGTTAGCCTCAACCACGCTGGCCGGCATCTTCCTGCCCTTCGTCAGCAAACACGGCTACTCTTCAATCTTCTTTCTCTTTGCCGGATTCACTGTGATCTACTTCATTGTCGCCGCGTTCTTTCTGCCGGAAACCAAAGGAAAAACGCTGGAAGAGATCGAGGCGCATTTTGAGGGGAGCGCAGCTATGCGACTTCCGTCTGAGAGCCGGTAGGCGCTTTGAGGAGCAATTCATTCCATTGCTCCTGTATGTACCTGAATGCATAGTCTCAACAGGTTGCTGTCGTTGACCCCGGCTCTGCTGATGTGATGGGCGGCAACCTGTTCAGACTGGCATGAGGTCGATGCCAGTTGTATAGATGTGCCCGGAGTCCAGCTCCAGGCTGCGTTCGTCTGAGTTCTGATAAGTACGGAGACAGGCTCATTCGCTCAGGTCAATCCAGTACATTCATCCCAACCTTGCGCGGATAGAGTCAACCCATGATGAATTTCCTTGTAGACCGCATTCTTAAATTTGGATCACCTTCGAGTATCGCGTTGGCGTCCACTGCCGGGTGCTTCGTATTAATACGCGGCTCGCGGCAGATCGCAACGGAATCGGATGGATCAAACTCATCGGATTCCATATGCGCCGATGACAGGTCGAGCCAGCCGTTGGCAGGCATCAGCGCCGCACTCTTCCTAATGGCCTTCGTCGCGAGTGAAGCGCTTGTCATGATTCGGGCGTTTTATCGCTGACTCATATCTGATATTCCGCCGGGTTCATGGCAAGACCATTGTCGGCTTCTCGCAGCTGTCCTCAGGCAATTGATCGAGCAAGACCACATTGAGCAACGATCTATGCACCTGGATGCGGTCCTTATAACTAATCAGGCCAAGGTTGCGGAAGCGATTCATGAAGAAGCTGACGCGGGACCTCGTGGTGCCGATCATTTCCGCCAAGGTCTCCTGGGAGACTGGTGGAATGAAGGTTTCCGGTTCCCCCGGCTTGCCAAACTCGGCCATCAGCAGGAGAACTCTTGCCAGGCGCTTTTCGCTGGAGTTGAATAGCTGATCGACAAGATCGGCCTGGGTGCGCATGCTGCGGGCAAGCAGAAACCTCAAGAAAAAGTCGGCGAATGCAGGTTCATCATGCATTTCGCGGGTCATCTCGTCTCTGCTTATTCTGAGCGCAGTGGACGTGTTTATTGCGGTCGCGGTGCACAGGCGCAACCCGGGGATTGCCGCAAGGGACTGCTCTCCAACAAATTCGCCAGGCTCGATGATTCCTATAGTGGCTTCCTTGCCGTTTGAGGAAACGACGGTGAGCTTGGCACGGCCCTTTTGAAGATAGAAAATGCAGTCTGGCAGATCTCCCTGGGTGAAAAAGGCCTGCTTCGGCTGAAACTCGACTATTCGACCCAAGCCGGGCTTCGCGAGAAAGGCGGCGATATCAAACTCGGATTCCACCGTTTCGTTCACTTTCATTCGACCTCGCTATGTGGCTTGAATGTCGACTGTGATCAGTTTTCCCGGGGTCCAGGAAAACATGCTTCGAAGATCGGAGTTAACCAATCCTTGCGTCCCGGCCTCCACAATGAGGTATCCAAATTGCTTTCTGCGGGGAGGCCCAAGATAGAGGTCACCGTTCTCACGAGGTGAGCGCCTCTACACTCAGTTCTTAAAGAAGTTTGCGCTTATCCTCCCCGCGTCGCTGTTCAATATTGCTCACCATGCGAAGTCCTGCGCTGTGCCTAGCTGCTGCAAATGTTGGCGGGAAGCGTGCAACCTGGAGGTCTGAAATCGCCAGAAGACCGGTTCTTCATGGTCTGTTTCGGCAGAGCAAGCGGGTTCGACCACCCTTGTACTTGACAGATTCAAAAAAACTTATGCCATGTTTGGAGGTTGACGTTTAGACGGAAAATGGCGCAACTACAGAAGACTAGAAGGGTGGATCCATCGGTCCGGCTCCCAAGACATTGCCTGACCGGCTTAACCACGCGTTTTACCAAAGCAAGCCATACATCACGCAAGAGTCTCGTTCTTCGGGAATGTGCGAGTGCGGCTGGACGGAAGCGCAAGCATGGATTCGCGCCCCAGTGGCGTGCTTTTGCTCCACAATTGGCAGGGCAGGCGGCGCAGCGCGCAGAGCTGATGCATCCAGCAAACTGCATGGCTCCTATTGCTCAGACCGGTGTGATGCTTGCGTCTAGAGTGAAGTGTGTAAGGGCAGGTTGAAGACAGATCCCGGTAAAGCAATGGGAATAAACGAACACCCTAAACCCCTTATGGTGGCTGATCAAGCCGGGCTAATCTTTACGGCTACAAACCATCCCACGCAACACAAGGAACCGCAGACACCTTAAAGGGGGGTCAAACATGCGCGGACTCAAAACTCTACTGAGTACAACAGCATTGCTCGCTGGTCTGGCCCTGGCGCCAGCAGCCAATGCCCAAATCGAGGTCGGCATCGGCATTCAGCCGGTTTGCTCTTACGGCTACTACGATTACGCACCCTATGCCTGCGCGCCTATGGGCTTCTACGGTCCAGGGTACTTCTACAACGGCATCTTCCTTGGTATGGGCCCATGGGCCAACTGGGGCTATGGGCACGGCTGGGGCGGGCATCGCTTCGGCGGGGCGGGCGGCGGAAGCTATCGTGGCGGCGGAGGCTATCGTGGCGCAGGCTATCGCGGCGATGGCGGCAATCGTGGCGGCGGTGCACGTGGTGGCGGCTATCGTGGCGGCGGCGGCGGTGCCCGCGGTGGCGGCGGACATGCCGGCGGCGGTGGACATGCAGGTGGCGGTGGCGGACATGCCGGTGGCGGCGAACGCGGTGGCGGCGGTGGTGGACGTCGCTAACCAATAGCTGCTGAAGAATGCAGCGGACTGTGCAAGAAGCGGCGGGGCTTAACAGCTCCGCCGCTTCGCGTTTACCGCGGCATTTCTGGCGCTCATCATGCCTACTCGGAAGGTAAGCACTTTTGCATCGCTTGCGGCGCGACCGACGAAACCGACGAGACCGAGTTACTGGAGAGCCTTCTGGTCATCACCTGGAAGTGATAACCCATTACCGCCAGAGTCATGGCAGCGCCGACGCAATGGCGATAGCGTGTGGCCACGGTCAACAGGAATTTCCAGTAGCTCCATCGCTGCCGGCCGAAGACTCCTTGGCGGACGATCGAGGTGACAAAGGCGCGCGCATTGCCCACGGTCAGCCACTGCTGCCTGGTTTGCTTCACGCCAGATCGCGGGTGGGTGCGGCTGAGATAGAGCTTGACGCGCTCATAGTATGCCTCGCAGGAGTAGATTCTTTTGAGCACCGAGCGATAGCCCTCAACCAGCTTCGCGGCATCCATGTTCGGAAGGAAATTCAGCTTGTCATCCGTATTGTCGCCGCGGCCCACATTGAGAATCCGCCCTTCGCTTCGCAGTCGCCGGAATAACTGGGTTCCGGGCATGGCTTGCAGCAAGCCGACCATGGCGATGGGAATGCCGCTCTTCTGGATAAACTCGACCATGCGGTCGAAGATATCGTCGCGATCAGTGTCGAAGCCCAGAATGAAGCCGCCCATCACCTGCATTCCATAACTCTGAATGGCGGCCACACTGTCGAGCAGGCTGCGCCGCGTATTCTGCAGCTTGTTGCAGGCGACGAGGCCGGATTCATCAGGGGTCTCGATGCCCAGGAAAACCGAAACGAAGCCGGCATCTTTCATCAATTGCATCAATTCCGGATCGTCGGCCAGGTTGAGCGAAGCTTCGGCGTTGAAGTCGAAGCTGATTTTGTATTGGTTGCGCCATTCGGCAAGCGCCACGCATAACTCCTTGGCACGTGATTTGTTGCCAATGAAGTTGTCGTCGACGATAAACACTGCTTCGCGCCAGCCAGCCGCGCGTAACTGATCCAGCTCGGCGAGCACCTGCGTCACGGACTTGTTGCGCGGACGGCGTCCGTAGATTTCGATGATGTCACAAAACTCGCAGTTGAAGGGGCAACCGCGCGAGTATTGCACGGCCATGGTGGAGTAGCGATGCATCTTGATAAGGCTGAAGTCGGGCAGGGGACTGGAGCTCATCTCCGGCCTTTCGGCGGCCTGATAGACCGGCTTGGCTGTTCCTTGCTCCAGACCTCGCGCAAGATCTGCGATCAGGCTCTCCGCTTCGCCGATGACCACGTGGTCCGCCTTGAGTTCGTCTGCTGAAAGACTGCTGGCGATGGGACCGCCGACGACGGTGCGCAATCCGCGCGCGCGGCACCTCTCGACGATGGCCGCCAGGGAGTCGCGCTGGACGTGCATTGCGCTTATCAGCGCCACGTCCGCCCAAGCCAGGTCACGGTCGCGCAGTCGCTCGACGTTGGTGTCTGTCAGCCGCTTATTCCAAGCCTTCGGCAACAGCGCCGCCACCGTCATCAACCCCAGAGGAGGCTGCGCTGCCCGCTTGCCCAGAAACTTGAGCGCATGTTTGAAGCTCCAATATGTATCGGGGAATTCCGGATAGATCAACAGAGCATTCATCGGCCACCTCAAGAGGAAGAAGGGCGCTGGCCAGGATGAAGCTTTACAACTCGATGCCGGCAACTGGCAGCACCGCATCGAAAACTGGCGCGGCTGCTCTCGCAACAGCGCACTACTTCCTGTATGAATTGTCCCACTGGGGAGCTGTAATGCTGTTCAAGACAGCACACTGCGTAAAAAGACGTCGCGTTTTTATGATTCGGATATCGAAAAATTTGAAGGAGAGCCGAATCAAATTGCGCGCGCCGAATGATGGCGACTGCAGTTCTTCCTGCCTTGAACAGGTCGCAATTAGCGAACAGTTTCATTCAAAGATCGGGCACTCTCTAGCCTGAGCCGCAAGAAATTCCGGCTAAAGCTAGAGAGGTATTCAAACACTCTTCTGGCTCTGCATCAGAGGCCGCGTCGCCCGGATACCAGGTTGATGACCAGGACGATTAACGCGACTACAAGCAGAATGTGAATCAGACTACCGGCAATATGGAAGCTGAAACCCAGAAGCCACAAAACAAGAAGTATGACAAAAATTCCCCAGAGCATAAGGAGTCCTTTCCCGTGTTCCCGGCGCCTTCGGCCTGAGAGCCGCCTGAGGCGCCCGCAATGTAATCACAGTCGTTTATCGGCGATTAGTTCTCAGCATGGGCCTGCTGCTTTGCCCCTCTGACTGCGTCGATGAACCTGTTTGCAAGGGTTGGTACGGCTACCTCGCCGTGCAGAACCTGGCGTGTGGAGACGTCGCGTCCGTAGCAGGCATCCATGGAACTGTCATCCCGGCGAATATCGGCCCCGGTCAGCGTGAGCCCCGCGAAGGCACCCTTGGCTCGCGAGTAGGTGAGGATCTCGGTATTCAGCTTCCAGTCAGTATCGGCTGTGGCATGGCGTCCTACCGGCCCGGCTGCTGCGGAAGCGTCCGCTCCAATCTGGAATTTGGCATTTTCCAGGCGTTGCATTCCTCGATCACCCTGGAAGATCATAACCAGATCCACGCCTTCGACTCCGATCTGCAATCCCCAACTGCCGCCGGTAATAGCAAAGAACGCCGGCGCACTCCATCCGTTTGCGGTCCGGCATGTGGCAATGCCTTTGCCGTTTTCTCCGCCAAACACTAGTCCCGCCTTGATCATGTGCGGCACTACTGCCACGCACTGTGCGTGATCCAGCACTTCTTCCGGAATGCCTCTATCCGGCGCGCCCATGATCTGGTGCAGCACCAACGCTGCATTATCCAACCGGTTCTGTACTTCCTCGCGAGTCTCGGCGAAGGCAACTGTAGCCGCGCCGAGGCTGAACAATGCCACCAACGTCACAAATTTTTTCATAAATCTCCTTTTCCTACCCTTGCGTAGCGTCCGCGCTTTAGACGCATCAGAGGCGCATTAGGTATTTCCACACTAGAGATATGGCGGGAAGCGGTCTGTTCAAGAATGCTCACGGCATGATCGGAGCGCGGGACGGAATTTGGGGGTCTGAGGAATGACCGCTGGGCCATGAGCAAAATTAACCAACCTTTTCTTCGCGGCTAATGTACAATTGAATTACGGCGTTGTCTCCCCATTGCGCCGTATGATTTGGGTCTGCGCTTCCCACCTATTTCCCACTAGGTCAGGATCTCGCTCCAACGACGGCCTCACTCTAATAGCTTCAGTCTTTTGCTAGCCAAGAAGCATACGGCAATGGTTTTTTGAACGACCTCTCATGCAAAGACTGCGGCCCGAAGGAGGCTTTTGTTATGGCTAATGTTGCCCATCTCATTCCTGCTCAACCTACTTTTGCTCGCACCGCTTTCGATGCCGCTGTCTTTCTATCCAATGCTGGTTTGGGGCGAAGAATCGTTCAGACAGCGCCAAAGCACGCCATTTTTTCGCAAGGAGATCCAGCGGACTCTGTCTTCTATCTTCAGCAAGGCAGCGCAAGGGTTACTGTAGTTTCGACAGCCGGTAAGGAAGCGACGATCAGGCTGTTATCCCCCGGAGATTTTGCAGGAGAAGAGTCGCTGGCGACTGTGTCTGGGTTGCGGTTGTCTACTGCCTTGGCTGTTACCCCTTGTACCTTGCTCAGAATAGGGCGGGATGAGATGGCGCGCGTAATACAAGAGGAACTAGTGTTCTCAAATCTGTTCCTAAAGTTTCTTCTGGCCCGCAGTATGCGCACTCAGGCCGATCTGGTCGACCAGCTCTTCAACTCCAGCGAGAAGCGGTTGGCGAGAGTCCTCCTTTTAATGGCGGAATTAGCCAAGCCCGACGATCCGGAGATGCTGATTCCAAAAATTTCGCAGGAGGCTTTGGCGGAGATGATAGGCACCACGCGGTCCCGCGTCTGCTTCTTTATGAATCGCTTCCGTGAGCTCGGCTTTATCGAATACGACAGTGCCAACTTCTCGGTTCGGTCATGAGCGCTTATTTGCCAGTCGGATATTGGATAGTTCAGTGGCCAGATCGATCCAGCGGTCTACGAGCGTCTTCATGACCTCGTAGTTCTTCAGTTCCCGGCGAACAGCAGCGAGATCTTCTTTTCGCACGAACTTCGAGCTGCTCTTTCCCTTGCGCGTAAAACTTACCTGATAATAGGGCCCGTGCTTCTCGGGCGGCGTGGCCTTGCACCGGCATCCGGGGGTGCCGCAGACGTTGTACTGGGTCGAGAGACTGCCTGGACGCAGATCGCCGAGTGCGGCTAGTTGCCCCTTCACCTTCTCGATTTGCCGCAGCAAAAGCTTTTCCTTGGAGATTGTCATTGACTAAAAGCATAACGCCAAGGATACCCATTTGCGAGTCATGTGACCGATAGCACGATGATGCTACCGGCTATTGTGCTTGCATCGATATTATGCCCCTCTGGATCGCCTGGTTCGATGCCGTGCGCGCTCTGCGTCCGGCCTGCAGAAGATTCCACACCTTCCTCTGGATGATTCTGGTCCTGGTCGGCCTCTGCTGCCGCCCGGAGCGGGCCGGCGTCACCAGCCTGGTTCGCCTCTTTGGCTTCGGCAACCGAGGCTATCGACGCTTCCTGCACCTGTTTCATAGCCGCGCCCTGGATCTTGACGCGCTCACCGCCTGTTGGGCGCGGCTGTGTTTGCGACTCTTTGAGCCCGTCGCCGTGGGAGAGCGGCTGGTCTGCCTGGCCGATGGCATCAAGGCCCCGAAAGAAGGCCGCAAGATGCCCGCCGTCAAGCTGCTCCATCAACAGTCGGCCAGCAACTCAAAGCCTGAATACATCATGGGCCACAGCTTTCAGGCCGTCAGTTTGCTGGTCCAGGGGCCGGCCGGCAACGTCGCCGCCGTGCCGCTGGTCTCGCGCATTCACGAGGGTTTGATCTGGTCCAACCGCGACATGCGCACCCTGCTCGATAAGTTGGCCTCGCTGCTGTTTTCTCTGGCTGGCATCGTCGATCGCAAGTTGCTGCTGGTCGCCGATGCCTACTACGCGTCGGGCAAGATGATCACGACACTACTCGGCCAGGGACATCAACTCGTCACCCGCGCCAAGTCCAACGCCGTGGCCTACTGGCCTGTGCAGGTGCCCGCGCGCCGTCGCCGCGGACGGCCCAGGCTCTACGGCGAAAAAGTGAAGCTCAAGGATTTGGCCCGCGATGAGAGCCAGTTTATCTCCGCTCCAAGCCCCGTCTACGGCGAGCAGAATGTCACGCTGCGCTATCGCGCCATCGATCTGCTGTGGCGGCCAGCGGGACGACTGGTGCGCTTCGTCATTGTTCGACATCCGCTGCGCGGCACGATCTTCCTGCTGGCCACCGATCTGACTTTGGAACCGCTTGAGATCGTCCTGCTCTATGGCTACCGCTTCAAAATCGAGCTAGGCTTCCGGCAAGCCGTGCATGTCGTAGGAAGTTACGCATACCACTTTTGGATGGCCGACATGAAACCGCGCCGCCGCGGACAGGGCGACCAATATCTGCACCGCGAAAGCCAGACTTATCGCGACGCCGTCCGCCGCAAGATCAATGCGTTTCACCTGCATGTGCAGTTGGGCTGCATCGCGCAGGGACTGCTGCAGCATCTGGCCTTGAATCACACGGCCGAGGCCTGGCGCTATTTCCGCAGTTGGCTGCGCACCATGAATCCCGCGCTGCCGCCCTCGGAACTGGTCGTCGCCTGTGCGCTGCGCGAAACACTGCCGGAATTTCTCCAGGCTGCGGCGCTCCCGCACAAACTGAGAATTATTCTCCGCAGCTACAACGAAGCCAACAACGCCTCGCAATCCAACAATTGCGGCGCGGAGATCGCCGCATGAGACAGAGGGAACTTAGCACTGTCCAG
>JBEKSE010000061.1:0-14259 GCA_049517315.1 Occallatibacter sp. | reverse complement strand
CGCTTCTTCAGGTTGTCGCGGGCGTTGTTGGTCGCCATCCAATGTGAAACGGAGTCTACGTTCAACTGGACCTTCTTCGAGGTCTGCGCTTTGCGAATGAGCATCTGGCCCGGCGGAACGAGACCTGAGATCAGGTCAAGTTCCGTGTCGTTCAAGTGGAATGCCTCGCGGTACACTTCGCGATTCATCTCTGGGTTGGCAAGGAATATCTTTGTAGGGCAGCTTTCAGAGACGATCTGCAACATACCGGACTCTTCCAGTTCCTTAATGGATTGCGTGGCCAGAATCATCGCGGCGTTGTGCTTGCGCCAGGTCTTCTGCGCCTGAACGACGTAATTGCGGATGGTCTCGTTCTTGATGAAGAGCCACGCCTCGTCGAGCAGAAAGAGCTTGAAGGTCGCGAGCTTCTTTGCGTCTGCAATTTCATTCGAGGCGCGATGCAGTACATAGAAAAGCAAGGGTTCCAAGACATCGGGCGCATCGCCCCATCCTGCGAAGTTGAATGTCTGAAAGCGGCTGAAGGAGAGTGTGTCCTCGGCGTTGTCGAAGAGGAATCCATGCTGGCCGCCGCGTGTCCAGCGATGCAGCCGGTCCTTCAATTCCCCAATGATGTCGGCAAAGTTGGAGAGCGTGCGTTGCGCGGGTTCCAGCACATACACGCGTTCAATTGCATTCCAGAGCTTGCGCTCCTCCTTGAAGTCGATCCGGTAACGCTGCTCGTTACCCTCGATGAGCACGCGGAAGAAGCTGAAGAGGAATTGCATATTCTCTTTGGTCTGTGGAAGCGAGAACGGATTGATGGTGAAGTCGCGCGCCTCCTGGCCGACGTTCAGGTACGAGCCACCAAAGATGCTGGTGAGCGACTGGAAGCTACCGCCAATATCGAAGATGAACGTCAGCGGCGCGTACTTCTGCGCATTTTGCAGGATGAAATTGCAAAAGTAGCTTTTGCCGGAGCCGGTCATTCCAAGGATCAGCGTGTGGGCAACTTCGCCGTTATGCAGATTGAGAAAGTACGGCGTGCTGTTGTCGGTTTCGAGCACGGCCAGATATTCCGAACCAAGATGTGCATTTGCCCTCTCGCCCGGCAGAATCGTAAACAGGAATGAGAGGTCGGCGTAATTGGAATTCAGCAAGTACAGCTTGCGGAGGTTCATGGCATAGTTGCCGGGAACCGTGGCGAAGTAGGCATTGAGCTGGTTGTACGTTTCGACGAAGAGATTGCCGTCGGCATTCGTGAAGATACCAGTGAATTCGCCGACAATGTGCTCAAGCTCCGGCTTCGACCGGCCATAGAGAACAATGGTCAGCGAGAAATCTCCAAGCTGCTGGCCGTCGCCCAGAGCGCGCAGGCAATCGCCCAGGTTTTCGATGTCTGCCTGCTTCGATTCATCGACAAGCACATCGCGGGGATTGGTCGTCGCAGCATCGTTGCCCATCTGCGAAATGAATCCGGTCTTCGAAACATTAAAGTGACGGCGGCGCTTATTGACCTCCTTGCGCGCCGCCTCAACCGTCATGGGTGTCCACTCCGTTACGACGTAGAAGTTAGCCGCGATCTTGAAGAGGGAATCGAGCACGAGAGGCCGCGTTTCCGTTATGGCTTCCTTCATGGTCAGCACACGGACGAAGTGGTCGCCCACGCGCAGATGGTCACGCTCGGCCTCAATGTTGGAATTGACGACCTGGTAATCGAGAAACTGCGTGGATTGCGGCTTGCCAGCGATGCGCCAGTCATCGTAGTTGACGAGGCGGCGGAGGAATGAGAACTGCCCTTGCTGATTCAGAATCTCGATCTCGATGAAATCGCCGAGTTGCCGCGTGAATGCCTGGACGCGCTGTTCAAGCATGGCAACCGAGTTCTGAATCTGTGCCCGCAGCAGCGTCTTCATCCTGCTGCCAGTGAACTGCGTCTTCAACTCATCAATGGCTCCGGCAGGATCGCTGAACAATCGGGCAAGCGCCGCGCCAATTCCGGTCTTCGACCGCGCGCCTTCGAGTACGATGCAATAGAAGATCTCGATATGATAAAGCCGGTCGCGTTTGGCCTCGAAGAACTGCCGTCGCTGTTCGATGGCAGCTTCGACTACCGGGTCATCGTAATGCGCGAAGGGAATCTCCGGCCGGTTCTGCTTGAAGAGATATTGGTAGACGTGAAAGCCGGGGCCAAATGCCTTCATCGCAGACTCCAACCGCTTGACCGCGTACTCCTGTTCGCCGTGATCGAGACTCTCGTAATCCACGCCTGCAACGCGCAGCACCATGCCCACGTCTCCGCTCTTCGTCAGAAACGCAGTCTCATTCCAGAAGCCGTACAGGTTGATGTGGTCGTTGAGCGCGGCAGCATCCTTCCACGGTTTGATGACCTTGTCGATTCGCAACATCAGATCACCTCCACGCGCGGGACGCTCTGCTTGGCTGCGTCGTAGCGCACGTTGTATCGCTCTGACTTCGCCAGGATGCGCAAGAACGCCGGGTCAGCATTCGTGACCCAGTGACCGAATGCGAAGCCGCCTACGAAGACGGCAACTCCGGCAAGCAGGCTGTTGAAGAGGTTGAATACTCCAACTGCGCCGACGCAGACGAAGTAGAAGAGGGTCCGCTCCACGCCGAGGTACGTGAGGGGCTTGTGCAGGCTTTTGTAGACCCGGTTCCTCCGGCGGGTTGTCGTGTGTGTCTGCATCCTCGCCCCTCACAGCTTGGAAAATTGAATTGATGGGGTTGGCGTAGCGTTGTTGAACAGGCTTGTGGCGTGGCTTACACGCCCCACAACCAGGTCAGTACATTGGTAGCCATCACGGCAATCCCCGTACCAGCGGCAACACCGGCCAGAGTTTTCTTGGCTCCTGGTTCTCCGTGTGCGAACTGGTAGCCGCCAACGACGATGGCGATCAAGCTTGCAACCTTCGCAACCGTGCCGGTAAATAGTGTTTGCATTGCTGTGAATCCGCTGTCGAATGGCGACTGCGCAACGGCAAGCGCCGGAAAGAGGATCAGCAGAGCGAAGAGGCTGAGCGTGTGACGAAGCCGGCGCAACGATTGCCAGCGGGCAATCGAGCGCCGAACGGTAGGCGAATGCAGGATGTTCATTGGCACCTCCAGCGGACTATTTCCGCTGTCATGTGCCGAAAGTTAGCTCATGTTGTTTTGCCTGTCCAAGACTTTGTAACTATGCCGCCATAGTTTCTGTCTATGGCTGGCATTATCGTTAGGCGAGAAGCTGCAATTGAACTGGCTTGCACGGATGCTTGGAGGGGCTCTTCCTGGCATATGGTCGCTTCTGCATTTGCCGCGCGAACTGCACAACAAAGGGAAGGGCCAAGTGATCGGCTTCTACGTGATGAACGAAGGCGGAATCAATGGTCCAATGAATATCCGCAATCGGTCTGGTTGTGAGGTCGGAATCAAGCGCAATGCCTTGATCGACCAGCGCAACTCCACGCTCGGCGCGAACCATCCATTGAATGTCTGCGGGTGTTGCGGCAACGCACTTGATTTCAGGGTGGATTCCAACCTCTGCCAGCATCTCGATAAGGCGTCGGTGCGCATATGGATGCAGCTCCTGGTCGCAGAAGATGTTCAGTCGAGCGGTCAACTCCTCTGTCGATACCTCCTGGCTGCGCGCCAGTGGATCGTCCATGCGCATACAAGCAACAAGTGGATTGCGGGCAATATGTTGAACGACCCAGTTGCGTCCTTCGATCGGCAGCGTCAGGAGTGCTCCATCGAGAGCGCCCTCTTCCAGTCTCCGGAGCATATGCGCTGGATTTCCGCCTGAGAGATGAACGATGCAAGTCGGAAAATACTTGTGGTAGGAATCGCGCAGGTGTTGAAGAAGATCAGGATTGATGAAGGAGGAAATTCCAAGTCTCAGCGGAGGAATCTCGCCCCGATGCACTGCCTGGGCCAATGCCATGACCTCGGAGCGGCGCTCGATGGCCTCCTGCGCGTACGTGACAATTATCTGACCCGATGGCGTTACGCACACGCCATCGCGGGTTCGCGTGAAGATCGGAAGTCCGATCTCGTCTTCGATGTCTTTGATTTGCTTGCTGAGGGAAGGTTGTGCCACATGAAGGCGATCCGCGGCTCGCGTGATGTTGCCTTCTTCCGCAACCGCGGCGATGTACTTCAGATGTCTGAACTCGATGAGATCATACATAGCCTTGGCTCCTTTGCTCAACCCAGCGAGAGAACCAAAGCGAAAGTCGTACATCCTTTCGGAAGCCGATCTCAATTCCAGCTTTCACAACATGGAAATTTGTGTCAATAGGGAACCTTTTGGTGCCCTACATAGTTTTTAACCCTATCTATTTCTAGCCATAGCTAAAAACTATGGCGACATAGACAGGAAGTATTGGACAAGTTTTCCACTTCGCCTGAGGCTGGAATCACGTTGGGCATCGCAAGTGCGAGATGTCCGAATTTCAAAAATCCTCGGCAAGAACGAGTCCCCGACGATCTACGCGTGAGGTGAAAAATGTCCACTGCAACAGTCAGCAGCAACTATTTATCTCCAGAGCCGGTCTTGCGGCAGGCGGTCGAAATCGAAGTTCAACCTGAGCGCAACGGTTCGCAGTTCAATGGAAGCGCAGTCCAATCAAGCCGAGATGACGATCGGCTTCTGAATGCGCGGCAGGTCGCCGCCAAGCTTGGCGTCTCTGAACGCTGGGTCCGCGATCACACTACGCGGCGCAATCCTCGCATTCGCGGCATCAAGCTGGGACCGCTGATGCGCTATCGGCGTGAAGATGTCGATGTCTTTATGGCTGAACTCGTTACTTTACCCTCTTCCCGCAGCCTCCGATTTGGTGTATGAAAGAAGTGTTCTCCACGACCAGGTCCGGAAGCAGAAATCGGAGAACGAAATGGCTATGAAGTATCAGCAGGGCACCGTCTACCCGCAAGGGAAGACGGTGAAGAAGTGGTACGGGAAGTACCTCGTCTACGGACACGATCAGGATGGAAAGGAGGTTCGCAGGTTTCGCAACATTGCCCTTTGCCCGAAGGCGAATACGCCCAAGTGGAAAGCGGAGCAGATGTTGCGGGAGTTGATTTTGAAGGAGTGCAATGGTGTTGGCCCGACTTCAACTCTGCCGGCGGATGATTCGGTCACGTTCGGATGGTTTGCGCGTGAGCGGTACATTCCCATGCGGCAGGGTAAATGGAGTCCGGCCTATCGCAAGTCGAACACCTTCAACATTGAGCACTATCTGCTCTCGCAGTTTGAGAATCTGCCGCTTCGCAAACTGGACACCTTTGGCATTCAGATATGGCTGAATAGGCTGGCGGAGAAAAATTATTCGCATGCCGTGGTTCGGCAGAGCTTCACCAACATGCGCGCGATTACGTACATGGCCAAGAAACAGAAATACCTGGCCGAAGATCCCGGAGAAGACGTGACCATGCCTCAGACCAAGCCGGTAATCCGGCCCGTGATCTCACGGGCGCAGATACAGGCGCTCCTTGGGGCCATCGAGGATATGCACGATCTTTGCCTGCTGCACATCGGAATCTTCTGCGGGCCACGCGCCAGCGAGGTCTTGGGGCTGCAATGGAAGTCCTGGACCGGAGAGGCGCTGATGCCTTACGGCACGGCGTACGACGGACAGTTTTATCCAGGGCGGTTCAAGACAAAGCAAAGCAAGGCGGCTATTCCGGTTCCGGAGCTGGTCCGGCCGGTTATCGAAGCCTGGCGGCGCATCTGTTCCGACCCTTCGCCGGAGGCTCTGATGTTTCCCACCTTCGGGCGCGGGAAGCGCAAGGGGCAGGCGGTGCCGCGTTCGAGTCGGAACTTTCTCGAATGGCGCATTCGCCCCGTTGCTCGGAAACTCGGCATCCCGGATCGCCTCGTCACCTTTCAGGTGTTACGGCGGACACTGGGAACCGACATGCAGAAGCACGGGACGCTCAAGGACACGCAGAGCATCCTGCGCCACGCCAGCATCCAGACGACCGGGGACGTATACGTTCAGAGGATTGACCGAAGCGTTCTCGAAGCCGTGAACTCGCGCACCACTGCGGTGCTCGATGGCATGAAGGCTCCGGCAAGTGCGATGGGGCTGAAAGGGAGGAATCCGAAGGGTTCTTCTGCAATTTGGCGAAATTTGGCGAAGGAGGAAGAAGAGGTGGTTCTAAGTGATTGATTTTATGGTGGACGCGGTAGGAATCGAACCTACAACCTGTCGGTTAAGAGCCGAATGCTCTGCCAGTTGAGCTACGCGTCCATGCCACCAGAAAAACCGTGCGGCGGCAAGGCTTGCACACGGCTTGAGCACGCATGAATCCTTGCTGCTCCTTGAAAAATATAGCACAGTCGCAGGACCGTTTCAAAACCAGGAACGGACCGGAGTGAGTTCCGATGCACTAATAGCGGCCGGAACCAATGTTCTAGAAGTTAAAGGCAAGGCCGGCGCTGATGCCGCGCTGGTCCTGGGAGAAGATCAGCAGCGAGCCATCACTCATCAGATAGGGGCGGTAGCCTTGCGCAAGCAGATTGCGCACATCTACGAGCGCATAAAAATGGCCTGAACTGTCGCGGCCCAGATGAATAGGCTGTCGAAGATTCAGGTTCAGGTAAGGCTCGGCGGCGTCTGCGGTAAAGGGGGCAACTTGTGTGACAGTATCTTCAGGCTGCCATCGGTAGCTGGCCCGCCATCGGATTTGGGTGCCGTCAAGCGTGCCGGACAACGAGAGCGCGTAGCTCTGCGCGGCACGAGGATGGGCGCCGGCAAGCAACTGGGACAGGGTCGAGGGCTGCGCACCGGAAGGCATCACCAGCGCATTGCCGAATGCGTACTCCACGCGGAGCTGATTGCCGACAGGCAAGCGGTGCTCAAAGTGGGCCGTCACGCCCGTGCTTGAAAACTCAGGGCCGACAGCGCGAACCAGGCCGCTCATCGGATCGAAGAGCACTTCAGATGCGGTAGAATTGCCGGCGGCAAAGTGGCTCGTGGCCTGGATGACCGGATCGTCGATTCTATCGGCGAAGACCAGCACTCCGACGCCGGAGATGTCGGTATTCCGCGCCCAGCCAAGTTCCTGATGCAGTCCGTGTTCGATAGCCAGGCTGCCGTTCCGGGCAGTGATGTCGGGCAGCCACGACTGGGCCTGCGAATCTTCAGCACCCGGGCCACCGGGAAGGAATGTAGTCATCCGATAGCGAATCGCTGTGTTGGCTCCCAGCCAGCCCGCTGAGGCAAAAGGTAATATAGCGGCCACGGTGTCGGGAGAAGCTGAGGAGAGCCGCGCCAGCACCTGTGTGGAACCAGCCTCGGCCTCGAACTCGTCTCCCAGATGGATCGTTTCCCAACTGCGGATAGCTGCTTCGTCCACCCCCGCGGCGCCAGCGGCGGTCATATCTGGATGGAGAGCCACAGCGGCCACGGATTGCACCGAGCCGGCAAAACCCAAATCCTGGCGGAAGCCGAGCATGGATTCCATACCGGCATTCGAACTGGGGTCAAATTCCACGCGCGCCAGCAATTCGCGGCTGTTAGAGGGGGTGTCTTCAATTGCTCCGGCAATGCGTTCGCCGCTCTCGCCGAAAGTGCCTTCCTGGCCGCTGGCCATCAGGCGGGCTTTCAGCCGGGGATGCGCGCCCGAGCCATCGGAGACCACCACCAGCGGACCATCCTCGAGCCAGCGCAGGAGAGGCCGGTTGGCGGCCGAGCGCAGGGTCCATGCCCAATCGTCCTTCTCGGCGTTGCCTGAGCGCGGCTCAGCCGGCAGCCACTGCATCGCTTCGTAGAGAGTGTTCAGCGTGAGATTGACAACTGTGTTGGCGCGAACGCGAATGTTTTCGCGCATCGAAGGCAGAAACCAGGCGCCAGTGGCCTTGAACGAATAGCGACCGGGCAGAATCGAGGGGATTGTAAAGCGGCCATCCGCATCGGTATAGACGCTGGCGATGACCGCCAGATCAGGGCCCAGCAACTGCACCTCGGCGCCAATCTGCGGAACTCCGGTCGAATCGCGCACCGTGCCTGAGACCGAGCCAGGGGCTGCTCCGTAGAGCAAAGCGCTGCCAAAGGCAATCAGCACGACGAATGCAACGAGATGGACCGTTTTGGTCATCGCTATAGTTGGTGACCTTGCGGCGTACTGGCAGAATTACTGCAAATCATAGGCCCCGGTGGGCTTCCGGATCTTGGGTCCGGTAGCCCGCTTGCGACCGGCAGTTACTATTCCACGACAAAAGGCACCGATTGCGCAATCTCTTGTTTTGAGATTCCGTCATTTATCTTGATCGTCACCTTGTATTTCCCCGGTTCCAGCCCCGCTATCGGCAACGTCTTCTGCACTGTCATCTGGTCGCTATGAGTGCCCAGTTCCTTTGAATCCATTTGCTTCTCCAAGACCACGGTGTCGCTGGCCGGGTTTGTGGCCGTGGCGGCAACGGTCTTGGCTATCTGGTAGGTCACGGTAGCCTGGTTGCTCTTGGTGGACTCGTCGATGCCAAGATTGTAGACCTGCATCCAGAAGCTGAGTTGCTGGTCGCGCCTGAACTTGACCGGCGGGTTTGGGTTGGACGGGGTCGGGCTGCTCACGCGAGGCCGGATGAACGTGTTGCCGATGACAAAATTGCCGCCACCGATGGAGTGGGAGCTCACGGGATTCATTTGATCGGCCAGAATCAGCGTCGACGTACCCAGCTTCTCATCGCGATAGGTCGGCACATTCAGAGCGCGCCCGAAAATACCTACGTGGTCTGGATTGTTTACATCCTTGATAACAATGTCCAGACGGTAGAGGCCGGGCACAAGCGGCAGAGCCTTCCAATAGACCGATTGGTGATCAAGCGACTTTTCAAGCAGCTCGGATGGCTGCTCGACCTCGACTGTGTCCTCGAAGGTCTGCACCGTCTTGCCTGTTATCGTTGTGACCTTACCCAAAATATTCACCACGCCCCTGGCCACACCATCCTTGGTGAGGAAGGTGATGTCGCGATTCTTCATTTGCAGCGTGATCGGCACCAGATCCGTATTCTCGGTCACCTTCATGAAATCCGTGCGAACATCGAACGGGAAGACAGGGCCGGTCAGCAGCTTGTGCTCTGACATGAAAGCGTCCAGATCTTTGAACTTGATTGCAGGAGGCGCAAAGATCTTAGCGGCCAGCTCAATGCGGTCGAATTCCTTCGACTCCTGCCCCTGAGACATCGGGCCTGTTCCCAAAGATTCAACGCCGCCTTTGAAGCGGTCTGCCTTCTTGGCCTGGCCCATCTCTTCATACTGCGTGGCGCCGGCGCCGGGAACGTGCAACAGCGCGTCCTTTTCGCTTCGGTCGATGGTGAAATGATAGTCGCCGCACTGGCAGCTATCCACAAACTCGAGATCGATGTTTTCCCCTATGCCCTCAAGATACCGGTAGTGCCAAACTTCGAAAGGAAACGTCGAGGTTTCGCCGCCGCCTTCTTCCATGGGCCGCTGGTAGCTGCCGCCTGAGGGGTGGGAATCAATGGAGTCTGCCGGGCCGAAAGAGATGTAAATGTGGCCGCGGTCTGTCTTCCAGCCGGGCTTGCCGGCCGCGTAGTGCTCGTTGGCGTAAGCGATGCGCCGGTAATGCTCTTCGCGGAACTCGTTTTCCGGTGAATCCGGATTGGGATTGCGCCGCAACCAGAAGTTCTCGATGAAGGCGTCGCGCTCCTCGTCGTTCGAGAGAGTCTTGAAGGCCCTGCGCTCTTCGTCGGAAATGATGTAAGACACATCCTGATCCAGCCAGGTTTTGTATGCGCCCTTCAACTCCTGCTTGACAGCCTTCTGAGCTGCGAACTTCTCCTTGTCGGAGCGCTCGCGTTTGAGCGGGTCAACTTCCTGATTCTGGCCGTTGGAGGGTTGTGCCTGTGCTGGTGGGTTGTCCGTCTGCTGGGCTGAAAGCCTGGCTGATGGTGTGAAAACCAGACCGCAACCCAATGCGATGAAAAGAAGACGATAGCTTTTGAGCGTCATTTGCCTTGAAAACTCCTGCGATTCTTTATTCTACGGGTCCCAACAGGGTAGGGCAAGATTCCGTAGAAGATCGCTCCCTTATTGGACGCGGATAGACCGCTGGGGTTAGCGGAAAAATGCCTCCATGAGGGGTTAAACTGTTTGTGAAAGGGGTTTTGAGGTCAGCAAGGCAGTCCCCCTGTTCTGGAACCCCTAACGTCACGTCTGTTCTGTCGCGCCGCTTTATTTTGACCTGTGCTCGTGCGCTTTCGCTGTTTCTGGTGCGCACGGTGCGTTTGGAATGTTGACACAGAGAAATCCCTCTGTTTGCAGCAGGCTCGCCGACAGCCATAAAGCATGAAGAAGGCGGCAATTCGGCCGCTGTTGGGAACCATGCCCGCATTGATTGCGTACACTGTTTGAAGAGACTTGGAGCACGTACCTCGCATGAAAAAGATAATTTTGCTAATTCTTGCTGGAGTGGCCGTCGTTGGGCTTGTGGCCTTGTTCATTTACAGGCAACAGGCTGGCTACACCAAGGTCCTCACGGCCAAGGTTGCGCGTCAGGACCTGGTTACGGTGGTCAGTGGCACTGGCCAGATCAAGCCCCGGACCTTTGCCAATCTGGGCGCTACTTCCATGGGCCGCGTCACCCACCTCTTTGTAAAAGAGGGAGACATGGTGAAGGCGGGCCAGACGGTGGCCAGCATCGAGCATGTGCAGCAGGAGGCGGCTGTCTCCGGCCAGGAAGCCACCATCGCGGCCGCCAAAACCGACATTGACGCCAATATTGCCGCGGAAAAAACCGCGGAAGCCAATGTCGCCAAGGCCAAGGCCGATTTGCAGCAGAAACGGCTGGACTGGGAACGCGAGCAGCCCCTTTTCGAGGCAGGCATCGTAGCCAAGTCGGATTTCGACGCCAAGAAAGCGGCCTACGATACCGACGTAGCCACCGTGGATCAGGCAATCGCAGCGCTGAATCAGGCCAAAGCACAAACCGATTCTCTGCGCGGACATTTGAAAACGCAGGTGGCCAACCTGCGCGCCAACCAGAATATGCTCGACTTGACCATCGCCGTTGCTCCCTTTGACGGTATTGTGACCAACATGCCCGTCCGCGAAGGCGAAACGGTTGTGGAAGGCATCGAGGGCTACGAAGGATCTACATTGATGACGCTCGCGGACATGAGCGTAATCACCGCCGAAGTAAAAGTGGACGAGACCGACATCGTCAACGTGAAGATCGGCCAACCAGCTGATGTGACCGTGGATGCTCTGCCCGGCAAGGTTTTCAAAGGTCACGTGACGCTGGTCGGCGACCAGGCTCTGCTGCGCTCCACCGGCATGGCCACCTCGCAGTCCACCTCCGGCACCGAGGAGGCCAAGGACTTCAAAGTCGTGGTCACGCTCGACGCGCCTTCCAACGACCTGCGCCCAGGCCTCAGCACCACCGCCAAGATCACCACCGCCCACAAGCCAAATGTGCTCTCGCTGCCCATCCAGGCGCTCACCATGGTTGACCCCAAGGCCGACGAAAATAAATCCGGCGTCCAGGCTGCTTCAACCTCGTCCGCCCCAGCCGCCAAGAGCGTGCCCGTGCAGGGCGTCTATGTGGTAGACAAGGACAAGGGCGGCAAACTGCGCGCCAAGTTCGTGCCTGTCACCACAGGTATCACCGGGGCCACCGATATAGAAGTGCTCAGCGGCCTCGGCGAAAACCAGGAGATTGTCATCGGCCCTTACAAGACTCTGCGCGGCCTCAAAAGCAATGCACTGGTAAAGCGGGACACCGCCAAGCCGCCAACGCCGGGCGGAAGCTCCTAACAAGCGCGATGAATAATGGCTTTGAAGCGGCGCGGCTCTTTCCGCGCCTCTGCAAAGCAACAACGGCAGCCAGCAAGCAAAGGAAGAGATTCGGATGGCTCTGAACGGCATCAGCGACGATGTGCAAAACGCGGCTCCGCCCAACGGCGACATGATCGTCGTCGAAGATTTATGGCGCACTTACGATATGGGCTCCGAGCAGCAGGTTCATGCGCTCAGCGGCGTCTCCGTGCGCATCAAGCACAACGAGTACGTAGCCATCATGGGTCCGTCAGGTTCCGGCAAATCCACGCTGATGAACCTCATCGGCTGCCTCGACACACCCTCCAAAGGCCGCTACTGGCTCAACGGCCAACTGGTCAGCGAACTCGACGACGACCAGCTCGCGCGCATCCGCAACAAGGAAATCGGCTTCGTCTTCCAGACCTTCAATCTGCTCGCCCGCGCCACTGCCTTGCACAATGTCGAGCTGCCTCTCATCTATAACGGCACGCCCTCCGCCGAGCGCCTCGAACGCGCCCGGGAGTCGCTCGCCGACGTCGGTCTCGAATCGCGCATGATGCACAAGCCCAACGAGCTCTCCGGCGGCCAGCGCCAGCGCGTCGCCATCGCCCGTGCCCTCGTCAACCGGCCCTCCATCATCCTCGCCGACGAGCCCACCGGCAACCTCGACTCCAAAACCGGCCTCGAAATCATGGCCCTCTTCGATACCCTCCACGCCAACGGCAACACCATTGTTCTCGTCACACACGAGCCTGACATCGCCGAATACGCCAATCGCGTCGTGCATATTCGCGACGGCCAGATTTACTCCGACGAGCCTTCCAAGCGCGCCCGCTAAAGCGAAACCAGGGATGATGTATCCCGAAAGCACGTTCGTCAAGTTGACGCGACCATCAGGCCGGGGTCCCCGGCGACAGGTCTTGGTCGCTGGGGTGGAGGGAGCGGCAACCTCGCACAAAACTCAACAGGACACAGTAACCCTGGTTTCGCTCTAACTAGCCAAATCAGGCTCACCCCCGAACCGGAAAGACACTATGTCTTTTCGGTTCATGTTTTTTCCCCTCCCGCCGATGAAAACTTTGTCGGCCTTGAAATCGTATTTTGGGCTGCGGAGGCGAGGGTACGTTGAGAGCCATCGAGAGCGCCGCTCATTACCAGCCGTCCGTTTCCGGCCTCAGTCTTGTCGAGGTCGAATCGCCCCTCGCCGCCCAGCCCGTCGGCGTCAGCGCCGCGTGGCGCAAGCTCCTCATGCAGGCTGAAATGGCCGCGCCGCATATTCATCTGGCCGCCATCGAAGGCGAACACGGCGTCGGCAAGCAAACCCTAGCACGCTATCTCTTCAGCCGTTCTCCGCTTTCCTCCGGCAGCTTTCAGCGCCGCGACGCGCGCGAATGGCTGGTCACCGACGCTGATCCCTCCACGCTCACCGGCTTCACCTATCTCGACCGCGTTGACCTTCTCGCCCCTCCGGGCCAGGGTCTTCTGCTCGGCTTTCTCAAGGCGCTCCAGGACCGCCCGCCGGGCCGCTCCGTCCTGCTTGCATCCTCGCAAACCTCGCTGCGCCAAATGGCCGCGCAGGGCCTACTGCTTCCCGATCTCGCCTTCCGCCTCACCGCCGTCCGCTTTGCCATTCCGCCGCTGCGCCTGCGCCGCGAAGACATCGCCCCGCTCGCCCAGGCCATGCTTGACCGCATCTGCGCGCGCTATCAGCAGCGCCCCGTCCTCATGGCGCCCGGCACGCTCGCCCGCCTCTTGCAACACAATTGGCCCGGCAACGTGCGCGAGCTCGCCGCCGTGCTTGAAACCGCTCTGCTCGAAGCCAGCAACGGAACCATCCGCCCCGACGATCTCGCCCTGCCCACCGGCCTCGAAGCCTCATCGCCGCTCCAGCCCGCAGCGCACACCGACACCCTCAACCTCGACTCCGTCATTCAACATCACGTTCAATACGTACTCGACCTCAACCGCGGCAACAAGCTCCGCGCCGCCCGCCAGCTCGGCATCAGCCGCTCCACCCTCTACCGCATCCTCGGCAACGAAAAAATCCTCGCCCCCTAATGCGTGTTTTCTAATCCCTAGTCCCCAATCTCTGCTTCTTTCTCCTTTCGTCCCCGATGTTTCCTTTCCCATCCCACTTTGCTCCAAGCGTCCATGCGACAACCTCCACTGCCGCGTGCTCGGCAACCAGAAAATCCTCGCGCATTGAGAGGCGGCTCCCCCAAGGACTGTTGTGACGATAAGAAGAAGGAAGATCCCGGCCGCCGCCAACAATCGGATGTAGAATGGCGCACATGGGATTGAAGCCTCAAGGCTCGTTTGTCAATAGCTATCCGGTACAAATCCTTCTGCTTTTGCTTCCGTTGCTCACGATTGCCGGAGTGGGCGTACTCGCCTTTCACGCCGTCAAGCATGTCGATACCCTGACCTTCAAAGACGATTACTCCAAGCCTCAAAGCTATCTCACGTCCACACAGCTTGACACCTGCCTCGCAGGATTGAAGGC
>JBEKSE010000060.1:0-15677 GCA_049517315.1 Occallatibacter sp. | reverse complement strand
GTGTGGGTGTAGAATCGGTCAAGCGAGAGCCACTTTTCTGCTGCTAAGTTGTTGATTCGCAAACTACATTTTAGCGCAGATCCGGTTCTCGCTCTAACTCTTCATGCATAATGCAGGCTAAGGCAGTGTCGCGCCGTCACACACAAAAGGCAGCGAGCGTGCTTGAAACCAGCATGAACGCTGCCTCTCTCTGTCACTCGGTATCCTCCGGTTTCTCTCCGTCTGGATTCGCTCGCTGATTACGCAACGAGGATGCCGCCGGTTCGATCCCGCTCAGCTCCACCATAAAATCAAACAACTTGCCGCATGCTCTCCATCTCGCGAGGTGGGCCACCAATTGACCGCCCGGCTTAGCGCCCCTAATCAAAGCGGCTTGTCACCCGCGTGCCCGGCAGCAGAGCCTCGCCAACAGGCCAGCACGACGCCCGCCGTAAGAATGGGAAGAGTGAAAAGCTGGGCCTGGCTCATCCATCCCCAAAGGAGTGCATGGCCCGGCCCCGGGTCATGACAGAATTCATCGGCAAATCTGCCAATGGCGTAGACCATCAAAGCTACTCCAAATGTAAATCCACTACGGGACCGGAAGCGCCGAAAGGCCCAGCCAGCAATAAGAAAGACCAGCAATCCCTCAAGACCCGCGGCATAAAGTTGGCTGGGATGCCGTGGAACTTCCATTCCATCCACAAGCGGAGCGCGTGGAAATATCACCGCCCACGGAACGGTTGCCGGTCGTCCCCACAATTCGCCATTGAGAAAGTTGCCGATGCGTACAAAGAAAATCGCAATAGCGCAGGCTACCGCGCCCGCATCCAGGAAGGGCCAGGGATCGAGATTGCGCCGCCGGTTAAAGAGCATGGCTGCAACGAGCATTCCTGCGATGGCGCCGTAGCTGGCCATCCCTCCCTGCCACACGGCGAAGACTTCCCAGGGGTGATGACAAAACCGGTCAAAGTCATAGAGCAGGCAGTACCCAAGCCTGGCGCCAGCGACACCGCCGATGCCGGCATATCCAAAAACCAATTTGGCCACCTGATCCGATGCGATGGGAAGACGTCCTTGCCTTACCCACCAGTGACACAGCAGCCAGATGGTTAAGCCTGCAAATACATACATGAGACCGTACCAGTGGAGTCCGACATTGCGGAAATAGTGTATGGCGATGGGGTCTATGTTATCGGTCCAGTATTTTCGATTCGAAACCTGATCGAGGGCAATCATGTTCATTAAGAGCATATAAGTGGATACTTTCACTCCTTTGCCCCCTGAATTCCAAAATCCAATGCAGAGGCTGGAGCTGAGCGATGCTTTAGGGTAAGTCCGCGTCGCGCTGCGAAACCAAAAAGCTGTGCCCGGAGAAGAAACAGCGAGGAGACTAGAACGCAAACGCCGGCAAAAAGGTCGCCGTGAGCGGTGTAGAAGGTCATGTCATGCTCGTAGCCGAACGGGGCGGTGAGCACTCCAGCCCGGCGGCGCGCGATGCTGGCGGTGACTCGGCCGTTGGAATCGATAACCGCGGTAACGCCGTCGTTGGTGCCGAACATAATCCAGCGCCGGTTTTCGAGGGCGCGCATGCGCGTTATATTCAGGTGCTGCCAGGGGACTGAGGTATCGCCCCACCAGGCGTCATCGCTGATTTCAATCAAAGCTTCCGCGCCGGATGCCGCAAACTGGCGGACCTCATCTCCAAAAACCGCCTCATAACAGATGAAGACCCCGTAGCGATGGCCGTCCGTGTTGAAGACCTTGCGCATCGTTCCGCGGCTGAAGTCGCGCAGATCCTGCGTCGGCCCTCCAATGAAAGAGAGCAGACCCTTATGAGGTGTGTATTCGCCAAAGGGAACAAGATGGATCTTGTCGTAGCGGCCAACGATCGTTCCATCCGGCGCGGCTATGGTTGCTGAGTTGTAAAACCGATCGCGGTTTCCGCCGGGGCCGCTTCCAGGAACTCTATCTTCGCCCATGCTGCCGATCACAGCGGTGGCATGCGTCTCAGCGGCGAGCCGGGACACGGCGTCACGGAAGCGCGGGTCAGAGTCGGGAGGAGGCGAAGGCGCCTCTGGCCAGACAAGAAGGGTGGTCTTGCCGGGCAGACAAGATTGATTGGGCTCCACGGAAAGGCCAGTGTCTGGAATCCCCGCCATGAAGGGAAGGCAAGTGACGCGGCCGAGCGCGTCCATCGCTTGCAGATCTTTCTGCCAGCTCGCCCGGTCGAGGGTCTTGATTTCTGCTACTTCCAGATTGGGTTGGATGAGAGTCGCGGTGACTGTGGCGGGGCTGGCCGGCTGCAGGCGGAAGATGGGAACAAGGCCTGTGCCGGACAGAAGCACGGCGGCAAGGAGCGCCATCGTAATCGCTCGCCGCGGTCTCTTCGCCTTAAGCCTATCTTCCGGCAGCAGGAGCAAAGAAATCGCGGCGTTTTCGAGAATCAAAACAAAAGTGATGCCATAGACTCCGGTCCAGGGCGCCAGCCAGTTCAAGCCCGCATTATTCACCTGCGAATAACCAAGCTGACCCCAGGGCATGCTCGTGAAATGGTAGGCAAAAAAGTCAATAGCCACCCATAGGATGGGTGCAGCCAGGAGCGCAATCGCCCGGCTGTTGAACCGGTGTCGAAGAAAAGCCATCAGGAAGCCAAAGAGCGCAAAGTATCCGCCCTGCAGCAGCGAAAGCCCCAGCAGGATCAGGCTGGAAGACGCCGGCGAGACGCCGCAGCAGAGGCGTGTAGTGCTGTAAATCCAGTAACAGTTGCCGGCATTCCAAAGCACGCCCGCAAGATATCCAAGGAGCGCGCCCTGGAGCGGGGAAACGGGCCGGCTTTCTCTGCCACAGCCCAGAAAAGCCGCCAGCAAGGGAACAACGGCAAACCACGCAAACATGCCACGCCAGGGCGGCATGGGGCCGGCGATCGGGAAAGGCAGCTCTAACAGAATTGCTGAGAGAATAGCCAGCAGCCACGGATTCAAGGCTTTGCCGCGCTTACGAAGAGTCCACCTGCGGAGTATTTCCACACCATTCACGGCTGCCAGATTCACAACAACTACTTGAATCGCCGCGGACTACCCGCGTGGCGGCATTGCTCCTCTCCCACCAGGCCGAGGTCGATGTCCGGAGCGATGGTGGCACGACGCCCTTGATCTCTGCGCGGAGAATGTTTGATGACCCGATGACGGATCTGTTGAGCAAACATGGCGGCCTCGGATATCGCTCAAGGCAGTGAGATCTCTTCCACGCGCCTTCCGGCCGGACGTTCCTCGCGGCCGAGCCATGGATCCTCGTTTTTCTCCGCGAGAATCTCCCCCACGGCGCCCCAAATCTCCTGCAGATTGAGGCTATCGAGGCAGTGATCGTGCTCCTGCGAACACGGGACACAACACAACTCTCTGCTGCCCGAGCTCATGCAGCCCTGCTCAAGTCCGCATCCCGGCGCCGCTTGAAAATGCCGTTGCCCGCGGTAACCAGAAACCTTGTGGTCGGTCGGCCCCCATAGCACCACGGCCGGGACGCCGCATAGGTGCGCGGCGTGCATCGCGAAGTTGTCCACCGTAACCACGGCATCGAAGCGCGGAAGCAGCGGGATCAACTCCCTTTCGTCTGCAAGGCCCAGAAGGCTATAGGTCCCACGAATGTAAGGCGAGGAGCGCTTGCCTGCTTGAACAATGAGGGTGTCGCTGCCGGAAAGAAGCTCGACCAACTCTTCCCATTTCTTGATTGACATCTGCTTCCTCGCTGAGTCCGCCGCCGGACAGACGAGCAGGTTCCCCGCTTTCCAGGGAAGTCCAAAAGAAATTCGATCCTTTTCGGCGTGATTCGCAGTCCAAAGACACTCATCCACTGGCAGTTCCAGGCCGAACATCCGGGCAAGCGTTTGATAGGCGCGCCCCGCTTCAGCGCCACGATTTCCATAGCCTGGCTCTTCCCAGTAATCCGCGCTCATGATCCGCGTGTCCGCCGGCGGATTCCCGATCTCTCCGACCGCGGGGTGACCGCGCAGGATCGGATCCAGGCCGGTTCTTGAAACCAGATTGAACTTCCGCTGCGGAAACCTGTCGGCCACCTGCTTCAAAACTCCCGAAAGCATTAGAGCATCCCCCGCAGCCCCTCTGAGGTTGATCCATATCGCGCCGTTCTGCTTCTCATCGGCATCCCCGGACGGGCGCGATGCAGGCGCTCCTGGTACGGAAACCCGGCAGTTTTCGACGGTCTTCTTTTGGGAGCCGTTGCCGTTGACCGCCGGCTCGAAATACTTTTCGAGAAAGATCTTCTTTGCCACGCACATCCGCGACCGACTCATCAGCGACCCGGTCTTCAGCCAACCGTCTAGCGGGCATCCGCCGTGGCACACATCCCAGAACCTGCACCCCTTGCACTCCGTCTCGCCGAGGAGTTTCGTCCTCTCCAGCATCTTCGCCTTTGCGGGATCCTCCAACACGTCCACAAAGCTTCTTTCCTTGATGGACCCGAGCCCCAGCAGACCCCAATCCATCGCGCGCCCGCACTGAAAGAAATTGCCATCCGGAGCGATCCCGAAATGAGTCTTAGCGCAAACTCCCGAGTCGCAGCAGATCATCGAGCGACTGCCCCGCAGGTTTTCCTCCATCATCCTGAACGGCTCCACGCGGGGCATGCGCCATCTGTTCTTCCACCATGCCGGGAAGATTGCGCCCAGGAAATCAGCGAATTCTTCCGCCGTGATATCCAGGTGAGAAAGACTCCTGTCGCGAAGATAGACCGGGTTGAACATCATCGATCCGGTCGGATTCAGATTCATTAGAAACCAGAAGATATCGAGCGGCCGGTCCAACGAGAGCTTCGTCACGACGTAGATCATTCCCCAACTGAAGCCTTCTCTCTCCACCAGCCTCACGCTCTCCATGAACTTTCTCCGATAGAGGTTGGCGTCGACCGTCGCGCCGATTCCTCGCAAATCGGTGAAAGGATCGTAGCTTGTGCCGAAGCTGGTCACTCCCAGCTGCTTGAATACGGGCACAAATTCCGGTCTAAAAAGCGTGAGATTCGTTTGCACGCTGTGACGGATCCTGTGCGCAGTCTTTTCGCATTGCTTTTGCTGAAATTCAAGGGCTTTGGCAAAATAGTCCGTCCCCAGCAGCAGCGGTTCCCCGCCGTGCCAGATGATCTCCATCGTGTCGTCTGATTTCGCCAGCAGGTAGTCGTTTACCCGGGTGAAAAAAAGCTCAAGCAACTCGTACGGCATCTTTTCCCGGATGGCTTTTTTATTGTGCGCCACATCGCAGTACACGCACTGGGCATTGCAAGCCTCCGTGGCTTTGAAGATTACAGTCGCCATACATGATCCTTCCCGGCTCTTTGCTCCTGGGCGTAGAGTGCTTCAAGAGTTTCGAGCGTTTCCGAGAAGAAGGCCGTGCAGCCCTCCGTTATTTCGTCCTCCGGGCGAAGACTGCCCATGCAGAGTTTGAAGCCTTCGCAGGTGGCGCATGGGCTGAACCCGGTGAAATTGCGCGACCACGCATCAGTTCTACGCGCAATCTCCTCCGGCTCCGCCCTCTCGATATCGTCAAGGCATCCGATGAATTGCCCGGCAACAGCTTCCTTGCACGAGAGAGCCACATTCTTTTCTTTATCCAGATGAAAATACTTCTCAGGATCGTCGAGATACACCGCGCCCCACTTCAAATGAACTTTGGAGTCGTAATTCCGCGAGATGTAGTCGAACGGATCGATCGGCGCATGGGGAGCCCGCCCGCAGAGAGCATAGGTCATAAGGTCTGACAGCGCCTCCCAATCAACGGCCCCCGGCTCAATCCTGAGCGCGCAAGATAAGCCGAGAGAGGAAAGAATGCGCGCGTCCCTGATGTTCTCGTTCGTCGAACTCAAGTAGATTTTCAGGTTCAGGCTTCTCAGTAAAGGAAGCTTGTGCACGATGCTCCTGAATTCCCCGGCCGCAGGCGCTGTCAGCAGGATCGGAATCCCGCTCCATCCGTCTTCAAACGGCACTGCGTCCACCGGTTGGGCGGAGTCCAGTATCACGCACAGCAGGCGATTGCCGGAGTTTCTCACGGCATTGCCTGCCTCCCTCACCAGGGACGGCGAATCGACCCGGACGGCAATCTCCCTCTCGTGGAAGCCGTTAATAAGCTCCGGTTCATACGGGCAGACAAGTGTTCTTAAGCTCACTTTCAATCTCCGGTAGCCTTACTGATGCTTCATTCTTAAAAATGTTCAGAAGTTGACAGGCGCCGCCGCCGGAGCAGGTTCCATTGTTCATCTGCGCGCAGTCGTCGCACTCGGGATAGATGCCCTTCGCTTCCGCTCGGATCTTCCTGTGTGTCTCCGCAAAGATGTCAACCACCTGTCGCATGTTGTCAAACTCGAAGATCGATCTTCTATTGATGTTTGAAAGCGGAAAGCATGCATAGACGTTCATATCCGGCGTAATATCGATCGCCGGACTGCACTTGAACCGCATTTCCACTCCGCCGATGCGATACAGCCAGCCAAGCTGTTCGTTGCTGAACTTGCAAAGGGGAAATCCGCAATCCGGCACGAAGTCCAGTTGGAAGCCTTCGAACAGCTGGCGATAGGAATAAAGTCTTTCGATCGCGAGTCCAATTTCGCTCGGCTTGATATAAGCGGTTTCGGCTCCCGGCACGGGATGAGCAAGACCCAGGCGGAGCCTTCGCTTCATTCCATATCGATTCACAAGATCGAAGAGAAATTCCAGATCGAAATCCACGCGGTAGATGTTGAACCCGGGTTGGGTCCACGGGCCCATCGCCCCAAGAAACTCCTCCACGCTCTTTTGCTGCCACGCGGGTGCATCGGTCTGTTCGGGGTTGTTCAGGTTGCAGACAAAACTCAGCCTTTCGTTCGGAACCGCCCCCAGGTGCTCCTTCAGCTCGAGCAATCGATGGGAAGACATTATCCCGTTGGTAAATACGTTTACCCTGAATTCGCGCTGCAGCAGATATAAGACAAAATCCACGAAAAGAGGGTGAAGCGTGGGCTCTCCTCCCAGGAGCGAAATGGCTCTTTCACCGCTTGCCGCCATGAAATCAGCAAGATAAATCAGGTTTTCCCAAGACAAGATCTGATCCGGCGAGCTGTTCATCTCCCGCTCGGCAAAGCAATAAGGGCATGAGCGGGTGCATTTTGACGTGAGAAGTATGTTGGGCATAAATTCCCGAAATCCGAGCCTCCTTTTAAGGAACTTCGCGGCCCATACTGTGCGTGAGCCGCGGAGCGAATCCTGCGTCAGTCCTGCTGCCGTTGATCCCTGAGCGCCCAGTGTCGTCTGGCTTTTTGTGACTTTACTCGAATTTGCACAAAAACAACTACGCTCGCGTCGCTATCCGTCGAACTGCGCGTTTTTCGAGCCCCCGTTCTGCCGCGGCGCTCTTGGGTTAGGTCCTTTTAATGGTTGGTATATGAGTTGGTGTAGTAAGTGTCGTGATACCCTTGGCCGTTGGTATATGAGTTGCCATAGTAGTTACCGTAGTAGTTGCCCCCGGCTCCTGGAGTGCAGGCAGTCATTACGGTCCCAGCAGCCACGGCCGCAGCCACACCCCCCGATATAGCCAGGATGCGCCTCAAGGCATGCCGCCTCGTCATTGTCCCCATAGCGGTCCCTCTTTCTTGAATCGGAAAATTATCCGCGATCTTATCGCGGGTCAAAGGCGATGTCAAGGGAAATGAAATCAAGAAAACCTGTCAGAATAGCCAAAACACACGCATCAGTGCTCGAAGTCACAATGCGGGAGTGACCTAGATCACACTATAGGTGCTTAATTCGGCACACCAGCGTGATTTGAATAACGACCAATTCTTAGCCTTTTTACTCTTCTTTGCGGCGCTTCTTTCCGCCTCGGCTCAACGGGCCAGAGTGGAAGGGATCGCAGTCAACGGCGCAAGCTGTGAAAATGTACCGTTAGCTTGACGTCAATGAGCGCTTAGGAATTGTTTCAGCGAGAGGGAAGCATGAACGCTAAAAGAGCGAAAAAGTGTGTGAAGAGATCCCCTGCTCTCTCCTACTCATACCGCAGGGCTTCGGCGGGCAGAATACGTGCTGCCACCCACGCCGGGTAAAGCGTGGCCAGGAGGGAGATGCCGATGGATAACGCGGCAACCAGAAGACCGTGTTCGGGGCGCGAGGCAAACGGCAGAGTGTCAAACGCGTAAACCTCTTGGGATGTGTGAATGAAGTGGTAGTGACCTCCGGCCCAGGCGCCGAAATAGCCGAGCGCCAGGCCCAGAACTGTGCCGGTAACGCTGATCATCAGTCCCTGCAACACGAAGATGCGGCGGATCTGGCTGGGTTCCACGCCAAAGCTCATCAGCACGGCAATGTCGCGCGTCTTCTCCATCACCATCATCGTAAGAGCGATGAGAATGTTCAGCGCGGCCACAAGCACAATGAGCGAGATCACAATGAAGATGACCGTCTGCTCCAGCCGCAGGGCGCGGAAAAGCACGCGGTTCTGTTCCATCCAATTGGTCGCGATGAAGTCGCTGCCGGCTGCATCCTCCACCGCCAAGCCGATCGCAGGAGCCTGGTACACATCGTCCACCTTGAAACTGATGGCGGAGACAATGCCCGGTTCGCCGAATAAGCGTTGAGCGTCGGCCACGCGCATCAATGCCATCCCGTTGTCGAATTCGGAGAAACCGGCGTGGAAGATGCCGGCCACTCGGCAGCGCTGGTATTTAGCAGTGAAGCCATGGGGCGTTAAACTCTCATTGGGACTAATCACCAATACGTCGTCTCCCACATGCGCCTCGAGCCGCGTTGCCAGACTCGCGCCCAGAACCAGCGAGGTGTCCGCGCCTACGTCGTCGGGATCGAGAGGCTTCGCCGATCCCTTGGTCACAAAGCTCAGCAGGTTGCTTACCGTCCGTTCCTCGGCGGGAACAATGCCTTTGATAACCGCATACCCGGCGCGCGGGCCGCGCGAAATCAGCACCTGACCGTAAAGGGCCGGCGCGGCCGCGGAAACGTGCGGCACCCGGCGCAGCCGCTCCAGCAACGGACGCCAGTTTTGAATGCCGCCCGCCCTTCTACTCACCAATTCCACATGCGGAGAGGCCCCAAGAAGCCGGTCCTGCAAGTAGTGCCTCATCCCGTTGGTAATCGCGAGCGCGATCACCAGCGCCGCCACTCCGGTCGTTACTCCAGCAGCGGAGACGAGGGTAATGACGCCCACCATGGCCTGCCGCCGCTTGGCCTTGAGGTATCGCGCCGCAACAAAAACCTCGAACCGCATGTAACCCACCTTCCTGCTCTGCCGAAGGTCATGTTAGCCGATTGTAAACCGCACTAACCCGTGTTGTTCTTATTCCCAAGTCGCTTTTGTCGAGAAACCAGAGGAGCATTTTTTATCCGAAGCGCCGGAAGGAGCCATATCGAACATACTCGATCTCAGTTGTTGCCAACATCCCTACGCACGTTTCCAGATGCGACCCGATCCTATCTTGCGGTTCCGGTCAGTAGTTCGCCGATTCAAGCGCTGAACCGGTGCGAGCATTGACGCGCCCGCAGCGTCTCTGCGAGGCTTGTGTGCATGGAATACAGAGGGAAAGTGGAATACGCCGAGCAGCGGAAGCTGCGCACGCGGAATACACGCATCTATCGCGCTTGTCATTGGCCGATCTGGATTTTTGTCTTTTTTCTGGCGCCTGGGCCGCTGACGTTCACGCTTTTTGCGCATGGGTTCAGCCTGGTCAACTCGCTGTGGCTGGGATTGGTCCTTGCCGGGACGGGCGTTGCTGCGCTGCGCGGACGGCTGCCGGGCGCGGAGCCTGCGCCGTATATTTTGCGCTTCGACGAGGACAAGCCGAATCCGCTCTACCGGCGGGTCTGCTACACCTTTGCGTGGACGGCGGCGTTGAGCTACGGATTGCTGAACCTGAGCGGTTTGGTAATTGCCGCAGTGACCGGCGTGTGGTACATGAAGCAGATTTACAACATCTACGTCTACCTGCCGCTGGCCGCGGCGATTCTGTTGCTGGGCGCGCTGGGCAAGCTGCCGCGCGTGGAGCCCTCGACCAGGAAGGAAGGGACGCACCGGCGCTACTTCTACGGCACGGTATGGGCGGTGACAGCGGCGCAGACTGTGTTGCTGGTGTTGTGGAAAGCGCTGCCGCTGACCGCCGCTACAGGCCGGGTGAAGCTGGGAGCGTTTGTCGGCGTGCTTGCGCTGATGGGTTGGTTTGCCTATCGCGGAATGTTGCCGCGGACAAGGCCGATTTTGCCGGGTGAGGATATGGTGGCGGACTGACCTACCGCATCGGCTGATACGGCTCGACCAGCAGCATATCGGAGAGGATGCCGCGCTCCTCGGGAGTGAATGCGCCCTGATAGCGCTCGGAGTTGAGCACTGTGGGACGCTGCTCGAGCGGTACCGCGCGCAGATCCTGGAAGGCACGCTTCATCATCGCTTGGCGGTCGAGGGGCAACGTAGCCCATCGGCTTGCGGAGAGGTTGATGCGCATCTGTTCCTGCGGCGGCAGATGTTCGAGCATCTCAGCGCGGGCCAGACGGCGCTGCCGCTGCGCCTCAGACAATTGGTTTACCTGGTGCAACTGCCGCACTACCCGCTGCTGTTCCGCAGGTGGAAGCCGCCGGAAGTTTGGGTCGCCGCGCAGCATGCGCTCCTGCTCCTGTACGGGAAGGTTGCGGTGCTGATTGAGCCAGTCGCCCAGATGGCCGGGCGGGCCTTGCACAGGCGGGGCATAACCCGGATAAACGGGGCGGGCAAAGCCTGGACCGAGGTAGGGTGGGCCAGGATAGCCGGGACGCGGGGCGTTGGCTCGCGGCCCTCCCTGAGCTTGCGCTCCGGACGGCGATTGATTTCGTGGGAGTGAGGGTTGGGGCCGGGAAGCCTGTGGCCGAGCGGCAGGTCCGCTGGAGCGCTGGCCATTAGCCCAGGGCACCGGAACGCAAAGCATGACCGCTGCAGCAGCCATGGCCGCGCGGCCAATCATTCCCGCATTGTGAGTTCCGGTCGGCATTCTTTCTCGTTTTCCGCCGCTGGTTAAGAAGCTACTCCGCACTCGAGTTGTTGCTGGAGAGATCCTCCAACTGGTCCAGCAGTTGGGCGTTGTTATCCATGGTTTGCAGGTCGCGGACCACGGCGGCTTGTGGGGGAGCAGTGGGCGGCTGATTCCAGTCGGAGATGCCCAGATAGGTTCCTCCGCCAAGAAGTAGAACGACAGTCAGAGCCATGGCCGCCAACGGGCGAACGTGAGTCACCGGCCCATAGGCGAAGCGGGTACGCAGGCGGGCGTACCATCCCTCCGGCTCTGCCTCGCGCTGTTCGCGCAAACGCGCGTCGAGCCGGGTGAGGAAGTATGGGTTCGGCTCCGGAGCTTTCCATGTATCGAGGAGCGCCATGGTCGCCCGCAGTTCGTCCAGCTCGCGGCGGCAGCGGTCACACTCGGCGAGATGCATTTTAAGCTTGGCCGACAAAGCGCCAGGCGCAGCGGCCGGATCAAGCAGCAGGCTTGCCAGCCTGGCGTCCACTTCCGCGCAATTTTTGTTGGTCCGTTCCATTGGTACCACCCCATTTCCCGCCGGTCACAGCCCGGCCCGACTCATTTCAATCAATCCAGCTCAAACAAAATCCTTCAATTTGTCCCTCAGCGTCTGGTAGGCGCGAAAGAGCAGCGACTTGATTGCCGACTCGCTCAGCTTGAGCACCTCGCCGATCTCGCGATAATCCATCCCCTGGTACTTGTGCATCAGTACCGCCATACGCTGCCGTTCCGGCAATGCCATCACATGCGTGCGAATAGCCTTCATGCGCTCTGCGCGCAGAAGGCTCTGCTCCACCGAAAGCCCTTCGTCAGCCACATCCGGCGTCGTGCCGGTCTCTTCGTCCGGGGCGTCCAGATAAACATTCCGCGCTGCCCGTTCGTGGCGGGTGTCGCGCGCGTGGTTCACCGCCAAGTTAGTGGCGATCCGATAAAGCCATGTGGTGAACTTGGCCTCGGCTCTGTAGCTCTCCCTGGAGCGGTAAACGCGCAGAAAAACCTCCTGCGCCAACTCTTCGGCAATAGCCTGGTTGCGCACCATCCTGAAAAGAAAGTGGATGATGGGCCGGTGGTACTTCTGAGCCAGATAGCTGAATCCCGCTTCGTCGCCCGCCGCCGCGCGCAGCATGATGGCCGCGTCGCTTGTGGGATCGAGGCTGGCAGGGTTCAGCGTGCCGACCGTTCCTGGTTGCCAGTCCAGTCGCTCAGCCGGATCCGCTCCCAAAAGCGGGTTGTCCAGGACCAGGGTTGCCATATCTTCTGGAACCCCATCCGGACCGGAATGTTGCGCCGAAGGAGCAGTTTCCGCGTCGAAATCTCCGTCCGCCTGCTGGCCAGGGTGTGCGTCGGGGCGGTTGCCGCCGTTTCTGGCCAACACAGGCGTAAAACCCGCAGCTGGGAGGCCTGGAGTGCGCGAACGTGGACCGGCTAGTCCTGGAACCGGGCACAAAATGGCCTCACCGTCAGAGGTGGAATCGGCTGCTGGTCGGATTGATCTGGATTTCCAGCGCATCGTTCGTTATGGCGCGGGTTCCGGCTGGCCACATCTGGCCGCCAGGGTTGGCCGCAAAGCCGCGCAAGTGATACTCTAAATTACGAGATGCCCTGCTGGCTTGTCAGATCGCCAGCCTCGCCAGAGTTTGCAAAGTGGGCGCTTAACTCAGCGGTAGAGTGCCACCTTCACACGGTGGAAGTCGCAGGTTCGAATCCTGCAGCGCCCACCATTAGAATCAATAGTTTAAAGCAAATTTGAAGCTTTCTCAAACGCGAGTTCAATCACCAGTCCAGAAATGCGGGTTGCGTGCGTTCACGCCATGCGTCTCCTCAGCAGAAAGCTATGATGAGACGTGGAAAAACAAAAGATGCAAGACATATTGAATGACCCCTCTCAGCCGAATGCGCCTGCCCAGCGTTTGCTGTCGCTGGACGTACTGCGCGGCGTCACCATCTCCTTCATGATTATGGTGAACAACAACGGAGGTCCCGGTTCGTGGGGCTTTATGAACCACGCCCGATGGAACGGCCTGACGCCCACGGATCTGGTTTTTCCGACATTCGTGTTTGTGGTGGGAGCTTCGATAGCGTATGCCTTTGAAGCGCGCATGGCCCGTGGCGCAACGCGCGCCCAATTAACCCGCCACACATTGCGACGGGCGGCGACACTCTTCCTGCTTGGCGTGGTGGTCAACGGCTTCCCATTTTTCGAGTTGGCTCATCTGCGCATTTATGGTGTCCTGCAGCGCATCGCCCTCTGCTACCTTCTGGTCGGCCTTTTTTACCTGTGGGACAGGCGCGTATGGACTAAAGTCGCGGCGCTTGTGGTGGCGCTCGTTGGCTACTGGATTCTGCTCCGCTGGGTTCCCGTCCCCGGCGCGGGGATGCCGGGGCGCGATATCCCCTTCCTGGACCAAAGTCTGAATTTGGTCTCCTGGATCGACCGCCATTTGATGCCTCATCACCTCTATTTGGAATGGCCAGGCCCCGGCGTGTTGGACCTCCACAACCTGCACGATCCAGAGGGACTGCTCAGTACTTTGCCCGCTCTGGGAACCACGCTGCTGGGATTGTTGACCGGCCTGTGGCTGCGCACGAGAAAACCACAGGCCGCCAAGGCATTGGGACTGGCGGCTGGGGCGCTGGCTTGCCTGGCTACGGGCTACATCTGGTCGATTTGGTTCCCGCTCAATAAGAATCTATGGACCAGTTCTTTTGTGCTGGTGGCGGCCGGTTGGTCACTGACCGTGCTTACGCTCGCCTTCTGGTTTGCCGACGTGCGCGGCTGGCGCAAGCGCTGGACCTGGCCATGGCTGGTGCTGGGATCAAACGCCATTGCGGCATACATGTTCAGCGAATTGGCGCCCAACTTGCTCGGCTATTTCCATTTCACAGCCGGCGGACAGCGGACAGATGTGCTGCGTTGGGTCTTCGTCAATGTCTTCGCGCGCATCCCCAACCCCGGCTGGGCCGCGTTTGCCTACTCGGTTTCGATTCTCGCGTTTTGCTTCATTCCTGTCTGGGTGCTTTATCGCAAGAAGATCTTCATCAAGGCGTGAAGAGCTTACTGCCTTGATATCTCTTGATAGCATTGGGATCGCGTAAGACTCGATCGTCGCGCCCGAACGGAAAAACCTGCAAATTGGAACAATGAATGGTTCTAATAACAGGCTTGAGTAGCAGCAGGGATATTTTCTTTTGATTCAATGGCAAGTGGGTGAACCCATGTTTCTCCGCGTGAGACGGCTCGGATGCACTGGAGCAAGTCTTCCCGGCCAGACTCAACCTTCAGTACGTATGGGGTTGACAGCGAAGCCGCTCAACCGAAGTGCCATCTTAGCGGTTTAGCAATGCAAGAGGGGACTTCAGATTGAGCTGAGGTCCGCAATCATCTTATGGAGCATGGTCGACCATTTTCGATATTGAGCAAAATAGTGCAGACTGTTGTGTCAGTCCAGGCGCACGAATGGCATTAACACGACAGTCGCCTGACTTGGCGGAGAGGTTGCTCAGATGGCTAAGAATACGGATAAGGCAGCCCCTGAACGGGAAAAATCGCCCTTGTTCCAAGTTGGACAGTTCCTGTTTCTGATTGGGTTGGCCGTCGCGGTTTTTCTGCTTGCCCAGAGCATGGTGCATCACCGCTTTCATCGAGGCGGCTGGATAAACCAGAACGGTACCCTCAGACCATAGGAGGCGTTGCAAGAGTCCTGACCGTGGCTTGAAATGATGCCATGCGCTTCATTCTCTGAAGTGAAGATACTATGCGAAAGACTCAATCGCAAAGTGCCATGCTGCGCGAATGACGACGGTGTGCTTTTTAAGAACGAGACCATTCTCCATACAAACCCACTATCAAGAAAAGTGGGCGGTAATCGCTCATGGCGGTCGAGCATCGGGGAGGGACAGTCCGGAAGGATGGCTGAATTGGCCTCCTAGATGCTTGATTCTATCAGCCGTTCTACGTTGGGACCTTCTCTTACATATGCTGTTCAAAGCGGAACAGTCTTCTCATCCACGCATGATTATCATGACCTTCGACCCGCAGGAGGAATATGCTTCTCGACCTGGAATCTTTGAAAGGCTCTTCCGTGATAGCTTCGGACGGTGAGATAGGGACTGTCAGCAACTTTCTTTTCGACGGCCTTTCATGGAGGATTCATTATTTGGTAGTTGACGTGGGAACCTGGTTCAAACGGCGAGACGTGGTTCTCGCAATTTCAGCAGTCGAACAGCCTGATTGGACGAAGAGAACGATCCTTGTCCGCTTGGCGAAAGACCAAGTGCGCGATAGCCCCGATGTCGATACCGAAAAGCCCGTTTCTCGCCAGCAAGAAATTGCGATGGAGGAATACTGGGGGAAGATGGCCTATTGGGTATCCACCCACTTTGAGGGCGGAGCTTCAATTCCGACCGGAAGGAAATTCCCTGTCCACACCAAAGAAGACCCGCATCTCCGGAGCGTCCGGGACTTACTTGATTATGAGGTCTGGGCCACAGACGGCGAGATTGGGCGTCTGGAAGGCTTGATCATGGACGAGGCTTCCTGGCATCTCGGCTACTTAGATGTGAAAGCCGGAGACTGGTTGCACGGCCGCTCAATGCTGATCCCCACTCGCTGGGTGAAGTCCATTTCCTGGGCCGATCTCAGAATAGATCTGCATCACAGCAGAGATGGG
>JBEKSE010000059.1:0-19286 GCA_049517315.1 Occallatibacter sp. | reverse complement strand
CAACGCCCTTGCGCTTCGCTAACCCTTCACCTCCATCAGGTTGGGTAGAGGACTTTCACCTCCAAGATGTCATTCATGCACGGCGTACCGCAGAAAGGCCTCCGCTGATAGCGGAGGCCTTTTTTCTTAAACTGAATTCGGGGCCTGAACAACCTGGCACCCTGCTCACACTCTTGTTATGAACGCGCCTGGCACGAGCGGCAAACATAATCCGCTACTTTAAACCCAAGCGGATTCTCGAATCGATTGCCACACCGGCTGCAAGTGACATACTCCATTTGAGTCGTTCCAGTTATGGGCGCGGGCTGCGTCGAGGAAGTCGGCGGCCCGGATGCCACACTCTGTTGCGACGTTGGCGCAACCGGGGAATCAGTGATGCCCTTGAGGCCTTCCTTGAAGCCCTTCAGACCCTCGCCCAATCCCTTGCCCAACTCCGGCAACCGCCTGGCTCCAAAGAGCAGAAATATAACTACAGCTAGCACCAACAGGTGCCATGGCTGGAGAGCATCACCAAACATACAACTACCTCCGCGCAAAGCGCTCTTGCCGCCGCGCACTTACAGGATTAATTGTCGCACAAAGCCGGGTAGGCACGCAGGGGCACACCAGGCTAGTTCACCTGCGCCGGCTTGCCCAGCCTCTCGGTCACCATCGAGTAAAAGGCGCGCAGGTCTTCTTCATCGCCCACGGTAAGCCGGCGGTAAACCTTCATCAAAGGAAAAAGCCGTGAGCCGCGCACCTCGATGGATGGAACCGCCATTGCGCCGCCGGGATACTGCGTCATCTCCCAACTGCCGGCATAGCGGCGCCGCAATACCTCGCCCAGGTAGCTTCCCCACAGCCGCACTTCGAAGTCCAGGTCCAACTCCGGGCTCTCGCCCACCACGACCAGAATCTCGTCCAGGCCGTCGATAGATTCTGAGGTGAAATCCAGCTTCTGCTTGAACTCGTTTGTAGCGCGCTCCGACGCCGCCCGCGCATAGCCTTCCATCATCCCCCCCAGGTCGGGGAAGGTAGACGATTCCAGACGTTTGCGCAGATCGGCAGGTTTTTTCATCTAATACCAAGAGTAAACGTTCCGGCGGCGCCTTGCAGAGACAGCGGCGCAGGGAATGACAAGGCAGCGATATTCCTGCAATGTGGCTCGCGGCGCAGGTTTGTGGCAAACTGAGAACAGTCGTGGAGAGTTCCCTTGAAGACCTTAAAGATTTTCGCCCTTGCCGCCCTGCTCGCCCTGAGCGCCGGCAGCGCCCGTTCAGCAGGGCGCGAGATCTACCCCGATCCGTCACGGGCCAAGGCTGACCTGGCCGCCGCTCTCAAGAACGCAGCCAGCGCCCACAAGCGCATTTTGCTGGACTTTGGCGGAAACTGGTGCCCCGACTGCCAGGTGCTGGACATTTACTTCCACAGTCCGGCCAACCTACGCATTCTAGAGGCGAATTACGTGCTGGTCCACGTGAACATCGGGCACATGGACGCCAACCTGGACATCGCCGACCGCTACCAGGTTCCGCTGCAGAAGGGCGTGCCCGCTCTGGCCGTCCTCAGCGAAACCGGCAGACTTCTTTACAGCCAGAAGAGCGGGCAATTTGAAGCCATGAGCCGCATGGAAGCGTCGGCCGTGACCAGCTTCCTGGTGCAGTGGAGGCTGGAGCAGCCCTGCTCAGTTGTGATGGTGAACTGCTGAAGACTCGCCGAGTGAATAAACAGCCGCTCGCCCGGCTGAGGTTGCCGCAAAGAACGCGTCAAACTCAGCTTGGAGTGACAGATTTGTGGCTATCCGCTTAGCTCGGCGGCGCGAGTTGCTTGGTGTTCTGGTAGGTGTAGATAATGCGGTGCGCCACCGTGATGGTAGAGAGCACGGCCAGAACCCACAGCACCGGAGCCATTGCGCCCCAGTGGTTGAACAAGGCGCCGATAATGATGAGGACAATGCGCTCCGGCCGCTCCATGAATCCCACCTTGCACTGACCGATGAGAGCCTCGGCGCGAGCGCGCGTGTAGCTGACCATCAGCGAAGTGACCATGACGAAGGCCACCAGCACCACGTAGCGGAAACGGTTGATGCGGCCGTAGTAGACCAGCAATCCGAAGAACAACACCACGTCGGAGTAGCGGTCGATGACCGAATCGAAGAACGAGCCGAAGACGGTGACCTGATTGTTGCGCCGCGCCACGCGGCCGTCCACCATGTCGAAGATGCCGGCGCCGAAAATCACCATGCCGGCGTAAAGAAACATCCAGTCGGCGTTGGCTGCGTTGGCGTGGCCAAAGAGAAACGCGGCCACGATGTTGATGACCAGACCGATGAAGGTGAGCACGTTGGGCGAGATGCGGGTCAGCGCAAGGCCGTGAACAATCTTGTCAAGTAGCCAACCGCAGGCGCGGCCGAAAGCGCTGGTCCAGGTCATTCCTATCTTCCCTATTGCTGTTGTGCGCCGGTGGCGTCGCCGTTCTGGCCTTCGCCTTTCGCGGCCTCATCGTGAATGGTGGTCAGTTTCAGAATCTCCAGCTCGCGCTTGCCGTTGGGGGTGACGATGGTAGCAACGTCGCCCACACGCTTACCCACCAGCCCGCGGCCGATGGGCGAGGTGGTGGAGATGAGCCCCTTCGATACATCAGACTCCTCGCTGGTCACAAGGCGGTAAACGATCTCTTCGTTTTTTGTGGTGTCGAAAACCACAACCGTCGAGCCAAAGCCGGTCTTGTCCCTGGGGATGTTAGACAAATTCACAAGCGACAGCTCGGCCATGCGCCTCTTTAGCTGGCCCAGGCGTGCATCCACAAAGGTCTGGCGCTGCTTGGCCATGTGGTACTCGGCATTTTCCGAGAGGTCTCCCATGGCCACCGCTTTCTTGATCTCGGCGGGCAGCTCATGCTGAAGTTCGTGCTCGAGGAGTGCAATCTCGGCGAGAAGCTGCTTTTTGATGTGTTCGGGCATGAATGTTCCGTGGCGGCGAGCAGGATTGACTTCGCTCGCAAGAGATGAAGAACTCAACTTCTTATTATACGCAGGATAGCGGTCAGGAAACTAAGGGAATGAGCTCCCTGGTCCCTATTCCCTGTTCTTCATTCCGTCCGCCATTCGCGCAGATTCATGGCTAGAATTGTGATCAGTGGATCAGTCGGCTGCGTCCATAGCGGGTTGGAGCCGTCAGTTCCCAAGGAGGAGCAATGGAACTGGACTATTTCGTAGTGGACGTTTTCACCGAGACGGCGCTCACGGGCAATCCGCTGGCTGTGGTGATGAACACCGCGGGGCTGGACACCGAGCGGATGCAGGCAATCGCGCGCGAATTCAATTTGTCTGAGACCACATTTATCGAGCGCAGGCCGGCAGCGGTCGAGCAAGCCGAGGGAGTGCGTGTGCGCATCTTCACTACACGCGAGGAGTTGAACTTTGCCGGCCATCCCACGTTAGGCACGGCCAGCGTGCTCAAGCGCCAAGCGCCAGAAACCTTCGCGGGCGATACAGCGACGCTCCGGCTTAACGTGGGTCCGGTGCCGGTGCGTTTTGCCGGCCAGCCCAGCAGCTCCCGGGACCTGTTCGGCGAGATGACGCAGCCTGACCCGGAGTTTGGTGTGGAGCTGGATTGCCAAGAAGTGGCACGGCTGACAGGGCTAAGCCTCGAAGACCTTGATCCAGCTCTACCGCCGCAAATCGTCTCCACGGGCACGGCCTTCGCCATTGTGGCCCTGCGCTCGGACGAGTCTCTTGCGCGCCTCAACGTGAACCCGAAGGAGTCCATGGCGTGGCTGAGCAAGAGTGGTGCGCGCTGGTTCTATGCGCTGGGGCCGACCGGTTCCAAGACGCCTGCATGGCGCGCAAGGATGCAGTTCAACGGAATCGAGGATCCGGCCACCGGCTCCGCTGCCGGATGCGCCATCAGCTACCTGGTAAAGCAAGGAGCTGTCGCGTCGGATGCGCGCATCCATCTGCGCCAAGGCGTCGAGATCAACCGGACAAGCGATCTGTATCTTTCTGCACACTTCTCTTCGGCGAGGGTGACAGAAGTACGCGTCGCGGGCAGCACTGTTCTTGTAGCAAAAGGACGGCTTTTCCTGTCGTGATACACATGCTTTCAACAGGATTTCATCGTTGCAAGTGTTTATATGTCTTGAATCTAGCCAATTTCCACCGGTCGCCTGAGAATCGCAAGTCAGATTTTCGCTTCGTCTTCCCTCTTCACACCAGCTTCCATCCCTCGTACGCTTGGCCTTCATTGAAGGAATTTAGCCGGTCCCTTTCCCGGTATTGACCCATGCATTATTTGTAAGTCGATCGTGAGAAGAAACAGCCGTCCGTTCATTGAAACGCCGGTTGCCGCATTGCAAATTCGCCGTGCCCGCCAGGGCCAAGTGCGCACCATGCAAGGCAATCCGGCCGCAGAAAAACGGCACCTTCGCTCTCGTTCACAGGGCCATGGAGGCAAATCGCGCCAACCTGCCATCTAGAGCGGGAGGGGTGAACACTTCCTTGACGGATCAAAAATTGCACGAAGGAGTTCACCCCGAGAACCATGCGACCCAAGAAAATTATTCTCTGCGTTGACGACAACGAACAAGAGCTCTCTGTGCTCAAGTTCATGCTGGCCACAAACGGATACCGCGTAATTTCAGCCTGCAACGGGCAGGATGCTATTAGTGTCTTTGCCGAGACCCCGGTTGACCTGGTGCTGGCCGACTTTGCTATGCCGCAGATGAATGGCTCCCAATTGGTCGAGCGGCTCAAGCAGATTGCGGCCCATGTGCCTATGATTCTGCTGGGCGATCCGCAGAAGATGGCCGGCGAGATGCACTCGGCCGATGCCCTGCTGGCCAAGAAGAACTGCACGCCCCAGGAGCTGCTGGAGCGCATCAAAGTGATGAGCGCCCGCAAGCGCGGCCCTCGCAAGGGCTCCCAGAGAATTGCTCCCGTCGTCGAGCTGGCCGTGGCGTCGTAAAAACAGGGACTAAGGACTAGGGCCTCGCTTCCTCCCCCTTGACTGCATCGCTATCCAGTGGGATACTCGCCAGCTATACCGAACCTGGAGGCTTTTTCCCTCCTCCAGTGAATGGTTGTCTTTATGGATCTGATTGTTTTGCGTATCCTTTTCGTGGCTCTTCTTGCCGGAGTCTGCTTTTTCCTTCATCCATTCGGCATGACGGCATGGATGAGTGCGAGCGCGGGCGCGGGGGCGGCCTGCGCGGTAATTGTCTTCGAATTTCGTGTGCGGGCGCTCAGCCTGAAACGGCTGATAGGCGCGGTCGCCGGCAGCGTGCTGGGCATCATTGGCGCTGCGCTGTTCTGCCTGGTGCTGCGCAGCGCTCCGCTGAGCGGGTCTACTTCAGCCGCGTTGCAGATTTTCGTTCTGCTGCTGATGACCTATATCGGACTGCTGGTGGGCGCCAACAAGGGCGACCTGCTGAACCCGGCGGCGCTGGGAATGGTTTTCACGGGCGACCGGCCACTGCGGCGCAGCGCCAAAGTGCTCGACACCAGCGTCATCATCGACGGCCGCATCGCCGACATCGCCGAGGCCGGCTTCATTGACGGCATGATGGTGGTGCCGGAGTTCGTGCTGCGCGAGTTGCAGATTGTGGCCGACTCCACTGACGGCTCCAAGCGCCAGCGCGGCCGCCGCGGCCTCGACATGCTCCAGCGCATGCAATCCAACCCCGCCATCCAGGTGCAGATTGTCGCCGACGACTTTCCCTCCATCCGCGAGGTGGACCTGAAGCTGCTCGAGCTGGCCAAGAAGTGGGAGGCCAAGGTCGTCACCAACGACTTTAACCTGAACAAGGTGGCCCATCTGCATCGCGTCGAGGTGCTGAACATCAACGACCTCGCCAACGCGCTCAAGCCCGTTGTTCTGCCCGGTGAGAAGATGACCGTGCTCATCCTCAAGGAGGGCAAGGAGTTCAATCAGGGCGTCGGCTATCTGGACGACGGCACCATGGTGGTAGTCGATCACGCACGCAAACTGATCGGCAAGTCAGTCGAGATTTCAGTCACGAGCGTGCTCCAAACCGCCAGCGGCAAAATGATCTTCGGCAAGATGGAAGAAAACGGCAAGATCAGCGAACCGGGAAGGCTGGGCCCAGTGGAGATTTCGCACTAAAGCGTGGATTTCCGCCCTTTCGCAAAGAGAGACAAAGGATGGGTCATGTGTCGCTTAAGAGGCGTCCCTCAATACTTCTGCACCTTGGGATCGATCTCATCGCTCCAGGCCAAAATTCCGCCGGCGAGGTTGACGACCCGCGGATAGCCTTGCTGCTTGAGAAACTCCGCTATGCGCTGTGAGCGGACGCCCGAGCGGCATTGCACGATAATCTCGCGCTCGCGGTCGATCTCGGCTAGCCGGTTGGGCACATCGGTTTGGGGAATCAGCATTCCGCCAATCTGCGCAATCCTGTATTCGTAAGGTTCGCGCACGTCCAGAATGTACACATCCTCGCCGGCATCCATGCGCCGCTTCAGCTCCTTCACGCTCAGTTGCGGAATTCCATTCTTCACGGATTTTTCCTCAGGGGCTTCCGGCACAATGCCGCAGAAATGCTGGTAATCAATCAGTTCGGTCACGGTAGGATTCTCGCCGCAGACCGGGCACTCGGGATTCTTGCGCAGCTTGAGTTCGCGGAAGCGCATGGTCAAGGCATCCACCAGCAGCAGCCGGCCGATGAGCGAATCGCCTTTGCCTAGAATAAGCTTGATCACCTCTGTAGCCTGGATGACTCCCACCAGTCCGGGAAGAATGCCCAGCACTCCGCCTTCTGCGCAACTGGGCACCAGGCCCGGCGGCGGCGGCTCGGGATAGAGGCAGCGGTAGCACGGGCCTGTCTCAGTGGCGAAGACGCTGGCTTGCCCCTCAAATCTGAAAATCGAACCGTAGACGTTCGGCTTGCCAAGCAGCACGCAGGCGTCGTTGACCAGGTAGCGTGTGGGAAAATTGTCCGTGCCATCGGCCACAATGTCGTAGCCCTTCAGAATCTCCATTGCGTTCGCGCTGGTCAGCATGGTCTCGTGCTTGACGATATTGATTGCCGGATTGAGCGCCTTGAGCTTCTCCTCGGCCGAGTCCAGCTTCTTGCGCCCAATGTCTTTGGTCGAGTGGATAATCTGGCGCTGCAAGTTGCTCGCATCCACCACGTCGAAGTCCACCAGGCCCAGCGTTCCCACGCCCGCCGCGGTCAGGTAAAAAGCCAGCGGCGACCCCAGTCCGCCAGTACCCACGCAAAGCACGCGCGCGGCTTTCAGTTTCTGCTGGCCCTCCATGCCCACCTCGGGCAGGATCAGGTGGCGCGAGTAGCGCGAAAGGTCGTCGGTGGTCAGCTCAGGCAGCGCGGTCGGCTCATTCGTGACAGTCATGGTGTCCAATTCTCAAGTTGATGTTGCAGGTGTGGTCAATTCAATCTTCTGCGCCGAAGGCGCGTCTGCCTGGACGGCAAGTCCCGGGCATTTTTGCCGTTCAAATACAGGTTAACAAAAACGAACGGCTCCGTGGATGCCGGAGCCGTTCGCGCCTTACCCAGGGTCGTGTGCGGAGCAAAGCTAGTTGTGCTTGGGCTTCTTTCCTTCCGTCTCAGGCTTGGCGGCAGCCTTCGGCGTCCAGAAATCCGGATCGGCCTTGACCCACTCGTCGGGAGGGTAGCTCTGTGCTGGATTGACGGAGTACAGCTCATACCGGTCGGAGTCGATGGCCTCGGAGCGGAGTTCGCGAGCATCCCTTCTGTCGGCCTCGCTCAGAATCGCCGTAAACTTCGGCTCTTCCGCGAAACTCTTGTCGATATCGGCCATTGATTCGTCGGCAGTGAGGAAGACATAGGAGCCTATCTGCTCGCCGTACTCGATGCGGTATGCGCCCCAGTGGTTGCTGCTCCCCGCTCTGTCGTTGGCTGCAATCCACACCTTCACCAGGTCCTCGAATTCCTTACCGTGGCCGGGACGAACGTGCACGATGCGGGCTTCCATATAACGGGCATGCGGGTTGGGCCCATGGGGATGAAAGCTCATCTCGGGCACGTATTTAAAGAACAGCTGATTGATGCTTTCCAGCAGCTCGCCATCGGCTTCGTTGATGCGATCAAACTCCTCCGCGTTCGTCTCGAAGACCTTGCTGGCCGTCTGCATTGCCTCGAAGGAGTCAAAATGTGAGATGAAGAGGGCCCGCGGCTTGCCGGACATCGCGTTGAAGGCTATGTAGTGGATGGGGAAATTGGCCTTGGCTGCGGCCTGAACAAAGGCACTTTCCGTTTTGTCGTGAGCCATGCCGCCTTTGCCGGGCTTGGTGTACTCCACGATGACCTGCATGTACTTGGGCGCACTAACGGCTGGCGGGGTTTGATCTTGTGCCGCGGCCAGCGAACCGCTGGCAGCTACGAGGGACAGTCCCAACAGAAAGGGGCTGAACTTGTTCATGGGTAAAACCTCCTGGATTTGGCTCGGAGATCGGACGCGAAGAGGAGGGGGAAGCCTGGGAAGCGCGTTTGCTCCAAGTGTTTGTGATTAAACCGGCCCGACCGCAGGGATGTAAAGAGATTTTTCGATGCGCTGCAAATACTTTAGCGGCATCGCGGGATTTGGACGGCGAGCTCCAAGGGCTTTACGCGTAGCGCGGTGGCCGCTCGGGGCGTTGCGCAGTCAGGCGCAGGCCAGTTTGGCAGGCTCTGGCTCAGGGAGCACGCGGCCAGGGAGTCTCAGTAGTTGAGTGACAGCTTCGGCGCTCATGGGACGGGCAAAAAGAAAACCCTGGCCATAGCGGCAGCCCATTTCGCGCAATAGGCGATATTGCTCGTGGGTTTCAATCCCCTCGGCTACCACGTCCATGCCCAGCACGCGAGCCAGCTCGATGATGGTGCGCACAATCTGCAGCGGTTGATCGCCCTCGTTCATGCGGGAGACGAAAGAGCGGTCGATCTTGAGCACGTCGAAGGGAAACGAATGCAGGTAACTGAGGGAGCTGTAACCGGTGCCGAAGTCGTCCATCAGGAGGGAAACACCCAGCCTGCGCAGGCTGCCCAGGACTCCCATGGCGGTGCCCATATTGGGTATGATGCTGGACTCAGTCATTTCCAAACCAAGTTGACGGCTGGAGATGCCGGATTGCACGAGGACGGCTTCGACATGGTCGGCCAGGCCTACACGCTGGAACTGACTGGCGGAAAGATTGACGCCGACGCGCATGGAGGCGTGGAACGGGTCCTCGATGCACCATTTCTGAATCTGGGTACATGCCTCTTCAATTCCCCAATCGCCGATGGGCAGAATCATCCCGGTTTCTTCGGCGAGCGGAATGAAGTCCATGGGCGGGATGAGTCCACGCTCGGGATGGGCCCAACGAATGAGGGCTTCAAGGCCGATAATTTTGCGCGTGACGAGCTCAATCTCCGGCTGGTAATAGAGCACAAACTGGCCACGTTCCAGCGCGTGACGCAGATCGGCCGGCCTTGGCCAATCCTGGTTGGCGGACTCCGTGGTGTGGTGAGCGCGCCGAGGGCCTTTCCTGCCCTCGGTAAGGGAGTTGCGCAGCCTGCGTAGTTCCAACTGGCTCGATACCATGTCGGCCAGGCCCACCAGCGAGCGAATAACCTCCGGCTGTATCATCTGGCTTGGCTTTTTGCTGAAAACTGACAAACATCCGAGAATTCTGCCGTCGAAGGAACGCACGGGCACGCTGACAAAAGAAGCTGCGTTGTGGCATCTGACGCGCATCAACAGCCGTTCATGTTGAGGATGCGCAGAGATGTCTGTGACCATGAATGGGCCATCTTCGGCGAGCACGAGGTCGAAGATGGAATCCTTGCGCGGCAGTTCGCGAGTCGCCTGGCCCCAGTGCGATTTGATCCAGACGCGGCTGGCATCGGCAAAGCAAATCGTGGCCGCATCGGCGTGGAAGTACTCGGCAGCCAGGCGCGTAATGGTGTCGTAAGCGGGTTCGGGAGGCGTGTCGAGAATCCCAGTGGCCACGAGCGCTGCCAGCCGTGCATCTTCCTGCTGCCGATCGACTCCCTCAATCTCGAATTCTGCTTGTGGCATCTTGACTCCTGGCCCTTTGGCGCCCACAACAGCCCGGCTTAGGCGAAAAACAGCTAACCTGTGTGCTCGCTTGCTTTACAAGCTGTCAGAAGCTGTTGAACCGGCTTTCGCATTGAGCGCTTTCAGCAACGGTAACTGGATGGTCCCGGATAAACCCTGCCGCAAGCGCGTCGCATCTTCCTTATCGGTAAGGAAGCGAAGGTGCGCTAGGTTACCTCAGGTCTTCCAAGGGTGATTACCAATCCCGTACAGGAGGCATTAATCTGCGAATGAGGAATGTGTCATTTTAGTCCAATGATAGCCACGCCCGTCGGCAAATTGGCCGCTGATAAGCATTATTCGAAGAAGGCAGGCCGTCTGCCGGGCGAGCCGGCTGCAATTCTGGTCTTGCGCTTCGATAAGGCGAGACACCGGTAGAATCGAGTCCTGTGGCTGAATCGCCTACAACCAAACCCACACCGGCGACGCGATCCAGATGGGCGCGTGCCGCGGGATTGCTGCACCCGTCGCACTCGCACACGGCTTTCACAGCAACGCTGGTACTGATGGTCTCGGCCTTTTTATCGCGCATCATCGGGCTCGTCAAGGTTTCTTACGTCGCCTGGCTCTTTGGCAAGGGTATGGAAGCAGACGCTTTCAACGCAGCTTTTGTGCTGCCTGACATGATCTCGTATTTTCTTGTGGGCGGCGCGGCCTCCATCACATTTGTCAGCATCCTCACCCGTTATCGCGAAGCCGGGCGAGAGCAAGACGGCCAGCGGTCGCTTTCAGTGATTCTCACCACCATGTACCTGGTGCTCGGCGGGGCCGTCATGCTTGTCGAAATCTTTGCTCCGTGGTACATCCACCTGTGGTTTCCAGGCTTCGACTCTGAAAAGGCCGCGCTTTGCGTGAAGCTGACGCGCATCCTGCTGCCCGCGCAGTTATTCTTCTTTGCGGGTGGAATCTTTGGCGCGGTTCTGCTGGTGCGCAAGCAGTTTAGCGTGCAGGCAGTGGCTCCGCTGATTTACAGCCTCGGCACTATCGTTGGCGGCCTCCTTCTGGTGCGCCGCCTGGGCGTGACATCGCTGGCCATTGGCACGCTGGCGGGGGCGTTCTTTGGGCCGTTTCTACTGAACGCGTTCTTCGCCCGGCGGACAGGCACGCGCTACCGTGTTTTGCTCGACTGGCACGATCCGGGGCTGCGAGAGTGGGTGCGTCTCTCGATCCCGCTGATGGTGGGCGTTTCGCTTGTGAGCGCCGATAGCTGGATCATCGCCCACTTTGCCTCCAGGACCCCCGGCGCGGTCTCGCTGATGACCTATTCCAAGCAGCTATTCGCCGCTCCCGTCTCCATGCTGGCCCAGGCGGCCGGCGCGGCTTCCATGCCCTTTTTCGCCAGCTTGTGGAACCAGCAGCGCCGCTACGAGTTTGCCACCGGCGTGGCCGACTCAGTTTCGCGCGTAACCGCCCTGGGGTTGCTTGCCGGATCGGCTATGGCGGCTCTTGCCCTTCCGCTGGTCGAACTGCTGTTCATGCGTGGCCGCTTCTCGCTGAGTGATTCCCGGGAATGCGCCGCCTACTTCGTGGTCTTCTCCCTCAGCATCTTTCTTTGGTCGGCGCAGGCGATTTATTCGCGCGCTTTTTACGCCGCCGGGAGCACATTCATTCCGATGGCGGCGGGAACGGTAATCACCTTGGCTTCGCTGCCCGTATATGCGCAGCTGTACCACCTTCATGGAGCGATGGGGTTGGCAATTGCCTCCGACCTGGGAATCCTCGTGCAGACCTTGATGCTGGCTGTGCTGCTGCACTGGCGTCGCCTGGTCTCGCTGGCCAGCCTGGATTATGCCGAGCTGGGCCGGTGCCTGGTGGCCGGACTGGGGAGCGGCGCCGCGGTTTGGATACTGTGGGGAGTTCTGGGAGTGATGTTGAACAAGATTGCACCGGGGCGGATTTACTTGAGGGACATCACCGTGCTGCTGGCCGGCACGGCCCTTTGGGTTGCCGTCGTGAAAAGGGTGCTGGAAAAAAGTGGATCTGCGCTGCCCAGGGTGGCGATGCAGCGGCTGGGCCTGGAATAGAATGTGTTCCTAAGAATTCCGGTCCACTCGTCGCTATCTATTTATGGTGATTTAATTTAAGCGACATATCTTTCGTTCGATTCCCGCTCCATTTTTCGGATTTCCTAGCCTGAACCGAGAAACCGTCCTCCGCGCAAAAACGCACGCGCTCCCGGTGTTGGGAGGTGCGCGTGCGTTGGCGCGTGACCTGAAACGCGACTATACCTGAACCGGCTTGGGCGCCTCCGGCGTCACTGCGACTGCAGCTGCCGGCTTGGCATTGGCATCAGCCTTGCGGATGTCGATGCCTCCCTTGAAGAAGGCTCCATCCTCGATGCTGATACGCGCCGCGGTCACATCGCCCGTCAGAGCGCCCTCGGCGCGAATGTCAACCCGGTCGGAGGCGGCGATATTTCCGCGCACCTTGCCCAGTATGACGATTTCGCGGGCGGTGATGGTGGATGCCACCTGGCCGTTGCGTCCCACGGTAACGCGGTTGCCGGGAAGAGTGATGCTGCCCTCGATCTTGCCATCGATGAACAGCGACTCGGAGCCGGTGATCTCTCCCTTGATAATCAGGCCTTTACCTAGGGTGGCCTGGTCGCCGCCGGATGCAACCGGGGCGCGATTCGCAGGTTCAGCCGCAGGAGCAGGCGCCGCAGGGCGGGAGGGCTCAGGTGAATAGTTAGGTGTTGAAGGTCCGGAGGGGCTGGGTTTCCACATTGCGCTCAAGATGGTTCCTTTTCTGTCCTGACAGGACGGGCTTGCCAAGGCAAGGGCCTTTGCCGTGCGCCCAAAGTCTAAAAGAGTGGACAGCCGAAGTATACGCCCTTGGCGGCCCGGTTTGCGGCTAGTTTGCGGGATAATCTCGCCCCGCAGTCCGCACGAAAAACCTTGTTGCCGCCATTCTATGACAATCCGCCGCGCGTAGGCGAGTGCGAGGAAAAATTGGAGTAACTGTCGCCCAATTGGTTAATACTTTTAGGCTTGAGAAACACCCACTTGCGTCCCCTCGAACTTGTTGAGGCCAGATAGGGAGCAGCTTGGGCCCGCTGTACTCTTGATTTATGACTGATCGGGAATTGCTCACTCGCGTTGCTCGCTCTGCCGGCGGCAAAGCCGGATACAAGCAACTGGTCCGCGAGCTCAGCCTCGGCGGCGGGCGGGAGCGGCGTCTGCTTTTGGAGCAGCTTGCCCGACTGACTGTACGCGGCGCTCTCGTCAAGTTGGATCGCGAGCACTGGAGCATTCCCCGGCCGCTTGGAACGCGCGACAACCTGGCGGCCGGGCGGCTGGATCTGCATCGCGACGGCTATGGCTTTGTCCGGCCCAATGCGCGCCAGGCTGACAAATCGAATTCGGTGCAGGAAGATATTTTTATCCCACCGAACGAAATCAATAGCGCCATGCAGGGCGACCAAGTGCTTGTCGAGGTCGAGCCCCCCAAGGCCGATGGACGCCGGATGGGCCGGATTGTGCGCATTCTGGAACGGCGCAACCCTACTGTGGTTGGGGTCTTTCACTACGCACGCTCCGATCGCGCACCTGGACACACGGTTGTTCCTTTTGACGAGCGCATGACGCAGCACATTCTCATTCCCGCCGGGCAGGAGCTTCCCGCGGCCAATGAGTCCGCCACGCCACATCGCGTGCTTGGCAAGCAGGCTGCGCCGGCCGCTGTTCACGAAAACCTTGAAGGCCTGGTGGTGGATGTGGAGATTACCAGTTGGCCCACGCCGACGCGCCCCCCGGTGGGTCGTGTGATCGAGGTGCTGGGCTCGCCGGACGACTTCGGCGTCGATGTGGAGATGATGATCCGCAAGCACCAGTTGCCGCGGGTCTTTCCGGAAAACGTATTGGCTGAGGCGCGCGCCGTAGCACATCTCGACTGCTCCGCGGTTTTAACTCGTCAAGATTTTCGTGAGCTCCCGATAGTCACCATCGACGGGGAGAAGGCGCGTGATTTCGATGATGCGGTGCTAGTCGTCGAGCGCGAAGGCGGCGGCTATGAGCTGCAAGTGCATATCGCCGATGTGGCAGAATATGTGCGCGCCGCGACGGATCTCGATCTGGAAGCGCGGTTGCGCGGAACCAGCGTCTACTTTCCCGATCGCGCCATACCCATGCTGCCGCAGGAGCTTTCAACCAACATATGCAGCCTCCGCCCCGGCGAAGACCGGCTGGTGTTGAGCTGCATTATGCAGCTCGATGCAGCAGGCCGCATTGAGAGCTATGAGATTGTTGAAGGCGTGATCCGCTCTGCCGCGCGCATGACCTACACCGAGGTCTCCGAAATCCTCAACCAAAACGAAGAGGCACGCGCACGTTATGCCGCGCTGGTTCCGGGCTTCGAGAGAATGCACAAGCTTGCGATGCTGATGAACAAACGCCGCGAGGAGCGGGGCAGCATCGATTTCGATCTTCCCGAGCCGGTGATTGAATTTGACGAGGTGGGGCAGATGCGCGGCGTGACCAAATCCGAGCGCACCTGGGCCAATCGGCTGATCGAGGAGTTCATGCTGGCCGCCAACGAATGTGTCGCCACCTGGCTTGAAGACATGGGCGTGCCTTCGCTCTATCGCATCCATGAGAAGCCGGAGCCGCGGCGCGTGGTGCAGTTTGAAGAGCTGGCCGCAAGCTTCGGCTACACGCTCGGCCTTGGCGCTTTGCCGGTCAAGCGCATGCAAATGAAATCGGATCGTCGCGACGCTCTACGCACTGGGCGCAACGTCCGCACACACGAAGTGCCGGAAGACATTCTCGTCACGCCGCGCATGTATCAGAAGCTCGCTGCCAAAATCGAAGGCAAGCAGGAAGAGCGGATTCTGAGTTATCTGATGCTGCGTTCGCTCATGCAGGCGCGCTATTCGGAGACGAATGAAGGCCACTTTGCGCTGGCCGCGCCCACCTATACCCACTTCACCTCGCCCATCCGCCGTTATCCGGATTTGATTGTTCATCGCATCACCAAGGCGCTGCTCGGTGAGGGCGTGAGCGGCGAGGGTGCTGTGGCAGAAGGCCGCCACAGTTCGCCATGGACGCATCCGAACGAAGGCCTGAGTGAAAAACGGGTGCCCCACCCTCGCCGCGCTCTTGTTCTTGCGGCTAGGGTGGGAACAAAGTTCACTGGCGAACCACCCATCCCCGAAGCCGAACTGGCGCAGATTGCCGAGGAGACCAGCCAAACCGAACGCCGCGCCGCCGAGGCCGAGCGCGAACTGGTCGAGTGGAAGAAGGTTCGCTTCATGCAGGACAAGGTCGGCGAGGAATTTGCAGCGCTGGTGCTGAACCCCGCCAAGTACGGGCTCTTTGTCGAGCTGACCGACATGTTTGTCGAGGGACTTGTCCCCATCGACTCGCTGCGCGACGATCGCTACACGTGGCGCGAGAGTACTCATGAGATCATCGGCGAGCGCACAGGCCGCCGCTTCCGCGCCGGCGACCGAGTGCAGGTAATTCTGGATCGCATCCTGGCTCAGGAACGAAAGCTGCAGTTTTCGATTGTCGAAGAGGGTTTGCCGCTCGCCGGCAAGAAAGCGACCCCGTCCAAGCCCAAAAAGAGCAAGCGCCGGAACGCGGCTGCTCCCGCCTTCAAGACCAGGAAGAAGTTTGGCAAAAAAGGCAAGCGCCGTTGAAGACGATTTGCCCCAACGGCGCGGCCCAAAGACGTAGATGGCGCGGTCTCTGGATTCAACAGCTTCTCAGCCGTTCGCCTGCTTCTCTGCAAGATCGCCAATGAGCGGCAGCTTGAAGCGCAGCCCATTCAAGGCCTTGATCAGCACATATACCCAAATCACAAGAAGAACCAGGTTGACGAACGGGATAATAACCCATCCGATAACTGGAATGACGCCGAGCACAATATTGACGGCGAAAGCGGCGATGCCCAGAAAGATGGACTGCCAGGAGTGGAAGCGCACGTAGGGGTTCTTGTTGAATGGTTCAACGATCAGGAAAATGATCGCTGGAATTATGGTGACGTATGCCAGCGCGCCTGCGGCGTTGTCGGAGAGGCCAGACTGATTTGGTTCGGGCATGGTAGCTCCTTGAGGGTGAGATCGAACGTCAGTACGCCTGTTAGCTGTTGGCCTGCTTTTCGGCAAAATCGCCGATGACCGGAATCTTGAAGCGCTGTCCGTTGAATGCCTTGACCAGCACAATGACCCAGAGGATGAAGAACCCCAGACTCACCAACTGGCTCAGGAAGAACATGTACCAGCCGGCAAACGGCATCCTGCCGACAATGACAAGCGCAATATGGACAACAATCCAGGCAATGCACAGAAAGATGGATTGCCACGAGTGGAAGCGAATCAGGGGCTTCTGGTTGTAGGGCGCAACGATCAGGAAGATGATCGCCGGGATGATGGTGACATAAGCAAGTCCCGCGGCGGCGTTGTCGGAGAGGCCGGTTTGCAGAGTTTCGTCGGGCATGGTAGCTCCTCTTGAATAGAATCCAATTTGCGGAGAAAGGAGATTCAAGCTCAGCCGGATTACGCAAAACCGGGGAAATCCGGGCAATGATTTTCGAGGGGGAACGGCTCGGAACTGAGATTAGAGAAAATGCTGGCCCTCGTCATTGTCAAGCACAATCTAATTGGCTAGGAAATCGCCAACAGATCTGGCTACTTCGTCGAATCCCGTGCCAAATCTTGACCGGGACTTCTCGGCACCACCAGCAATGAAGAATAGTCCGCTATGCCGAAGCGACGGCCCTTTTCTCGGCGATTGCGCCGATGATAGGCAGCTTGAAGCGCTTGCCGTTCACCGCCTCGATTCCGCAAATAACCCACAAGAGTATCCAGGCAAGCCAGACGAGCCATGTGACGGCTACAAAGAGGGACTCAGAAAAGATCAAGCTAAAAGGCACAATAATGCCCTGCGCGACGATGAGGACAATCGCCACAATGGTGAGGAAGATGGACTGCCAGGCGTGGAAACGGACAAAGGGACTCTTGCTGTAAGGCGGGAGCACCAGGAAAACAATTGCCGGAACCAACGTGATATAGGCGATTGCGGCGGCGGTATTGTCGTGGATACCATGCTGATTTGGTTGGGGCATGGGGTCCCTTTCTTATGGAACTCGGGAATTGGCCTTCACCTTGAATACCTCCAGCAGACCTGCTATTCAGAGGCTTGTCAAGGAATTTCCATGAGCGGGAGTACAGGCTGTTGTCTTTAGCGAGGAAATGCCCTGGAGGAAAGTGCAAACGCTAAAAACGGCCCCAAATGGAGGCCGTTTTTGGCGCGTAGGGGTTGCTGGGTCTTTTTACCGGTTGGCCTGCCGCTCGGCAAGCCCGCCAATGATGGGCAGCTTGAAGAGCTTGCCATTGAAGGCGCTGATGAATACAAGTATCCAGACGACGAAGAGGGCCAGGCCCACCAATTGCAATACCGTCAATGTGAGGAAGACAGTGGACGGAACCAAATTCTGTACAAGTCCAACGAGGATGTCGATCACCGCCCAGGCAACGAAGAAGAAAATCGACTGCCAGGCATGGAAACGGACATAGGCGCTTTTCTTGAAGGGTTCAATGACCAGGAAGAGGACTGCCGGGATGAGGGTAATGTAGGCAATACCGGCTGCGGCATTGTCAGACAGACCAGACGGATTCGAATCGGGCATGGTGACTCCTTTGGCGTGAGGCTGCTTGATCGGGGATTGACGGCAATTGGGGAAACCGATAAAGCTCCAAGGAGATTGTGCGCGGTACCAACGGAACCCGTACGGTCAGAATAGCTCAAGTCATTGCAAGAAAAGGCTGACCGAAAGGGGACGTACCCGATCCAATACAATGGAACCAGGAGCGTATTGGATGGCACACATGGTGTTTTGCGTTCGCAACAAGAAGGAGATGGAAGGTCTGGATGAGCCTCCATTTGACTCGGAATTCGGCCAAAAGATCTATAAGAACGTCTCGAAGACCGCATGGGAAGAGTGGATCGGCCGGCAAAAGATGCTGCTGAACGAGTACCGCTTGCAGCCCTGGACTCCGCAGGCACAGCAGTTCCTGGTGGAGCAGATGGAACAGTTCTTCTTCAGTGAAGGCTCGGCTCTGCCCCAGGAGTTCGTACCGCCAGCGCATTGAAAGACAGGGATCAGGGGTCAGGGATCAACCGTTGCCTGGGCCGATATCATTTGCGGACAATTCTCTCTTCAGAGGCAAGCGCTTAAGGGTTGCCTCGTGTAAACTAAGTACGACTCCAAAGCTGGCTCCCCACGAGCCGGCTCGATTGTGTCGGGACGTGGCTCAGCCTGGTAGAGCACTCGCTTGGGGTGCGAGGGGTCGGGAGTTCAAATCTCCCCGTCCCGACCAACTTTAGAATCAGCGACTTACGGAAATTGTCTCCGTAACAAGAATCCTAACGCGAGGGGTCTTTTCTTGCAAGGATTTTCGCCTATTTCGAACGAATCAATGCGCCCGAATTCCGCTTACGGGCTTCCAGTCTCGAATCTCTCTATTTCAGTCGGTACAGGCCGCGCTCAAGTTGTACAAAGTGCTCCGTGTAGCCGCCCGGATTCCCCACACGATGTTTGGGCAGGAAAACCCCGGCGTAGTCCAAGCCCAACGCCCGATTCACATCTGCGGGGCGAAACGGCTGCACCAGCGCACCGCTTTTTGTGGCTTCACGAATGCGGCGTATTGTGGTTCGTTCTGCCAACACGATTCTCCGTCCCGGCGCTCGCCCTTCAAATCAAAGGTACAGAAAAGTCTGGCCGAAGGTTTCTTTGAGTCGCGTAAGCGTGGCCCGAATCTGTTTGCTCCGCATCACCTTGGAATCTCGTAACATCAGATGGTAAAAGCTCGCCCACATCACCGCAGCATCGTCAAAGCGAATCTCATCACGCGGTCCAATGATGGAATAACACTCTCCGTCCGGATTGACTGCCTTGCTAAAAGCGGGGTTGACAACTTCGCACGCTGAAACAAAGAGCCTACGCTCCGGCAGGTAGTTGCTAATTTCCTCGCCAAACTCCTTGAAGGGAACGTTGTCCAGAGTAAGGCAGACGTGAGTTGAATTTCCGTGGCAGGACAAGTGCAAATACCGCAACTTGGAATCGTAAAACCGTTGAAATATTTCTTCGGTCAGCTCTTTCCACGTCCGCACGTACCAATACTGGACCTCCTTGCCGCTTAGCCTGCATTATGCATGAAGAGTTAGAGCGAGAACCGGATCTGCGCTAAAATGTAGTTTGCGAATCAACAACTTAGCAGCAGAAAAGTGGC
>JBEKSE010000058.1:0-34068 GCA_049517315.1 Occallatibacter sp. | reverse complement strand
CGGCGCAAGCCTCCTCGCTGCTAAAGCGCCTTTCCAGCTCCAGCAAAGTCCGCGGAAAATCCTCGTCCATGACCCCGAAGTCTACATATTGGGGTTGGTGGCGTCAAGTAAATACCCCTAATTGCAAATGTTTCAGGAGTTTTGCCAGGGAATATCTTTGTAATGCTCTTCAGCGCCCCAGGGAGCCGGGCAGGGGGCCAGTGCATTCTCTCGATTCTTTCACTTGCGGATTATTTTACATACACTTGCGGATGCGCTGGCCCGCAGCGACCATCCGATTCCACCTGTGACTTGAAGGGCAGCACCATGTCCCAGTTCTCAAATCCCGGCCTATAGAGGAATCGGTTCTTGGCATCGCCTGGCGACCCTAGCATCGCAAGTTTAAATAACTACCTATTGAGATAAGGGTTGCCGTTGCGCGGATTGCGACTGATCGCGAGCGGGCGGCAAATGTCTCGGCGGCTGGGCCGCGTGGCCAACCACTCTAAAGCTGGCCGCGTTGCGGCGCGCTTTAGAGTGGGCGCCAAGCTGCTTCCCAACCCTCTTTAGTCCAAAGATAGAACCGCAGCAGTCGTTGGATGAAACGCCTATTCCGGGCCGCCCTCGCCAGCATAACCACACTTTGGATCGAAGACGATTGACGCAAAGGTGCCGGCCAATTCGGCGGTGCCAATCCCTTGACCCACAGTGACGAACAACTCGTTTGCTGCTCCATTGTTTGTGGATCCGCCGCCGAAGGCAACTCCCCAGAGGTTATTGAGGACAATCGGCCTCCCGCGCTCGTCTCTTATCGTACCCATAAACTTACCGGATGTAGGATTGAATCCGTTGATGGTGCCATCGACGGAGTTGTTTGAAATCAGCAGCGTATTGCTCAGCGGCCCAAAATTGGCGGGAGCAAGGGCAACGCCCCAGGCCTGATTTAGCACCATTCCCTGGATCAATGTCTTCACAAAGGTGCCGTTTTCCTTGAAGATATCGACGTAGCCACCGGCACCGACGTTTGGCACAGCATACGTGACATAAACCATGCCATTGATGTCCTGGACGCCAAATACAGAGAGGGTCGATGGGACCGACGGGTCTCCAAACGACTGCACCAGGTTGAAGTTGCCGTCGAACATATCGATTTTATTGTTGGCGTTGTCCGCCGCGTAGAGGAAATTCCCTGAGGCATTGCTGGTGATGGCCAAGCCTGTGTAACTCGCTTTGCTGGCCGAGTTGTCCACTACGAGGGTCGCCAGGTTCTTGTTCGTGCCCGGCCAGGCGCTGATCGTGCCATCCAGCGTGGCAAAGATGAAAGACGAGGACACGCCCGAGACCTGGAAGTCCGTCTTTGATCCGTTGTAAACGATTCCTGTCGGTGTGCCAGGGCCGTTTAGGCCTGTCGCCTCGACCGGTCCGTTTCCGGCGGTGGGAACCACAACCTTGAGTGACTCTTCAGTTCCGGTCGCAGTATAGAGGGTCGACCAGCCGGTGTCGTTATCGCTGAGCCACCAAGGTGAACCGGCGCTCCGAGTCAATCCCCAGGGATTGGCCAGAAGTGGATCGATGGTTGGGGCATGCGAATCGACTTGATTCGAAACCAGATTAGTAAGGTGATATTGCGCTTGGGCCAGGGCCGGAACCATGAGAAGAACAAGGCCGAGGCAGGGGGCGACTGCGGTCCTACGATCCAGCATATTTAATTCCTCCAGGGGAGAATTCAGGAGCAGAGGGAGGCCGATACCACCGGTCGGAGCGACTGGCGACGGAACCTTCTCTGGCCTCTTAGTTCGTAATCGTAGGCCGAGCCGTGACCCGAAGTTGTCATGCGCTTGTCACCGGTTTGCTAATCTCTCGTCAATCGAGATCTTCGCATCCAAGTCAAAATGCCGGAATTGAGCTGGTTGTTGGTTTGATTCGCCTGCACTGAAGCAGGTAAGGCGGCACGGCCCCAAATCCCCTTGTTGAACTTGAATGAGTTACCGGACTAATAGCTTAGTAATACGTCTCCCGCAATGCCCGCGCGTCCCGCACCAAGCCAAGAAATCTGCTCGCCAACTCATGAATGCGATCTTCCTGACGGAAGTGCAAGGCCTCTTTGGGAAGCAATTCGCCTCCGAGGCCAATAGCCGTTGCCCCTGCCTGAATAAAGTCGAATGCGGTCAATTGATTCACGCCGCCTGTGGCAATCAACGGAATCTGCGGAAGCGGCACCTTGAGTGCGCGCACGTATTTGACGCCTCCTATATGGCCGGTAGGGAAGATTTTGATGAGATCCGAACCGGCCTTCCACGCCGCGATGATTTCGGTCGGCGTCAAAGCTCCCGGCAGCACCACGACATTGACTGTGTTTGCATAGGCCACCACCTCCGGAACAAACCCGGGGTTCGTCAGGAATCTGGCTCCGGCGTCGACGCACTGGCGTGCAGTTTCCTCATCCAATACAGTGCCGGCGCCCACTGCCATATCAGGGTAGCGTTTCGCCAGGTCGTCGATAACGTCCAATGCGCCAGGCGTGGTCATGGTGATCTCGACAACTGGGATTCCCGCGGCGTAGAGAGTCTCTGCCGCATATTTCGCTAGTTCCCGTGAATTGACACGCACAGAGGGCAGAATGCCAAACTCCTCGATGCGAGCACGAACTTCGTGTCTCTTCATTGATTCGACCTCTTCTTACCGGCTTTCAAACGGATGATGCTGCACGGACAATTCACGAGACAAGTGCAGCTTATTGAAATTCCTCATGGCCAACGGCGAGATTCATTTGACCGGCGGCCGTCATATACGCGCCGATCAACTGAAGATAGGCCAGCTGTACAACGCGGTAGTCGCTCTGGGCATTGAGAAAATCCATCAGCGAAGCGCCTCCGTGTTGATATGCAAATGTTACCGTGTCGCGCACGTAAACTGACTGATCAAGATACTGCGCCTTGTATGGCTTGATCAAAGCAATATTACTGCGCACCAATTCATAAGCGTTGTCCACGTCGCTAAAGACTTGTGCCTTAGCCGCCTCGGCTGCGTCCTGGCTTTTATCGATGTCGATCAGCGTTCGCTTTTTCTCGCCCTGGTTCTTATCGAATATCCTCAGCGGAATATTAACGCTGAGGCCGAGGGTCTGGGTGCCGTTGGGGTTATTGGTCGAGGAGTTATGCGTGTACCAAGCACCAAAAGTCGGATCAGCGGAACCATTGGAGATGGCGAGTTTGTGGTTAGTTTGCGATTGCTGGATTGTCTGGATCGCCGCTCGCAGGTCCGGCCTGTTATCCAACGCAATCTGGTGATAGTCGCTGAGCGGCTGAAGATCCGGGCCTAACTCAAAGAGTCCGGTCACATCGAACTGATCGACCGGAGTGCGGTCGTCGAGCAGCAGCAGAAGCTGAATCTTCTGCTGGCGGAGATTGACGATTGCGGTCTCAATTTCAGATTCGTATTGCACCCGCTGAAGTTCGATTCGGGCCAGGTCAATCTTGGCCAGGCCGCCTGCATTGAAGCGCGCGCGGCTAATGTCGATGATCTTGTCGTAATACTCCAGATCGGCCTTGGCCAACGTCAGCACCGCCTTGGCTTGCAGTGTTTGCACAAAGGCCGAACGCAGGCCGAAGATCAGATTGCGTTCGAGGTCAGTGTGCTGGGATTGAGAAATCTGCGTGCCTTCCCTGGCGCTCTCCAGACGCAGCTCTCGCTTGCGTTCGCGCTCGTGCAGATAACTGATGCTTGGCTGTTCGTACGTGCCCTTGAAGGGAGTCGAGACCCCTCCGCGCGGCGCGATCTGCGTGCCGTCCGCCAATAAGCCGACCTGCGGATTGGGGCGAAGAAAGGCCGTGATCTCCTCGGCCTTCATCTCTTCCACGTTGGCCTCATCGGCTTTTAGCACTGGATTTACCGCCTCAAACTTTGCCTTCACTTGATCCCATGTCAGTGCTTGCTGCGCGCTCGCGGAATTTGCGAGAAATGCGATGCCCACAATACAACTTCCGACACATCGCGTAAAACCAGATATCAGCTTAGACGGCTTCATTTGTCACCTCCGGCTTCGGGAGCTTGTCCCCTTCTCTTGCAATCCAGACGTATAGTGTCGGAAGAAGAAAGATGCTCAACAGCAAGTCGGAAATCAGTCCTCCGACGATAACGATGGCAAAGGGCCGCTGCGAGTCAGAACCGATGGCGTGCGACATGGCGGCAGGAAGCAATCCTAGAGTTGCCACCAGCATGGTCATCATGATGGGACGAAGCCGCAGTACGGCGCCTTCGATCGCAGCGCCTTCAGGAGTGTAGCCTCGAGCTCGAAGCTGATTGATGTATTCAAGCATGATGACACCCGTTTGAACCGAAACTCCGAAGAGCGCCAGGAAGCCGACTCCGGAAGATACGCTGAAGAATGTTCCGGTCACAAAGAGAGCGAGCAAGCCTCCAACGCGAGCCAAGGCCACGTTGAGGAGAATCAGCAGCGCCCATTTAAAGGAGCGAAACATGGTGTAGAGAATGATGAAGATCAGAAAGATTGTCAGGGGCACGATGAGGAGCAGCCTTTGTTCGGCACGCTTTTCGCTATCGTATTCTCCCGACCATTCGAGGTGATAGCCACGCGGTAACTGCACATTTTTGGCGATCTTGTCGATTGATTCCTTGACCGTGGTGCCCAGGTCGCGCCCGCGAACCTCAAAGCGGATGGCCACATAACGGGAACCATCCTCCCGGTAAATGTCGTAGGCGTCATCGCGAACCTGAACTTTGGTTAGCTGAGCCAGCGAGACGCGCTCTCCCGAGGGAGAAAGCAGTCGAATACTCTGAATAGCCTCCTTGGTATCGCGATACTGTTTCTGATAGCGCACGACGACGTTGTAGACTGCCTCTCCCTGAAGTACCTGGCTGACTGGATTACCGCCGATGGCGGTCTGGACGGCATCTTGAATGTCGGCCACATTGATGCCGAAGCGCGCAGCCGCCAGACGGTCAACCGTGAGATCGATATTCGGCTGGCCCGTATCGCGTTGAATTCCCAAATCCTTGACGCCGTCAATCTTGGCCATGACATCTTTGATCTCTTCGCCCTTTTCCTCGAGAACGTCCAAGTCCGGCCCATATAACTTGGCACAAAGTCCACCTTTCGTGCCGGTGAGCGTTTCATCCACGTTGTCCTCAATGGGCTGGGAGAAATTCCAGAAAGCGCCTGGGTATTTCTCCAGTTCGCGATCCATCGCTGCGATCAGCTCCTCTTTATCCTGATGAAAGACCGGTCGCCATTGGTCCTTGGGCTTCAATTCGACGAAGTATTCCGTGTTGCCGAATCCTCCCGTGTCGGTTCCATCGTCAGGCGCCCCTGATTGCGAGACGACCTTGGTAACCTCAGGGAACGAGGCGAGGATATAGCGGGAATGCTGGGTGAAGCGTGTGCCTTCCGTCTCGCCTATGCTGTTCGCCATCGCGCCACGCGCCCAGATAGCACCCTCGTCAAGATGCGGTAGAAACTCAGATCCGATGATTCCGCTGAGGGCTAGGAACAGGCTAACCGCGAGCGACGCGATGCCGACGCCAACGGTGATCCATCGATGCTCAATAGCCCACTTAACCCCGTGCCGGTAGCGGTCCTTCAGGTCCTCCATAACCGGGTTGCGCCATTCTTTGACGCCATGCGGGAATAGCAGGGCAGCAAGCACTGGCACAATGAAAATTGAGAATACAATTGCGCCGAGTAGTGCGAAGGCAACGGTCCATGCCATGGGCCGGAACAAGCGGCCTTCGACTCGTTGGAGCGTGAAGATCGGCATGTAGGCGGTGATGATGATGGCTATGGCGTAGAAAACCGGTCGTTGGACCTCGTGAGAGGCATCACGGATCATCTCTACCGGCGTCTTCGTGCTCATCGTAAGGCGGCCCGCTTCGGGCGAACCGGCTTTGCGATGACTTAAGTGCCGCATGATGTTTTCCACCATGACTACTGCGCCATCCACAACCATTCCGAAGTCGAGCGCTCCAAGCGAAATCAGGTTTGCGGGGATATGGCTCAGGTCGAGAAAAATCGATGCGAAAAGCAATGAAAACGGAATGGTGAGCGCAACGATGAAGGCGCCGCGAATATTACCGAGAAACAGAAAGAGAATGATCGTTACCAGGATCATTCCCTCGCCAAGGTTGTGCAGCACCGTGTGCAAGGTGTAATGAAGCAGGTCGCTGCGGTCGAGCATTGGAACGACCTTCACACCCTCGGGCAGGATGTGATTATTTAGCTCGTCCACTTTCTTGTGAATCCCTTCGAGCGTGGGGCCTTCTTCGGCCCCCTTGCGCATCAACACTCCGCCCTGGATCACGTCGGGCTCATCTACAATGACGCCGTCCGGACGATGATCGGCTCTGGCCATGTGCCCCAGCCGAATTCTGGGGCCCCATTCGACGACCGCGATATCCTTTACGCGAACTGCAGCCCCATGCGAAGTCGTCAGCACGGTCTGCTCAATATCCTGCACACTGCGGTAAAGTCCGAGTGCGCGGACGTTCATTTGCTGCAAGCCTTCTTCGACGAAGCTGCCGCCGGCGTTCACGTTGTTGATGGCCAACTGCTGCTCGACCTGGCTGATGCTCAAGCCGTAGGAGATGAGCTTATTTGGGTCAACGCGCACCTGATATTCGCGCGCGGTGCCGCCGAAGTCGCTCACGTCCACGACGTTCCCAACTTTCCTGAATTCCTTGTACAGAGTCCAGTCTTCGATGCTCCTTAAATTCATCAGGTCATACGCCGGATTCGTGCTCCGGATTGTGTACCAGTAAATCTGGCCGGTGGGGCTCCAGTCCGTACCGATTTGAGGCAGCACGCCTGCCGGCACATTGACCTGCGTAAGCCTTTCGAGCACCTTTTGGCGGTTCCATTCGTTGACCGATTGGTCGTCGAAGATCAACGTAACCAGGGAAAGGCCAAAAATCGACTCAGACCTCACCGTCGTGAGATGCGGAATCCCAAACATCTGAATTTCGACGGGAACCGATACTTGTTGTTCAATTTCTTCTGCTGATCGCCCGGACCACTGGCTGATGATGGTCACGTAATTATCGGCGATGTCCGGATAGACCTCGACGGGCATGTTGTGAAACGAGAGCGCCCCCCATCCGAGCAATAACAATCCAATCGCCAGCACCACATACTGATTATTGAGAGCAAAATCTACGAGCTTGCGGATCATGGTCTCTTCCTCGTGCTTCGGAGTTGAGCGTCATTCGTTGTCAATCGCATTTTGGAGATTGATCGCGTTTGTCACGATCTGCTGGCCCGGCTGCAATCCGGATAGAATCCCCTGCATATTGTTCGGCAACTGTTCGCCACTGACGACCTGAATCCGCTTAAACTTTTCTTGCACAGGAATGAAGACCCAATCGCGGTCGTGCAGATGCACGATGGCGGACGCAGGAACAGCCGTGTAGGTCCGCTTCTCCTTGCTGAACAAAGTGACCGCGGCGAACATGCCCGGCCGCATCATCTCGCCTGGATTGGCCACTTCAATGCGGACCTTCGCTGTGCGGATATTCGGATCGAGAATCGAGCCGATGTTGCTGATTGCGCCTTTGAGAACCTTGTCCGGATAGGCGTTCAGCTTGATGTCGGCGAGTTGTCCGACGCGCACGTTGGCCATGTCGCTTTCGTAGACGTCGCAGACGATCCACACGGTAGTCAGGTCCGAAATGGTGAGTGGGTTCGGCGTAGAGTAAGCTTGCACGAACGCCGCGTTTGTCACTTCCTGATCGGTGATAACGCCGGAAACCGGGGCATGGATATCGACAATTCCCTTTGGATCATCGGGATCGGTACCGAGCAGGCGAAGATGTTCGGTGGCGGTATCGAGGGTGGTCTTGGCGTCGTCCTCTGTGTCTTGTGCGACCTCCAGGTCTTGTGTTGCTATGGCGCCGTGCTCGTATAGGACCTTTGCTCGATCCAATTGCTTGCGGGCAAGCAACTCATCGGAGATGGCCTTGCGGTACGCGTCGAAGCCTCCCGAAATGTCGTCGCTGCGAACACGCAGCAAGATCTGGCCCTTCTTTACTGCGTCGCCGAGGCGAGCGCGGATGTCCACAACGCGGCCGGAGGCGAGCGAAATCACCGGAACAGTTCGCGCGATGTCCGGAAATACAGTGCCAGTCACGAACAATTGCGACGGGGTCTGGTATTCGGTCGCTGTTACGATCGGATACAACTCCGGATGCTCAACTGCGAAAAAGGAGACGTCCACACCGGAAATCACTTTGGCCGCTGGTGGCGCCTCCGCAGCTGCATTGACCTTATCGCTTTTGCAACCGTTGATAACGAGAGTCGCGATCAACACAATCGGCAGCAGTGCAAATTTCATAGCTTTGCTTTTCATAATGATTCCCGCCCCCTTGCGTCTTTCGGCCATCTGGACACCTGGATAACTACAAATAGCGGTAGCCGTTATTAACTTGGCCGGATTGTGAAGCAAGTCCTTTTCTGGAGCGACCTCTGTGCATTGCTGCGCGCAGAAGCTGCAAGAAGCACACTTGCCTGAAGTTCAAGCGATTGAGAGGAGTGAATCAGGCCGCGGGAGGGGGGCGATTCTGAATGGCGGAGAGAGCGGGAACCTTCACAGTCGGGAAAAGGATGCTGTCCGGAACAGCAGAGCGAGACGTGTTGAAATGGACCTTTGCGGCGAGCGTTGGAATCGATATCACGGCCGGATGAAGCGGGGTGTGCTCATGCGCGCCTGAATCATCCTCGCGCTGGAAGCAGCGTGTCTCAGCAGGATTCTGCGCCATCGCCATGTCGTCATACAGCGTGATGACAACAAACATAATGGCGAGGACTAACCCCAGGGAGACGAATTGCGCCAAGCGCCCCGAGCCCTCGCGCCGCGCATGGCGCGCCCACAGCCAGCACATCGCTGTAGCCATCGCCGTCCATCCGAGATTGAGGGCCAATTCCATCAGTGATTACCTTTCCATTTCACTTTCATTCCGGCGAATATGCGGTAGAGGTCACCTGCCAGATGAGTAACCAAACTGCATTGTCATTCGGTGTACTTTGGCGGCACCGGAATTGCAAGCATTCCCGGTGCTGCTTTTTGCAAGTTTCATGAATGACTGACTGAGTATCCATCGACTTATGTTAGGGCCGCATGAAGAGTCTCACAAAGAAACGTAATGGATGCGGCCCGCTCAGTTAGCGTGTTAGGCCGCATCTACCAATTGCGGCCTGGTAAAAGCAGGCGATTAGAACCTGCAGTTCGCTATCGCTTGGGCGAGACCTGTCGGGTACGATGACGAACTGCTTACGTAGCCGGCGCCGGAGGGAGCGCCGTTGACGCAGGCGTACTGCGACGGTGAGCCGTTGTTGCCGCCCGGAGGCGTGATGCCGCCGTGGCCGGTCCAGTAAGGCGTGTCCGAGTAGCGATAGCCAGTCTCCGCGCGGAAGGTGATGTACTGGCTCGGCATGTAATCGAAGGTGATGGTGCCGTCGTGCATCTGAGCGCGATCACCCGCGTTCTCGGTATAGTACGGTGTGCCGCTGGTTGCCGTTGCGCCGTTGATGGGAGGCAGAAGAGTCAGGTAACGACCGGGGTTGTTCATCATGCCGCCGCCCAGGGTAATTGCATACCGGTCCTTCTTGAACCAGTAACGGTCGTATGCCATCCAGCCGGCAAACATCTGTTTGGGCAAGCCGTTCTTGGAGTTATGGCAGTTCACGCCGCCGTTGTAAGTATCCGCGGTGCCCATCAGCGGCGAGAAGCCATTCTGGTTCAGCGCGCCATTCGCACTGGCGAATGAGACTGGTCCGCCGCCCATTTCGCAACCTAAATCGCCTGTGAAGGTGAAGGCAGCTTTGTCAACAAACGCCTTGGGCTTGTCGTAGTACTTGACCTGTACGCTGTCGTCTGTGTGGATGCGTGAGCGTCCGGGGAAGCCGGCGGCGTCTTCGCCCAGGCCGTAGTTATTAGCCACGAAGTCCAGATAGGGCTTGGGGCGCCACAGAATCTGCCCGCCCAATCCGGGCTTGCTGTTATAGCGGGCATACGACTGCCAGCCGTTGATGAACCATGGCTCGATCTTCAGGTTCTTCGTCGGGAACCACTGTACGCGAATGCCATTGAAAAACCAGGGTGTATTGGAGGAGACGAACGAAGGCTGATAGGTCCAGTTATCGGCGTTGTAGTAGCTGAACAAGCCGATGTAAGAGACAAAGATACCGGCGTCCAAGTTTAGCCCATGATTCACGTCCCAGTGATAACCTCCCCACGCCTCGGAGACGTACTTGTATGCGTCGGTCAGATCCCACTGGCCTCGATTCGGGCTGGAGTCGTTGCGCGGTGTGGTCGTGGCGAACATGCCGAACATGGTCAAGAATCTGCCGCGCACATTATCGATGCGAATGTCGCCGCCGAAGCTCAGCTGCTCGACCTGAATCTCATCGGAGCGGAAGGTCTCTGTCGAGCCACCCAGAGTGTCGTCTACCGGGTGGTTGTAATCCAGCGTGTAATTCACGTCGGCGCGGAACTCCGGCACAAAGTATTTGGTGGCCATGGGCGTGTCCACTACGCGTCCGTTGCTGTTCAGCCAGGTCCAGTCGCCGGGGAACGGCGCCTCCTTGGTGGTTCTCTCCGCGCTGATCTCCGGAGGCGCGGGAGCCGCCGCTGGGGCCGGAACTGCCTCTTTTTGGCTTGGCGCCACTGTAGCGGCTGAACCTCCGCTCACAGCGGTCCCTACTGCGGTGCGCAGCGCGTTGGCATCGCTGTTTGCTTTTAGCTCGGCTTCCAGCTGCGCGATCCGTGCCTTCATTTCCGCGAGTTCTTTGATGATCGCGTCGTTGTCGGGCGGCGCAGTAACGGAGGAAGGAGAATTTGGCGCAGCGTTCGCACTCTGTGGCGTTGCAGCGCTGGCGGAGTTTGAATTTGCGCTTTGAGCTTGACACGCAAGCTGCACAACGAGACCGCAGATTGCAAGCCCCAACATTAAGGCGGATTTGAAAGTCCTCTTCATAGTTATCTGGTCTCCTTGAAGCTCTGTGTTGCCCGGCTAAAATGCGTTGGCAGTTGTTGAAGTATGGCTAGCTTGTCGCTTCCGCCTACTTCATCCAAAATGTTCAGTGGAGCGACGTAAAAGAGTCGCAAGGAATAAGCAGTGTTTTCGAATCGGCTAAACAGCATAGCGTCCTATGAAACGCTCATCTCGCGGACCATTCCCCTCCGGTTTCGAGCGGGGATGGATTAGGTAGACATTACTGTGGAGTCCATAAAGAGCCCGTAAGTGTCCTTGAAGAAAGTTATAAGCAAGACGTGAGACTTATATTAGGAAGTTATAAACGCCTACCTTTTCAATCATTGCTCGACCGGCATTCTCTTGCCCAGTAGACATTCGAGCTATCGTATTTCCAGCGAGCTAGAACTGCAGAGGTTGCAGTAATCGGTTCCGGGGATTATGACCACAGTAAGGGTTGGTCTTCGGCCAGGACCCGCGCACGGGAGGGCGAAGGATTCGGAGGACCGAGAAGAAGCATTCTTCTGTGGGACAGATTGTCGGGATATTGAAGCATGCTTAGGTGCAAATGCCGGAGCCAATCAGCCCACGGACTCGTCTTGCTTTGGTGACGAGCTTCGCTCTCGCGCCCATTTTGTATTGGAAAAATAATCTTGCCGACAGTAATGAAAATGGGTGTAGAATGGCGTCCATTGATCCATTAGTGGTGAATCAGAGAAATGCCATGCGAGCAATAAGAACGATTTTGCTTCTGCAACTTCTCTACTCCGCAGCAACAACTCAAATTGCCGCACAAACTAATACTGACACGGTCTTCGAGATGCCGGGTGTTTTCCGTATCGCGCTCCCGCAGGGCTGGCAGAAAACAACAGTAATAGACGACCTCCACACTGTTGCGGCGTTTTCCAGCAAGAATATGACGCTCGAGGTCACACGCGACCTTGCGAAGGATCCTGCAGAGAAGTACATTCAGACGGTACCCGGTCTCGGCGTGGCGGTCGAGTGGGACGAGTACCCTGGCAAATACGAGCCGGCGGAGGTGCTGTCGGATCCCACTTATTACAAAGACTATAGGAATCAAATCGCCGATCGCTTTGATGAATACACTCTGATTGGGGGGATCCCGGCTTTATGGGCCCACTACCGTGTGGTGTACACGAAAACCTCAGGAGAGACCCCGGCGGCCCGAGCCTGGACAGTATTCATCCTCAGCCCAGGAGAGTATTGGAGTCTCCAGCTCAGAGGTGACGAGCATGCCTGGCCTACTACCGACAGCGATTTGCAGCGCATGGTTCGCTCGTTTCAATTTCTGGAACCAACGCAGACGCGGATTAAGGCCGCTGTTCCGGCTGATGCGTGGAAACGTGTACCTTCCAACCTGCCCGAGGGAAGTTGCCAATTCGCCGGAAGCGCCTCCGGAATTGGTGCTGTCGTTCCCTGCGACACAAAAGTGGTATCTCGACAGGAGGGTGAGCCCGACGAAGATTCAGTCGTCGGCAAAGAAAACCTCAGCATTGGCGCAGCTGATCTGGTCTTCGTGCACTATGTCGCCGACTGGTCAGCCGATGAGTTTTCGCAGCAGGCAGAGAAAATCGTTACTGACAAATTAAAGGGCGAGAAAGAAGGGAACGTAAAGGCATCGTATAAGCAGAATAGTAAGGACCAAATCTCAGTCGACGGCACGCCGGGAACAAGCATCATTGCGACAGTCCAGTTCAAGAAGGCTCACGAAGAGGGCTTGCAAAGGTCGCTGACGATTTCAAAGGGAACCGATCACTTCTACATTGAGTGCGCCTATAACCGAGATAACAGCGACCTGATCACGCGCGTCTTCGATTCCATTCAGCTTTTTGCCTTGCATCCGCAACTGTCCATGGTCTCGAGCAGCGGTAATGCGATGGACGATTTTGTGAAAGCAATCCTCGACCGCAACGGCGGCAACATATCCAATCTCTTCAACGGGCCGACTGCCCCCCCCAACGGCGCAACAACCGAAGCCTGCTCAGAAAGCACCTGTTCCTCCCACCGCTCCTCCTGCTGCGCCCGCATTGGATCGCATTCGTGAAGACGTTCGCCTCCTCAATAACTCGGACTCCCACTTCCGTCTCGGCAAAGCGCTCGACGCCAGCGGCGATCACGCCGGCGCATTCACAGAATTAGAAACTGCTGTTCGCATCAACCCCCGCAATTTCGAAGTCGATCGAGAAGTCGCCGGCATGTACGCCGCGCGGAATGACCCCACCGACGCAATCGCTGCGTACCAGAAATTCTTGCTTTATTCTGCGCTGATCGACAAAGACGTGGAGGCGCAATTGGCCACGCTCTACGCGAAGCAGGGAAACACGCTTTTCGCTTTTTCCATCTGGACGGTATTGGAGAAGGCGGCCCGGCGATAATGTTGCCGGATAATGAAGTTGCTCTTAACCGGAAGATATTGGCGGATTACGCTACTCAGATTGGCGCGGCCCTGAAAGGCGAGGATGAGGATCCCGCACCACAGAATATGCAGGACAGCTTGCAAGCTGGGGATTTGTCGATAAAGTCTGGAGATTTCGCTGGGGCGGACAGAAGTTGCCGCTTTGTGCATGCGTTCGACAGTGGCAATGCGAAGGCTCTGGCTTGCCTGACGCAGGCCGCCGACGCACGAGGAGAACATGACACAATCATCAGCGATGCGCTGGAATGGCTGGTTCTTTCTCCGAATGAACCCGAAGCCTATTACTGGCTAGCGCACGGCTACCAATGGGAACCCGCCGACTATCAGAAATGCGGTGAGAGCTATGAAGCCGTGATTCGTAATGCGGTGCAAGGGCAGTTGTCGCTTGCAATGTTGCATGAGGCGCGACTCTTCGCAGGCCACTGTTATGCACAAGCGAAGAATTGGAAGAGTGCCGCAGCAGCTTACGATAGCGCGGTCCAGGCGAACCCAAACGATGCGCAGATCTTGAACGATGCCGGTTGGTTTTACGCCACCACCGACGCGAAGTTTCGCAATTCGGCTAAGGCTTTGGACTATGCCAAGCGCGCTGTCGCCGCTGCACCCGGTGATCCCAACATCCTGGACACGCTGGCGGAGGCCGAATCCATCAGCGGGCGCATCGACGACGCTGTTGCTACGGAGCAGAAGGCCCTGGCTCTCGCGCCTGATCGTGCGGACCTTCAGAAACAGTTGCAGAAATTCAAGCAGGCCCAACAAGCAAAGAAGAAACCGCAGCCGCCAAAAAAATAGCGGCCAGCTCAGATTCGTATCGCCTCTTCATATGCTCAACCCTTATTCGATTTGGGTGGAGAGACAAATATAGGCAGGAGCACGGATGCGGCCATGACACAGGCAATTGCATGGAGACCGCTGACATACGATCCAGTTGCCTGACGCATGTGGGCAATCAAGAGCGGCCCGAATGCGCTGGCACAACCCCAGGCGGTAAGCATCAGGCCATAGATAGGACCGATGTTCCTGGCGCCAAAATAGTCGGCTGCAAAAGCCGGCATTGTACCGAAGCCTCCTCCGTAACACATGAGGATGATGAACGAGACAACCCCAAGGACAGACGCCGAGGTAATGCTTGGAAACATCCAGAAAAGGGCGACTTGCAAGAGAAACATCACTACAAAGGTCCATCGGCGCGTGATGGTATCGGAAATCCATGCCCAGAAGATGCGCCCGACGGCGTTGCCTATCGCCACAATGCCCACCATGCTTCCGGCCACAATTGCGCTGACTTTGGCGATCTCCTGAAACATTGGCGACTCTTGGGAGATCAGGGAGATGCCGGCTGACACGTTGAGGAACAACAGCACCCACAGAGCCCACCATTGCCACGTCTTCAGCGCGCCCGCGAGCGTGTAGTCCCTGGCGGAGCGCTGTGCGGCCTGGGTTGCACTGGGAGCCCAACCCACAGGCTTCCATCCGTCGGGAGGGTTCCGCATTAGGGAGCCGGTCGCCATCGTCACGAACAAATATCCGATGCCGAGCCACGCAAATGTTTGCATGACGCCGACGGTCTGAATGAGATGAGTGGCGAGAGGAGCAGTAACCAGGGCGCCAGCGCCAAAACCCCCAACAGCAATTCCGGTAATTAAGCCTCTGCGATCGGGAAACCACTTGACGAGCACAGCGACCGGAACAATGTAGGCAAAGCCCAGGCCAATTCCCCCGATGAGTCCATAACTCAAATACAGCCACCAGAGCTTGTTCGCGGAGAAGCTTGCCAGAAAGACACCAAGGCCGTACAAGAAACCGCCCGTGAGCGCGACTATGCGCGGGCCTTTCTTATTGAGCCACAGGCCGCCGAAGAATGCCGCGACGCCCAAAACAAAGATGGAAATTGTGAAGGTGAGTGTAACTTGTGAGATGGACCAGTGAAACTGTTTGGAAAGCGGAACCCGGAAGACGCTCCACGCGTAGGCCGCGCCTAGAGCCATTTGCAAGATGAAGCCCGCCGCAGCAAGTCCCCATCGATTTGTGGTCGACATACAATTCCTCCAATGCAATGTTCAGGAATGAAGCCGGTATTATGTGCAGCCGCCTCGCGACTTGAGCTGATTGCCGAGTGTCTCGAGGAATCGATTGATGAGTGCGATGCTTCTGCGCAGCTCTCTTCGGCGAAACTGACCAAGAAGCGAGAGAAGGCTCGGCGGCTCGATGATTGGTCTAGTGGTGCATCCGAGGGTTTCACCTACCGCTATAGCCACGCCCTGAAGGATGTCCGGGTTGATCGAACTGAGCATCCTGCCTAGAATGATCGCGTTGCGCATCGCCCGCACGGATTCCTCTCGCTTCGCAGCGTCTACTGCGGCTTCCACGAGTTTGTCGCTCGCGCCCAGCGCTCCGTGAAGAAGTTGGAAAATGCCGCGGTCGTGTAACTGCTGGAGTACCTCATAAGATTCGAGCAGGGCTTCAGCGTGCTCCACTGGAGCTTCATCCAGCCGTTTGCGCAACTCCTGCCGGGCATCGCGGGGCGGTCGTTCCAGAGAAATTGGTTGGGCCATCGGAGTTCTCCTAATTCGATTTCTGAATCTGAACAAGGCCATTGCCGGGTTCATGATAATCTTGGCGCTTCCACTTGCGTTCCACTTCCACGCCATTCTGAGGCGTCGGAGAGCCGTGGCGGGAGTTCGTGCGCGGCAGCGGGTCATCACCTGTCTCTCCGAGTACTTTGAGCTGAACTGATGTCTCTTTGTAGGCAGGTGTGTGTGTGACCTTATCCGTATAACTGCTTGTGAGTCGGTTCACCGGCTCATCCACTGAGTTCATGGGCATATACAGTTCTCTTCCCTTAACTCGCGTGGTGATAACTGCCTGTGCACGCACCTTTCCGTAGCGGGAGATGAGCTGAACCCAACTGCCTGTTTGAATTCCGCGCTCTGTGGCGAGTTCCGGAGACACTTCTACAAAAGTGCAGGGCGTTTTCTCGCGGATGCCCTCGGTTCGATAAGTCATGTTGCCTTCGTGGAAGTGCTCGAGCAGGCGGCCATTGTTCAAATGCAAATCAAATTCATTATTCTGCTGATCGGAGGGCTCCGTCCAGGGAACGGGGAAGAAGGTCGCCTTGCCTCCGGGTCGCTTGAATTGCTCGGTGTAGAGCAGGGGTTGATCGCTGCCGTCCTCCGCAACCGGCCACTGCAGTGATTTATAACCTTCCAGCCGCTCATAAGTGACACCCGCCATCAGTGGCGTGAGCGGAGCAATTTCGTCGTAGACTTGCGAGGGGTGCTGGTACTTCCATCCTGCGCCCAAACGGTTGGCGATCTCCTGAATAATCTTCCAGTCCGGGCGGCTTTCTCCGAGCGGCTCGAAGACCTGGTAAAGCCTCTGAATGCGCCTCTCGGTACTGGTGAAGGTTCCTTCCTTCTCCAAGCTCGGGCAGCCCGGCAAAATGACATCCGCAAAGCGGCAGGTCTCGGTAAAGAAAATCTCCTGCATCACAAAGAAGTCCAGCTTCTTGAGCGCCGCGGCCACATAGTTGGCGTTCGAATCCACCATGCTCATCTCTTCGCCGAAGACGTACATGCTCTTGATGCGGCCGTCGTGAATGGCGTCGATCATCAGGTGGTTATCGAGGCCGGGCTTCGGCGGCAGAGAGACTCCCCATGCCTTTTCGAACTTGGCCCTGATCGCCGGATCGTCCACCTTCTGATAGCCCGGAAAGTAATTGGGCATGGCGCCATGGTCGCTGGCTCCCTGCACGTTGTTATGACCGCGCAGCGGGTACGCGCCCGTTCCCGGCCGCATATAGTTGCCGGTGGCAAGCAGCAGGTTCGAGATTGCCGTCGAGGTGTCAGAACCCATGACATGCTGCGTAACGCCCATGGCCCAGAGAATGCAGACGCTGTCTGCTTCGGCAATCATGCGCGCAACCTTTGTCAGCGTTTCGATGGGCAGTTCGCACCTTTGGCTTGCCGCTTCCAATGTGAACGGCTCAAGGCTCCTCTTGTACTCTTCGACATTATTGACCCACTTATCGATAAACGCCTGGTTGGAAAGACCGTTGTCCAAAATGTAGCGCGTAACTGCCGAAAGCCAGAAAAGGTCAGTGCCAGGACGCGGATGCAAAAAGATATCCGCGCGCCGCGCCATCTCATTCTCGCGAAGATCGGACACGATCAGTTTCTGGCCGCGCAATTTATGTGCTCGCTTGACGCGCGTCGCCAGCACGGGATGACTTTCGGCGGTATTACTGCCGATAATCAGGACCAGCCCGGCCCGCTCGATATCCGAGATCGATCCAGAGTCGCCGCCATACCCCACAGTGCGAAAGAGCCCGGTGGTGGCTGGCGCCTGGCAATAGCGGGAGCAGTTATCCATGTTATTGGTGCCGATCACTGCCCGCGCCAGCTTTTGCATAAGATAGCTTTCTTCGTTGGTGCATTTTGACGAAGAGATGAAGGCCAGAGAATCGGGTCCAGTGGCTGCTTTGATTTCAGTAAACCTGCGCGCTACCAGGCTTAGAGCCTCGTCCCACGAAGCTTCGCGAAATCCGCTCCCTTCGCGGATCAGCGGAGTGGTAAGCCGGTCAGGGCTGTTCACATAATCCCAGGCAAACTTACCCTTGATGCACGTGGAAACACCATTGGCAGAGCCGTGTGCCGGTTCCACCTTCAGGATGTGCCGTTCCTTGGTCCAGATGTCAAAGCTGCAACCGACTCCGCAGTATGTGCAGACGGTCTTTGTGCGCTTGATCCGCGGCTCGCGCATGGCCGATTCCACCTCGGAGAGTTGAAGAATCGAGCCATACCCCAGCTCCGGTTCGACGCCTTTGACCACGTCGATCATGCCGTCGATTGCGCTCTTGGGCATCGAGGTGAACAAGCCGGCCTGGCCCAGCATCGATTTTTCCATCAGCGCATTGCAAGGGCAGACTGTCACGCAATGCCCGCAGGAGACGCAACTCGATTCACCAATTGGCGCACCGCCATCCCATAACACGCGCGGATGAGCATCCTCCCAGTTGATACTCAGCGTTTCATTCACCTGAAGGTTTTGGCAGGCCTCCACGCAGCGTCCGCAAAGAATGCATTGGTCGGGATCGTAGCGGTAGAAGGGATTGGACATATCCACTTCATAAGGCTTTGGCTTGTACGGAGTCTCCTGGTGCTCGACGTGAAGCAGCCTGGTGGTGTTATGCACCGCGCAGTTGCCGTTGCTGTTGTCGCAGACCGTGCAATAGAGCAGGTGGTTGCCGAGAATCCGGTCAAACGCTTCGCGCTGGGCCGCATTCGCGCGCGACGAGGATGTCGCCACACTCATGCCGTCGACGGCCAGAGTTGCGCAAGCTCTTGCCAGCTTGCCATCCACCTCGACCATGCAGGTGTCGCAGGCTTGGATTGGTCCCAGCTGAGGGTGATAGCAAACTTGGGGAATTTCAACGCCGCTACGGTTAATCACATCAATCAGGCGTTCACCTGGCTGAAACGCCTGCGGCTTTCCGTTGATGTTGATTGCCATGGGAGTCTTCCTCCTATGTGCTTGAGTTTGGATGGTAGTCCGTAATCTATGGATGCGTAAAGTTCTTTTTTCTTACTTGCATGAAATTGTTAAATGCTTGCGAACAGGCGAACGGGAGAAGGATGACTTCTAGCTGCGATCCTGGGCGGGAAGGCAGCGGAACTCGCAGGAATAAACGATGAACCGGCTGCCCCGGAGGAAGCCCACAAGAGTCAGTCCCAGTTCCCGGGCCAGCTTGACGGCCAGGCTGGAGGGCGCTGAAACCGAAGCCAGAATCGGGATTCCCATCGCCACAGCTTTTTGAGCAATCTCAAAACCACCCCTGCCGCTCACCAGCATTACGCGCTGCGAAAGCGGTAGACGGCCGTTCTGGAGCGCCCATCCGGCGATCTTGTCCACCGCGTTGTGCCGGCCGATGTCCTCGCGCAGGACTATCAGTTGGCCTGTCTCATCAAAAAGAGCCGCTGCATGAAGGCCGCCGGTTTGACTGAAGACCTCCTGCTTGGAGCGGAGGGCCTCGGGCAGCCGGCAAAGGATCTCCGGATCGATGCGAAAGCCGCGCTCCGGTTGCGGCAAGCCGCGCAGCCTGATGGCGTTGATGGAAGCTTTGCCGCAAACGCCACAGCTCGATGCGGCAAAGAAATTGCGCCGCAATTCTTCATGATCGAAGGTTGCGTCTTTCAACTCGACTTCCACCCGGTTGCTCTTCACACTGTTTTCCGGCGTCACGGCGCGGATGCTGGAGATCTGCTCCTGAGATTTGATGATCCCCTCGGTCAGCAGGAACCCCGCCGCAAGTTCGAGATCATGTCCTGGGGTCCGCATGGTAACCGCCATCGGGAAGCCGTCAACTCGAATCTCCAGCGGCTCCTCGGCTGCGAGAGAATCCTGAAGCGAGCGGACTCGCCCGTCTTCCCATTCCGTAACCTGTGTCAGCTCGATGCTTCGCTCTGGCGCTTTCATCCGGGCTCCGTCGTGCCGGTTCAAGTCATCCCGCGAATTGATGTTGCGGTAAAAGCTCCGCTCATCAACGCTAATGGGATAAATGCAAGTCTCGTGTTGCTCCAGCAGATTCTCAATCAAAGACTGCAAGGACAAACGGCCAGCTGCAAGTGCGCTTGCGGCAATCGATACCGCTGTTGCTGGATAGATTGCAGCCAGCGGCTCAAAATATCTGCCCCACTGCGGGATCACGCCAACGCCCGGGCGCGCGAGTTGCCAAAGTTTCGCCAAATGACCGGACGTCATCTCTGGTAAATCGATCGCCAAAGCAAGAAGATGTGTCGACCGCATACGCTTTAGCGCGGCCGTCAGCCCACTCAGCGGCCCTTGCGATTGCGGCTCGTCCAGCACAACCTCAATATCAGCGGGAGACCACGCTGGGCGTACGCGCGCGGAAATCAGCAGCTCATCGGGGTGCAGGTTCCGCAATGTATCCAGCTGCCTCAACCACAAGGGCTTTCCGTCGATCATCAAGGTGGCCTTGTCCGCGCCCATGCGCCGGGATTCTCCGCCCACAAGTAGAACGGCCGTCAGCGTCTTAATCATGCTTGACTCACACGAATTCGTTCATCTCTCTGCGCGAAGAATTCCATCGGTGAGAATCCGCGCCCTCAGGCCACCACGTCCCTGCAGTAACTTCTCTGCGCCGGGTGCAATTGCCCAATCCATCCATTGACACGGACTGCACTCAGCAACCCCCGCAAAACGCACACCTTGAATATCGAACTCAATGCCCACCAATGAATTCAAATCCACGTTCGCGGTTATTACATTTCGTCGGGTAACACCGGGAGATTTGCCCGTCGCTCCAAGCTGGCCGCAAATCTCCGCGAACACATCGGAAGAAAAGAATGTGATCTGGCCCTTATAGTTCTCCTTGTAGTCGAAGAAGCGGTCACCTTCAATGCCGCGTCCAGCCACGCAAGACACCTCCATCTTCTCAACCAGCGGATGCCCTCCCGGCAGTTGCCCATGGTGGCCCACGAAATTATGTCCCGGCGAAATGAACAGGTTGCAAATCCTCATCTCCGACCCTCACTTGTGTTCAGATCAGCGCGGCGTCTTCGCCTCCGCGTGTCAAGATAAGTCGCCTTGATTGCGAAGTGCCTCCTTCAGGGTAGCTTCAGCCGGGCGCCAGGTAAATGACTGTCTCTCTGCGAATTATTGCTCATTTGCTACGGAGCACATCTCCGATGCGGAGCGCTTGGCTGCCCCTCGGGTTATGAGCTCGACACCAAACTGATTTGAAAGAACTTACATGCGCACGGATGGCACTGAAGCATCTGTAAGTTGCCGCAGAAGACGACTCGCAGGCCCTCGTTTAGTCCCTCGTCTCTGAACTCCATTCTTTAGCCCTTCGTCCGGTTGCCTTCCGGATTGCCGTCAGGACCTGACGGAAAAGCTAGGGCCTATGGGTTCACCCCACGCTTTCAGGAACTCTGCGATGCGTACCTCATGAAGATCATTGATCTGGCGGAATTACTTGAGCAGATAAAGCGTTATCAACTAGTTCAGTAGCGCCCTGTGCTCCTTGCCGTCACGTCCAACTCGCTTCCAGCAAGCCTCGGGTTTCATCAGGAGGGCCACACAGGACGCACCACACTACCATAAGCGTCCCTGATTACACACCGCCTTCGAAGTCGAAGAACACATCCAGACGGCGAACTGCTCCGGTGCGCTCAAATACCGCCGCGCTGGTCTCGGCATCAAGACTAAGCGCTTCAACCCAATACCGGGAGCCGTCCGTGCGGGTGATTTCGATTCTCTGTGGTCCAGAGTGATGGGCCACCACAGGCACCTGGCACGTAGTAAACGCAAGGGTGCCAGGATCAAGATCGAGGCTGCGCTGCTGGCCGTCGAGATCATAGAACTTGAACGATCTCGCGTCCGCCAGAAACTCATTGCGCCTTACCAGTAAGCGGTGAAAACAGAGCCGTCCGTCTTCAACGACGATGCCCATCTCGCCGAGCCGCGAGATAAGATCCTCTTTCACCTGGCCGGTCATGCCGGGCTGCTGCGCTCCCGTGAATCCGGGCGTGTGGGAATACGGATCAGTGGGAATTGCGCCGTAAAGCTCAGGCGACTTGTGGACGCCAATGCCCTCGCGGATTTCGTAATAGTGGCTCAGGAGTTTTTCGACTTCCGCAGTGTCGTCACTCGCGCACACGGCCCTTTCCAGCACCTCCTGAACTGTCAGACGGAGCTTGGAAACCATGTGCCAGTAAATGCAGCCAAGTCCCTCGTACTTGTAGAACGTGCCCGAACGGCCTGTGAAGGATTGGTGATCGAAGACCTCTTCATACAACGCGAGAATGCGAGCGTTTTCCTCGTCCGGCAGGCTGAGCGCCTGGAGTGCTTTCTTTAGCAGGACGGCATTTCGGAAGTCCGCATTGAAGTGCGCGACGCCATCCAGATCCTTAACTACGATACGGCGGTCACCGCGCTCAACCATTGCTTTCAGCGTTTTCGATTGCGAGATGGCCCCAGCCGGAATGTTGTTCTTTTCAAAGAAACCAGGCAATTTGCGGTCTGGATAGAGGACATAACTGTTCTGGTCAGCACGATAAAGGCTGCTTCTACGAAGGGCGTCAAGCAGTGCAACCGATTCCCTCGCGGAGAGAGCGCCCGAACTGAGCGCCGCCACCTGGCCTTCGAGCATCTCATAGAGCCGGCGAATCACGATTCTATCGCCGTCAAGCTTCATGAGATTGTAAGAGTGATACAGGCCATCCTCGCGCCGGTTAGCCCGAATTGAGTGGTCCATGTAGTTGATCGCTATGTCGAAAAAGGCGAGCAGCTCTCTGATGCCGAGCGGAGTTTGGCGGCCTGAAAACCCGCGCGCATAGATTTTGGCTCGATAATCGCTTCCCGCACTGCCCAGGTCATCAAGAACTACCTTGCGTTCCCGATCTGAGACTTGTCCGCCAAGCAGGCTCGCATGGCGTTCGAGCGCGTCGGCCACCCCGTGAAAAGCTTCCGCAACTTCCGAAGAGACCTCAAATTCTGGCACGGCCGCACCGGCAAACGTAGCACGGCAAAAAGCCAGGAGCCGGCGCAGGTAGCAGAGGGTCACCATGGAGACGCCGGGGCCGACAAGAGCGTTGTTTGCGTCGTTCCACTCGGGCCGCTGTGTGTTCATCCACAGGCCAGCCTCGGGAATAAAATTGAAAAGCCTGGCCAGCACCAGGACCAGCAGCTTTTCGGTCAGGTTCGCGCGGTAAGGCGCGCCGTCAGCTCCCGGCAGGGCCTTGCCGTCCGCTCCCATCGCGGCGACTCTCTGCTGAATTTGACTATCGAGAGCGGCATCGAAGTCAATGGTATTGCGCGGATCTTCGAGAAGCGCGCTGTAAGGCCTGATGCGATAGGGAATATTTGCGTAGGTGAAGACGCGCCGCGCCAGCAGGCCGGCAAGAATGCCGGGATGATAGCGCGCAGAAAGTTCCAGCAGCTTCAAAAGGTAGGCCGCCTGATGATCGCCCCAGTAGCCGATGTACGACCATGCATCGTGCGGGTCGAGCACCTCCCATTCGTAGCCGTCGCGCATGATGCGATACGGGTTATGGCCATCCGCGGTCGAAGAGTCAACAAACTTGAAGATCATGCTCTCGATGTATCCGGGAAATGAGAGCGCCAGCGCCTCCCAATTCTGGAAGATGTCACGCCAGTTGCCTTGGTAGTTCAGTATCCTTTCGTTTTGTTCGTTCTTGATCTTGATAGCAAATTTGTTCCATGGGCGGCTGGGATCGCCGTGACGGCGGCTGAAGGTGAGTGGCAGGTACTCGTGCGCCAACCTGTCCAGGTCAGCGTCTTCCTGCTCGCGCGCCCGTGCAAGAAGGTGGCTATGCGATAGGGTTTCAGGCAATGCATTCAGAAAGGCGCTCGTCCGCTCGGCTAAGGAATAGTTGGCCTTGCTGATGAACGCCTTGAAGTCGGATCGTGAAACCTGGTACCCGCGCTCGGGAATTCCCCCGCGCATGATGTTGAACAGAGCATTGGAAAAATGCCGGTCCGAGCTGAGGTCATCGCAGGTGCATTGCAGGCCGTCGGCCGCGGCCACAATGCGAACCAGGTTCGTGGTGCCGCGTGCGATGTCTTCGTCGATCTGCGCGCGCAGGTTTCCGCCGGACTTGAGGAAATCAACAAGCGTAGCGACGCTCGCTGCATCCTGCTCAACCTCCGCGACGATGCTCCACTCTTTGCGGCCGCCTGCGGGCAGTGCTAGCCGGGTGTTCATGAAATAGGCGCCGCGGCGGCCGCGAATCAGCGGTTCCTCGACTATCGGCTCGCCCCGCCGGAAGCGATCAAGCTGGACCGAGCTCAGCAGCCGGCGGGCGGATTCAAGTCCCTCCGACCAAACCGTGGTTACGCGGAGTGCCTCATTGGGCTCAGGCCGGTCTGCTGGGACAGAGCTGAGCTTGAAAAGGCCCAGACCGGTCTTACAATCCAGTTCATTTTCCTTGTAGCCGTCCGCGAGGTTGCTGTATTCGAGCTGGAAGCGGTTCGTCAGACCGGCAGGCATAAGGTTCTGGATCCCATCCAAGAGATCGATTTCCACCGGCTTCTCACCTAAGTTGACCATAGCCGAGCGCCGCACGAAGCCGAACCGGTCGCTAGACATCCAGGCGTAAGAAAAGGACAAGCCGAGGTCATAGTTGACCTCCTCGAAGATGAGCTTGTTGCTGTAGACGCTCTTCGACAAGCTTCGCGTGACGCGATACAGGCCTTCGCAGCGCTTAGAAAAAGGCTCCCACAGCGCGGTGCGTCCGGCACACGCTATAAGAAAGATAGTTTTACCACCGGTCTGATCCTGGCTGTCATGAAGCCGGTCGTCGGTGGTATAGGGAAACAGAGCGCGGTCAGGATCCCTGCGACCGGCGGTCAGTGCGCCAGTCGAGGAGACGAACATCCAATGGTCCGAGTCGCCGACGATGCTCATCAGAAACGGCGCCATTGCGTCGTAGTTGACGATGCGGTAGAAACGCTCGCCACCAATCTCGATTTGGCCTCCCTCGATCTTCCGCGCGCCATGATGGAGGGTCGTTTCTCCCACAACAGTTGTACTCATTACATAGCCTCTGACTTGAATCCTTCTCCCTCCGGGAACTTGTTGGGATTGAATCTCGAGTTTGATTGAATCGGCGACTCAATTACTCTTAACTCTCGGCAAGTATTGCGTCCATACTAAATGCTCTCATCTTCGCAAGCTCCGGTCAGCGGTTTTGGTTGACGGTCGGCGGCGAATCGTAGCTCGGTGATGTTGGTCCGGCCGGCATCAACTCCGGATATAGCCCCTGCATAGCCAGCTTGGCTTTGCGATCTGCGGAAAACAATCCCCAGTGACCCTCAGTCCCGCTTCCCTTCCAAGGCTCGTCAAACGCCTCGAAGTAAAAAGTTGTAACGTTGTTGGCCTTGGCCCATGTGGTAAGTTCCTCGTAGTATCGCTTCTGCTTACTTTCGTCGCCGGCTCGCGGGACATGCTGGTCACCGGTAGTGTAGCTGGCCCAGCCGGCTTCGCCGAGCACAATCGTCTTTCCCGGATGAGCTTTGCGCACGCTTTCATAGTCCTTGATTGTCGAAGCCATAGCCGTGTCGATATCCTCGCGGCCCCAGATCGGATATGCGTGCATGGTAATGAAATCCACGTGTTCCGCGAGCTTCGTTTGTTGCCGCCAGTAAATGAAATCGTCAGCGACTGTAATCGGGCATTTCACCGAAGCTCTCACCTGCTCCACGTACTCCACTGCCTTTTCTTCAGTCAGCTTGTGATCGGACCAGGAAACCAGAATTTCGTTGCCTACGCTTACCGCCAGAACGATCTTCTTGTATTGATTTGCCAGGCGTATTCCAGTGGCAATCTGCTCGGCGGTTTTGCCTTCGTAGCCAGGCCTGCCATCGAGCCAGATGCCGAGCAGCACCTTGATTCCAAGCTTATTGTGCCGGATTACTTCCAGCACGTCCTGCGAGTGTTGGTCCGCGCCATAAAGACGAATCAGCTTCCAGTTCTTCTTTAGGATCGTAAGGTCCCCGAGGATCTGCGCCTGGGTTGGAAATCGATTCAGTTCCGGACTCTGGCCGACGCGATAACCGGAGTAGTCGATGGCATTGCCGTTCCATTGCTGCTTGGTGAGATCGGCCTTTCGAGGAGTCGCACCAGCTTCCGCCGTCAAAGCCGCCAATCCAAACACGAGCAGACAAGCCAGGGATATCTTCACGAATGCTTTCTTCATGCTTCAATCTCTCCCCGGCGTTCCTTGAGATCCGTCTCGATCTTCACCATCATGGCGTCGTTCAGCGGATACGCCGCCATTGCTGCGGCGGCCAGCACCAGCAGCATGCAGGGAATCCAGCTCATGGAAAGAATGATGCCGTGGAGTGAACGACTGGTTTGTTCCATGTTCGCCACATACCCGAAATAAGTGAGAATCAGGCCCAGCATCCATGCGCCGACCGCAAATCCGATCTTGGTTGCAAAGATTGCAGAGGCAAATACCAGTCCCGTATTTCGGCGTCCTGTACGCCATTCGGCGTGATCGGCCGTATCCGCAAACATGGCCCAGACCAGCGGGGAATTGAATGCGATGATGAAGCTGGAAGCGATTTGCAGTGCGAAGATCAGCGGGATATCAGTTGGTTTTGCAAACCAGAATAAACCCACCACTAAGCCGCCTACACCGAGCGCCACCATGAACAGGCTCTTCTTGCCAATCCACCTCGCAAGCGGCGACGCAATGGATACGGCCGAGATGAACGCTAAACCGTTGGCTAGCAGAAACCACTTTAGAAGATCTTCTCGCTTTAGGAAGTATTTAAAGTAGTATGCCGAGACCGATCCTTTCACTGCGAACGCAGCCAGTGTCAGTAGCAGCACGCCAACCAGTACGATCCATGGCCTGCTTTCGAACAGCCCGCGGAGATCGAGCTTGAGGCTTGTGCTCTGCTTAGGTGGCGGGATAACTCGCTCGCGAGTGGTCGCAAAACAGACGATCAGCAGAATAATGGCAAGAGCGCCGTAAAGCACCATGGTCATCTGCCAGCCGCGGGTCTCGCTGCCTTGTCCGAGAAACTTGACCAGCGGAAGGGTGAAGTACTGCACGAAGATGCCGGCGGTAAAAGCGCCGATAAAGCGAATCGAAGAGATAGAGGTGCGCTCCTGCGAGTTTGGTGTAATCACGCCCATCAACGCCGAATAGGGAATGTTCACCGCCGTGTAGATGAACATGAGGGAACTGTACGTAATGTAGGCGTACACCAGCTTGGCTCCGGTGCCAAGATGCGGCGTGGTGAAAGTCAGCACACCAGCCGCGGCAAACGGAACGGCGCCCCACAGCAGATACGGCCGAAAATGCCCCCAGCGAGTCCTCGTGCGGTCGGCTATCGAACCCATCACAGGATCAGCCGCCGCGTCGGCAAAGCGGGTCACCAGCAGCATGGTGCCGACGGCGGCGGCTGAGATACCGAATATGTCTGTGTAAAAGAAGAGCAGGAACCACTCAAAGGTCTTCCAATAAAGATTGGAGGCCGCATCTCCCAGGGAGTATCCAATCTTTTCCTTGAGTGAGATACGATCTGCAAACGGAACCACTAATTTTGTTGTTTCCACGCGGGCCTCACTCCTCCGGCGCGTCTTGCGGCGCCGGGTGCAATAGATTTACTTCTTAATTGGCGTACACCCGCACGTAGTTCACCTGCATCGTGGAGGGGAATGGAGTGCTGGAGTCAGGACTTCCCGGCCAGCTTCCGCCCACGGCAAGATTGAGGATGATGAAATTCGGCCCGTTATCGAAGGGCCAGACCGCGCCGCTGAAACCACTGATGCTCGACGGCGTAAATGTGGCGTAGGGGCTGGTGTGGTCATCCACGTAATAAGCCACGCTTCCCTTGCTCCAGATCATGCCATAGGTGTGCAACGTGGCCGCGGTTTGCCCGGTAGGAAAGTCGAAGTCTTTGCCTAGATTGCTGCCGGTAAAGCCGGTTCCATGAACTGATCCGGCGTTCCAGTCCGGTGTGGACGCGGCGTCAATCCGCTCCATTACATCCATCTCGCCGCAGGCCGGCCAATTGACCGTATTGATATTGTTGCCCATCAGCCAGAAGGCCGGCCAGAATCCCTGCGCTTCCGGAACCGAGGCCTCAATTTCGATCCGGCCATATTGAAAACTGAACAGCCCCTCGGTCTTCATCCGCGCCGAAGTGTACACGCCGCTCGAGGGATTCTCGGCCACAATGTTGAGGCCGCCGCCCGGCGCAACAAAAGCATTCGGAGTTGTCGTGCTGCACGGAGTGGCCGTTGAACCCCATGCGCAGTAGGTTTCCAACTCGCTGTTTCCCCAGCCGCTGTTGTTGCCTGTGTCGTAGGTCCATACCAGCGAATTAGGTTGGGCGTTGGCACTCGTCGAGTTGGCAAACTCGTCGGACCACACCAGCGTATCAGAGGCGATGTTAGGCGCGAATGTTTTTGTGGCAACGCTGCTGTTGGTGTCGCCCGAGGCTGTGGCGATCGCATTGACGGTCAGATTTGAGGCCACCAGAAAAGGCGTCTCGTAGATAATCGACGTCGTCGTGGGCGTAGTGCCGTCGATGGTGTAATGAATCGAAGCCCCGGAGGTTGTCGTCGTCAGAGTGACCATCTGCGCGCCGTTCTGTGTGTTTGCCGTCGTAGCAGCGGAGATAGTCGGCGTTGCTGCCTGCACGGGGGGTGTCGTGCTCGTTCCGCCTCCGCTGCCTCCGCAGCCTGCGAGGGAAACGACACTGGCGCAAAGCACGAACCGGAAAGCTGACTTCATTAAATCTGCCATACAAGCAATCTCTCCTTGGGCTTGATTTATCTTATTCCGTTCCCGGCACCTGTGTACCAGGAGACAGAAGATCGATGCGGGAATATTTGCTAAAACTCCAGGCAGCCGGAGTGCGGCTGCCTGGATATGTTCATGGGTTGAGTTAGAAGGTAAAGCGTGCGCCGAACTGGCCAACGCGCCCGCCTGGCGTGCCGCTGTAAGTGAGAATCTCGCCGAAGGTCGCGTCAGCTTTGTTCGTGTCGGGACCGGCCAGCGCATCGCGGTTGAAGACGTTGAAGAACTCAATGCGCAGGGTCAGGTTATACTGCCTGTTTGCTCCAGCGGTCAGGCTCTTGTGCAGAGCGAGATCTTCGGATGCAAAGCCCGGATTGCGCACCTGCGATTGATAGTTCCCGGCCGTGCCAAGTTGATTCGCAGCCGGATCGGCAAAGCAGCTTTTGTTCAGCCAGACCTGGCCGAGCTTCGGACTGCCATTGGTCAGCTTGCAGTTCGGAACTAGATCGACGTAGATCGAGTTGAATCCCGGATAGGTGTTGGTTGAATGCACCGAGATCGGCGATCCGGTCTGGTAGTGGAAGTCGCCGTCCAGCGTCCATCCACCGATGAGTTCATCCACAGGCGTGCTCACATCGGACGCTAACATCTTGCCCCGGCCAAAGGGCAGATCATAGATTACATAGCCCTTGACGATATGCGTGATGTCGAAGTCGGCGATGTCCTTGGCTTCGTCCTTGAGATCATACGTATTTTGCAGCGGACCGGTCCACCATGGCTCCGCGAAATCCGAATCGACGTCGCCGTGAGTGCGCGACCAGTTATAGCTGGCTTGCAGTGAGAGTCCATTTGCCGCGCGGCGTACGACGCTGACTTGCAGGCTCTTGTAGTCGGCGTTGCCCAAAGGCGTTCCCACCGAAAGCAGTGGTCCAGTATAACCGGCAAAAACCTGCGGGTAAGGAACGAGCGCTACCAACGGGTACTGATCTCCGCAGGTACCCCATGCTTTGCAGATTACAGCCATGCTTTGCGGAGTGGCTCCCGTCGCAACAAAGTTCTGCCAGTCGGCAATCTTCGGTTGATTGTGCTGGAAGAATCCGCTATGCAGGTGTGTGCTCCTGCTCTGAATCCAGTTCACGTCTACGTGGGTCACCTTGTCCAACTCGCGCTGCACGCCAAAGTTGTACTGCCAGGTGTTTCCCGGTGTCAGCGAACGCGGATCGATGCTGATCACGTCAGAGGTAGTCAAATCCGGGCTTTGCGCTCCAATGCTCTTCGGAGTTACCAGTGTCGGATTGTAGCCGCCATCCCAATTGAAGTTGCCTTCCTGGGTGATGTCGTGGAAGCCAATATCGCCGGCCTGCTGATAGGGAACGCCGCCCCAGGTGTTCATATTCAGCGGCGTAAAGAAGATGCCGCCGTTGCCGCGCGCCACGGTCTTCTCGGTCAGCTTGTAAGCTGCGCCGATGTGAGGTGCGTAGTTGTAGTAGTCCTGGCGGCGCTCGAAGCTCTCGCTGCCACTGTGCAGGAACTCGTACGTGCCCGGAAGGCCGGACAAGGTGTTGAAATCGTCCAGCTCAAAGCTCGACCAGTGGCCATACTTTTCGTGGTAGGGATTATTGAAGTCCCAGCGCAGGCTTATGTTCACGGTCAGCCGCGGATTCACCTTGATGTCGTCGCTGGCATAGAACGAGAGAGCCTTGCGGCGTCCATATTCGTTGTCGGGGTTGTTGCTCTCGGCATTGTAGACATCGCCCAGCAGGAAACTGCCGAAGGCGTTGCCTGTCGTCTGCCATCCGATGCCGGCCGTCGTTGACGGATCGAAAATAATTGGATAGCCGCCCATGAAGGTGCCGTTATCGGTGTGGTAGTTGAACTGCATGGCGCGGAACTCGGCGCCCGCCTTCACGTTGTGGTGTTTATGGCTCCAGACAATTTGATCGCTATAGATGAAGGTGTTGCCGGCATAGTAATCGTTGAATTGGCTGCCAACATTTGAGAAGTTCCAGCCGTTCTGGTAGTTGGCGCCATTGGTGTACTCACCGGTTTCGAAATAGATCAGCGGGAAGTTGCCCGCGGCGTCCGTTACACCACTGGCCAGGCCGAGGTCGCTGTCCCATTTGCCCGTCTGAGAAGTCGCGATGCTTGGATTGCGGAAGCGGTTGAATGTGGCGTAGACCGTATTCAACAGGTTTGGCGTGATGGTGATGGCGTCGCTCAGGCGCGCGCCCGGTGCCGTGGTGTTATGCCAATAGGAGTTGGCCATCGGGCCGCCATACTTGGCCGTTGCCGACCACGCTCCGCCCTGATCGGCGTTGATGCGCGGATAGTCATCCCAGTAAAACGACCCGGCGATATGCTGCTTCGCGCTCGGGATGTAATCCATCTTGACGCTGGTCTGCGTGTTGTGGAACCAGGGATCGGGCGAGTAGGCCGGACCTGCGTTGTTAAGAGTATTCGTCGATGCTGGAGTGTAGTACTTGTTGTAGAGCTGAAGAATCTTGGCCGTTGTCGTGCTAATCAAACTCGTAGGAATCTGGTTGTTAGCAAAGACGCAGCCCGTACCGGGCATGTAGATTGAACCCTGATAGACATTCACTGGAGCTGCGGTCGTGTTGCACAGGCCCGCGTTATTCGCGGGTTGAGCTGTGCCAACCACATTGCCGGTCGTCAGCATCGGGCTCATATCGGCATATGCCAACACGTTGCCGCTTGAGTCCAGGCCCATCATTGCACTGGTGGGAACGATGCGCGAAAGAGCCCCCAGATTCCACTCCGACTGCATATAGCGCTCGAAGGATCCGAAGTAAAACAGCTTGTCCTTAACGATTGCTCCGCCAAAGCCGCCGCCCCAGTCAGAGAGCGTCTCGTTCAGTTTCAGGTAAGCAGCCTTATCAAGAGGATTCGGGTCTTGGATGGCATCCAGTTTGTTCCATGAGCTCACGGCATCCAGGTCAGCCGAGTGCATGAAACCGAACGCGCTTCCGTGAATTTTGTTGGCGCCGGACTTCAACTCATATTTGAAGACGCCGCCGCCCGAGCGGCCCGCGTCGGCACTGATGCCAGACGTATCCGCCTCAAACTCCTGCACGGCTTCCATGGGAGGCTGCGACTCGCTGATGTAGCCGCCCAACTGCGAAACCGCCGAGGTGCCGTCGATCAGCACTTCCTTGGTCATCGCCATGCCGCCGTTGATGTGCGAACCGTAGTCGGTGCCTTCCACGCCCGGCAAATACGCAAACATGAAATTGGAGAGATTGCGGCTGCCCTGTACGTTCAAAGGAAGCTCGCTCACCGCTTCGTTGTTCAGGTTGGCGGAAAGTGTGGAGTCTTCGGTCTGCAGGATTGGCGGCGCGCTGGTCACTTCTACGCTCTCTGACATCCCGCCCACTTGCAGAGTGGCGTCAACTTCCGCTACCTGGCTGATCAACAGCGTCAGGCCCTTGCGCTCAAGGGTTTTGAATCCTGTCTTGGAAAAGCTGACAACATAGTCGCCGATGGCGAGGTTGCCTACCCGGTAAAAACCGGTGTTGTCCGTGCTTGCAGTCTCAACTGCGTTGGTGGCCACGTTGGTCACGCGGACCTGTACGCCCGGCATCACTGCCGAAGACGAGTCCTTCACCGTGCCCAGGATAGTGGCGCGATCCGATTGCGCAAACATGGGCACCGCCATGGTGAGTGCGATGAATACAAATAAAGCCAAGATCCTCTTTGGCGTCATAGGAGCTCCTCCATAAGGCCGCACAAGACGCGCGGCGGCTGTGCGCATCCATTCCCGCTCGGCCCTCTTGTCGAGTCGGTGTACGCGCTCAGTTTAATTCAACCGGTTTTACAACCGGTTTATTAACCCGGTTTGAATTTCGTTGACACTCTATTGTTTTCCTCGCACACATGTCAAGTGTTTTTTGGTACTATCTTTTTGTGCGTATATCCAAAAAGCGAGTTGGTGGCCCCAAGCCACCTGTTGGAACTCCGGCTAAACCAGTTAGTTTGAGAGATTTGGCTTCCTATCTTGGGCTATCGCGCTCAACCGTCTCTCTGGTGCTCAACAATTCGCCCGTGGCCCAGGCGCTTACGCAGGAAACTCGCGATCGAGTGCTAAAGGCCGCCAGCGAACTGCACTACAAGGCCAACTATTTTGCGCGGATGCTCAACAACAAACGAAGCCACATGGTGGGCATTCTCTCCCCCGATCTGGGAGAGGGCTACGACGCGGCGATTCTCAACGGCATTGAGCGCACGCTGCTTGAGCGCGATTATCTCTATTTTGTTTCCAGTCATCACTGGAACCGGGACCTTATCCGGCAACGGCTGGAGGTCTTTGCAGAGCGCGGGGCGGAGGGCGTGATCCTAATCAATACACCAGCCGTCACTGCGCCGAGTCTTCCGCTGGTTTCCATAGGCAGCCTGGAATACGATTTTCCCCTGACGCAGATTACGCTCGACAATGCCCATGGCATTCGGCTGGCGTTGCAGCATCTATACTCGCTCGGGCATCGCAGGATCGCATTTCTGAAAGGGCATACGCAATCGAGCGATGCCGAGTCGCGTTGGGCCGCTTGTTTGGAAGCCGCGCAAGGGCTGCGCTTGCGCATTCGCAAGGAAGACGTGGTTCAACTGAAGCGTATAGACGATGGGCTGGACCCCATACGCGAGGGATATGTAGCGGGGAAACGGTTGCTGAACGCTTCGCAGAAGTTTACGGCTTTGCTGGCGTTCAACGATATGTCGGCTATCGGCGCCATCAACTTATTTCGCGACGCGGGAAAGCGGGTTCCGGAAGAAATCTCAGTGGTCGGGTTCGACGATATTCAGGCGGCGACAATTGTACAGCCGGCTCTCACGACAGTTCGCCAGCCGTTGATCCGGATGGGCATGCTGGCCGCCACGGAGCTACTTGCCTGCATCGAGAATGGCCAAGGCGAATCGCGCCTGATCTCTATCGAACCGGAGTTAGTGGTGAGGCAGTCGAGCGCAGCTTGTCCGCGAGAATAAGAACATATTTTCGAGTCGATTCTCTCCGCGGACTCGAGGCCCATTCATTCAACAGCCGGTTCCACTGGTGCATGGTGGCCAAGAGGTCACCCGCGAGAACCATCGTTTTATATGGGTGTGATCGCTCATAGATGTCGCTCCGTGCGCCATATTTGATAGTACTGACTTCGCTTTCAGTGCTTGCATTTGCCGCGCAAAAGAGCGGCGCGCCGGTAACTGCGCCAACATCGAAGAGATTCGCCGCCGCAAAGCACCTCGGTGATCACCTGAAAACCGGCCACTTGTGGTCACTTCAAAACCGGCCACTCTGGATGGACTGAGACATGATTGTTTTACCTTGTCGCCGGGTGTTTAGGCAAGGTGTGGTTTGAGTTG
>JBEKSE010000057.1:0-23542 GCA_049517315.1 Occallatibacter sp. | reverse complement strand
TCCGCCGTGGCCTGCGTCTCGATGAGGCCGCCATCGGCGGTCATCACTACATTCATATCCACTTCGGCCTGCGAATCCTCTTCGTAGCAAAGGTCGAGCAGCGTTGCGCCGCCGACGATGCCTACCGAAGTGGCTGCGACGAGTTGCTTCAGGGGCGATTGCTTCAGGGTTCCGGCTGCGACCAGCGCGTTCAACGCGAGAGCCAGCGCGACGGCTGCGCCGGTGATGGCCGCAGTGCGTGTGCCGCCGTCGGCCTGAATTACGTCGCAGTCCAATATCACCGTCCGCTCGCCCAGAGCCTTCATGTCTACCACAGAGCGCAGGCTGCGGCCAATCAACCGCTGTATTTCATGCGTCCGCCCGCCGATCTTCCCCCGTTCGCTCTCCCGTGGAGTCCGCGTCACCGTAGCGCGCGGCAGCATCGCGTACTCCGCCGTAACCCAGCCGCGCCCCGAGTTGCGCAGCCAGCCGGGGACGCCCTGCTCGATGGTGGCGCAGGTCAGCACACGCGTGTTGCCCAGCGAGACAAGGACGGAACCCTCGGCGGTCTGGACAAAGCCGGGCGTGAGTGTGAGCGGGCGAAGCTGAAGCGGAGTTCTGCCGCCGGGACGATAAAAGGGCACGTTGGATGAGCTTTCCATGGAGAGATTGTACGGGAAACGGCCTCAAAGGGAGATTTGAAGCCGCTCTAATCCTCCAGTCCCAGGACGGGAAACCGTCGATTTCCAGACCCGCAAAAGGAATATTCAAGTAACCTGTTGGAACGGCATACCTTATGCCGATCACGTCCTTCCCTTCGGTTCCATTCTGGGAAATCCCTTTTCGTTCCGACCCCGCTCACATTCCGGGAATTCCCCCGTAACTCCTTCCCTTATCAGGAACTTAATCGGCCTGTTCTGGTTTGGCACGCCACGTGTATTAGAAGAGGACAGTCCTCACAGCAGAGAGCCGGAATGGGAAGGGCAAAAAGAGGGACTAGGGACTAGGGACTAGGGAATAGGGAATAGGAAAGGAAACGGGCGATGCAGCAGGCAGGACAGGCAGCGGAATTGAGAGAAAACGGGCTGGCGGAGATTGGACTGGCCGAGACTGGCCTCACGGCAACCGGTGTGACCGGAGCGGAGGCCGGCCGGTTCGGACGCAAGCGGGTCGAAACGGTGGTCGAGACGCTGGCCAACCTGCGCGGCGATGCCGAGAGCCTCGCTGCGGTGGCCCACGATGCCCGGAACCTGGTCACGGCGCTGTGGCTCTACTGCGATCTTCTGGAGGAGCCGGGAGTGCTCAACCCCAGCTTCCATCACTACGCCGGCGAGTTGCGGCTGGTGGCCGCGGCCAGCCGCCGGCTGGTGGAAAAGCTGCTTGCCCTCGACGCCAACTCTGACACCAATTTTGACGCCAATTCTGACGCCCGATTTGACGCACGGCTCAGGCCGGAGATGGGGCTCTCCAGGGCAATCAGCGCGGCGCTGAAACGTGAGCCGCTCGCTCTCGACCGCGCCCGCCAATGGGACTTGACGCCCGGCGCGCCAATCGACAATCTGGCCGGAGAACTCGCGGCCAACCGCAATCTGCTCTCGGCTCTTGCCGGGCCCTCCATCGCCCTCGACGTAAACACAGAGGGCGGCGAGCAGGCTGTGCGGATGAGCGGCGAGGAGCTGACCCGGATTCTGGTCAACCTGGTCAAGAATGCCGCCGAAGCCATGCCCGGCGCTGGGCAAATCGCGATCAACCTGCATGAATTTCACGCCGAAGCGGTTGCCCCTCTGTGGCTGATGCTGACCGTGGAAGACAACGGGCCAGGCATCCCCCGTGACTCGCTGGAGAAGATATTCCACTCCGGCTATACAACCAAGCTGAACGGAGCCCTCCGCAATGGCGGCTGGCCTGCCGGGCATCGCGGCCTGGGTTTGTCTATCACACGCTCCATCGTCGAGGCGGCAGGCGGCCACATTCATGCCGCCAACAGCACCGGAGGCGGAGCCCGCTTCCAGATTGAACTGCCTGTCCGCACGCGCTGACGCGAGGGCAAGAAGCCGGCGGCGTCGCTAGAAAACAATCCCGGCGCGGCGGCCACAGAAAATCCAATTTAACGAATTGCGCATGAGGCGAATACAATGCTCGAAACAGCTCTGAATGCAAGAACGATGGAGTTTATCCCCCAACTCGCGGAGCCACCGGTACGCCTGCACCTGCTGGTGGTGGACGCCGACGCCGCGATGCGCTCGGCCTGCGCCGAGATTGCCGGGGGCCTGGGCTACGCGGTGGAGACGACCGGCGACATCGCGCAGGCGCGCAGCATGTTGCGCGGCTCGCCCGCCGATATCCTGCTGGTGAACCTGCCCTCGGGCTCGAACCTCGGGCTCGAACTGATCAGCGAAGTGAAACTCCTCTACCCCCAGACCGCGGTGATCGCCATGACCGCATCCGGCTCGGTGAACGCCGCCGTCGAGGCCATGCGCTGCGGAGCCTCGGACTACCTTGCCAAGCCCTTCGCCATGGACGAGCTGTCCACGGTGCTTGACCGCGCCTCGGCCTCGCTGGTCACCGACGCGGCTACACGCCAGCTGCGCGAACGGCTCCGGCTCTCGCAGGGACTGGGCGCCATGATTGGCCGCTCCGGCGAAATGGAAAAGCTCTACCGCATCCTTTCGAAAGTTGCCCAAAGCACCCACCCGGTACTGATATTGGGCGAAAGCGGCACCGGCAAGGAACTGGTGGCGCGCACCATCCACGCCTACGGGCCTAACTCGCAAAAACCTTTCTTGCCGGTCGATTGCGGCTCGCTGGTTCCCACGCTGATTGAGAGCGAGCTCTTCGGTTACGTGAAGGGCGCTTTCACCGGGGCCAACCGCTCCAAGGACGGATTGCTCGTCTCCGCCGAGGGAGGCACGGTTTTTCTGGATGAGATCGGCGAGCTCTCGCTCGACCTGCAGGCCAAGCTGTTGCGCGCCCTTCAAGAGAAGGAAGTCCGCCCGATCGGGGCCACCCATCGCGTTCCCATCAAGGCGCGCATAGTGGCCGCCACCAACCGGGATCTGGCCACAATGGTCGAGAAAGGCTCCTTCCGGAAGGATCTCTTCTACCGGCTCAACGTGGTGAACCTGCGCCTGCCCCCTTTGCGCGACCGCCGCGAAGACATTCCGCTATTGGCCGCGCATTTTCTGGACCACATCAGCCGCGACCATGGCGCAAAGTTCACGTTGAGCGACGAGGCGTTGCGCACCATGATGCAGCACGACTGGCCGGGCAATGTCAGGGAGCTGGAAAACTCGATAGAGCGGGCTTGCGCTCTTTCTTCGGGACCGGTGCTGCACCTGGGCGACCTGCCCACGCAGTTGCAACAGCAGGGTCTGGAAGCGCGGCGCTCGGCGGCCATGAGCGGCGAACCGGCAGCAGACGGTGCCAGCCCGCAGTTGACCACCCTGGCGGATTTGGAACGGCAGGCGATTCTGGGGGCCATTCGCTCGCTCAACGGCGACAAGCTGCTGGCCGCGAAGCTGCTGGGCATCGGCAAAACCACCCTTTACCGCAAGCTGAAGGAATACGGCATCGCCGACCCGCTGCGGGAAGAGTGAAAAGCAGTGGTCAGTGAACAGTGAACAGCGGACAGTTGCCTGCTCCTGACCTTGAGCAACCAGCCTTCAAATCCTGGCTCGATACTGTTGCGCCAAGCACTGCACACGCTACCGCTGCGCCTGAGCTGAAAGCCGAGCTTTTCGAACTTACAACTGATCACCGATCACTGATCACTGTTCACTGTTCACTTGCCGCTGTCCACTGTTCACTGTCCACTGTCCACTGTCTTAAGGAGCTTCAAATGAGCATTCTGATTGTGACTGGAATTGAAGGCGCCCGTAACTGCGCAGCCGTGGTGCAGGCGCAACTGGGCATGGAAGTCGAAGTAGCCGAAGGGCGCAAGGCCGCGCTCTCAGCGCTGCGCCGCCGCGAGTTTTTGGCCGTCGCGGTAGATGAGACCATGGCCGAGTGCGATCCCGCCGCGGCCGAAGCCATCTGGGAGCGCGCCGGACTCGCCATCCCCCTGCAGATCAACTTCGCGCTCTCCGGCGCTGCGCGGCTGATCCGCGAGATTCGCTCCGCCTTGCACCGGCGCGAGCGGGAGCAGGCGCTGGCCCGCCGCGCCGCCGCCGCGGCCATCGAAACCGAGCTCAAATCCACGGTCGCCGGCCTGTTGCTTCACTCGCAGTTGGCTCTCAGCGGAGCCGATATACCATCGCCGGTTGCCGAAAGGCTGCGCATGGTGGCAGATCTGGCCGGCAATCTGCGCCAGCAGTTGAACTCACCATTGCACGCGAGCGGTACCGCCGCCTGACCACCTGCCACCTGCGGTGGGGCCAATCGCGCCTTCGGCGCAGCCCGCGCTAGGAAGAAGCGCGGGCCTCGGTGCGCCCATATTATCGATTACCTTTTGCCCGATTGTGGGTAACGCAGAGCATTTCGCAGTTGTCGGCCAAGGTTCCGCCGCCTTTGCTCCATGCGGAGACGTGGTCGGCGTCCATTTCGTTAAAGTTATAAATCCTGCTCTTGTTCGCGTTGTTCCCAAGCGCGCAGAGCGGACAGTTGGACTCGGGCTTGGCCTCGGCCGCTTGCGTCTGCTCCGTGTATGCGACACGCTTTACCTTGGGGTCGAACACCCGAACGTCCAACAACTTCGTATCGACCGAGCGGCCCAATAGAAACTCGAAAATCCCCTTGTGGTTCTGCACGTAGTCATCGGCGGCTAGCTTTTTCACGGCGTCCGACATCTTCGTCGGATCGTAGGCCTTGCCGTGGTACAGCTCATACAATCTGCCCCACTCCAATCCGCGCATTTCTGGGAGAACGTCGATGAACACCGTTGAAACCCAGTCGATCACGCTGTTGAAGTAGATCTTCAGCTCATTGATGTTTTTGTTGTCGCGATGGCTAGCCATGTAGACGTCGATACTGCCCTTACTCACCCAGTCCAGCGCCCGCGCCAAGAAGTCCTGCCGATTTGCGCTGCCTTTGATGTACGCGCTCCATTTCTGGATGTTCGAGTTCTGGCTGTTGCTGAATTCCGCCTTCGCAAGCGTCACGAACCGCCCGGAATAGATGGCGTTCCAGACCTCCTGCTGATTGAGCGGCACACCTGCGATGTTAATGGTCTCGAACCAGTCTTTGATCTCCTTTTCGAGCCCTTCACACTCGTAAATCAGAAGCATTGAGTTTTGAATCACGTCTCGCTGGTCGGCGGGCAGGCTATCGAAGTACTTCGGATTGCCGACATCCATGATCGCGAACTTATTCGTGACGAATCGTCCAATACTGGTGATCCGTTGCTGGCCGTCCAACACCTCGAACTTATCCTCGCCGACTTTATTGAAGTAGATCAGCCCAAGCGGATACTTCTTCAGCAGGGAGTGGATCACATCCTGCTCTTTTTTGCCGCCACTTTGGGCATAAATGTAGTTCCGCTGGTACTCCGGCTGAATCGTCAGTTTCCCGCTCAGCCCGAACAGCCCTTTACCCTCTAAATCGTTGTACACAAACCCGTCGCAGATATCGGCGACGGTGATGTCGGTTCTTAGCTTGGTATTCAATTCTTTGTCCCTCTTTTGCGTTGGGTGCGACGGTGATGGCGAATCAGGATGCGCTTGAACACCTTGACGTCGTTGATGACACCAGACATGTTAAGCGGAAAACTTCCGCGCTTGCCGAACCGACGGAAGAAGGCGTCTTTCTGGTCCTGAGCCGAGTACCATCGAGTCCTATACGGGTTGTCCGGGTCACTGGATTCGAGGGTTCCGACAATCTGGAACTGGTCGGGATTGTACTTGTCGAGGAAGGTAACAGGGACCCCCATAACGCCATCGTAGTCACTGGGAATTTCCTTGTACGTGCCGACCTCGATTGCATCGTAGTTCTCGTAGTGGTCGTAGGCCGACTTTCCTCTAAGGTTCTTGCTGTACTTCAAGTTCTCGGCCATGGTCATGAGACTCAAAGGCTGGTGGCGGCGCCCGTGGTCCAAGTTCGTGTACCAGCACGACGTCGATACACGCGCTATTTTCTTGCCTGTCTCTTTGTCGATGTGGTGAAAGCGCTCCCAGTGGTCAGGCACTTCGAAGAACATTCCCACGTTGAAATTCGTGCATCCAAGCCACAGCTTGTTTTCCTTAATGAGTGGGAAAATCTCCAAATATGTGATCGCATTGGTGTTGCCGATGATCAGGAACTTCTTCCCGTGCTGCACGAGCTGAGCTACGTATTTCTTGAAAAGGGAGAAGGGCGGGTTGGTGACCACGATATCCGCCTGCTTGAGCAACTCGACGCACTCGGCGCTGCGGAAGTCGCCTCCGGGGTATTTGAGGTCCGCCTTCAAGGCTATCCTGGCGGCCTTGTTCCGCTTGAGGAAGAGTTTCACGTCGTCAAGATTGGTCGCTCCGTCGCCGTCCTCGTCCTTCACGTGATCGAGGATGACAGCGATCGCCTTGGGCTTCTGACGCTTGCCGTTGCCCTCGTTGTATTCCGGGAATAGAGTGCCCTGGCCGGCGATGGGGGAGCCGTCGTAGCTGGTGGCGATGAGCTTCCTCAGCCCTAGCGTGTTGAACTTCCCCGCGAAGTACTTGAAGAAGTTGCTCTCGAATGGGTCGTCGCAGTTGCAGTAGACGACCTTGCCACGGAAGGCGTCGGGGTCGAACTCCAGGTAGGCCTCGACCTCTTTCTGGATATCGACGTACTGGGTGTAGAACTCATCTTCCTTGGCGTCCCGCGCTTTAGTTAAGGTTTGATTCTTCACCTTCTTGGCCATCGTAATCCAGTCTTGATTTCAGTCAGTGCGTTCCGTCCCGGTGTTCTTTCACCGTCAACAGTGTACGACATTGAATCCACTCTGCTTCTTAGCTTTCTGTACTGTTCATCCGCGGGTAGCCCGGGTCTCGATTTTGAGACCTGGGAAAGCTGGAAGCTAGGGGCTAGAAGCTAGCCGCTTGCATATAAATACCCTCTCTTGGCGCACCATCATGGATGGAACAGGCGCGGCAAAATCCTCCGGCACACTGCCAATCCTCCACAAACCCTCGGAAAAACGCCGTAACTCCTTTGATAAGAAGATTTTGCAAATAACTCTATTAGAATGAAGATTTTGGAGCGATACTACCCTTGTATCCTCTTGAAAACAAGTATTTTGCGCCCAAAATATGGGTGGGGGTGGATAGGCGCCGGGGTGAACCTGGAACGTCACCTGTCCCGGACCGCAGTGGGACCTCTTGCTGTCAAGGGATACCCCGTTATCGTGCGCTTGCGCAGGGCCATTCCATGCCCGAAGCCGCACCGCCAGCCCCCGGCTGCCCCGCCGCAGGCCGCCGGCCCCACCGCAGGTGGTGGATTAAACTGAACGAAGGATGAAAGAAACTGCCGTACTGCTCATCGACTGCCCGGACCAGAAAGGTCTCGTGGCTCGCGTCTCCTCGCTGCTCTACCGGCATGGCGCCAACATACTCCACGCCGACCAGCACCAGGACCACGAGCTGGGCCTCTTCTTCATGCGCGTCGAGTGGTCTCTCAATGGCTCTGCGGACAGCAGCACTTCTCCGTCTCACAGTTTCGATCTGGAGGCATTCAAGGCGGAGTTCGAGCCGCTGGCCAGCGAACTCAAAATGCGCTGGAAGCTTACCGCTGCCGGACACCGGCCCAGGGTGGCTCTTTTCTGTTCGCAATACCTGCATTGCGTCGCTGATTTGCTCTTCCGCTGGCGAGTGGGCGAGTTGGAGTGCGAGATTCCCGTCATCATCTCGAATCATCGCGCGGTTGCGGAGCTGGCCGTCTTTTACGGCATCCACTTCGAACACGTCTCGGTGACCGCGGCAACAACCAAACAGGCCGAGGTGCGGCAGCTTGAACTGCTCACCCGGCAACGGATTGAGTTAGTGGTGCTGGCGCGCTACATGCAGGTTCTTTCGCCCACATTCGTCGGCCGCTATCCGAACTCGATCATCAATGTGCACCACTCGTTTCTGCCCGCCTTCACTGGAGCGAGGCCGTACCACGCAGCACACGCGCGCGGCGTGAAGCTGATTGGAGCCACCAGCCACTACGTCACCGAGGCGCTGGACGACGGCCCCATCATCGAACAGGATGTGGCCCGCATCTCGCACCGCGACCAGGTGGAAGACCTTGTGGAGCGGGGCCGGGATCTGGAACGCGTCGTCCTGTCGCGCGCCGTCCGCTGGCACCTGGACCGCCGCATTCTCTGCTACGAAAACAAGACGGTAGTGTTCGATTGAGGCAGGAACGTAGGAACTAGGGACTAGGGACTATAAAAAACCCGGCCTCCCAGCAGTCACGGTGGTCTGTTCCCTATTCCTTAGTCCCTACGTCCCTATTCCCTATTCCCTGCTCTTAACATTCTTCTTCCCAACGTCATCTGCTTCCAGCTATGATGACCGTCCATGTTTCCCTACGACCCCATCCTCATCGCCGCAGTCCAGACCACCCCGCAGAGCATCGCTGATGTGGTCCAGATTCTCGATGCTATTGAGGCCGTTTGCGCCGACGGGGACGGCCTCAAATGGTTCAACGGGCTCTATCTCCAGGTAACGCAGGCCGTCGAAGCGCGAGTCAATGCCGCCGAATTCATCAACCCGGCCTGGGTTGCCGCTCTCGATGTCCGGTTTGCCCGCTTCTACTTTGCCGCCATTCAGTCCGCACTCTCCGGCGGCTCTCAAGAAAAAGCCGCAGGCTGTTGGCAAGCGCTCTTCGACCGGCGCAACCAGACCGCCATTGCCCGCATCCAGTTCGCCATGGCAGGGATGAACGCGCACATCAACCACGACCTGCCCCAGGCCGTCCTCGACATTTGCCGGACCACCGGCGTCCCGCCGCAGCACGGAACTGCGCAATACAACGACTTCACTGCTCTCAACACAACACTCGACAGCCTCATTGATGCGGCCAAGGCCGAGCTCAATGTGCGCCTGCTGGGCGATGCGCTGCCGACGGCCTCGCACCTTGAAGACACTCTGGCGGCGTGGAGCATGACGGACGCGCGTGAAGCAGCGTGGAACAACGCAGAGCTGCTCTGGCATCTGGACGATGCGCCGCTCGCCGCCTCAACGTTCCTCGACGGCCTGGATGGACTCACCGCCGTGGCCAGCAAGACCATCCTTGTTCCCGTCCCTTGATGCTGGCCTTTGTGCATCTGCATGGAGAGGCTAGTCCCTAGTCCCTAGTCCCTGATTCCTGTCCCCAGCTCCCTCTAATGCCGTAGAATCGGCCTGTATGAAATGTCCTTATTGTGGCTTCGGGCAGGATCGGGTAGTGGACTCGCGCGAGAGCAAAGAGGCCGACGCTATACGGCGGCGGCGGGAGTGCGAAAAATGCAATCGCCGCTTTACTACTTATGAGCGCATCGACGAAATCCCTTACATGATGGTCAAGAAAGATGGCCGGCGCGAGCGCTTCGACCGCCAGAAGGTCTTGAACGGCTTGCTGCGCGCCTGCGAGAAACGGCCCGTACCATTGAAAAACCTGGAGGCCATTGTGGACGCCGCCGAGGCCTTTCTGGTGGACGCGCCGGAGCGCGAGCGCACCACGGCCGAGATTGGCGAACTGATTATGGACCAGCTGAAAGTGCTGGATACGGTCGCCTACATCCGCTTCGCCTCGGTTTATCGCGACTTCAAGGACGTGCGCGAATTCAAGGAAGAGCTGGAAGGGCTGTTGACCGGACGTAGCGCCGGAAAAGTTAAGAGATAGCTTCTAGCTGCTAGCTGCCAGCTTCTATCCTTTAGCTTTTTCGCGCTGAAAGTGAATATGCCGGGGAACGCCATCAGCGAAAGGGAACAAGAATGGAATCCTAAACCGTACCTTGTTCTTGTGAATTGGAGATTTGAGATGGCTAGAAACTTTGTCTATGTTTCGCTTTTCGTGGTACTTATTGTGGCAACCAGCGTAGCGTACGTATTTGAAATTGGTGGCCCTGTATCGCGGAGAGGTCTCCGTGAACTTCAAGTAACTGACCATTCCTTAAATCATCCTGCAATGGTGAGCATCGATGGAGGCATTATCAGCAGTTCTCTTGCTGTGAATAGTGTAAAGCAACATCGGAGCGGTCGTTGTGTTGTTATCGTTGTTAGACAGGTACTTGTTCGAGAGGGCAGGAGATCGGGGAGATTCCGCATTGACGTACCTGTATCAGACAAAATTGACGAGATTGCCTTTGGAGACTCAGACGATGTCATCTGGCATAGATAGTCTGGAGCTAGGGGCTAGAAGCTAGCAGCTAAAAGCTGAAGAGGAACGCGATGGCCGAGCAGAAAACGCACAAAGTAACCCTGATTCCCGGCGACGGCATCGGCCCCGAAGTCACGCAGGCGGTTGTGCGCATCCTCGAAGCCACCGGCGTCCACTTCGAGTGGGAGCGCTACGCCGCCGGGGCCGAAGCCTTCGAAATCTATGGCGAATACATTCCCGCCGCGCTCTATCAATCCATTGAGCGCAACGGCGTGGCTCTAAAGGGACCGGTCACAACCCCCATCGGCGGCGGTTTCAAGAGCATCAACGTTACGCTGAGAAAAAGATTTGACCTCTTCGCCAACTTCCGCCCGATTAAAAATCTTCCCGGCCTCTCAACGCATTGGCCCGGCGTGGACCTGATTATCGTGCGCGAGAATACCGAGGGCGAATACCTGGGACTGGAGCATGAAGTGGTTCCGGGCGTGGTGGAGGCCATCAAGGTGATCACCGAAAAAGGTTCCACGCGCATCGCAAAATTTGCCTTCGAATACGCGCGCAAGCACGGCCGCAAAAAGATTCACTCCATTCATAAAGCCAACATCATGAAGTTGTCCGACGGCTTGTTTCTGCGCTGCGCGCGCCAGGTGGCCGAGGGGTTTCCAGACATCGTCTACGGCGAGCACATCATCGACAACACCTGCATGCAACTGGTGATGAATCCCTACCAATACGACACGCTGCTGCTCGAAAACCTCTACGGCGACATTGTCAGCGATCTCTGCGCGGGCCTGGTGGGTGGGCTGGGCCTCGTGCCCGGCGCGAATCTGGGCATCAACTGCGCCATCTTCGAGGCGGTACATGGCTCGGCTCCTGACATCGCCGGCAAGGACATCGCCAACCCCACTGCATTGTTGCAATCCGCTGTGCTGATGCTGCGCCACCTGGACGAGGAAGCCGCCGCTGACCGTGTGCACAAGGCGCTCGAGACCGTTTATGCCGAAGGAAAGACCTTGACTCGCGATGTGGGCGGCAAGGCCGGCACAACGCAGTTTGCTGACGCGGTGCTGGCGGCGATGGGGTAGGGACTCAAGCGGCAGTCTCGGTATTTCCTAGAAAGGAACCGGACACTTAAATGCATTACGTTCTGTATTACGAAGTTGGCGAAGACTACATCGCCCGGCGCGCGGAATTCCGCAATGCGCACCTGGAAATGGCGTGGAAGGCAAGCGAGTGCGGAGAGCTGCTGTTGGCCGGGCTGCTCGATAACCCCGCGGATGCCGCGCTGCTGCTGTTCAAGGGCGACTCGCCTGAAGTCGCGGAAAAGTTTGCAAGAAATGACCCTTATGTTACGAACGGGATCGTGAAGCGGTGGCATGTGCGGGAGTGGAAAACGGTCGCGGGAGCAGGGTGCGCGAATCCCGTGAGGCAGAACGAAGCGCCGCCCGCGAAATAATGCGAAGCGCTTTTTTGCCTTCAAACCGTTCTGGATATTGCGGCCGAGAACCCGTCCTCCTGTACACTGAATATTCAAGGCCATGAAAAACAAATATCCAATCGGCATCCTGGGCGCGACCGGAATGGTGGGACAGCGCTTCATCCAGCTCCTGGAACATCATACGTGGTTCGAGGTCGCATGGCTGGCAGCCAGCGACCGTTCGAGCGGCAAGAAGTATGTCGAGGCCGCCAAGTGGCGCCTCGACACGCCGATGCCTGAGCGAATCGCCAAAATGACCGTTGCCCCGGCTGAGCCCGAAGGCGCGCCGAAGATCATCTTTGCCTCCATCGACGCCGCCTATGCCCGCGAACTGGAGCCGAAGTTTGCCGCCGCCGGTTGCGCTGTAGTCTCGAACTCCAGCGCCTTCCGCATGGCTCCCAACGTGCCTCTGGTGCTTCCTGAAGTGAACGCCGATCACCTCCACCTGATCGAGGAGCAATCCTGGCGCAGGGAGTCGGGCGGCTACATTGTGACCAACTCCAACTGCACGGTCATGGGTCCGGTGCTGGCTCTTAAGCCTATCGAAGACCGCTTCGGAATCGAGCAGATCTTCGCCACATCCATGCAGGCCGTCAGTGGCGCGGGCTACCCCGGCGTCCCCTCGATGGACATCCTCGACAACGTCATTCCCTTCATCAGCAACGAAGAAGAGAAGATGGAAGAAGAGATGCTCAAGCTGTTGGGCAAGCTCGAAGACAATCCAGCCGGCCACGCCGTCAAGCCGCTCGCCGCCCGCATGAGCGCCAGTTGCAATCGCGTCCCGGTCGTCGACGGTCACACGGTCAGCGTCAGCATCAAGCTTGGCAAGCCGGCCACGCGCGAAGAGATACTAGCCGCCTGGGCAGAGTTTCGCCCGCTCGCCGGTCAGAATCTGCCCAGCGCTCCTGATCAGCCCATCGAATGGGCGCCGCAGGACGACCGTCCGCAGCCCCGCCTGGATCGCAATCGCGGCAACGGCATGGCCGTGACCGTTGGCCGCCTGCGCCCCTGCGGTGTGCTCGACTGGAAATTTACCGTGCTCTCGCACAACACCATTCGCGGCGCTGCCGGCGCGACCATTCTTAACGCCGAACTGCTGACAAGCCTCGGCAAACTGGAACCGGTGTCTTAGCCGGCACTGAACCATAGGAAGACGCGCATGAGTCTCGTAGTAATGAAGTTTGGCGGCACTTCGGTGGAGGATCCGGCGGCCATTCGCCGCACCGCGGCAATCGTCGCCAACCGCGTGGCCCAGGGCAAGCAACCCATTGTTGTGGTCAGCGCCATGGCCAAGGTTACGGACCAATTGTTGCGCGCCGCCGCCATTGCCGCTGAGGGCGACCGCACTGGCGCACTGGCCATCAGTTCACGCCTGCGCTCGCGCCATCGCGATACGGCCGCCGCATTGGTCACCGACTCTGCCGCGCTGGTCGACCGCATCGATCGCAAGTTCGACTCCCTTGATGAGATTCTGCGCGGACTGGCAGCCATTCTCGAACTCACCCCGCGCGTCTCCGACCTGATCGTCAGCTTCGGCGAGCTATTCTCCAGCCGCATCGTCGCCGCGGCGTTTCGAGAACTGGGCATCAATTCTGTCCACGTCGACGCACGCCAGATCATCATCACCGATTCGCAATTTCAGAAGGCGATTCCGCAAGACGCGCTCATCGAAGAACGAGCACCCAAGAAGCTGCTCCCGCTGATCGCCGAAAAACAGGTTCCCGTCATGGGCGGCTTCATCGCCTCAAATGAGGCAGGCATCAACACCACCCTCGGCCGCGGCGGCTCAGACTTTACCGCTGCGCTGGTGGGCGGCGCGCTGCGAGCCGAAGCTATTGAAATCTGGACCGATGTGGACGGCATTATGACGGCCGACCCGCGCGTCTGCCCTGATGCTCTTCGTGTGAAAGTTATCAGCTTTGAAGAAGCCGCAGAGCTAGCCTACTTCGGCGCCAAGGTTCTTCACCCCGCCACCATTTTGCCCGCCGTCAAGAAAAATATCCCAGTCCTGGTGCTCAACAGCCGCAACGCAGCATGCGAAGGCACGCGCATCATCTCGCTTCCTCCGCATTGCAAAAGTCCATTCAAATCCATCGCCGTCAAAAAGAAGCTCAGCATCATCGATGTGGTGGCCGGCCGCATGTTGATGACGCACGGCTACATGAAGGAGATCTTCACCGTATTCGACAATCACAAGTGCCCTGTCGATATGGTCTCCACCAGCGAGGTTTCCGTCTCGCTCACCGTCGACTCCAACGACAAGCTCCCCGCCATCGCCGCCGATCTCGGTCAATTGGCCGATGTGAAATATGAAGGCCGCAAGGCGCTGATCTGCCTGGTTGGAGACGACATTCGCGGGCGCAGCGGCATGGCCGCGCAGGTATTCACCGCTATCCGGCACATCAACATCAGGATGATCTCGCAGGGAGCGAGCGAGATCAATATGAGCTTTATGATCGACGAAGACGACGCTGATGAAGCTGTTCGTTCGCTGCACGCCGCATTCTTCCAGGACCCCGACCCCGCCATCTTCGACGTAGACGCGCGCAAGGCGTAATCGCGGACCATCCCATCCTAGCCGCAACAACAAATACGCGGCGAGCGTGGGGCACCTGGTTTGGACTCACGGCCCCTGCACGAACCTATCTCCCTTGTGCTGCGCGCCAAAATCCTTCGTCAGTTTGCAGGATTTCAGTTTGCCGTTTTCATTGAACATTGTTCCGCCGCCGCGGCCATCGCCGAAGAAACCGCCGCTCATACAGGGAACTCCTTGCACCACCTGATCTCCCGCGAGATAGCACTGCTTGAGCTTGCCGCTGGGATAGAAGGCCACCACTGAACCTTCGCCCGGCCCCAGCAAGCTGCCGCCCATGCAGGTCATGCCCAGAATCGGCGCGTCGTGGCTCATCTGAACAAAATCCGGAGTGCCGGCGGGATGGAGAGCGATGTACGATCCCGCAGGAATGCGCGCTTCGCCAAACGAAATCTCACGCGTGACTGTGCAGCGGTTCAAGCGGCCATCGTCAAAGAACCACGCATCACCCTTGTCGCAGGGATAGCCTTGTATCTCGATGGGCTGGTCCAGTGTCTTGTGATGGTTTTGCGGCAATCCGCCTGCGGATAAGACGCATTGAAGATTACAGAGAAACAGAATGAATAGCACTCTCGTTCGCATGGCTGCTTCCTCACGCAGTTCCAGATTCTACTCTGGAATTGCGCTTGTTGGTCTTGTTGGTTTAACCGGGCCAGAGGCCGGTTCATTCGTTCGAGCTCAAAACCCTTGATCTCTGGTCTTGGCCGGGGTTTGGAGGCGGGCCGCGGAAAGTATATGAACGATCTGCTCTGCCATGGGACCTGAGGCTACGACTCCGTCGATGGCGCGAACCCTGCCCGCGGCAAGGACAACGCCCGTCGCCCTCTCCGTGAGGACGTAAGTGTGTATGTGCGTGAAGACGACCCGATCGATCTGGAGTTGCAACTCGGCAGAATGCGGCTTGCTGCGCGGATCGGCGTAGCGCGGACCGTCGATGATCGACAAGTCGAGCTTCTCCCAGTCCTTCTGACCGAGCAGAGCCCGAGAGAGGGTGGCAGAGGAGAGGAAGTCGGTCTCCGAGCAGATAAAAATTGTCCGCGCGTTCCTGAGGATCTGGTTGCGGTCGAGGTCGGCGGCGGTGAGCGGCGGTAGTTCGGCCGGTGGATGCGCGGCGTGCGTGAGCTCCAGAGTGCCGGTGATCTGGATGGCCTGGGAGGGCTGCGGAGTGGAGGGCGTGGCGGCTTGCTGCGGCTGCTGTGCCACCAGCAGCGGGCAAAGGATGAGACCAATTGCGGCTTGAAGCAGGAAACGATTCATCGGAACTCCTTATGAACTACAAGGACCGATATTAGGGAGGTTGCACACGTGTGTGCAGGCGATTGGGACAGTTTCGCAAGTGTCCCAATCGCTATTGATCCGGCAAGAAAAGAGTGACATTGTTTCCCACCCATTCCCGCAAAAAACGCGGGAATGGATGGGGCACACGCACAGTATTTAGTTGCCGGGTCGCTACGCGGAAACGATGAACTGCTCTTCCTGCTTGCGCAACCCGGCCAGCGTCGGCGCGTCGAGCAAAGCAAAGCGCAGAGGGAAAACGCCCGCCGGCAATTCCAGCGCGGTGATGGTGTCGCAGACCACGCCTGACGTTGCATCCAGTCCGCGCTTCCAGCCGGGCTGCGTTGCGTCGCGCACCAGCAAACTCTCAGGAGCAAGACCGGCGGCAATGAGCAAGGTCTGCGCAATGCGCTGAAACTCTGCCCACCGCGAGGCGATGCCCACAAGCTCTCCGGCATGCTCGGGCATATATTTCTGCAAGTGGGACAGAAGCTCAAGTGAGATGGGATGCACCTGCAGCACAGTCAGTTCGGTTCCGGCAGGCAGCAGCTTGCGCACTCTCTCGGCTTTGCTGGGAGCAACCACGAGCATCGACCCCTCCACCAGGCTGGGTTCGGCACATTCTTCGGGAGCGCATCCATCAATCGGCAACGTCAAAGCCTGCTGCATCTCGTGCATAAAGATGCGGCGCAATTCGGAGTCCGGCTCAATAACAAGCCAGCGTGATGGCGGCGCGAGGGCAATCCAGCGACGCAACCTGTCTCGCACCTGTGATTCAGTCGCGCCCAGCTTGCGCGCATTTGCCATCAGATCGCCGATCAATTGATCGACGGCAAACTCCGTGGCCAGCTCTGGCGAGAGCGGCGCCGCTGATCCGCTGGCCCGCACATAGACTCCGCTGCCATGGCGAAATTCGAGCCGGCCCTCGCTCTCCAATTGCCGATAAGCCGCGCTGGCCGTGTTGGCGTGTATGCCATACCGTCGCGCCAGCTCGCGAGTGCTTGGCAAGCGCTGTCCGGGAACAAGTTCGTGGCAGAGAATGCCCAGCGTCAACTGAGTAACCAACTGGTCGCGCAGCGAAACCTCACCGGTTCGGTTGAGCCAGAGCCGCATCAGACTATCTCGCCGCCTCCTCAGCAAACGGTGAAGCAGATTTCTTGCGACCGTAAATCACCAGCAGCATTGCCAGCAGCAGAAAAATCACCCCCAAAACCAGCACGCTGCCTTCAGGGCCGTCAGCGCCGCCGCTCCAGAGAGCGTTGCCTGCCGGGCTGGTGGTCAAATAATGGCCGCTGGCGACCATCCCGCTGTTTGGGGTCCCATAGAAAAAGGTTTCCGCCCAGTCCCACGCCGCATGACAGCCAATCGCCCACCATAACGAGCCGGTCACCCGCACACTGACGCAGAAGACAAACCCAATCGATGCCGCGGCAAAAATGCCAATCCAGTTTTCGCCGCCGTTACCGGTGTGGATGAAGCCAAAGAGCGTCGAGGCTGCCCAGGCCGCCTGCCAGAAGCCGCCCTGTGGCGTTTTGCGAATGTGGAGTATCAGGCAGGGGACAAGCCCCAGCAAGGCCGCGAGATAGACGCCCCACACGCCGTTGCCCGTGGCAGTAAAAAGCAGTATGAGGCAGGTTGCGCCAGTTGTGCCCAGTGCCCACCAGAAATTGATGCCGCGAGTGAATGTGAACTGCAAAAAGCCGCGAAAGCTGCCTTCTTCAACAAAGCCGGTGAGCAGAAAGACGAGGCCCCAGACCGCGGCGTAGCCAAATATTTGTGCGCCGGAGAGCGCCACAGGACCGAAGTGCAGCCAGCCACCCCATTCCAGCGCACCTACCAACGCCGACAGCGCGGCAAATCCGGCCACGATTCCGCTAAAGAAATGAAGAAAGGGCCGTGGGCCGCGCAGGTTGTAGTCCATGATGCGGCGGCGCTCCATGAGCGCAACCAGCGCAGCCGCTCCCAGCACCGCCAGAAACAGAATCACCTCTCCGATCAGCATGGTGGTGGGCGTGAGATTGCTCGACTTTACGTGAGGAATATGCCTGGCGATCGCCGTGGCAACCGTTCCTAGTGTGATCGTGAACAAAGCCCAAAGGATGAAAAAGATCGCTGCCGACCAGCCGGCGCGCAAACCTTGGCCGCCGATGAAAACCCAGCGCAGGCCGCGATATTCCGGGTCTGGAGCGAACAGAGCTGAAACCTCATTCGGGGCAATTGGCGCTTGCGGCTGTTCGGGTTGACTCTCCGGCTCCATGGAGCCTCCTTGAGAAGAAGCAGATTTCTTTATTGATTTGTACTAATGGAACGATACTCTACGCAAACGCCGGTCGGACAGTTTCAGTGATCGGCCAAGTGAATTCATTCGAGCCGCTATTGCGTTGATTCTTGTGATGTGGCGGCATACCTCCGCCAACCAGTGCAACGCCCCTGCAAAACGCAGGCTCGCCTACGAATTCCCTAGATTCGGGATATCTTCCATCGGAGAAAGTTGACGCTCTTTCCCTCTTTTGCGGGGGCGGGACGGCCGCAAACGTTTCTGGCCATCTGCTGAACTGCCTCTAAAATCGGTGTGTTCTCTTGCGTGGCCAGATTGGGGGTGTTCTGCATCCGCTGCGCCGCGGCATAGTCGTTGGGAATCCTCCACCTGGCCGGCCTGGTGAGGGCCTTTGTAATATGATCTTCATCGATTACCTGGGTATGGGGCTCGAATCTGTTGATCACAACTTCGACCGTCGGACCGCCAGATTTGGGGAACTGCGAGATAAGGCGATTTGAGTTGCGCAGCTCGGTAATGCCGATCTGCGTGACCAAATAGATTGTTGTGGATTCACCAAAGGAAAGTGTGTACTTCATGTCCAATTTCGATCCCGCATCGACCACCACATAATCGAACTCTTGACGAGCGACCATCAATAGCTTGTCTATGGCCTCAGCGGAGACATAAGTGCGCGCCAACTCGCCGGGCGCCGCGAGAACAAATAACCCGGAGGCATGCTTCACCAGCAAAGTGGAGAGAAAACTCGCGTCGAGCCGGCCGAAATTCTGAAATGCGCTGGCTACCGAGTATTGAGCTTGGATTCCCAGGGTGATTGCCGCGTCTCCAAGAGGAAGATTGAGATCGATCAGCAGAGTCCTTTCCCCTGATCCCAAGGCCAGCGCTACCGCAAAGCTGCTGGCCAGGGTAGTTACTCCAGTGCCGCCTTTGGCGCTGAGAAAGACAAGTAATTTGCCGCCTTTCGATGACGGGGAGAGATCCACCGGCGATGCCAGGCTCCGAACCCCGCTCCCAGTCACGACACTTGGGTTCGAGGGCGGAGAGAGATACTCAAATTTGTCTCCGTGGACAGGGCGAAGCAGCGGCTTCGGCCCACCTTCCGCTGTATGGACGATCTCCTCTGCTACGGTCTTTCCTGGTTTTTTGTAGTCAATCAAAATGGCGGTATCTGCGTCCCCGGCCGGCTTTCCTTTCGGGAATGGGGCCAAGCTCTTTTCGGACAAGACAGCATTCCGCCGTTGTTCGCTAAGGTAAGTTTCCACGGCTTCATTGAGCAAGTAGCTGCGATCGCGGTCCTTGGTCTTGGCTATCTGGTCTAGTTCAGCAACCTTTTCAGGGGTAATGCGAAAGCTGATGATGCGTAGGTTGCTCATAACAAACGATAATACGTTGTATTACGCAGATATTCAAGCGGTGGAGTACCAGTGCGCCTGAATTGCCAAAGGGAGAATGCTAGAGAAAATGCTGTATTACAGGCTGTATATGCGGAGTTTGTCAGACCAAGTCGCCTTTCGCTCCACACTGGGGTATTCTTGCGGGCGCTGAGAAACTCTGCCTTGTCAAATTCTCCCCTCGCCTTGACATAGCGGCCAAAGGCGTTGATGCTAGACAGTTCCGGCAATTCAATTTTCCTGCGTTCGGAGGGCTTCAGACCTTGCGGGTTCGCGTCTTTTACCACGACAAATGCTTCGATGGAGCCTGCTCGGCTTCGCTCTTCACGCGCTTCCACCGCGAGTGCGTCACCAGCGGCGCCGACTATGAGTATCACGGCCTCGTGCATCGCGCCGGCGCGCTTTTTGACGAGAGCGATTTTGCCGGCGACGAAAACGCCATCGTGGACTTCAAGTATTCGGCCTCGCCCAGAATTACCTGGTGGTTTGACCATCACCTGTCGGCTTTTCTCACCCCCCAGGACCACGAGCATTATCTGGCCTGCAAGCAGGACCCAAACTGCGGCGGTCGCAAGTTTCTAGATGTGAACTACACCTCTTGCACCAGCTTTCTGGCGCATATTGGCTCGACCCGTTTCGGCTTCAATACCGCACCCGTCGCCGAGCTGATTCACTGGGCCGACATTGTGGACGGAGCGAAGTACGAGAGCGCCAAATCGGCGGTAGAGATGGCCGCACCGGCCATGAAGCTGACCCTCATCATCGAGTCCTCGCAGGATGATATCTTCGTCCCGCGGCTCATTCCACTGTTGACCGAGATGCCGCTGGCCGAGGTGCTGAGCCAGCCGTTTGTGGCCGATCGCTTGCAGCCGTTGCTCGAGCGGCATGAGAAATCCATCGACCTGATCCGCCAGCGCGCCGAGGAGCGCGACGGCACCATCTTCTTCGACGTCACCGATCTGCCGCTGGATGGCTATAACAAATTCATCCCTTACTATCTCCATCCCCAGGCTACTTATTCCATTGGCCTCTCCAAATCCAGTTTCCGCACCAAGGTTTCGGTTGGGTCGAATCCATGGACCAAGGCCGACCCGGCCAAAATGACGAACCTGGCGCAGATCTGCGAGCGTTACGGCGGCGGCGGCCATGCCCGCGTGGGCGCCGTCAGCTTTCCGCCGGATCAAGCGGACAAAGCCCGCGAGGCCGCTGCCGAAATCGTGGCGGAACTGAGGGCGAAAAACCCGCTTAGCTAATTCCACTGCTGGTTGCCACTGGCCGTGGCACTCCGGAGGCACAATGCTGATCGAGATTTGGGAGCGCCTGCGTGGCTACGACAAGTGGATTCAGACTGAGGCGACAGTCAAGTCGTCTGAGGTTGAAGAAATCATTGAGGGTTTTGACACTCGAGCCGAAGCCTTAATATCGACATGGCACGGTTACGAAGAGCTCGTCTGGAAAGACCGATTCGGCACCGAGTGGAAGAAAGAGGTCGATGCAAGAGAAAACTCCCCTCTTTTTCGCCTCTACGATGGAAAATCGACAATAGTTTGTTACAACCCTGCTTCGCCCGAGGAGTTTTATGTTCGTGAACAATTGCAATACAAAATAAATCTGGTATCCAAGATCGTAGCTGGAGTCCTAACCGCAGCCTTTGTAATCGTCTTGCTGGGTCTTGTCCTCTTTCATGACTGACTCCCTCTCGCTCTCCTCAGTCGGCCGGAAAGCTGCACTCACAGGCCCAGTTCGGGCGCCTTCCGTTTCATCGCCTCCAGGCAAAACGCGATGTGCGCGTCGAGTTCGACGCCCAGCTCCGCCGCACCCAGCAGGATGTCCGCCCGGTTCACGCCGCGGGCGAATGCTTTGTCCTTCATCTTCTTGCGCACGCTGGCGATTTCCACATCGGCAATCGCTTTGGTGGGCTTTACAAGCGCGCATGCCGTCAAAAACCCCGACAGCTCATCGCAGGCAAAGAGGGATTTCGCCAGATGCGTAACCCGCGGCACGCCGCTATATTCCGCGTGGCCCAGAATGGCTGTGCGCAATTCTTCGGGCCAGCCCAGCCGCTCGAGTTCGCGCACGCCCACAAACGGATGCTCCTCAGCTGTGGGGTGGCGCTCGTAGTCGAAGTCGTGCAAAAGGGCCGTTGTTGCATAAAGCTCGATGAACGCACCGCGAGCTTCCCCTTCGAGTCCGAGACGGTCGGCTTCCGTCTCGCCGCATGCCGTGACGCAGGATTCGACTCCCAGAGCGTGCTTGCGCAGGCTCTCGCTTTGCGTCCACTCGGTCAGCAGCTGCCAGGCCTGTTCGCGTCCGAATTTGTTGGCCAATGCATCACTTCCAGTGCAGTTATTCACTATTTCCTACCCCTCGATGTTGCTTAATCTGGTTCGCGCTTCTCTCGGTTTCACCGGCTATTCTAGCGGTCTGATCCGTGAGACATGGGTTTGTATCCAAGTTTTCACTTGACAATTATGGTTCACTTCCCAGAAAGTAACACACACGTGGTGCTGCAATGCACCGCGGGGTTCCTGCTCTGGCACTCCGCGCACCACAGATGACAGCTACCCTGGCGAGCGTGGAAGCACGCGAAGTTGTTCGTTGCAATTTTCCCGATTGCAAACTGGTCCAATTCAAACCCAGCAACTCCCTGTGCAGAAGGTGCCACAGGCCCTTGGACATTGAGGAGCCCGTTCGCCCTGGGCCGGTCGCGGTCGAGAGCCGTCCCGCTGACCCCTCCACTGAAGCTGGCCTGAAAGTCGCCGGCCAAGTGAAGGAAATCCGCTGCGCGCGCCATCTCAGCCAGCGTCAACTGGCTGGTCGGATGCAGGTGCCCCGCACCTACATTTCGAAGATCGAGAATGGCAAAGCCATCCCCACACTCAGCTCGCTGGAACGGCTGGCCGCTGCTTTGGGCGTGGACGTGCGTCAACTGCTCCGCGATGCCCGCAGCCTCCGTGACGAAGAGGTGGTTTCGATTCTGGCCGATCCATTGCTGGCCGAGATCGCGGCCTTGCTGCCGGTGCTGGACTCCCTGCACCGTTCGCTCATCATGGGCGCTGCGCATGACATGACCATGGGCCGCCGGCGCATCGCGTAAAGGCGCAAGCGCCGGGATTATTTCGTTCCCGTCCCGGCTGTGCATGGCCATCGAGAACTGAGCCAGGCGCTCCCGCGCTCGCGCGCCTTCAGTTCTTGTTGGGGAGTTAATTGCGAGCAGTAGGCGCTTGTGCTAGGGTCGAGATTGCAACGCTGCGGCTCCCAGCGGCTGAGAAATCGGCGCGCTGAAGCAATTCCGAACCCGGCGTAATAGCTTCGGACCCCTGGCCGCGGACTGTTTGTACCAAGCCGGCGTCTCCACGGCGCCAATCCGGAGCTCCAAAAGCAACTGTTGAGGCGAGTCCTTTGTTTTCTGCTGCCACGCTGCGCATCGATGAGCTGCCCGCCGAGGAGCGCGCTGTCTACGAGACGCTCAAGCCCGAGCGCCTGCCTCAGCATGTGGCCATCATCATGGACGGCAACGGCCGCTGGGCCGGTCACCGCTCGCTCAAGCGCTTCCTGGGCCACCAGCAGGGCGCCAACAGCGTTCAGCTGGTAACCGAGACCGCATCGCGCATCGGCTTGCCCTGGCTCACCCTCTATGCTTTTTCACTGGAAAATAACCTTCGCCGGCCCCGCGCCGAGGTCAACTTCCTCATGCGCCTGCTCCAGTCCTACCTGGAGTCCAACCTCCAGCGCATGATGGACAACAACATCCGCATGAAGTACATCGGCCGCACTCACGACCTGCCCGGCGAGGTTCAGGAAAAGATGCGCTGGGCCGAGGACGCCACGGCCGCCAACACCGGCACCACGCTCACCCTGGCCCTCAACTACGGCGGACGTTCGGAACTGGTGGACGCCTTCCGCGGGTTGACAGCTGAGATGAAACAGAAACACATGAGCGCGGAGCACATCAGCGAAGAAGATATTCATCGCCATCTCTACACAGCGCACATGCCCGACCCCGACCTGCTGATTCGCACCTCGGGCGAGATGCGGCTGTCCAATTATTTGCTGTGGCAGGTTGCTTACACAGAAATCTTCGTCACCGAGCGGTTCTGGCCCGATTTCCACGGCGTGCATCTGCTGGAAGCCATCGCTGAATACCAGCAGCGCGAGCGCCGTTACGGCGGGCTGAGCGATAAAGTGGGCGAAGTGGAAGAAGATCCCGACGAGATCAGGATAGTGGCCGACTAATACATATGATTCCCAGCATCCTTTCTCGGGCTGTTTGCCCGCACAATATCCAGTTTATTTCCATCGGAATGACCAGCGGTTGA
>JBEKSE010000056.1:0-25261 GCA_049517315.1 Occallatibacter sp. | reverse complement strand
GGATTGTGCTTCTGCAATACCTTGGTGATTGCCGCCGTCAGCGTCGTCTTGCCGTGATCAATGTGACCAATCGTTCCCACATTCACGTGCGGCTTGCTGCGATCAAACTTTTCCTTCGCCATCGTCCTTCAATTCCTTCCGTTAGACTTTTTCGGTTGCGCTCGCCTCAATCGAGAAAGCGCCCTTCATTGTGTGCCGCGCCTCAATAGTAGGCGTAAACCTTCAGATATCTCTGCCGCAGTTCCGGCTGCACCGCTTCCACCAGCCGCAAATAGCGCTCGCGAGTCAGGGCTTGGTCAGAGACCGGTAGCGTCTTGTAAAGCTCCGCCGCTTCCTTGCCCAGCAGCCCGGCCTGCAACGCACCTTCAAAGTTGCGAATCCGCATCTTCAATTTGCCCAGGCGGCTCAGAAAAACCTCTACATCGTTCGCGTCGAAGGCTGCAGCGATCCGCGCATGAAGCTGCGCAAATCCCTGCTCATCCTGCACCGCGATCGCTGCCTGCTCAAACTTCATTCCTGCCTCGCCCTCGCTAACCCTAACGCCTCTATCCAATCATGGAGCGGGAGACGGGACTCGAACCCGCGACCAACAGCTTGGAAGGCTGTGACTCTACCACTGAGTTACTCCCGCCTGAAAACAGTGGACAGTGAGCAGTGGGCAGTGAACAGTTCCTCTACCGCAAGGCATTTCCACGCCGCTTGGTAACTGTTCACTGTGCACTGTCCACTGTGCACTTGCATCTCTGGAGCTGATGACCAGGATTGAACTGGTGACCTCTCCCTTACCAAGGGAGTGCTCTACCAACTGAGCTACATCAGCCCTCTTAAAACCGGGACCCCTAACTGCCATCCCCGTTCCCGCTCCGGCGAATCTTTTCCGCGTGACGGGCCAATACCGTACGCAAGACCATGCCGCCGATGACAATCAGGGGAAGCAGTCTCAATTCTACAGGCTTTCCCCATACCATCACTTTGCCGGCGTCCATCGTAAACCATGCCAGCACGGCCAGAACTCCGTAAAGCCCAAGAGCGACCCAGTACTTGCGGTCCAAATCCACCCCCGCGCTCTTCAGGCTCTCACGCTTACCAGGCTGCATTGCAACTCCTCAAAAAACAGCCTCGCAAAATCCAGCCCTCAAATCATGGTGCACAGGGGAGGATTCGAACCTCCGTAGCTCCAGAGAGCGGCAGATTTACAGTCTGCTGCCATTAACCACTCGGCCACCTGTGCTCACTCACCCCACGAACGAAAACCTGTCCGCGGGAACCCCGCTCACTCACCCCTGCTCAACGCCATCGCGCCAATTCAGCACATCAAACCCCGCCCGGAGAACCTCCGGCCTATCGGAGCATGCACCTCAGTGGGATCACCGCGGAGGACAGGCCCGGCGCCCTAAACCCCTCTAGCACCGGTAAAACTATTTGCCACTTCAGCTCCCGTTTTCGCATTTCTCAAGTGGAGCTGGCGAAGGGATTTGAACCCCCGACCCTCTGATTACAAATCAGATGCTCTACCAGCTGAGCTACGCCAGCCCTTCCCACCCGGAAACCGTCCCGGAAGACCGAAATGCGTGCAGACACACTACCGCTATACACGCACCGCGGCACAGAAATCAAGGTTAACATACCCCGGCGAGCGGGGCAAACTGGAGCGGAATTGGATTTAACGCCTCGCGCGTTTCATTTCAGCGACATCGTCTCATAAGCCGCGTAGACGCCTTCAAAAACAGAGTCCCAACTGGCAGTGAGCGCGTACTTCCTCGCGGCCGTCCGCATCCGGCTGTGCTTCTCGGCATCGCCCAGAACCCCGGCCGCCGCCGAGGCAAACTCCTCATCGCAGACAATCCGCCCGGTTTCCCCGTCGCGGACAATGGTCGCCGGTCCGCCATCCTGAGTCACAATAGCCGGCACTCCGCTGGCCAGAGCCTCCAGAACCACGTTGCCGAAGGTGTCCGTGTGCGATGGAAAGACGAACAAGTCCATGTTGGCATAAGCCTCAGACAGCGCTTCGCCGCGCAAAACCCCGGCAAACTCAGCTCTGGGCAGACGCTCGCGCAGCCAGCTCTCTTCTGCGCCGTGACCCACAATGAGGTAACGAAAATCGGTTCTCCCCAACTGCTCCAGTTCCTGCTGCACCTTTGCCAGTAGGGCGACATTCTTTTCCACCGAGAGCCGCCCCACAAATCCCAACACAAATTCATGGTCCTCGGGATTGCGTTTGCGCTTTGCGGGATGAAACAGCTCGGCGTCCACGCCTCTCGGCATCAGGTAGCATTTCCGGCCTGTGGTCTTCTCCAGCAGCGCGCACAGCTCCGGGTTGGGCGCAAACAGGATGCGGGCCATCGAGTAGAACTTGGCCGCGACGGCCATGGTCAGGTCCTGGATCTTCTGTCCGGTAGCCGCGGATTGCTGCTCAGGCAGCAGCTTCAGTAGCCAGCCCGAGCGCCGCGCCAGGTACTCATGCACGTTGGTGTGCCAACTGGCCGCCAGCGGCAGCCCCATGTGATGAGCCAGGCCCGCGCCCAGCATCCCCAATTCGCTCGGACCTGTGATGTGAATCAAGTCAGGCTCGAAACGCTCCAGCGTTTCGCCAATCACGGGAATGTGACGCAAAAACGCCAGATCATAGCGCAGGTCTTTTTCGAGAGCAAAAGAGAGAAGGCCGCGCGGCAGCTCCAGCGTCCATACGTTTCCGTCCTTGATGACGGCCTGGGCGCGATCTCCCGCACGAACGCAAAGAAAAGGCAGATTTTGCCGTCGCGCAAAGGCCTCAAAATGACGGCTGGTATGCGCAACCCCATTCACTTCATGGAACGAGTCGGGGAAATAAGCTACACGCGGCGTTCGAGCGTTCATTCTTCGGACCGATATCCTGAGCGGGGTTTGCGTTGTTAGCGGCGCTCGCAGAAGACGGTGCTGCACTTTCTAACTCCGCAAACTCCTCTAACAACGCTAACACCGCTCGTCACTCTCTACTCGCCCAGCGCCACTCGTAACTGACGCGACTCGCTCCATGCCGCGCGCAGCCCGCCAGATACCGGACCGGCGCCCATCAATTGCACCGTTCCCAGCAGCCAAGTCATCAATCTCGGCGGCGCGCCGTTAGGCCATAGCTCGCTCAGCGGCCTCACCACTCCGTTTGCATCGGGATGATATACGCGCTCATCCCATGTGCGCGAGCCTTGCGGAAATTCAGGATAGTGCCGGATGGCATCAATCGTCGATTGCAGCAGACGATGCTTCCACGGTTCGGCGTACTGCGGCATGAACAGCATGTCGCTCATCTTCTCCCGCCGGATTTCGTGAACAAACTCGGTGAAGCTGCTGGCGTTGGTCAGGTTGATATTGGCGTTCGGTTCCACGCCATGCCGGTCGCCGCCGGAAACTAGCACCATATTCCACTGTCCGGCCAGCCGCCGCACAGCCCGGTTCTCTTCCCAGTTGCGCAGGCCATTCAACTCCAGCGCGTGCAGGTAGTTGCCGTTGATTTGCAGAAACTCATTGACCAGAAACTCGTGCTTCTCCTTGCCGATCAGGTAAAGGTCCCACAAGGGATGGTTGAAAACCACCAGCACATTCGGCTCCTCATCGAGCGCCTTCAAAATCTCAGTGAGGCGCTTGTCGCTGGGATTCGCCGTGAACTCGGCCAGCGTTTCCATCCACTCCGTCGCCTTGGCGCTGGGCAGGTTGTGCACGCCCAGGTGGAAGGACTGATTTCCGTAAGGCGCGGTCCACTCCACCGAAACCGGAATCTGCCGCGCGCTCGGGACGGTGCGCAGCAACATCGGTGCCTTGATGGTGTCATGGTCTGTGATCGAGACCATCGCCTTCAGATTCAGCTTCTCAATCTGCCGCCGTTCCAGATCAAATGCCAGCTTGGGTGTCATCGGCGGCGTCCAATAGCTGGCCGCGTAGTTGATCCGCACTCCGTGCATATGTTCCGACCGCCGCTCCAGCCGTGAGAGCAACGGACGAATCCACGGATATTGGTTGCCGAAATTCGCCAGAAAGTCCAGGGTCTCGCGTGATTGGTTGGTATGGCTGTGCAGCGAAACGCCGCATCGGAAACTTTCTGATGCATTCTTGTCGCGCCATTGGTAGGAGATGGTCGAATGGGCCATGTCATGCTCCTTGACTCCGCTCGCGGGCCGGAATCTCTGTAGCCAGTATCAAGTCCGACCATCAATGGGAGATTAATGGCTCGCTAACACAGCTTCAAAAGACCAGGGAATCCAGGAAGTTACGGGGCAATTCAGAGCAATAAGGGGAAATCTTCGGAATCAAGCCCTCTAAAACCCATTATTATCCCCACATGCGTAAACTCCTTGCCGTTCTATGCTTTGCCTCAGCTTGCTCTCTGGCATTCGCCGCAAATAGTTCCGCCGTTACGAAAGCCTATGTGGACGACAAGGGAACGGTTCACATTGTCACCGACGACGGGCAGGACCACGCGATTCAATCAGAGAAGGGACAGGAAAAGGGGAAGGGTGGCGTTGAAAAAATCCAGATAGCGCCGGACGGAAAAACTGTTGGGTGGCTCGTTAATCTCTGGGCATCCTGTTGCGTCTCATATGCGATCCCTTTTGAGTTGATCGTGTGGCAGTCTGGTCACGTCGTTCGACGCGTTCATCCGGGGATGGCCATCTGGAGTTGGGCCTTCATAAGGAACGGAAAAGAGCTTGCATACCGGAGCAGGCCGCTCCATGGCGGGTGGTCTGGCGAGTGCACGCTTGTGGATGTAGCCACAGGCAAGGAATTAGGCTCTTGGGATCACCCAGTTGATGAAAACGGAAACGATACGGATGAGAGCGACGAGAGTTCTGGAAAACCCGATTGGGCAAAGCAGGTTCCGTAATCTCCGCTCCGGCCACACCTATTTGTTCGTCTTCGCCATATCCGGTCCCAGAAAATCCTCGATTGTGCTACCAACCATCAGGTCCTCACCTTGAGTCATCGAGTCGCTCTACAATACCCCAATGCGGATATTTCTAGCCATATTCTGTCTGGCATCAGCTTGCTCTCTCGCATTCGCCGCGAATGGCCCCGCCGTCTCCAAGGCGTACACGGACGACAGAGGAACATTGCATATCCTGACCGCCGATGGGCGCGACCACATGATAGAGCCCAGGAAGTGGCAGGCCGGCGGCGGCTTCAGCGGTATACGGATCGGGCCGGACAGAGGAACCGTCGGCTGGCTCGTCTACAAAAAGCTCACTCCTCTGGAAGCCGGCGCGAACGACCCCAATGAGGTCGCGTTGGAACTGGATATTTGGCGGGATGGGCGCATCATCCGCAAATTTCATTCAGACCAGGACATACGATTCTGGACATTCCTCAAAAACGGAAGCCAGGTTTCATTTCGCAATGCCCCACTACACGGCGAGATGTCCTCTTACTGCACTCTTCTTGACGTAGACACCGGAAAACAGTTGGCCACCTGTTCCTTGACCGGAGAGCCTATGTAGTCCACGTTTAGGCTAAGCTGCTGCCGAAGGGCGGCCTTCCGCCTATTTCCGCGTCTTCGCCATATCCGGTCCCAGAAAATCTTCCACCGTCACGCCGGTCAGCAAATCCTCGTCGGCGTTCATCGCCCGGCCCTGTGCCTCCTTCGCCTCCGCCATCTCAGCCGCCAGGTAATTCTCCGTCAGCCCCTGGCGCAGCAACTCGAAGGCCTGCTCCGGCGTGTCGGCAAATTGGAACAGCTCCATGTCCTTGGGCGAAATGGCTCCGGTCTCCACCAGCGTATCGAGGTTGAAAACCTTCTTCCAATAATCCGAGCCGTAAATAACCACGGTGATTTTCTTGGCCAGCTTATGCGTCTGCGCCAGCGTGAGAATCTCGAACATCTCGTCCAGCGTGCCAAACCCGCCGGGAAAAACCACCAGCGCCTTCGCCAGGTAGGCGAACCACAGTTTGCGCATGAAAAAGTAGTGAAACTCGAAGTTGAGCGAGGGCGTGATGTAGGGGTTGGGGTGCTGTTCGAAGGGCAGGCTAATGTTCATCCCGATAGTTTTTCCGCCCGCCTCGTGAGCCCCGCGATTAGCCGCTTCCATGATCCCCGGCCCGCCGCCGCTCGTCACCACGAACCTGTGCCGTCGCGAGGGAATTCCCTTGGCCCAATTTGTCAGCATCCCGGAGAGCCGCCGCGCGTCTTCGTAGTAGCGCGCCATCTTCACCGCGGCTTCGGCCCGCTTCAACTGCAAATCCGTCGCCTTGCCCTCGGCAATCTCCAGCGCTTTGGCCGGCTGCTCATGGCTGGGCGCCGGTCGCGTCGATCCCGTGTTTTCCAGCAGTTCCAGGGCGTGATCAGCTTCCTCTCGCCCGCGGAACCGCGCCGAGCCAAAAAACACCACCGTGTCCTGAATCTTCTCGCGCCGGAAGCGCGCCAGCGGCTCAATGTATTCGGAGACAATCCGTATCAGTCGCCCGTCGGAACTGTTCAAGAAACCCGCGTTCTCATAAGCCAGCGGCGCCGATGCCAGCGGCGCAGGTGCAGCTCCGTTGACAGGAATCACCGCCGCCGGGGTGGCAAGTCCCTCAGTCCCTGGTCCCTTAGTCCCTGGTCCCTGTTCTTCCATCTCACCCATCCCAATGACGGAGAGCGTCCTGAAACGCAATCCAAAGATTCAATAGCCCCAGCCCGGACACAAGGCCGCGCACAATACCGCTGGCCGCATAGATGCCGAGCGCGGGAAACTGCACAAACAAGGGGTTCTGATCCCAGAACATTCTCGACCACGGCACATAGCAGATAGCCAGGCCGATATACATCCGCAGCAGCACGCGCAGAAACATCTCAGCGCGCTCCAGCCAGGGCGGAATCCGCTGCGGAGCCTGCCTCGGCCCGGACGCAGGACCGGGCACGGACTCTGGCGTTGAAGCCGGGTTCGGGGCAAAGGAAAACGATAAAAGTTCCGGCTGCTGAGACATTCTTGGTGTGCGCCCGACGTCCATGATTCCTGCCCATCGCGGACACTCTGCTCAGGCCAGACCATCCCGGCCCGGCTCAAGGACGCCGTATTCAAACGGTATCACAGCGAACGTCGTGGCTTCTAAGGACAAAGGATATCCCGCAGCTTCGACGCTTCAGGCCTTGTCGCCAAGGCCTGAAGCGCACAGAACTGAAGCGAGCCTCTGAAAGCTGTTTCTAGTTATTCCACCACCAGTAATTAGTCAGGCAGCTTGCCGCTGGGATGGCCGACTGGTCGAAGATCGTGTCGTTGGAATGACCGCAGACGGTAACCGCAGACGGCTCACCCATAATCAGGCAGCCGGGTGTGCTGTTTGAAGGGCAGGAATCGCCCGGCGCCAGCATGGCGGCGGGATTTGCGCCGCAATGTGCGATAAGCCTCGGCTTTGACTGATAATCGCCGGCGGTGAGCAAGGCGTTGGACCACGCGTTAATCACAGATTCGCCATTGCGCAAACTGGTTCCAAAAGGCCCGCCGACACTGTCATTGATGTACATGATGGTCCGATAGCCCACAGCCGTGTGCACTCCCTGGAAAATTCTGAACCAGGGGTCGTACCACGGGCGGCTATCAGTCGTAGGCATACCCGCTGGGCAGGGAGCTTCCGCGGCTGAGGGAACAATCTCGCAGCCGTGCAGGATGAAATGGTTCAATAGGCCGTGGTTCACCTGCCCGTACCCTCCGCCGGGCGCGGGGTTGGTGTCGAGATTCACTCCATCGCCCCAGTCCTGATAGGTCGTGAAGTACCACCAGTCGCCGTGGGCCTCCACCTCGCCCACCTGCACGTCGTCTTCGTATGCGGAGGCGTCGCTGGTGAACTCAAAAGGCTCTGCCCAGTAGTACTGGGAGTTGGTGAATAAAGACCCTCCACCGGAGGAAGTAAGGCCAGACCAGAACGAGTTGGCGTCGTTCACCCATCCCGGATCGTCGTTGCGCACCACATAGCGGCCAACGGTCGGGTCGCCGGGAGGCACCATCTTCTCCATCGGTTTATCACCGCGCAACTTCTGCGCCGCGGTCTCCGGCTGAGCACCGCCGCTCTGGGTCAAGGACGGAGGCAGCGCGGCATTGCCGAAGGGCGCATAAAGAACAATCACATCATCGGCCGCCAGCTTCCCGGCGGTTGCGCCCGAGGAGGGATTGGTATGTACCCGCGCAGTCAGCCGATACGCTGGTCCCATCTGGTCGCTTTCATTGTCATCGTAGTAGACAATGTCGGCCGTGAGCACCCGTACGTCACCTATCCTGGTCAACGGGTCGACCACGGCTTTCAACCCGTCGTACACCTGCTCTGCGCTACGCGTCTCCCGCGCTTCGCCGTTCACCGAGCCGGCTCTCCAATGCAGTACGAAGGCCTGAATCAAGCCCGCGTTATCCACGCCCAGCAAGGCGCGTGACCCCGTTCCGTACACTAGATAGTCCTGCACCTTGCGATGCACCGGAACATAGGAAAGATAGAGTGCCGCCTCGGAGCGCGTAACGCCTCCATCGGCGCCCTTCCGGGCAGTCGAGCCTAGCATCGGAATGGCCTCGCCGAGCGTGTGCTGCGTGGCGTCTTTGGGCAGAATGTCGGTCCGCTCAAACACTAAGCGCGCCAGTTCAGCGGCTGCCGCCAAGTGCGGGTTATTGACATCGACAAACCTTTCCGTTTTCAGCTGTTCGAGTTGGGGGCTGATCTCGGCCTCGCCGGTCTGCGAGTGCCAGTAAGCCAGAACCCGGTCTTCCTGGACCACTCCGGTCAATTCTTCGGAGATGCCCCGCTCGGCCAGCGCCGGCGTCTTCGAAAGCGGCTTAATGGCCTCTGTGTGGATGCCTATTTTGCCCAGCGTCTCTCTCAGAAACGCCTCCGGAGGAGCTTGGGCTGTCATCTTGAGGATCGGTAAAGAGCTGGGAATTTTTGGAATTAGCGAGCTGGGGAAATCGATCTTTCCGCCCCGCTCGGCGGCTGCTGACATTTCCATATGTGGCTTTTGGGAGGGTTGTTGCGCGATCACCGGCATGGTGGCTGCCAGAAGAACCACGGCCAGCGAAGACAGATGGGAACGAACCATTGCCGGTCCATCCCATTGGGGGAAAAACGTACCTGCAAACATGGTTTTCACCTCTCTGATTGAGCCCTTTTCCGGGCTGTCAAATTCTGCGGGTAAGCTCGAAAAGAGTCAAGGAATTTTTTGATGAATTTCAATAATGGAGGGTGCGCGTCTTCGGGCGTGAAGGGTACGGGCTTCAGCCCGTACATCAAACGCAACAAACGGACCGGGGCTTTAGCCCCCGAAGGAATTCGCGGCGGTTCAAAACCGGAAACACGCGCCGTTCACCGGCTCCGCCAAAGAAGATCAATGCGCACGCGACGCGTCCGTCACAAGCGGCGCGTTCGCCACAATCTCGTATTTCCCGTAGTCGATTGAGAACGCAGCCGTTCCGCCAATTCGCACCTTGGTCTCGCTCCGGTTCATCTCCGGCAACCAGAAACCGTTCGTCTCGGCGAAGGTTTGCCGTATCCGCGTCCGCGAAATCCAGAAAGACGGGTTCTTAGCCGGCTCCACATCAGCCATTACCACCGCAAACTCTGAGGCATCCACCCAGATCTTGCCCCTGTAGAGAAACTTGTCTGCCACCAGTGGTTCAACATCCAGAACATAAGCCGGCCTTCCCCCTAGACTGTCGATTCCTGCCAAGTGGAACTTGTAATTCGCGGGCGTCAGGGCCGACGCCCCACTGTCGCGCGATGCTTCCATCTCGCCGTCCACCGCCCGCTTCAGCACTTTGTCGCAAAATATCTTGGATCCGCTCATCGTCACGATCCGCAACCTCTTCCCCGACCTTGCGTCGTAGCTGTATTCAACCTCCATCCGGGCCACAATCTCTTTGGAAAAACCCTGATACTCCGCCTGGTAGTGACGAATCGATTTCAGGCTTTGCAGTGCCTCGGTACGCGCCAGATTATGGCGTTGCAGCTCCTCCACAATCTGCGCGGAAGTCAGCGGCGCGGGCATAGCCGAGATCGCAGCCTGCGGCCAGGTCGCTTTGGTGGAGAAAACGAAAACCGCTGTCAGAAACAGGACTCCATGCCAGTGGATAAGCATGGGGCATGATACCGCCTTACCAAAGTCCTGCAATGGCCAATGTAGCTCAATCCGTGGCGAAACAGCCTCCCTTCTGCGCTATCCTGTCACTAACATGACTCGATGGCCGTCTTTCCCCGCCCTGGCTGCATTGCTCGGCGCAGCGCTTTCCATCCCCTCCTTTGCCGTCGCCCAACTGGGCGCGATGCCCTACCGCGACGAACAGCCGGTACATGTGCCACACGGGATGGTGGTCAGCGTCCATCACCTCGCCTCTGACGCCGGCCTCGAAATCCTGCGCGCGGGCGGCAACGCTGCGGACTCGGCGGTTGCCACCGGCTTTGCTCTGGCAGTGGTCCATCCCTCGGCAGGCAACCTGGGTGGAGGCGGCTTTCTGCTGCTGCGCTCCCGCGACGGAAAAACCACCTTTATCGACTTCCGCGAAAAGGCCCCGCTCCAGGCCACTGAAACCATGTACCAGGACGCCAACGGCAACGTCATTCCCGACTCAAGCATCACCGGCTATCGCTCCATCGCCACTCCCGGTTCGGTCGCCGGGCTGGTCTATGCCGAACAGAAATATGGCAAGCTCGGCCTTAGGCGCGTCATCGCCCCGGCTATCAACTTAGCCTCCGACGGCTTTCAGCTGACCGCCGAAGAAGCTCGTGAACTCAGCGACCCCGATCTCGCTCGCTTCCCCGACTCCAAACACATCTTCCAGCGCGACGGAAATCTTTATAAGGATGGCGACGTCTTCCGCCAGCCTGAGTTGGCCCGCACCCTCCAGCGCATCGCCGACGATCCCGGCAGTTTCTACCACGGCAAGATGGCCCAGGAATTGGTCAGCGACCTCAAAAAGGGTGGCGCTCTCATCACTCTCGAAGATCTGGCCGCCTACACCGTCGTCGAGCGCCAACCCATCGTGGGCAGTTTTCACGACTACACCGTCATCAGCGCCCCGCCGCCATCCTCCGGCGGAGTTGTGCTCGTCAGCGCGCTCAACATCCTCGAAGGTTACGATTTGGCCAAGCTCGGCGACCGCAGCCCAGCGTCGATGCACCTGATTGTCGAGGCCTTCCGCCGCGCCTACATGGATCGCGCGGACTACCTTGGCGACCCCGACTACAATCACATTCCTGTCAACGAGTTGACCTCCAAGAACTACGCCGCCGCATGGCGTGCCTCCATCAATCCCAGCGCGGCCACCCCCAGCGCCGCGCTCCAGCGGCCCGAGGGCTTTCTGCCTCCCGCATCCAAGACAGCTGGCCATCGCGCGGAATCGAAAGACACCACTCACTATTCCGTGGTCGATAGCGAGGGCAACGCCGTCGCCGTCACCACCACCCTCAACAACAACTTCGGCTCTCACGTCACCTCCGGCACGCTGGGCTTTTTGCTCAACGACGAGATGGACGACTTCGCCTCCAAAGTCGGCACGCCCAATATGTTCGGCCTCATCCAGGGCCCGGCAGACGCCATCGCCCCCGGCAAGCGGCCCCTGAGCGCTATGACCCCCACCATCGTGTTGGAAAACGGCAAGTTGCGCTACGTCCTCGGCTCACCAGGCGGCGCGCGCATCATCTCCACTGTCGCCAATATCTTTCTCTCCGCCTCCCAAAGCGGTCTCAACATTCAGCAGGCAGTTGACGCGCCCCGCTTCCACCACCAGTACCTGCCCGACAGGCTCGAACTCGAACCGGGCTTCCCGTCCGGCACCATCTCGGCCCTGCGTGTCATGGGCTATGACGTCAGCATTCAAAACGGTTTCTGGGCCAACGGAGAGTGCATCGCGGTGGACCCCAAAACCGGCGAACTCGAGGGCGGCCAGGACCACCGCAGCCATTACGGCAAGGCCGCAGGCTACTGAGACAGCCAGCGCCACGAGAGAAAAACAGGACCATCTCTCCTCTCACACGAGCCTGCAAACGTGGTCACCAATTTTTCACAGGATTTTTCCTGATTATGTACAAAATTGCTCTTGTTTTTTCTCCTTGCTCCCCGGATACTTCCTCCATGCGTGATTAGCGATGTATTCGGATTCGTGGAACAGAAAAGTGACGGCTTGACCCTTCTACAAGCCTCATAAGCGTCCAGCTCGGTTTCCATCCCCCGGAACCTTCGCGGTCGGCGCGTAGCATCCTTCAGATAAGCTCTTCGTTGCCGCTCGTATTGCGAATTACGAGCTTAGCCCGGTGTCCAACTACAGAACGTCCAACCCAGGAGGTTCCTATGGTTACCGCCATAAAGCCGGGGTGGAGCAGACCCGCCGCCATCCTTTTTGCTTCCGAAATTCCCGTCAATGAGAAGGCCTTTGGCTTTGCTCTTGCCGAGGCCGCCGAATCTGGCGCGGAACTTATTCTTTTTCATGCCTATGACAGCTCAGACTCGCCCGTTTCCCAGGGCACGGGGAAAAGCAGCAATTACCTAATTAGCCAAGCCGAAAGGCAGCGCTTTGAGCCGCTTGCCCAGCGCGCCGGCAAGCTCGGCATTCGCTGCAAGGTTGTGGTGCGCCAAGGCTCGGCCGCTGAGCAGATCCTCACGCTCGCGCGCGAACAAAGAATTGACCGCATCGTCATAGGTACCCACACACCCGGCCCCGTCGGCAAGCTGCTCGTAGGCTCGGTAGCTGAGGAGGTACTGCGCAACGCTCCTGTGCCCGTCAATATCGTCGGGCCGGAAGTGATCGAAGGCTCTTATCGCCACTTTTCCAAGCGCACTATCCTGTGCTCCGTCGGCGCGGAGGACTCCGGTCGCGTTGTGGTCAGTTTCGCAGCGGAGTTGGCCGCGCGCTACAACGCGAGCTTGATTCTGCAGCACGTTATCCCGCCGCAGGACTCCGCGGCTCTCGCTGGCCGCACCCTCGGCCAGATCGAGTCCGAACTGCCGTCCATGGTTCCACCTGGCCTGCAAAACAAGGTGGGCGTGCGTACGAGAGCCGTGCTCGGCGATCCTACGGAGGAGCTGCTCTACCAGGGCAGATCGCAGCACGCCAACCTGATCGTAATGGGCGCACAGAGCGTCTCTCGCTTTGCCGCCATCACCCGCGCGGGCATCGTTTACAAAGTGCTCGCCTACGCGCAATGCCCGGTCATCACGCTCTCGCCCGTCGTGCTCTCCTTCTGCGGCGCCAGATGCGATCAGCCGCGTCAGTCGGAATTGCGTTTGGCCGGGGTGTTTTAGAGAGGTCTTTCGGCTTCGCGGCCGATGAAAACAAAACTACGCTGCATCGCGCTCGCTTGCGGCGCCAGTCATCTGGTGTGTTTTGATGTCGCGCATCGGCGGCTGCCCAAAGAACCGGCTGTACTCCCGGCTAAACTGGCTTGGGCTTTCATATCCCACCTCGAAGGCTGCGCTCGCCGCATCCATTCCGTCCGTGAGCATGCGCACGCGCGCCGTGTGCAATCTGAGCTGCTTCTGATATTGCAGTGGACTCATCGCGGTCAGAGAGCGGAAGTGATGATGCAGCGTGGAAACGCCCATCTGCGCAACTGACGCAAGATCCTCCACGCGCAACGGCTTGGCGTAGTTTTCTCTGAGCCATGCAACAGCCTTCGCCGTCCGATTGCTTTGCTCGCCCAGCGTGGCGATGGCGCGCAGGTTCTCGCCTCGCGGTCCGCGCAGCAAGCGGTAGATGACCTCCCGCTGGATCAGATTGCTCAAGAATGGAATATCCTGGGGCGCGTCAAGCAGATCGAGCAATCGGGAACATGCGTCAAGCAGTTCGACCGAGCTCTCGCCGACGGCCATGCCGCGCGCTCCCGAAACTGCTTCCGGCTCACGAAACTCCTCCTTGCTGAGAATCTCCCGAATCGTCGGCATCTCGAGCTTGAGCATCATCGCCAGAATCGGTTCTTCCCGCGATGCCTTTGTCACCTGGCTGACGACCGGCATGTCGATCGATGTCAACAGGAATGTGGACTCGTTGACTTCCAGCGTCGTCCCGCCAACATTGATGCGCTTTTCTCCCTGGACGAAAACAATCAGCGCCGGCTCGTAGGCCGCGGAAGTGCATTGCGTCGGAGCGCTCTGGCGGTAGAGGCACAGGCCCGGCACGGCGGTTGCCTCTTTGCCATCCTCGCTAAGATGGGCGGCGATCTTGCGCGCCAAATCTTTCCGCATCGCAACGGCGCGTGACGGCAGCTTCCCATTTGCATCTTTGTCTCTGGCCATAAGGCTTCCGCGCCCTCCTCAATTTAAGCCTACCGCCGAATCTGTTGCGGTGTGCACAAAAAACTGTGAGTCCAGAGGAATAGGCAATAAATCGGAAGAATTGTGATACCGCTCCAGGATCGGCGCATCCTATCCTTTGGACTGAGAGGAATTGCGGGGGCAAGACCATTCACCCTGCGTCTCAAACATCGGCCGAGAAGGCCAGGAGAGTCATCCATGTACAACGCCAAAGCTTATTCCGCCGCCAGCGCGACTTCGCGGCTTGCTTCCACTACAATCGCACGGCGAGAACCAACAGAAACCGACGTGCAGATCGAAATCCTCTTCTGCGGCATCTGCCACTCCGATCTTCACCAGGTTCGCAATGAGTGGAGCGGTGTCATGCCCACCGTTTATCCTTGTGTCCCCGGCCATGAGATCGTCGGCCGCGTCACCAAGGTTGGCTCCGCAGTCTCCAAATTCAAACTGGGCGACCTCGCCGCGGTTGGCTGTCTGGTAGACTCCGACAGCACATGCCCCGCGTGCAAGGCCGGACTCGAGCAGTTCTGCCGGAATGCGACCTTCACCTACAATTTGCCTGACAAGCACCTGGGAGGAGTCACCTACGGCGGCTACTCCGAGAGCATCGTCGTTGACCAGCGATTTGTCCTCCGCGTGCCTACGAATCTTGACCTTGCCGGGGCCGCTCCCCTGCTCTGCGCCGGAATCACAACCTACTCGCCCATGCGCCACTGGGGCGTCACTAAGGGCAAGAAAGTCGGCGTGGTCGGTATTGGCGGATTGGGCCACATGGGTGTGAAGTTTGCTCATGCGCTCGGCGCGCACACGGTTGTCTTCACCACCTCGCTCAGCAAAAAAGATGACGCGCTTCGCCTGGGAGCCGATGAAGTCGTTCTCTCCCGCAACGCTGATGAGATGCAAAAGCACGCCGGCAGCTTCGACTTCATCCTCGATGCCGTCGCCGCTGATCACGACATCAACGCCTACATCAATTTGCTCACCATCGACGGCAACATCACGCTGGTCGGCGCACCGGAGAAACCTTTGCCGGTTTCCGCCTTCGCCCTGATCATGGGCCGCCGCAGCCTTTCTGGATCGCCCATCGGCGGCATCGCAGAAACCCAGCAGATGCTCGACTTCTGCGGTCAGCACAACATCACCGCCGACGTCGAAGTCATTCCCATCCAGAAAGTCAACGAAGCCTACGAGAGAATGTTGAAGTCTGACGTGAAGTACCGTTTCTCCATCGACATGGCTTCTCTCAAATCCGAGTAAAGGGAGCAATTATGGCAAGCAAAACACATCCAACCGGAGCAGAAAAAGCCATTGGCAGCTTCTCCCCCAAGCTCGTGAGCCTCACCGACGATGTTCTCTTCGGCGATGTCTGGGAGAGAAGCGCGCTTTCCAAGCGTGATCGCAGCCTGGCTACAATTACCGCATTGATCGCTCTCCGCGCATCGGAACAACTTCCCTTTCACCTGAAGAAAGGTGTCGAGAATGGCCTGAAGCAAGAAGAAATCGTAGAGCTCATCACGCACATGGCCTTCTACTCAGGATGGCCAAGCGCCATGACGGCAATCGCTGTTGCGAAAAAAGTCTTCGAAGAAAACAAGCAGTAGGAGACGCAATGCAAAAACGCAAGCTCGGCAACAGCAATCTGGAAGTATCGGCCATCGGCCTGGGCTGCATGAGGATGAGCGAAGGCCATGGCCCGGTTGCAGGTACCAGGGAAGAGATGATTGCGGTGATGCGCGGCGCGGTTGAGCGCGGCGTAACCCTCTTCGATACCGCCCAGGTATATGGTCCGTTCGTCAATGAAGAGGTAGTGGGCGAAGGGCTTGCTCCGGTGCGCGACCAAGTGGTCATCGCCACCAAATTCGGCTTCTCTCGCACTCCGCACGGCAGGCCCGATCCCGGCGTCGACAGTCGCCCCGCCTACATCAAGGAAAGCGTCGAGGGTTCGCTGAGAAGGCTCCGCGTCGACACCATCGATCTTCTCTACCAGCACCGCGTCGACCCCGAGGTGCCGATTGAAGATGTCGCCGGAGCGGTGAAGGACCTGATCCAGCAGGGCAAGGTCCGCCACTTCGGCCTCTCCGAAGCCGCTGCAAACACCATCCGCCGCGCCCACGCCGTCCAGCCGGTCACTGCCGTTCAGAATGAGTACTCAATCTGGTGGAGACGCCCTGAAGAGGAAGTGCTACCCACCCTCGAGGAACTCGGCATCGGCCTCGTTTCCTACAGTCCGCTCGGCAGGGGCTTTCTCGCCGGGTCAATCAACGAAAACACTCAGTTTCACAAGGAAGATAACCGCAGCAGTCTCCCGCGCTTCGCCCCGAAAGCGCTCAAGGCAAATCTCGCTCTGGTCGAGCTCCTTCAAGCCTTCGCGGCCGGCAAGGGTGCAACCATCGCTCAGCTCGCCCTCGCCTGGGTGCTTGCGCAGAAGCCCTGGATCGTTCCCATCCCCGGCACCACCAAACTGAAGCGGGTCGAAGAGAACATTGGCGCGCTTGCCCTCGACCTTTCCTCTGACGACCTCCGTGAGATCGACCGCATCACCTCACAAGTTACCGTGCAAGGGGGCCGGTATCCCGAGCAGGTTGAGCAGATGACCAATCGCTGAGAGCCGCCAACCGTCTCTCAAGAAAAGGAGAAACATGCAAAAACGCAAACTGGGAAAAAGTAATCTGGAAGTCTCTGCTCTTGGCCTGGGCTGCATGGGCCTGAGCTTCGGGCTTGGCCCGGCAACGGAAAAGCAGCAGGCAATCTCACTGATCCGCGCCGCCGTTGAGCGCGGCGTCACATTCTTCGATACCGCCGAAGTCTACGGCCCGTTTCTCAATGAGGAAATTGTCGGTGAAGCTCTCGCTCCGTTTCGCGGAAAGGTAGTAATCGCGACGAAGTTCGGGTTTGAAGCCAACCCCGATGACGGCGGCAAATGGAACGCTCTCAATAGCCGGCCAGAGCACATAAAGAAAGTTGCAGAAGAATCGCTCAAGCGCCTGAAGATTGATGCCATCGATCTGTTCTACCAACATCGCGTCGACCTGAATGTTCCCATCGAGGATGTTGCGGGTGCTGTGAAAGACCTGATTCAAGCGGGAAAAGTGAAGCATCTCGGCCTCTCTGAAGCTGCCGCTAAAACCATCCGCCGCGCCCACGCGGTTCAGCCCGTCACTGCGCTCCAGAGCGAGTACTCACTTTTTTGGCGAGAGCCTGAAGAGACGGTGATGCCCACCCTTGAAGAGCTTGGGATTGGCTTTGTTCCCTTCAGCCCGCTCGGCAAAGGCTTCCTCACAGGCAAGATCAACGCGGATACAAAGTTCGACAGCACGGATTTCCGCAATATCGTTCCGCGGTTCACTCCGGAGAATCGCAAAGCGAATCAGGCATTGGTCGATATGGTCAGTTCATTCGCAGCACAGAAGAAGGCAACTCCTGCGCAAATCGCGCTCGCCTGGCTCCTTGCGAAGAAACCTTGGATCGTTCCGATTCCGGGCACAACGAAGCTGACTCGACTGGAAGAAAATCTCGGAGCAACACAAGTTCAGCTGACCGCTGAAGATATCCGTGATCTCGAAGACGCCTCCTCGAAAATCAAGCTGGAAGGCGCTCGTTATCCAGCGTCCCATGCAACGCTGGTGGGCCGGTAAGCGGCGGACAGCGCGGTCATGACCACCGCTGAGGCTCTGTCCCTGCTCACCGCAAAGACAGAGCCTCACTCAGAAGTTGAAAGGAATGAAATGAGCAAGAAAGTTCTGATTCTTTCTTCGAGTCCCAGAAAAAAAGGAAACTCGAATACTTTATGTGACCGGTTTATGGAAGGCGCAATCGAAGCCAGCCACGAGGTTGAAAAAGTCGTCCTGGCGGAAAAGAAAATCAACTACTGCACGGGCTGTTATGCCTGCAAAAAGACTGGGCGATGCGCCCAGAAAGATGATATGGCGCAGATTCTCGACAGCATGATTGCGGCTGACGTCATCGTTCTGGCCACGCCCGTCTACTTCTACACCATGTGCGCACAGATGAAGACCGCGATTGACCGCACCGTTGCGAAATACACCAAGATCACCGATAAGCAGTTCTATTTCATCGTGACTGCGGCGGACAGCAACAAGGCAGCTCTGGAGCGGACCATCGAGGGTTTCCGGGGATTCACTTCCTGTCTGCCAGGAGCAAAGGAAAAGGGCGTCGTTTATGGCGCAGGCGCATGGGAGATAGGGGACATCCTCACAAACCGCGCCATGAAGCAAGCATATGAAATGGGCAAGGCGCTGTAGGCGCGAGAGAAGGAAATCCAAAGCTGGAGATCAAGCAATTCAGATCCGTTCCTTCGCGCCGCACTGCCTTGAGCAAACCGCCCAACCCGTTCATCGATTATCCTGATATTTGCAGCCTGACGCACAATCGGAGCGCTCTTCACCCAGCAGCCTGGCCGTGGCCGCTGTCACTCTCTGCGGAGTGTGCGCATTCCTTGAGCTCTACATCACGCAGCCGTTGCTGCCGCTGCTCACTCACCTTTTCCATGCTTCCAAAACCGGCGTCGCGCTCACCGTTTCCGCCGGAACGCTGGGCGCGGCAGTCACCGCTCCCATCGTCGGCGCGCTCACTGAGCGGCTGCCCCGCAAGCGTGTCATCGTCGCCTGGATGATCGCCATCGCCGTGCCCACGCTGTTCGCCGCGACTTCAACTTCACTGGCCCAGCTCATCTTCTGGCGCTTTCTTCAGGGCATCGCGGTGCCCGGAATCGTCGCCGTGGTGGTCACCTACATCGGCGAAGAGTGGCCGCCCAACCGCGTCGCCTTCATCATGAGCTTCTACATCAGCGGAACCGCGCTCGGCGGTTTTCTCAGTCGCTACCTCGCCGGAATTCTTGCCGACTGGTTCAATTGGCGTGTGAGCTTTCTCGTGCTCGGGGCGGTCGCTCTGGTCGGAGCCGCAGCCGTGTACGCATGGCTTCCTCATGGATGCCGCCGGCAGCCGCAGGCGCTCGCAGGCGCGCGGCCTCCATTCCTCACACAAGTGCGCGATCTGTTTCGACATCGCCGCCTTGTAGCCACATACGCCGTCGGCTTCGACGTTCTCTTCACGTTGGTGGCCGTGTTCACATGGATCACCTTCCACCTGAGCGCCGCGCCCTACAGCCTGTCAACGGCCGCCATCAGCTCGCTGTTTTTCGTTTACCTGATCGGCCTTGTGGTCACGCCCACTGCCGGCTACATCATCACTCGCGTGGGATTGCGCGCGGGCATCAGTGGCGCAATTGTCTGCACCATGGCCGGCGCGCTGATTACTTTGGCGCATTCACTGCCCATCATCATCCTCGGCCTCGCAATGGTTTCCACCGGCACCTTCATCGCACAAACCGCCGCGCAGAGCCATCTGCGCGTGGCCGCACCGGCCGAGTCGCGCGTCACCGCTGCCGGTGTTTACCTCACCTGTTATTACGCCGGAGGCACCGCCGCAGGAGTCCTCCCCGGAGCATTCTGGTCGCTGGGCAAATGGCCGGCTTGCGTGGCCTTCGTCCTCGCCATGCAGGTTGTGGCGCTGGCCATCGCGCTGGTCGGGTGGCGCAGACCCAAAGACGGCGCGGACGCGGACCTCACTCATGCGGCAGGCCCGCATTTTGCCACCGGAGATTGATGAACCCCAACGGCGACCACGCGAATCTAAGTACCTAGCAAGCTCAAACTGAGTGCCTCCAGTATTTTTTTGCAGCGAGACTCTCGCGCAGCATCATCTTTAGTTAGCCGCGCTTCCCCGGCAAGCAAATGTTCGAACTGAAAAGTCTGAACCAGCAGACAGGAGTAGTTCTTGTCCGATTTTCCGCCCCCATCACCAGGCCAGTCCGGCGCGCCGGCAACTTCCGGGACTATGGAGATTCACCAGCCCGGTCCCGGCGCGCTCTGGAAACCCCGAGTGAATCCGTGGGTTGTTGCCGCGTGCGTGGCGCTGGCCGCATTCATGGAGAATCTCGACACCTCCATCGCCAACGTAGCCCTGCCTCACATCGCCGGATCGCTGGGTGCCAGCACCGACGAAGCAACCTGGGTGCTCACCAGCTACCTGCTCTCGAACGCCATCGTGCTGCCCATGGGCGGATGGATTTCGAGCGTGATGGGCCGGCGAAACTTCTTTCTGCTGTGCATCATAATTTTTACCGTCTCCAGTTTTCTCTGCGGCGCAGCGCCCTCCCTGCCCATGCTGCTGGTCTTTCGCGTCATTCAAGGCATTGGCGGCGGTGGAATGCAGCCCATGGCTCAGGCCATCATGGCTGACAGCTTCGAGCCGCAAAAGCGCGGCCAGGCCTTTGCTCTCTACGGACTGGTTGCCGTTCTCGCGCCATCCATCGGCCCCACCTTGGGCGGCTGGATTACCGACAATTTCACTTGGCGCTGGATTTTCTTCATCAACATCCCGGTGGGCATACTGGCTTTCTTTCTGGTCTCGCGGCTTGTGGAAGATCCGCCATGGATCAAGGCCGACCGCTCCCGCCTTCGGCAAATGGACTACCTGGGTTTCGGCTTCCTCGCCATCGCCATGGGCGGCATGCAGATCATGCTCGACAAGGGCGAAGAAAATGCCTGGTTCGCCTCCAGCTTCATTCGCTTCTTTGCTGTGCTGTTCGTCGGCGGCATGATCGCGCTGATTTGGTGGGAGTGGCGTCACAAGAATCCGCTCATCAACATCAAGCTTTTCCGCTACAAAAATTTCGCCATCTGCTGTTTTCTGATGATGCTGGTGGGCGGCGTGCTGAACGCCAACACCGTGCTGCAACCGCAGTTCACGCAACAGCTGCTGGGCTGGACCGCAACCACCGCCGGCATGGCGCTGACCGCGGGCGGCGTCGCGCTGCTGTTTGTGATGCCCATGGCAGGCTACGCCACCGGCAAGGTGGCCGCGCGATGGCTGGCGATGACCGGCTTCACGCTCTTTGTGATTACCTTCCGCATCGCGGCCAATGTGACCACTCTCGATATGTCGTTCCCGCTCGCGTCCTGGCTGCGCGTCATTCAAATGATGCCCATCCCCTTCTGCTTCATCTCCATCACCACTGCCGCCTATGTGGGCTTACCCAAGGAGCAGAGCAACCAGGTCGCAGGACTCATCAACTTCGCGCGCAACATCGGCGGCAGCATCCTAATCGCCGTCACCAACTCCCAGGTGACTCGGCGCACCATGTGGCATCAGCAGCATCTGCAAAACGCCATGACCTCGGCCTCCAGCGCCTTCCAGCAGCATGTGCAGACGCTCACCGGCTTTCTCGGTTCGAGTTTCGGCGCGCCCAACGGAAAAGCCATGGCGCTGGCAAATATCTATAGCCAGCTCAATCGTCAGGCGCAGGTGCAAGGCTACCAGGACGTCTACATGGAGTTATCGTGGATGTCGGTGGGCCTTGTTGTTCTCGCCTTCATGCTGAGCAGGAACAAGCCGGGCGCGGGCGCCAAAGATGAAGCTGCGCCAATGCACTGAGCAACCCGCCCGCTTGCTTTAAACTTGAAGCAGGCATCGTAGCTTCACTCAATTTCCCGGCGAGAACACAGACCGGAGTTGCGCTTAAGGAGATTCCCCAATGGCACTGATGAAGACATCCAATCCGGCGCTGGGCGAGGATACGTTTCGCAATCTTTCCGGCGCGCGGTATGGCGGCGTGATTGACGAAACCACCCGCATGACGCTGAACGGCACCGTGAACAAAACCGGCATCCTGTTGCTCTGCGCCATCGCGACCGCAACCTGGACATGGCATCTCTTTCTTCCCGAGCAGGATATGTCTGCCGTTGCGCCGCTGATGATCGTTGGCGGCATTGGCGGATTCATCATGGCCATGGTCACCGTCTTCAAAAAAGAATGGTCACCGGTCACCGCGCCCATCTACGCGCTACTCGAAGGCCTTGTGCTCGGCGGCCTCTCGGCGCTGCTCAACCTTCGCTATCCCGGCATTGCCATGCAAGCCGTGGCGCTCACCTTCGGAACGCTCTTCGTGCTACTGCTCGCCTATCGCTCAGGACTGATTCAGGTAACCGCAAAATTTCGCCTGGGCGTAATCGCTGCCACCGGCGGCATCATGGTCTTTTACCTTCTTCAAATGCTGCTGGGATTCTTCGGCGTCCAATTCACTTCCATCAACGGCTCCGGGTTTATCGGCATCGGCTTCAGCCTGATCGTCGTCGCGGTCGCCGCTCTCAACCTTGTCCTCGATTTCGATTTCATTGAGAGAGGCGTGCAATACGGCGCTCCCAAATATATGGAATGGTACGGCGCCTTCGGAATCATGGTCACGCTGGTATGGCTCTATCTCGAAATCCTTCGTCTGCTCTCCAAATTGCGCAGCAGAAACTAATTATCGATATAGCGCGGGTGCCCCATCCATCGCACTTTTTGCGATGGGTGGGAAGCAAGATACTCACATTCGAAACCTCCAAAAACTAAGACGCCAGAGACCGAAGTCTCTGGCGTCTTATTATGGCAAACTCTAAGGTTACCCAGACCATACATCGTCCCATTCAGCCCTGCGATCAGGCTCCGAGTCTCCTCGAATCCTGCCTCTTCAGGCCTTGCCGGCGATGGATCTTCGAGTTGCCTCGAATCTCGCATCCTTCGGCGCTACCGGCGGTGAAGCTCCGAGTCGCCCCTGAGCCTGCTCCTCCAATAACGCCTTCCGATGAGTTCCCGGGTTGCCCCGTTCCCTGCATCTTCCGGCCGTGCCGGCGATGGGATTCAAGTCGCCTTGAATCTCGCATCCTTCAGCAGCATCGGCGCTGAAGCTCCGGGTTGCCCCAGGTCTTCGCTCTTCCAGTGCCGCCTTCCAATGAGGCTCCGGGTTGCCCCGAATCCTGCATCTTCCGGCCTCGCCGGCGGCGGAGTCTCGAGTTGCCTCTTGACTCGCATCCTTCAGCGGCATCGGCGGCAGATATCCGGGTTGCCCCGGATCCACGCTCCTCCAGTGCCGCCTTCTGATGAGGCTCCGGGTTGCCCCGAACCCTGCATCTTCCGGCTCTGCCGATGGTGAATCTCCGGGTTGCCCCGAAGCTTCGCTCCTTCGGCGCCGGTGAATGGATCTCCGGGTTTCCCCGAATCTCGCACCCTCCGGCTTTGCCGCCCATGCGTCTTCGAGTTGCCTCGAATCCTGCACCTGCGGCTGGGTCGATGATGACTCCCCGGAAGGTCTCGAACTTTGCATCCCCGACCGAAGCCGCGGATGAATCTTCGTGCCCAACCGGGTCTTGCACATTCCCGCCAAACCCTGGATGCTTTCTTAATCTCATTTCGGCCACCACCACCGTCACCGGCTATGGCTTGCCGAGTTCAACCAATTTCGCATCGTCTACCTGGCTGGAACTGCGTTCCCAATTCCCTACAGGGTCACCAACTGGATGGAGAGTAGGATGGATCAATCTGTGGAAGCAAGTGCAAAAAACGGATTAATCTGTGGATTTCACCAGTCTTGGTGCACTAATCGAAGAAGGCAGAATTTATTGAACAACTATCAGTGCAAAAAGCCAAAATTCCTGTATCGAATTGCTCAGTTTCCAGGCTCCAGAGGCCAGGAATTCCTCCCCAACGCCTTTCTCAAACACAGCCAGCCCTTGACTTTATACTGAAAGACACAATGAGCACGTTTCTACCCATAGACGAACAGATGGATCTGCTTCAGAAGGGCGCGGCGGAGATCATCCGCTCGAGCGACCTTCGCGAACGCCTCGAAGAGAGCCGCAAAACCGGACGCCCGCTGCGCATCAAGGCCGGCTTTGACCCCACCGCGCCCGACCTGCACCTCGGCCATACCGTCCTGATGCGCAAGCTCGCCCACTTTCAGCAGCTCGGCCACACCGTCATCTTTCTCGTGGGCGACTTCACCTCGCTCATCGGCGACCCCACCGGCCGCAACGTCACCCGCAAGCCGCTGACGCGGGAACAAATAGACGCCAACGCCGAGACCTACAAAGAGCAGGTCTTCAAAATTCTCGACGAAAAACTCACCGAGGTGCGTTACAACTCCGAGTGGCTCGGCAAGCTCGGCTATGAAGACACCATCCGTCTCACGGCGCATTTCACTGTCTCGCAGATGCTGGAGCGCGACGACTTCAGCAAGCGCTTCCAGGCCGAGCAGCCCATCAGCCTCCACGAGCTGCTCTATCCGGTCATGCAGGGCTACGACTCGGTCTGCCTGGAGTGCGATGTCGAGCTGGGCGGGACGGACCAGAAGTTCAACCTGCTCTGCGGACGCGAGCTGCAGCGACAATACGGCCAGAAGCCGCAGATCGTGCTGATGACGCCCATCTTGGAAGGCTTGGACGGCGTACAGAAAATGTCCAAGTCGCTCGGCAACGCCATCGGCATCAACGAGCCGCCCGCCGAGATGTACGGCAAGCTCATGTCCATCTCGGACGAGCTGATGTGGAAGTACTGGGTGCTTCTCACTGACCTGAAACAATCCGAAGTGGACGCGCTCCAGGCTGAAGTCTCTGCCGGCAAGCTGCATCCCATGGAAGTAAAGAAGCGCCTCGCCCGCACCATCACCTCCGGCTTCCACGGCGAAGCCGCGGCACTTGGTGCCGACGAAAACTGGGCGAAGATGTTCCAGCAAAAAGGCGAGAGCGAAGACCTGGAAGAAGTTTCCGTGGCCTATGCCGACGTGGCCGGACCGGAACCAAACCAGATTCGCTTGCCGAAATTGCTGGTTCAAATGGGCCTGGCCGCCAGCGGTGCCGAAGCCAACCGCAAGATCGCCGAAAAGGCCGTCAAGCTCGACGGCGAAACAGCGGAAAATGCGTTGATTTCTTTGCCCGCACTGCCCGCACAAATCTCCGTCCGCCTGGGCAAGCGTGCTAAGGTTGCCGTGATCGCATAGCACAAGTTTCAGCAGCGTGTTTTGTATCAGGGCACGACTTTAGTCGTGCCGTAAATGCGACAAAATGATCGCGGGCTGAAGTGTCTGCGTGAGAACGCCCGCGGTTCCGACTGAGTGGGGTGTTCCGGTTAAGGTTTTCCGGCAGGCGGTTGTTTTTTTGGTGGCGCGCCGGGGCGAGTTTGCTGTTTTCGGTTGCGGCT
>JBEKSE010000055.1:0-25467 GCA_049517315.1 Occallatibacter sp. | reverse complement strand
CGCTCGGACTTCCACGCTTGTTCGCGGGGAAATAGCTCAATCCATCCGAACCGCCGTATGCGGACCCGCATGTACGGTGGTGTGGCAGGGGAGGAGAGGCGACTCTCCCCCCTATGCCGATTATGCCAATAGATCGGTCCAGCTTTAGTGCATATCCTCTGCCGAGGGGTAATAGCCCTGCTTCGCAACAACCTCCATGCCTGACCGTTCCAGCCGCACCTCGATCTTGCGGAACTTGCCGTCGATGACCGGCTGGTGACTATAGTAGCCCAGCGTGTACTGGTTTCTCGCCTCTTCGGCAATCCTGGCGTAGCTCTTCTCAATGCCGTCCAGCCCGCGCTCAGAGTCCGGCTCGCCGCCGGTGGCCAGAATGTACTTGGCCAGAAGGTTGTCATACATAGAAAACGGCAGATGAACGCGGCTCATGTAGCCCTCGCCCCAGCGTGCCGAGTCGCCCACCAGCGTACCGTACACGGCGATCTTGTTGGTCTGAAGGTAGCGCAGCACCTCTTTGTAGGTGGCCTTGCTCCCGTATTCCTTGCCATCGGAGATGACATAGATGATACGGCGGCGGCCCTTGGGGCGCGTCGAAAGCTCCTTCGCCGCTGCCAGAATGGCGTCGTTGAGAGTGTGAATCTCCTTGGGGATGGTCATGAATGTAGTGCCGCCGGTCGAGCGCCCTTGTTGCAGGTTGGGATCGACGCAATTGCCGTTCTGGCGCACGTTGCAGCCGGCCATCGGCCCGTCGTTGACGGGAACCAGCATCTCTTCGCCTGCAGCCTTGGCCATGGAGAGCACGAAAGGAACCCGTGCGCTCTGCGCGCCGGTAAAACCTCCAGAGCGATTCTGCGCGCCGTTGTTATAAGAGAAGACTTCAATCTCGTCATAAGGCGTTAGCGCGCCCTGAATGGCGCCCAGTGAGTTGTTCACCTTGCTCATCACGTCGGAGGTCAGGCTCTGGTCAATGACAAAAGCTATCGATAGCGGGAAAGAATCCGTGGTGAAAAAGGCGATTGGCTCGCGGGTGTCGTTCTCGAAGATCTTGAAGTCGCGGAAGGTGAGGCCAGCCACCAGCTTCCCCTTCGAGTCCTTCACTGTGACCGGAACTTCAACGAAATTTACGCGCTGGCGAATGATGTTGGTCGCCCTCTCAACGCCTTCACCGGCTGCGGGCTGCTCCGGCGCTGAGGTCTGCACCAGATCCTTCCCCTGAGTGGTAGGAACCTGACTGGAAGGAGCCAGGCTCGCGGGTGCAGGCTGCTGTCCCGGAAGATTCGAGGACGAGGAGGGTCCGGTCGTGCTCTCCCCTGCTCCCTGACCGGGAGTGATCGGACCGTTCACGTCCGATGCCAGCGGCTTCGGCGCCTGGGGCGTCGGGGCATCGGGCACGGGGGGTTGTTGCTGTTGTGCCGCAGCCGCCAGACTCAGGCTCAGGTGCGAATTGGGATTCAAACTCAGGAGCGCAGCCAGCGCGATTGCCGATAAACCTAGCTTCACAGATATTCTCCACTCAAAAAACAGGGGCGCAATCCTCAGAGTATCAGACGTGCCGAAACCGCGCAGGTTGCACGCCCGGGGGAATCCGTTCAGGTGCGCTCTCCTCAAACCCTAAATTTCGTCTAAAATGGCCGGAATGAGACCTCTATGGGGAGCAGTATTGCTGCTTGGCTTGCCGGCACTGATTCCGGCCGGGGCCCAACTGGCGCCCTCGCCGGATGCGCCCCCGGTCAGTACCGCTCCGGCCGCTCCGCCCGAGGGCGTGCCGGCAGCGACTCTCAAGCTGAATGTTGATCTGGTGAATGTATTTTTCACTGTCAAGGACAAATCCGGCAATTTGGTTTCTCATCTGACCGAGGGCGATTGCGCGGTCTCAGAAGACAACCAGGCTCAGACGCTCAAGAGCTTTGTGGCAGAAACCCAACAGCCGCTTACCCTGGGAATTCTGCTGGACACCTCGAACAGTCAGGCTCGCGTGCTGCCCTTTGAGCAGGATGCGGGCAGCCAGTTCATCGAGCGCGTGCTTCAACCCAAAGATGAGGCATTTCTGCTCTCCTTCGACGTGGACATAAATCTGCTGCAGGATTACACCAATAACCCTCACCAACTGGCTCGCGCCATGAGAAAGACTGATATCAACTCCGGCAGCAGCAATCACGCGGCCGGCATCCCCGGCGCGGGAGGCGGAACCATTCCTTCCATCGGCAAGCCCAAAGGAACCCTGCTTTACGACGCGGTCTACATGGCCGCGGAGCAGAAGATGAACCAGGAGACGGGGCGCAAGGCATTGATTCTGCTCACCGACGGTGAGGATGCGGGCAGCCGGACAAAGATCAACGAGGCCATTGCCGCTGCGCAGAAGTCCAACGTCATGGTTTACTCAATTCTGATCACCGACCGCAGCTTTTACGCGAGCATAGGCTACAGTGGCTATTCGGCCATGAAAAAGATGACTGAAGAGACCGGCGGACGGCTGATCGACGTAGGCAACAACGGCAAGAAGCTGGAAGCTGCTTTCCAACAGATCGCGGAAGAGTTGCGCACTCAGTACATCGCCAGCTACACGCCCATGAACGCCAAAATGGACGGCAGCTTCCGTGCGCTTTCGGTCCAGTGCGGCGGCGACGGCACAAAGGTGCAGGTTCGCAAGGGCTATTTCGCGGCCGCTCCGGAAAACTAGAACCCGGGGAAACGCTCGCGCGCAGGGCTCAACTGTGCAAAAGCAGGCAAAAGGCAGCCCATACAGTACCGTTTCCACACAGCAAATTACCTTCGTGTTGTCACAAGGTAATCTGGCAAACGGAATGAGTCTTATCTAATATCTATCGGCAGAGGTAGAAAGAAGTTTAGCCCTCCGGAAAAATTATTTTTCGCCGTGCCCACTTTTCTTCCTCAGGAGCAAGACATGACGACCAGCTGTGCAGCCAGCGAGGGATTTGAGATTAGCCCGCGGTTTCGCCGCTCTATCGAAGAGCGGATTGCGCGTTTGGAGAAAGATGCCGCGTTCGATGAGGCGCAGATGAAGCTGCTGAAGGACGGCGACCATATCCGCAGGCATATGCGGCTGGTGGCCATTCAGCGGGGCGAGGCTCTGCGCATGAGGCTGTTTCTGGATCGCGCCAGGCCCCGCCCGGAGCGGCCAATGATTCAGCTCTGAATAAATATTGGCGTACCTCCGCGCACGGTCCGATGAGCCACGGCCTTCGGCGGAGTATCTATTCCCTATTCCCTATTCCCTTTTCTTCCATAAACGACTTCAGAATGAGCGTGGCGGCCACCTGGTCCACCACGCGCCGGTGCTGCTGGCGGGCGTGGCCGGCTTCGTACAGAATCTGATGAGCTTCACGCGTGGTCAGACGCTCGTCCCAGAGGTGGATGGGCAGGCCGGTCAGCGTTCCCAATTCGGCGGCAAAGGCTTGTGTCTTGACGGCTTGCGGGCTCACATCGCCGGAGAGATGCACGGGATTGCCAACCACGATGCCCACGACGCCAAACCTCCTGCAGAGCCGGGCAAGCGAGCGCAGGTCCTCGCGTTGGTTGTGACGCCTCTCCAGCGTCAGCACCGGCTGGGCGGTCAGTCCCAATTCGTCTGACACGGCCACACCAATGCGGCGATTGCCAACATCGAGGGCGAGATAGCGGGGATGAGGGGCAGACTCCAGCTCTTGGCTCCTGAATTCGAGTTCCTGGCTTCTAGCTTAAGCTCCCGGCGCACGAACGAAGAAATGCCCTAATAAGGCCCCGATGCCCGTTACAATCGAAGGTAGCGAGTCCCGGGAGGGATTTCTCGCGTCTCATTAACAGGAATGAAGGGTTAACAGCAGAGAATGGCGCGCCGCAGAGGAACGAACAGAAGAAAGAAGAGTTCTGGCGCGGCGGGGGTGTTTTGGGCCCTTTTCGTCTTGCTGCTCGTTGGGGCAGGCGCGCTTGCGTGGCTGGTTTTTACGCCCTTCGGGCCGGAGACGGAGACTTTTGTCGATCTGGCGCCGGGCTCCTCGACGATACAGATGGGCCAGCAACTGGAAGCAGCGGGTGTGGTGCGCAGCCAGTATGCTTTCGACCTGATGCGCTGGGTGAGGCGGAGAACGCTCAAGGCCGGCGAGTACCGATTCGATCATCCCGCGCCAGTGACCGAGGTCTATGCGCGCATAAGCCGCGGCGATGTTTATACCCGGACGGTGGTCATTCCAGAGGGCGCGAGTATTTTTGAGATCGGCGCGAGGCTGGAGCAGGCGGGATTTGGTTCCCGGCAGGATTTTCTTGACGCGGCCACAACCCAGGCGAGCCTGGTGGCTGACCTGGACCCCGGAGCGGCGAGCCTTGAGGGCTACTTGTTTCCGGACACTTATCATTTTCAGCGCAAGACGACTCAGGCCCAGATTTGCGCGGCGATGGTCAGGCGTTTCCGGGCGGTGGCCGGGCAGATTGGATTGAAGGGGAATGTGCATCGAGTGGTGACCATGGCTTCGCTGGTGGAACGGGAGACTGCCGTAGACGCCCAGCGCCCGCTTGTGGCCAGCGTCTTTGAAAACCGGCTGGCCAAGAAAATTCCGCTGATGACGGACCCCTCGGTAATTTATGGCCTCGAACTCAGTGGGCGCTGGCGCGGCGCAATTTACGGGAGCGATCTGAAGCTCAATACGCCTTACAACACATATCTGCACACCGGCCTGCCGCCGGGTCCGGTGGCCAATCCCGGGCTGCGTTCGCTGCGCGCGGCCATGACGCCGGCAAAAACGGACTACCTATACTTTGTGGCCGCAGGGGCCAATCCCCAGGGAGGGTCGCTGTTTTCCAGCACCATTGAAGAGCATGCGCGCAACGTGGCGAGTTATCGGCACGCAATGCGAAAGGCAGGCGACCGATGAAATCAAGCCAGCGTCGCGCCGCCGCCGCAATCCTCGTCGCGCCCCTCCTGCTGCTTTCCGGATGCCTGTGGACCACGCGAAGACTGCCCATTCCCAAGCCGCCTTCGATCACGCAGACAGTCACTCCAGGCGAGTTGGTGGAGCGGCTCAACCAGAGCTGGGCCGCGCTCGACAGTCTCAACGCCACCGTCGAACTCCAGGCGAGCGTACTCAAAACCACGGAAGGCACTGCCAGGGACTACACCACGTTTCGCGGACACATCCTGATACGCAAGCCGGAGATGCTGCGCGTTCTGGGGCAGGTTCCCGTGCTGGGCACGCGCATGTTTGACATGGCCAGCGACGGAAAGAATTTCACCCTGTTCATTCCGTCGAAGAGCCTGGCGGTGAAGGGTGCGAACGACCTGAGGAAGAAGTCCGCAAGCCAGATCGAGAATATGCGGCCGGGATTCTTTTTCGACGCCATGGTGGTGCGCGGGCTGGAACCGGACGATCTGTACGCGGTGGTGGCGGATTCGGAAACGGTGGAAGACGCGGCCAGGAAGCACCTGTTCACTGTTCCGGAATACGTTCTGAGTATCAGCCGCCGCAAACCCGGCACGAACGAACTGACCCCGATGCGCGTGGTGACCTTCCGCCGCGATGATTTGATGCCATATCAGCAGGATATATACGACAACGCGGGGAACCTGGAGACCGTGGTTGACTATGCGAACTACCATGATTTTGATTCCGTGAGGTACCCCTCCACCATCACCATCAAGCGACCGCTTGAGGAGTATCAGCTCGTTCTGACGGTCGAGAGCGTGAAAGAGAACATGACGCTTTCCGACGACCAGTTCCAGATCAAGATCCCCGAAGGAACCAAAATTCAGAATCTGGAATAGCGGCTCGTCTGTGTTAGTATCCCGGAAAATGCAAACACAGCATTTCAGAGGAGCCAGACATGGAAAGCAACCTTCGCCCGCTCACGCTTGGTGAAATTCTGGACCGTACAGCGCAACTCTATCGCACCAATTTTCTGCTGTTTGCCGGAATATTTTCTGTTTACGCCGGTGTTGCGCTGGTGCTGAACCTGTTGCAGATTGGCCTTGGCGTGTTGCTGAAAGCTCAGCACATGGCGGGGGCAGTGATATGGATGACGGCGATCACTACGGGCGTGAACCTGCTGGTTCTGTTTCTCCTGGTTGGGGCAGCGACAGCCGCCATTAGCCGCGCCGTGGCGTGGGTCCATCTGGGCGAGCCGGCTACCATCCGAGGCGCCTATCTGAGCATCTTGCCCCGCCTGGGCCGCTATCTGTGGCTGATGACCATCACGGCTTTCAGGGTCTGGCTGCCGTTTGTGCTGCTCTACGCCGGGCTTATCGGAGCCCTGGTTTACTATGGCGGATTCAAAGGCGCTGGAACTCACGCAGGCGCGGCTGGACCGCCAGTCGGCGTAGTCAATGCACAGGAGGGAGTGGCCCTCATCGTGGTTTTCCTGGCCTTCTTCGTGCTGCTGATTCCCGTAGCGGTTTACACCACACTGATGAGTGTGCGCTACTCGCTGGCGATTCCGGCCTGCGTGGTGGAGGATCTGAAGGCCCGCAAGTCGATTCGGCGCAGCATTCAATTGGCCAAAGACTCGTGGGGACGCATCTTTCTTCTGATGTTGCTGGTGGGCGTCATCAAGCTCGGCCTGGTGGGCCTTACCCAGTTCTTTGTCTTTGTTTTGGCTTTCAAGCACCCCGGCCAACCGTTGGGACCGGGAGTTCTGGCGATTTCGCAGGTGATTGGCTTTTTCACCAACAGTTTTCTTGGGCCGATTTGGGCCGCCGGCATTACGCTCTTCTACTACGATCAGCGCGTGCGCAAGGAGGGCTACGACATTGAGTGGATGATGCAGGCCGCGGGATTGACCGTGCCGCAGCCAGCAGCCGCCCCAGCCGAGCCGTCGCTCGCACAGGACGCGCACCTTGAACCGCCTCCCGCTACGCAAGACCAGGGAAGCCAGCATGAATGAGCCGCTGCACCCGTCGACGCTGGGCGAAATTCTGGACCGCACTGCACAGCTTTACCGCGCGCGCTTTCTTCTTTTCCTGAGCATCTCGGTAATTCCTACCGGGGTGGTGCTGGCGCTGGCGTGCGTCGTCGCTTTGGTTGTCGCGTGGTGGAGCGCGGCCGGCGCCGGCACGGTCTCTACGGAGGCGGGATATGTTCTTGTCGCCGTCTTCGCCATCGCTGCGACGCTGGTGGCGCTACCCATTTTGCTGGCGGCAACCTCGCTGGCCATGGCGGCCATGAGCCACGCCGTCTCCCGCGTCAACCTGGGAGAAACAACCACCATCCGCGACGCCTACCGGAGCGTGTGGAATAAGGGCTGGCGCTATGTCGGACTCTATCTTCTGCTCGCGGTTATCATCGGGGGCATCCCGATGGCAGCATGGATTGCGATGATCTTCCTCGCTGTTGGAATGGCTGCGCTGGGGCAGGCTACGGGCGCGGGAAGCGTCATTGGGGTGCTCGTCGGCATCGGTGCGTTTGTGGTCGTCATCGCCCTAATTGGCTACGTCTTTTCTATGGTGCTCCGGCTCTCGCTGGCCTTTCCGGCATGCGTGGTTGAGCAGATCGGCGCAAGGGCAGCGGTGAAGCGCTCTTCCATTTTGAGCAAAGGGACAAAGGGCCGTATCTTTGTGCTTTTTCTGCTGGCCGCGGTACTCAGTTGGATGCTTTCGATGGGGGTCACGCTGCCTTTGACGATCATCATTGCGCTGCTTCCCGGCATGAGTAACCCGCAACACGCGCCAATTGCCGCGATCGTGATTGCTGTTATCGGCTATGGCGCGGCTTTTGCGGTGCAGGCGCTCATCGGGCCGGTCTATGGCATTGCGCTGGTGCTTTTCTACTATGACCAACGCATACGCCTGGAGGGCTTTGACATCGAGTGGATGATGCGTCAGGCGGGGATGGTGGCCGCGCCGACGCCAACGCAGGAGGCCGCGCCGTGGCTGCCAGCCGTACCGATAAAAACTGGCGCTATCGAGACCGAACCGCCGCAAACCGGAGAGTCCGCATGAACGCGAACCTGCGGCCCATGAACCTGGGAGAAATTCTCGACCGGACGTTTCAAATTTACCGCGCGAAGTTTCTGCTGTTTGTTGGAATTGCGGTGTTGCCTGCGCTGGTGATGCTTAGCGTTCACCTCGCCGACTTCACTTGGTTCCATCTAAGTTCTCTCGTTCATCCGTTTCGACAGCCTGGAATCGCTATTTGGAGCTTTATTGTGTCTCTTGGGTTCTATCACGTTTCAGGCTTCCTGCAACTCTTGATATTGCCAGCACTCGTCTACTTAACATCGAGTTTATTTCTAGGCGAGGGAAGCTCGATCCAGAAGGCAATCGGTTTTGCCGTGGCGGGTTGGCGCCGCTACTTATGGGTTGCATTTCTTAAGTTGTTTGCAGTTTTGGTCATTCCCGAAATTTTGGTTGTGGGGTTGATTGCCGTAGCAGCATTCGTCGGAGACCGCGCTGGCGCGTTCAACGGCGATCAAAGTGGGTTCGCTGCGGTGCTCCTGCTGTCGTTGCCAATCATTGTTGGGAGTGTACTGTTCCTCTGGTTGGGCAGTTGCTTGTCGTTGGCTATTCCGGCCAGTGCCATCGAAGGAATTGCTGGATTCAGAGCCTTGCGGCGCAGCTGGGTGTTGACCAAGGGCAGTCGCTTGAGAATCCTTTTTACCTTCCTGACGGTAGCGATCTTCTCGTGGTTGTTGATGTACGGGCTTCAATTAGTATGTCGATGGATATACATTTTGCTCTTCCGAATGCAATTCTTCGGGGCAACAGCACAGCGTTTTTATCCGGCGGAGATCTATCTGATGTACGCCATGGTTGCTGCCTTGATCGGCCCTATCTACCCCATCGCTCTCACCCTCTTCTACTATGATCAGCGCATACGCCTTGAAGGTTACGACATCGAGAGAATGATGGAAGAGGCTGGATTAAACGCGCCAGTTACTACACCAGCCGAAGCCGGAGAGGGGCAGGCTTGATGCAAGTTGTCTTTCCTGCAAGCGTATCTCCCGTAAAGACTCCCTCAGAAGCTAAAGCCCCCGCTTGTAGTGTGGCATTTGCGGCACGACTGAAGTCGTGCCATGACACAAAGCTCGCCTTCTATCGGGTCTTTCCGCGGCTTGTAAATCCCGTACCCTTTAGCGGACGGCACTTGTTCGTCCCATCGGTGGTGCATATCTTTCTTTTGTGCATCCTGGTTCTGGCCACTTTGCCGGTTCGCGCCGATGCTCCGGTTGCTCAGCCGACGGACGGCGGGCGCGAGGTAACGCTCACTGAGTATCATCAGCATCTTGTCGAGTTGAATGCTCTGGTTGTCGCGTGCGCCAAGGCGCGCGACGCGAAGAGCTGCGATCCCGCGCTCGTGGGGCAGGACGACCATGTGCCGCTCGGCAATGCGCCTAATGCGGAACGGCGGCTGGTGCGCTACAACTGGCTGCGCGGGCTGCTCTTGAAGGCCCAACTGAAGGACGAAACGCTGCAAAAGGCTCAAGACAAGAGCGGGAATCAGGACAAAACTCAGGCCAAACCCGCCGACGGTGCCGAACAGACTCCGGCAGAGGAAACGACGCGGCCGCCCAAGCCCACCACCAGCCAGCTTTTGCAGGCTGCCGAATCGCGCCTGACTGAGGACATCGCGCAGGCCGACGCGATGGCGGCTGGCCCGGCTGCGGTCACGACCGTTCACGCGAACGAACGCAGCACGATGAGGCAGGTGCTCGCAGGCCGCGATTTTCGCAACCTGGAAACATCCTCGGCGCGTGATACGTTTCTGGAAAAGCTCGGCGAATGGCTCAACCGGCTGTGGGAAAGCGCCGCAAAGCTCCAGGCGCAGGCAGCCTGGGTGGGCCGGGTGATTGTTTGGGGATTCATTCTGGTGGTGTGCGTGGGGCTGGCGTGGGGGCTGCTTCAACTGGAACGCCGCTGGCGCATACGGCTTGTTCCGGAGAGCGATGGACCCGCCCCCGGTGCCGCTTCGGCACGCGACTGGCAACTGTGGCTTGCCGACGCGCGACGGGCCGCCGCTGCCGGCCAGTGGCGCGAGGCGATTCACTTCGTTTATTGGGCGACCATCTCCCGGCTCGAATCCAAACGGCTGTGGCCCGCCGACCGGGCGCGCACTCCACGCGAGTACCTGGCGCTGGTGGCCGCGGACGACCCGCGCAAGGCTGGACTGGCCACACTGACTGGCAGCTTTGAGAGAACGTGGTACGGCGGACGGGCCGCGGGAGAGAGCGAATACGCGCAGGCAGAAAAGCTGGCCGACGGACTGATTGCAGGGAAGACTGTCGGCGGCGGGGATGCGGGAGAAACGAGACAATGAAGTTCCTTCCCTCGCTCGACGCCAAGGATCGCAAACTGCTGCTGTGGTGCGTGGGAATCGCGATTGCCCTGGCCGTCGCGACCGGCTTTCTGCTGCCCAACGGAAACGACAACGACAATCCTTTGCCCTCGTCTTACCTTGCCGGTCAGCATGGTGCCCGCGCCGCATACGAGACGCTGATTCGCTCCAATTATCCGATTGAACGCTGGGAGCAGCCGCTGGGCGATCTGGCATCAACGGCCGGCCCGGAGACGGTGGTGATTCTTGCGCAGCCGTACTCTCGCGAGCCGGACGACATCAAGGCGGTGCGCAAGATTGTCGAGCGCGGCGGCCGCGTGCTCTCCACTGGATACTGGGGCGGTTTCATTCTGCCGGGTGAAGCCAGCGAAGAGCCCAGGGAATTCAATTTTGCCGCGTGCAAGCTGGAGCCTGAGGGACTGGACGCGCTGGCCGTGTCCGGCGAGGCGTGGATGGTCCCGCACGCCACATGGAAGATGGGCAACCCCGCCGCGCGCGTCGAGTACAGTTGCGCAGGCAATCCCGCGGTGGTTGAGTACGATTGGGGCAAGGGACACATCGTCTGGTGGGCGAGTTCCACGCCGTTGGAAAACGGCTCACTCAGCCGCGCTCACAACCTTGATCTGCTGCTGAACTCGCTGGGGCCGCGCACGGGCCACCGTTTCTATTGGGACGAGTCGCTGCACGGCGACATTCGCTCCACATGGAGCTACGCGGCCGGGCCGGCGCTCACCATGCTGTGGATTGGTTTGGTGCTGGTTGCGCTGTTGATCGTGCTCAGCTTCAGCCGGCGCAGCGGGCCGGTGCGCGATCTGCCTCCACCCGCACGGGCCACGCCTATCGAGTTTCTTGAGGCGTTGGGGAGCCTCTACCGCAACGCAGGCGCAGCATCGACAGCGGTCTCGGTTGCATGGGAGCGCTTTCGCCGGCACAGTTTGCGGCTTTGCGGACAGAGGGCGAGCAAGATGCGCGCAGCAGAGCTGGCACAGGTGATTCGCCGGCGCTTTCCCGGGGCCGACGAAAGCCTTGAAGCCGACCTAGCCGCTTGCGAAGAAGCCGCGTGGGCTGAAACGGCTAGTCCCCGACAGGCGCTCAAGCTGATTCAATTGCTGCATGGCCACTACGAAAAGTTGACGGAAGCAGCCAGGCCGGGCAACGAGACCGGCAACCAGGCCGCTCAATCTGAGAAGATTCAATCCAAGCAGCAGGAAAGGGCTTCATGAGCCAGGAAAATTCCAACGAACTCGACCAAAACGCAAAAAGTGCGGAGCACCTTCGCGCGACAAGTCAGCTTATCGCTCACTCTCGCGCGGAGCTGGGCCGTGTGATCTCCGGCCAGGACGAGGTGATCGAGGAAGTGCTGATCGCCGTTCTCTGTCAGGGCCATGCGCTGCTGGAAGGCGTGCCGGGCATTGCAAAAACTCTAATTGTCAAGGCACTGGGCCGGCTGCTCGGCCTCGGCTTTCAGCGCGTGCAGGCCACGCCTGACCTGATGCCGGCCGACATTTTGGGCACCACGATTCTGCGTTCCGGCTCTGTTGATTTTGCATTTCATGCAGGGCCGGTCTTTACAGATTTGCTACTTGTGGACGAGATCAACCGCATGCCGCCGCGCACACAGGCTGCGCTGCTGGAATGTATGGAAGAGCGGCAGGTGACGAGCGACGGCGTGCGCCGGGCGCTGCCGAGTTGGTTTACCGTTTTCGCCACCGAGAACCCGGTGGATTTTGAAGGCACGTACCCTTTGCCCGAAGCGCAACTGGACAGATTTTTGGTCAAGATTCGCGTGGCTTATCCCTCGGAAGCTGAAGAGCGGCAAATTCTGGAGCGGCACCACGCGGGCTCCGGCGCGGGGCTGCTGGAAGACGCGAAGATTGCGCCCATTCCGGATGGGTTGCTGGCTGCGGCGTGCGCCGAGGTGCGGGCAATTCGGATTGAGCCGGAACTTTATAACTACATTCTCGCGCTGGTGCGGCGCACGCGCGAGTGGCCTACGCTGTTGCTGGGCGCAAGCCCCCGCGCTGCACTGAGCGTGATGCGCGTGGCGCAGGCGGCGGCAGCGTTTGATGGCCGCGACTACCTGGTCCCCGACGACGTGAAGCGCGCCGTGAATCCGGTATTGCGGCATCGGATTATGTTGAAGCCGGAGGCGGAGCTGGAAGGCTTTGACGCTGATCGCGTGCTGGCCGATGTGATGGCTGCCGTCCCGGTGCCGCGGCAATGATTCTGCCCTCACTCCATCCCGGCCCGGTCAGCGCTGCTTGCGAGCGGCGACGCCGCTGGGCGTTCGGGTTGACAGCGCGGTCGATTGGGCTGCTGCTGGTGGGTTTTGTCTGGCTAGTTCCGGGCTTTTGGGATTGGCGGCTGGCCTTCGCGATGCCGGCCTGGGACGCGCTGGTGTTGATCTTTGCTCTGATGGACGGGCTTCGCCTGCCCGCTGCGGGCGAATTGGTTGTAAGCCGCTCGTGGTCGAACGCTCCGGCCCTCGATAGCGAAACCGAGATTGAATTGTCGGTCGAAAATCGTGGCCGGACGATTATCGTATGTCGTCTGGTGGACGACCTGCCCCCAGCCCTCGTCGCGGAACCGGCAACGCTCCGGCTCACTGCTTTTCCTCGCGTGCCGGCTACGCTCCGTTATTGCGTGGAACCCAAAGAGCGCGGCGACTGGCAGACGGGTTGGCTCTACGTGCGCTACCGTTCGCCGTTGGGCCTCGCCGAGCGATGGGTCAAAGCCCCGCTCACGCAGACGATTCGCGTTTACCCGACCCTGCGCGCAGGCGAGGAGCAGCAAATTTTTCTCGCACGCAGCCGTCAGATTGACTTGCAATTGCGCCGGTCGCAACTGCGCGGCCTGGGCCGCGACTTCGAGAGCCTGCGCGACTATCGCGAAGGCGACGACTTGCGCGATATTTGCTGGACGGCCACGGCGCGGCGCGGCGTTCCTATCACTCGCCAGTACCAGACAGAGCGCAGCCAGCCGGTTTGGATCGTGCTCGATTGCGGCCGGCTGATGCGGGCGCGAGTGGCGATGGCTGAGTCTCACAAAAGGTCCGGCCCTGCGCCAAGCCACTCCAAGCTCGACTACGCCTGCACGACGGCAGTGGCGCTGGCTCAACTGACGCTTTACTCCGGAGACCGTGTGGGCCTTTTGGCCTATGGGCAGGGCATTCAACAGCGGCTTTTGCCCGGTCGCGGCGCGGCTCACCTGCGGCAGTTCATCGAATCGCTGGCCCAGTTGCGCGCCGAACCGAGCGAAGCCGACCATCTCAGAGCTACGGCTACGCTTAATCGCCTTCAACCCCGCCGGTCATTGATTCTGTGGATTACGGATCTGGCTGAGACCGCGATGCGCCCCGAGGTGATTGATGGCGCACTGCAACTGCTGCGCCGCCACATTCTCTTGTTTGTGGCCATGGCCCAGCCGGAGGTGGAACTTATCGCGCAAGCGAGGCCAAGGAATGTGGAGCAGATGTTTCGCGCCGCCGCAGCCCAGGAGATGGCCGGCCGCCGCGAACTTCTGCTGGCGCGGCTGCGCGAGCAGGGCGCGCTGACCTTTGATCTCAACCCCGAAGCTCTCACCGCGTCGGTGCTGAATCAGTACTTGAAGGTGAAGGAACGGGCAATGGTTTAGGAGTAGAATTCTCATCACGGGTGAAGACAATGAGCAGGTCAAGAACGAGAAGGAATGGGCCCATGAGGTGCGCTGCATTCATCTGTTCCGCAGCGCTCCTTGTATGCCTGACAGCGTGTTCCAAAGATGAAATGCGGAATTACAGGGAAAATGTGCGGACTTTTGTGAACGATTCTTTGGACAAGATGAAAGCAAAGAATGAACAGTCCGATGGGTCTCCTATGCCCGCGCCTCTACCGAAGCCGGAGAAAAACACAAAATTGGGGAAACACGTAAAAGCGCCGGACCCGCTGCTTGACGCTACCCAGGGGGACCTCGCGGAGTACGTGCGCGGCAAGCTAATCGCGCTCAGTCCCAGCGATGGAATCAACGACAATATCGAAGTCCGGTTCGATCTGCCTACCAGCACGTTGACCATTATGCAGCCCGGCAGCCGCTGCGAACAATTCCTGAATGCACTCGACACCAACAACATTTACTGGGATATCTTCGACCCCAGCGATGCCAGCAATTCACGCGAACCGCTTCTGCGGCTTACGGCAACTTCTGTCGGCGGCAAAAAGGCGAGAGCCTGCTATGACACGAAGGGCCATCCCGAGGAGGGGCTTAATACAAATCGGATACGGCTGCTTTTTTCCTATCCAAAGTCCGAGCAGGTTTCCGGCTTCCAGGACAAGATGATGAAGGTTATGAAGAAGCTGATTGTCCTGTCAGGCGGCGCGCCGGAGAATGACATTTTTCACCCGTCCAGCACCAGCGCCAGTTCGGGCCACAGGTAGGGCCAGTTAACAGGCGCAGTGCCCGCCCATGAGTGAACCGACGGGCGGGCACTGCGCGTGGGTTGAAAAAGCTATTCTGCGGCTTCAGCGGGGGCTTCTGCGGCGGGCTTGGCAGCGGAGGCTTCTTCTGAAGCTTCCGCCACAATCGTGACCTTCACGTGCGCCGTGACTTCGCGATAGAGCCTGATGGCCACGCTGAACTCGCCCACGCTCTTCAGTGGCTCGTCCACCTGGATCTTGCGGCGATCGATCTCGAAGCCCTTGGCTTCAAGAGCGGTGGAAATATCGGCCGATGTAACGGAGCCGAAGAGACGGCCGGCCTCGCCCGATTTACGAGTGAAGTCGAGCGCGACGGGTTCCAGCTTGACGGCCAGCGCCTCGGCTTGCGCTTTTTCAGTGGCGGAGCGGCGGTCGGCGGCATTCTTCATCTGCTCGACGACAGCCTTGTTGGCCAGGGTAGCTTGCATCGCCAGCTTACGCGGCAGCAGAAAATTGCGGCCGTAGCCGTCGGCCACTTTGACCAGATCGCCGCGGTGGCCCAGATGAATTACATCTTCCTTCAGAATTACTTCCATGACTAATTCTCCTGTGTGCGGGCTGCCGCCGTTGGCGCTCTTGTCCTTACGGGCAAAGAGTTGAGCCAAAGCGGGCCGCACTCGGTTCGAACGCATTCTCGGAAACGATGTAGACCAGAACCGCAACCGGAGAGTGGGTTATTCCTTAAGAAAACCCCACATTCACAACTTTTGCGAGTTCACACTATTTCCGAAAATGCCGTAGATCGGCATCCACAATATAGCCCTCCGCCAAATCAGATCCACTCACTGCGAGCGGTTGCGAGCCGGCGGAACGGCAGCCGATGGTTAGTGCCGCGTGGCAAACGGCAGCAGAGCGATATTCCGAGCCTGCTTGATGGCGCGAGTCAGACGGCGCTGGTGCGTGGTGCAAACGCCGGTGAGCCGCCGGGGCACGATCTTGCCCCGCTCGGCCACAAAGCCTTGCAGAAGGCGAACATCGCGGTAGGGGATCGCATCGATCTTCTCGGTGCAGAACTTGCAGACTTTCTTGCGGCGGAAAAACTTGCCGCGACCGCCGGGGCCACCGGATGGCCGTCCACCGCCAGGCCGTCCACCGGAGCGGGGGCCAGAGCCGGAGCCGGGTCCGGAACCAGAACCTGGTCCGGAACTCGAAACCGGGCTGGACTCCGAGCCGGAACCGGCTTGGGAAGTTGCTGCTGCGCTCGTCTCGGGCGCCTTTGCTTGAGTCTCGTCAGACATGCTGTTTCCTCTTTACTCTCTTGGGTTCCGGAAAGCATTCGTATGCACAGGCCGGAACGCTGGATCGGGCCGCAGCCGGCGCCCCAATCAATGGGGAAGGCGGCGGCAATTCATGACAAGGTGTGCTTAGACGGCCTGAACCGGCTCAGCGGCGACAAGGACCGGCTCCGGCACAGGAGCAGGCGCAGCAACCGGCACAGGCGCAACGGCCTGAGCAGGAGCGGCAACGTTCGCGCTCCGGCGAACTCCGCGCAGAGCCTTCACCTTTGCAAGACGCTTCTCTTCCTCGTCGATGCGAACGGTGATGAACTTGATCACCGGCTCAGTAACGCGCAAGCGGCGCTCGAGCTCCAATACCACCGCGCCATTGGCTTCGATCGTCAGGAGAACGTAGTTACCGTCGTTGAACTTGCGTACCATGTAAGCGAGTTTGCGCCGGCCCATCTTCTCGACGGTCTTCACCACACCGCCACCATTGGTGATGTTGGTGGAAAAGCCGGCGATCAGCTTGTCGATATCTTCTTCGGCCGCATCGGGCCGAACAATGAACATAACTTCATACACACGGGACATCCTGTTTCCTTTTCCGCTGAAGTAACTTAGCCTCCAGCCCTAAACACTTAATTCACAGTTCAAAAGATCTCAGCCCGCAACAGCTCCTAATTCTGATCCTTGTTCCCTGTTCCCTGATCCCTGTCTTCCTTGCGGTTGAACTCGTTCATCGCGGCTGCCGGCCCCAGTTCGAGAATGCGACGCGTTGCGGTTGCCACCCGGTCCAACACCTCGTCAAGCACCGTCAAATCCGCCTTGCGCATGGGCGAGAGCAGATAATCCCTGCCGGGACGCTTGCCTCCGCCTGCCGCAATGGCCTCAGGAGGAAGGTCGAGCCCCACGCCAATGCGCAGCCGCAACCACTCTTGAGAACCCAGGGCGCCGGTCACGCTGCGGGCTCCGTTGTGCCCGGCCGGCGATCCGCGCTCCCTGATCTTGAAGGTTCCCAGCTTCAGGTCCAGCTCGTCGTGAATGACGAGCAGATCCCGGGCTGGGTCCGCTTCAAATTCGTGAACCAGCGCGGCTACAGCAAGCCCGCTCAGGTTCATAAACGTCTCCGGCTTGGCCAAAACCACTTCGCGCCCCGCTATGCGGCAGGTTGCGGTAGCGGCCTTCGATCGCCGGTTTTGAACCACAACACCCTCTTGCTGGGCGATGCGGTCGATGGCCATGAACCCCGCGTTGTGCGGGGTCCACAGATACTCCATGCCGGGATTGCCTAGCCCCACCACTAAAAAGGGGCCACGGCGCTCCTCGCGTTCACTTGCTTCGGCCAAGGCTTACTTCTTTGCCCCAGCGCCGGAGTCTGACTTCTTGGCTCCAGCCTCAGGTTTCTTGGCCGCATCTTCCGTCTTGCCGCCCTTCTTGGCGGCGTCCGTCTCGGCCGTTGCAGACTCTGCGGCCGCCGTTGCCGCCGCTGCTGCCTCAACCTCGGCAGCCGTAGGCGCTTCTTCGCGGATGGAGACCACGTGGGCTACGGTGGCGTCTTCGGAATTCAGGTACTTGATCTTGTCCGAGTGGGGCAAGTCGCTGACGCGCGAGACACCGTGCATCTCCAGATGGCTGACGTCCAGGTCGATGTGACTGGGAATGTTCGCCGGCAAGCACTCGATTTCAACTTCGCGCAATACCTGGTCGAGAATGCCACCAGCAGTCTTGACGCCTATCGGAATGCCCAGGAGCTTGACGCGCACTTTAACGCGCAGGGCCTTATCGAGGGCGATGCGCTTGAGGTCGATGTGGATCAATCTGTCATTGATCGGTTCGCGCTGCGTGTCCACGATCATGGCTTTGGCCGCGGGCTGTCCGGCTACTTCAACATCGAAGATCGTGTTGTGGCCGGTCTCGGAGAAGAGAATTCGGGAAATCTGCTTGGGGTCTACCTCGATGGCCACCGGATCGTTCCCCGGGCCATACAGCACGGCAGGAATCTTGCCCGCGACACGCACGCGGCGCGCGGCATTTTTGTTGAACTTGCCCTCACGGGGCCTGGTTACGACTACTTCTGACATTCGGTCTCTCGTTTCCTGGTATCGGGCACGGATGGTTGAGGTCCGCTCCCTTTGTTGAGGCCAGTGGTCAGTGAACAGTGGACAGTGATCAGTAAAAGCCGCTCGTCTGTTTTCTGTTGCCAACTACTAACTTTCTGTTAATAAAACTGATCCTTGCTCAGCGGCCACTGTTCACCGGCCACTGCTCACTGACCACTCAAGAAAACAGCGTACTCACGCTGGTTTCCATGTGAATGCTCTCGATGGCCGCACCCAGCAGGCCGGCGATGGAAAGCACCTTAATCTTGGGCAACTTCTGTGCCGCCTCGCGCAGCGGAATGGTGTTCGTAACCACCACCTGTTCCAGGCGCGAGCTGGCGATGCGGTCGATGGCCGGGCCGGAAAGAACGGCATGGCTGGCGCCGGCATAAACCGCGGCCGCGCCGGCCTCGAAGAGAGCGTCCACTGTCTTCACCAGCGTGCCCGCGGTGTCGATGATGTCGTCGATGATGAGGCAGCTCTTGCCTTTCACGTCACCCACAACATGCATAACCTCGGCAACGTTCAGGTCGGTGCGGCGCTTGTCCACAATGGCCAGCGGCGCTCCCACCTTCTGAGCGAAGAAACGGGCACGCTCCACGCCGCCGGCGTCGGGCGAAACCACAATCAGATTCGGCAGGTTGAGCTCGCGGAAGTAGCTCACCAGCACCGGGCTGGCGAAGAGATGATCGACAGGAATATTAAAGAAGCCCTGAATCTGTGCGGCATGAAGATCAACGAAAAGAGCGCGGTTTGCTCCGGCAGTGGTCAGCAGGTCGGCGATAAGTTTGGCGCTGATGGCCACGCGGGGACGGTCCTTGCGATCCTGGCGGGCATAGCCGTAATACGGCACGACCACCGTGATTCTGGCCGCCGAGGCCCGTTTGAGCGCATCGATCATCACCAGTAGTTCCACCAGATGCTGGTCGACCGGATAGCAAGTGGGCTGGACGATAAAAACATCCACGCCGCGCACGTTCTCAAGCAACTGAAAATAAACTTCGCCATCGGCAAAGCGTTGCATCTTGGCTTCGCCCACGGGCACGCCGATGTGGCGGCCAATCTCCTCGGCCAGAGGCCGATTAGCGGTGCCGCTGAAGAGCTTGAACCGTTTGTCCTCGCTCAGATTGCGGCTACGCTTACGCTCGATAGCCGGTTTGACGTCTTTCGCTTTGGCAGCATCGGCCGGGACAGCAGCTTGCACGGCTTCAATGGGCGCCGGTTCTTTGCCCGCACCATCGCTCACTATCTTTGGTCCATTTTCCGCCTGCTTGTCTTCGATTGCTACCGTCACTGTTTCCACTTCCATCTCCGAATTCCCTCCAAGCTGGTTGGCTTTGGCTGTTTCCGGTTTTCGCGTCTCAAAAGAACCTGGCTGGGCGACCAGGATTCGAACCTGGACAAATGCCTCCAAAGGGCATTGTCCTACCATTAGACGATCGCCCAACTCAACAACCGTCGCGAGTCTCTCGCGCTCAATAGACGGCTGTCAACCTGTTTACGGCAGAAGCATTTCGCCCCAGTATTTAGTGCGCGGCAGAGTCCGGGTCAACTCATTCCGAACGCTGGCCGCTTCCAAACGCTGGCAAGCTGCTTCAGCATCTCCGCGAGTCAGATACAACCCGAAGAGCGCCGAACCGGACCCCGACAGCGAGGCCACCAACGACGAGGAATGGCTAGCTGCCTCCGGTGTGCCCGGGCCCAAAAGTATGCGCTTGATCTCTGCAAGGGAGGGATGCTGGAGAAAGACGACGCGTTCAAAATCGTTCTCGATCCAGCTCGTGATCCCGGTGCGGACAAGCACGGACTCTTGTGGTCCGGCCAGGTTCTCTCCATTTGGGAGAACACCGGAGGAGCCAACTCCTCGCCGTCCTCCCGGGATTTCTCCCGCAAAGGCGCTGGCATAGGCGCGGCTCAACTCTTTTAGTTTATCTGCACTGGCCTCCGCGGTCAAACCCTCGGCCGCGCAGAGGGCGTCCCACGCGCGAAAGGCCTGCGGAGTGGAGACGCCAACCTCCGGCACGGCCACCACGCACCAGACGGGCTCGAAATCGGGCAACGGCGAAACCTCCTGTCCGCGATCGAGTCCAAGAACGGCGCCGCCAATCAAGAACAGCGGAACATCGGAGCCGACTTTAGCGGCAATCTCCAGACGCCGTGCAGGCCAAGAATCCAAAGCTGACTCGCCGACTTGCTGACTCGCCGACTCGCTGATCTGGGGACTTGCGATTCCCAGCTCCGCCTCCAGCCCCACCAGCGCCGCTACGGCATTCGCCGAACCCGCTCCCAGCCCGCCCTGCACCGGCAACCGTTTCTCTATATGGATTTCGACCTCGGCAGTGAGGTTGAGCGCCTCCAGTGCCAATGCAACCATCTTCCAGGCGGTGTTGCGTGCGTCGGTAGGAACGCGGCTGTCATTTGAAGTCAGTTTCAGCGACGTCACGGCTGCGAGACGAGCCGCAACTGTCACCACGTCATAAAGCTCCAGCGTCTGGTAAACGGTCGCCAGCGCATGGAATCCATCGGGACGCGGCGCGCCGATTCCGAGGCCAAGGTTGATCTTTGCGTGTGAACGAACGGCTGTAGGCATACCGCTTCATTGTAGAGCCGGACTGGCGGAGCAGAGTTTAGTGCCTGAATATGAAAAAATGCGACCTCCTCATTGTCCGGCATGATCCACCCTTACAAATTCGTGAGTTGTCATCCAGCAATCCGGGTAACTCGCTCTTATCAGTCGTCAGGCTTCTGACGCGATGTCGATTGAGCACGGCTGGAAGAGTCACGCAGTTGGTTCCTGGCGCGCTAAGCCATTGACTCTGCATTGGTGACTCGAGTTTCGACCCATTCAAGCGCATGAGCGTGATGAAGATCACTTCCGCGATTTCCAATACTGAGCATTATCAATGCGGTCGTTCCTCGATTTTTCGAGCGTACTGTCGTTTTCCATTATTTCGGAGTACAGTTCCTCGCATGCAGATTTGAGTCGATCGGATTTACAGATTTCGCCTGTCCGCGAAGCTCTTTCACCTGCTTTCTTCAGTACCGAGTCGCCATGTCCTACGTTGGCATTAACATCGGTGCACTGACGGTCAAGGTGGTCGCGGTCCAATCCCATGTCAAAAATGCCAAAGTGATCTCCCATCGGGGACGCCCCCTGGAAGTTCTCGGTCAGTTGCTCGCGCAGCCCGAGTTCTCCGGCGCCGAATATTTCGGTGTATCGGGCCATCTGGGCGATATCTCCGAATTTGCCGCCATCCAACGGGCCTTGCGCGAAGTGGGGCGCGAACGCGCTGAAAGCGGGTTCGATGCCGTGGTTTCGCTGGGCGGCGAATCGTTCCTGGCCTATACGCTCGCGGATGGAAAGGTCATCAATGTCCTGTCGCACAACAAGTGTGCGGCGGGCAGCGGTGAGTTCTTCGTGCAACTGATCGGCCGCATGGGAATCGACCTCGACGCGGCGATTCAGCTCTCCTCTTCCGGGACGGTTGTGCCGCTGGCTTCGCGCTGCACGGTGCATTGCAAATCTGACGTGACGCACAAACTCAATCGCCATGAGGCCACTCCCGCGGACATCCTAAAGACGCTGCACGACAGCATGGCCAGTAAGGTCGTCGCGCTGCTTGAGAAAGGGCAGAGCTCGCTGCGCCGCGTTTTGCTGATTGGAGGCGTAACGCGCAACGCCGCGCTGTTGGAAGCATTGCGCGCGAAGTTGCCGGAGACTGAGTTGATCGTGCTTCCGGAAAGCCCGTGGTTCGAAGCGTGGGGAACGGCGCTGCTCACACGCGACAGCCCGAGCCACAAATCCCCGCACATTTCGCTTCCGCCGGTTCTCGATACGCTCCCGCCGCTGGATCGCTACAAGGAGCAGGTGCAGGTCATGGCCCCGCCGCCGAGACAGGCGCCGCCCGACGGTCCGATGGTTTTGGGAGTGGATGCGGGCTCAACCACGACCAAGGCCGTCTTGCTTGACCCTGAGACGCAAGGCATTGTGGCTTCGCACTACGCGCGTACGCACGACGATCCCGTGACCGCGGTTCGAGAGTGCCTCAAGGCGCTGATCGGCCAGGTTGGCAATCGCCCGGTGGGCCTTCTGAGCACGACTGGGTCGGCGCGTGAACTCATTGGCGCGTGGTTGGGCACAGACCAGGTCTACAACGAAATCTCAGCCCAGGCTGCCGGCGCAACCCACTTTGCCGCGGACGTGGATACGATCTTCGAGATCGGCGGGCAGGACGCCAAATATATCTACCTGCGCAACGGCGTGCCGGTCGGCTATGCCATGAATAGCGCCTGTTCCGCAGGCACGGGATCGTTTCTCGAGGAGAGCGCGCAAAGCGATCTGGGCATCGCCGTTTCCGAGATCGCGGACATCGCGTTGGCAGCCGCCGCGCCGGTGAAATTCAAAACCACCTGCGCGGCATTCATCAATTCCGATATCCGCATCGCCCAACAGCAGGGCCAGAGCCGCGACAACATCCTCGCCGGCCTGGTTTATGCCATCGTGGAGAACTACCTTACCAAGGTCAAAGGCCAGCGGCCGGTGGGCAAAAAGGTGCTTTTGCAGGGAGGTGTGGCCCTGAACCGCGCCGTTGGGCACGCATTTGCCCAGCGTGTCGGACGCCCCGTCGTAATCCCATCCAACCCGGAGTTGCTCGGCGCTCTGGGTGTTGGACTGCTGGCTCTTGAACGTTCAGGCAACGCCATGGGCACTGTCGCCGATCTGGAGACTCTGGCGTCGGCAGAGATGAAGCTTGTCGGCCGGTTCACGTGCCGGGCGTGCAAAATGTGCTGTAGCATCGAGCGCTTCGAAGGGGCCGGAAGGCGCTTCCCGTTCGGCGGCCGGTGCAGCTTGTACGAGAACGTGTGGAAGAGAAAGACCCGCACTGCGCCTGCTCCCGACCTGGTGGAGCAACGGGCTGCAATCCTCTATGGCGGCCCAAGACACATTGATCTGGAGCAAAGAAGGGCGCTGAAGACGCGTCTCTATTGGGACGTTGGGCCGGCGTTTGAAGCCGCCAAATCGTTTCTTGAGGAATCCTTTGGTTATCCCAACCCCAAGACGCCTGTCTCGGAGGCGCGCATCGGCATTCCGCGCGCGCTGACGACACACTCCCTGTTCCCTCTCTATTCGACATTCTTCTCGGCCTTGGGGAGGGAGATTGTGTTGTCCGCCGTGGACCCGCGAGGCGGTCTCCGATCTCACTCCGGCTTCTGCCTGCCGGCGCAGATCGCACACGGAGCTGTTCTGGATCTCGCGCAAAAGGGTGTACGTCTGGTCTTTCTACCGCAGGTGGCGCGCATGCCCCAGAACGGCGAGGGCAAGGATTCCTATCTCTGCCCGATCACGCAAGCCGGACCCTATTTCCTTGCCAAGGCATTTCCCGATACGCAGTTCCTTTCCCCGGTTCTGGATTTCACCAACCTGATGGCGACCAGCGCGGCCATGACCGAGATGGCGGTGCGCGACTTGGGAGTCTCGCGCGAGCTGGCCAACGAGGCTTGGGCGGCGGCAATGGGCGAACAAACCAGAGCCGAGTGCGCTCTTGTCGAGATCGGCAGGCAAGCTTTGGCGCTGGCGCTGGCGGCGGACAGGCCTGCCATCCTGCTGGCGGGGCACAGCTATAACGCGTACACACCCGAGGCCTCGCAATCTGTGGGCAAGAAGCTCTCAAGCATGGGAGTGCTGACGATTCCCGCCGATTGCCTGATGCCGGACAGCGCAGGAACGACAGTTTGGCATTTCGCGAATCAGATTTTGAATGCGGCCTCGCTCGCCAAGCGCCACGCCAACCTTTTCCTCCTCAATGTCAGCAATTTCAGTTGCACGATCGATGCCTTCACACACTCATTGCTGGCCTCTGAATTGGAATCAAAGCCCTATCTGACACTCGAAATCGATGCGCATACCGCCGACGCCGGCGTGCAAACGCGTCTGGAGGCCTTCCTCGATATTGTGCAAAACTACCGTGCGGCTCAACCTGGCCAGGCCGAGCCGTTCACTCCCTGCCGGCTGGCCAAGGGCGGCATAGTGATCGCTTCGAACGGCGAGAACGTGCCGCTTACCGACCCGCGGGTCACACTGCACATGCTCAACTTTTCTGAGTTCCACGCGCAGTCCGCAACCATGGCTCTCAACTGGCTTGGCCTGCATACTGGCCCCGTGGTTCCCATCGATCGCAGCCAACTCGATCTCGGCTTGCAGTTCACTTCAGGCCGCGAGTGCCTGCCGCTGCCTCTTTCCGTTGGACAACTTCTGCAAATCAATCGGGATCGGTCGCCTGGTGAGATTGCCGGCTTCATTATGATGCGCGGCGGCGCTCCCTGCGTGAGCGAAGCGTACATGAACTACTTTGAGCGGTTCATCACCGAGCATCGGCTGTCCGATATGTTCATGCTTAATCCCGGTGCGGAGAATGACTATCTTGGATTCGACCCATTTACGCTGATGAAGCACTTTTCGCCGGCGGTTCTCCTGGCGGACATCCTGGTCGAGATCGATCATGTTCTGCGCGTGGCGGGGGCGCCTGGCAGTCTCGATCTGTTTCAAAAGCAATGGGACAGATTCAGGGCCAGTGCAACCACGCTCGACGATTTCTCCGATCAACTTCCAGGTTTTGTCGAGTGCCTGGCCGCGCTGCCGCGGATGCGGGATCCCCTGGCCTGCCCCAAGGTTGTGGTGACAGGCGACTTCTACGCCAGATTCAGCCCGTTCTTTATGGATGGCGTCCGCGATCTTTACGCAGCGCGGGGAATCATCCTCAAGCCCGTCGATCTGACGGACCTGTTCTTGTATGTCACTTATGACGGGATGAGAGGAACGGCGAATAACTGGGGCATGAAGCCCGGTGGATTTGCATTGGCGAAGGCCTGCACCAGGGTCTTCGAATCCGATGGGCAACAGTACCTGCAGCAATGGTGGGGATATCAGTCGGGACGAAGAACCGACCAGCGCTACCGCGAAATTTTCTTGAAGACCGGGCTTCTAATCTCCAGGCCCAACGACATTGTCGCTCAGTTTGAGAAAAGCTTGGAACATGTTTCACCGAATATATTCGGCGAAATCACTCCGACGGTAGGCAAGAGCCTGAATGCTGAATACGAGGGCTACGACGGCATCATCCTGATCGGACCCTTCAACTGTCTACCCTTTCGGATATCGGAGGCCATCCTCAAGCCGCTCAGCATTCAACAGGGTATGCCCCTGCTCACCTACGAAACCGATGGCTGCGCAGTGTCGCCCGCCGTGCTCAGACAGGTGGACGTGCACATTCAGCAGGTCCTCGAGCACTCCGCCAGGAATTGTATGAGAGTGTCTTAGATTGAGACTGTAGCCATGGACTTGGGTGACAGAGTTGGCAAAAGCTGATTTGCGGAAGGCTGGAATTTCCTTCTATTTACTATTAGATTCAGTTAGATATACCAATAATTGGTGCCGAAGAAGGGA
>JBEKSE010000054.1:0-25872 GCA_049517315.1 Occallatibacter sp. | reverse complement strand
AAAACCATGCCCGGGCGAAGTATGTTGCCGCTGCCAACAGGGGCTGGATGTCAGTAAAAACCCTTCCCCCGGCGGATCAGGTGAAGTGTTTTTACTTGACATCCCCTTTTATAGAACCCGCCTGACAAATGCCCAGCTTGCATCGACGGAGGACACATCGACAGCTATACAGACAATCAAGCATGCGATGCTCATGGCTCTATCGGCGATCTCGGAAATTATTACACATCCACAACCAGATAAAGGGAGACACTGCAATGACTCATGGCATATTCAATCGCAGCGAAAATCGTTTGCAGGCATTCTCACTTTGGATGGCCTGTGTTGCCCTAACGTTTTTAACCTTGTCTGTTCCGTGCTGTGCGCAGCAGGTAAAGGAACTTCCAAAGGATCATGGAATTACCGGTAAACAACCCGAGATTTATTGGCACGACGCCGATATAAGTTTAGACCTTGACGCATCGACCAAGGATTGGAGCGTCGTGGTCCAGCGGGGTTCAAATCCAGCGGAGCGTGCACCACTGCCAGACCTCCTTGAACAAGTTTATGCGATTCACCGTGCGCCTCAGAATCGCGCTGTACTTTTAGCTGATCTCTCGGCAGGCGCGCAATTTGTGGGCGTCATTGGAACATCCCCTGCCAAACTGCTCGATAGCTTTTGGAGTTCCGCTAAACCCTCACTCTCTCCAGACAATCGTTATGTCCTGTTCGTTCGTTTTTATTCCATGCACGGCGCTGAAGGTGAGGACGACCAATACCGCCTGTATGACATACTAGGAACCCGAGCCTCGAACTGGCCGAATCGCCCTGCGCAGGATGGACCGCCGACCGAGCCTATCAACTATGACTCTACCCTGGCCGGGGTGCCCGTCTATCCTCTCAAGGCCGGAGAGTTGGGCCGGGAGAACACCAATGTCGAAGACGGCCAAGTACACCAACGAGCTTCTCAGTTCATCTGGGCTGCCGATTCGAGCAAGGTAGTCTTTGCCGACGCGCAAGGTGGGGTCATCAGTCTTGTCGTGGTGTCCGTGCCGACAGTCCCGGGAAGCAAACCACAAACCATGGTCTATCCATTAGCTGGCACGGAGAACGTCTGCCCAGGCCCAAGCGAGGCCGAGTGCAACATCTTTAATGTTCGCTCTCTTGCCTGGGACGGCGAATCGATCAGGGCTGCCTTGATGATCCGGCCAAATCACGCGAAAGCCATCGAGAAGGATCTAACCATTCCGCTCTCGAAGTTCGTGCCTGCGGGCAAGTGACCTTCGCGCTCATTCTCTGATCCTCCCCGGATGCGCCTGGCGCATCCGGGGGCTTTTCCAGAACAACAGGAAATTCCGGCCCCGATTTCAGCTTTGCCTCTGACCTCCCGCGCTACTCTCCCATCACCTCTTCGCAACTCGCGGTCAGCCTCTCCCAGATGCGGTCGAGCCACGCCTCGTGCTCGGGCTTCATCAACACCGAGCGCAGGCAAGTCACCATCTCCACGCCCTTTGTCGCGTGACTTTCCGGTTCTGACCCGGCTGATGGCTCAAACCAATTCAGCGGCAATTGCACCAGCGCCAGATGCAAATCACGCGAGGCGCAGGCGTCAAAAACCTTTTGCGCCAAGTCGGAGGATTGTTCCGGATTTTCCGCCTTCAGTTTCCACACCACAATGTCGAGTTCCGGCGCTCCTGCTGCGAGCGGCTGGAAGCGGCCGGTCCGGTCTTGCCTTAGCTTTCGGTCGAGATTGAGAGCAGCGGCGCGGCTGTGCGCGAGCCCGCGCGCAAACTCGCCTCCCGGCACAAGCGGCAAAAGCTGCTGCGTGGCCCACAAAGCCACCGCCGACGCTCCCGCCCGCGAACACTCCAGGCTGATTTCGCCCAGATGCAATTGTTTTGAAGTGAAGTAGGTGTAAGGAGAATCGTGTTTGTAAAAACGGCCCACCGAAGGATCACGAAACAGGATGCAGCCGCAGCCGTAGGGCTGCAACCCGTGCTTGTGCGGGTCAATCACAATCGAATCGGCCTTGCTGATAGCTTCGTACGCCCGCCGCGCGGGCTCGGCCAATTTATCCAATATCAGCCGGAAGTAGCCGCCGTAAGCTCCATCGACATGCACGCGGAAACCGTACCGCGAACGTAACGCCAGCACTTCATCTAGCGGGTCCACTGCGCCAATGGCCGTTGTGCCCAGAGTCACCACCACCGTGCCCACATCGCCTTTGCGCAGCTCGGTTTCAAGCGCATCCATGCTCATGCGCCCGCGATGGTCGGCGGCAATGGGCGCATAATCCAACTTCAGCACTGCGGAGATGCGCTGGTGCGTGTAATGCGCCTGCTCCGAGCCCACAATGCGTTTGCCCGGCGCCAGTTGCCCGGCCACCCAGAGAGCTTCAAGATTGGCCAGTGTCCCGCTAGAAGTCAGGTGCCCCAAAAACTCCGTCCATCCGAAGATCCCGGCAATTTCGCTGACTGCCTCAATCTCCATCTCCGAACTGGCCCGGCCGCCGTCGCGCGCGTGATTGTTGGGATTGATGGTCATGGCCAGCGCAAAGGCAGCCCGCGCCACAGGATGCGGCGGCTTGATCATCTGCCCTGCATAGAGAGGATGAAAATAAGGGTAGTTGTCGCCCAGCCGGCGCGCCACACCCTCCAGAATCCGCGCCATTGCGCCGGGGTCGGCGGCGGACTCGAAGGCCGGCCCTGCGGCAGGCAAAGCCGCAAACTGCTGGTCAAGGAGCTTGGTCGAGCGAATCAACAAACCGGGGACAGGATCTTGACGCATGGTAACCTCCGGTGGTAACACTGCAAGGGTACGACGTTAAGGTGTTCCAGTTCAATAAGTTCCCGGGATGGAAACTGGGGAACATCTTGCTGCGGCAAAGAATTTTTGTGATTTATTTATAAATTGGATGCTACACTACGTCCAGCGTTAGAACCGAAGCGGGCGTTAGCAGCACTCGCCCAACCAAGCAAGATTCTGCCATAGGTCCGATTCATCCAGCGCAATTCAATTCAGGAAATACGAAGACAATGGAACAAGGTACTGTGAAGTGGTTCAATGATGCGAAGGGCTTCGGCTTCATCTCGCGTCAGAACGGCGAAGACGTTTTTGTGCATTACTCTGCAATTAGCTCCAGCGGTTTCAAGAGCTTGCAGGAAGGTCAAGCCGTGCAATTCAACGTGGTAAAAGGGCCCAAGGGATGGCAGGCTGCCGACGTGCAGCCGCTCTAAGTAAGCAGGCCCAATCCCGGAAGAGTTTAGCAGGCAGTGCGAGGGCTGGGAGAGATCCCGGCCCTTCTATTATCTGCGCGGTCCGGCTCGGGCGATGTTGCGCGGGATGCATTAGAGCGGTTCTTCAATTCACATGCCCCTGCAAACATTCTGCTGAGTCGCCCTTTCTTAAGGAAAAAGCCACTCAGCCGATGTGCTTTCGGGGTACAGCAATTGGAAAACCGCTATAGTTGATGGCAGAGGGCGAGCGGGAGCCACGCGTCAAGCGCGAGGGCATTTTTGTGTGTGGGCGCGTAATAGACGCATCGTGCACTTCCTTCACCAGTAAGTTATTCAATGCAAATGAGTAAGAATGTGGCCGAGCAGACGGCGATCATTATCGGGGCGGGTCCGGCAGGACTGACGGCCGCGATCGAACTCCAGCGGCATTCCAGCATCAAGCCCATCGTGATCGAGGCCAGCCGGGAGGTGGGCGGCATATCGCGCACTGTCCGCTACAAGGGCAACCGCATGGACATTGGCGGTCACCGCTTCTTTTCCAAGTCGGACCGCGTGATGCGCTGGTGGCTGGAGATGATGCCCGTCGAAACCGGCGCAGACGAAGAGGGCCAGCTCCGCTACCAAAATCAGCAACGAGATATTCCCGCAATTGCCCAGGCGCATGATCCTCAAACAGACGATTTGGTTATGCTGGTCCGGCAGCGCAAGAGCCGCATCTATTATCTGCGCCGCTTCTTCGACTATCCCATCAGCCTCACCGCGGCGACATTCAGGAACATGGGTCTTGCCCGCACCGTTCGTTGCGGCATCAGTTATATGCGTTCGGCCCTGCTTCCCCAACGCGAGGAACGCACCCTGGAAGATTTCATTATCAATCGCTTCGGCCGGCAGCTCTACCTGACGTTTTTCAAGTCGTATACGGAAAAGGTCTGGGGCGTGCCTTGCAACGAGATCAGCGCGGAATGGGGAGCGCAGCGCATCAAAGGGCTCTCGCTTAAAGGCGTGGTGGTGCACTTCCTCAGGAAGACATTCAGCCCGAAGAAGCCTGGCGACATCGCCCAGAGGAAGACTGAAACCTCGCTGATCGAAAAGTTTCTTTATCCCAAATTCGGCCCCGGCCAGCTTTGGGAGCATGCGGCTGATTTGGTTCGCGACACCGGAGGCGAGATTCACTTCGACATCCAAGTAGACAAAATACGCGTGGAGGGCAACCGCGTCGTTTCCGTCGAGGGTGTTAACCAGACCGGTGAGCAAAAGGCATTTTCGGGCGACTATTTCTTTTCGACCATGCCCGTCCGCGATCTGATTCGTGCCATCTCGGCGACTGCGCCTGAGTGCGTCCCCGCCGAAGTGACGGAAGTCAGCGAGGGCCTGATGTATCGCGACTTTATTACGGTCGGATTGCTTGCCTCCAGGCTGGCCGTCACTGAAAAGGACGGCTCGTTGCTTAAGGACAACTGGATTTATTTTCAGGAACCGGATGTGGTTGTCGGGCGGCTGCAGATTTTCAATAACTGGAGCCCGTGGCTGGTCGCGTCCCCGGATAAAGTTTGGATCGGCCTTGAATACTTTTGCAACGATACAGACCCGCTTTGGAAGCTCTCAGACGACGAGATGGCCAGATTCGCCATTGCGGAAATCTCAAAAATCGGCATTCTCAAGGCAGAAGACGTTGAAGATGCCCATGTTGTCCGCGTTCCCAAAACTTATCCCGCCTATTTCGGAAGCTATGACCGCTTCGATGTCATCCGCAGTTACCTTGACCGCTTCGAGAATCTTTTCCTGGTGGGCCGCAACGGCATGCACAAGTACAACAACCAGGACCACTCCATGCTGACCGCCATGACCGCCGTAGAGAATATCGTCAACGGAGTAACCGCCAAAGACAATATCTGGGCTATCAACACCGAGATTAAGTATCACGAGGAGAAGGGGGCGCAGTAGGGACCTAGCCTGAAACTACTCAGTTCAGAAGCTGGAACTGTGCATCCAAGAAACGGGATTCGGCGCGTTCCATGGCTTTGGATGGGAGTCGACTGCTTCAGTGGGCAAGCGGTTCTGGCGCTCTTCGGTATATTCTGGAGTGTTGCCGCTAAACAAAACAAACCGCGGCCGGAAACCTCAGGACTCATTCACCCATGAACGCACAGACCATCGCCGTACATCTGCCCGACGGATCCATTCGCGAAGTGCCCGCCGGCACCACGCCCCTTGATATCGCCAACGACATCTCGCCGCGGCTGGCTGCGGCCTCCGTGGTGGCGCGACTGACACCGCTCGGCGGCGCAAAACAGCTTGCCGCCGCTGACGAACACGCCTCTGAGGCCGCCATGTATAGCGCCGAGGACGCGGCTGCCCCTCGGCTGGTTGACCTGACCACACCGCTCACCGCGGACACGAAGCTCGAATTGGTTAAGGAGACGGACCCTGAGGCGCTCAAGGTGGTGCGCCACTCCGCCGCGCACGTGCTGGCCACCGCCGTGCTCGAACTGTTTCCCGAGACCAAGCTTGGCCACGGACCAGCGACCGACGCTGGCTTCTTTTACGATTTCCATCGCTCAAAGCCCTTCACGCCGGAGGACTTGGTGCTTATCGAGGCCAAGATGGCTGAAGTGGTGGCCCGTGATGACAAGTTTGTCCGCGAACAGGAACCCCGTGAGCAGGCGCTGGCGGAGTTCAACCGCGACGGCGACTTCATGAAGACACACTTCGTGACTAAGTTCACCGAACCAGGCTCTCAAGTCAGCTTCTATCGCAACGGCAAGTTCGTAGACTTTTGCCGCGGGCCACACGTTCCGTCGACCGGCCGCGTCAAAGCCGTCAAGATTACGAGTCTCGCAGGCGCATATTGGCTGGGCGACGAAAAGAATCCGCAGCTTCAGCGCGTCTATGGAACCGCTTTCTTCTCGCAGAAAGAGATGGATGCGCACTTTGCTCGTCTGGAAGAAGCAGCCAAGCGCGACCATCGCCTGCTGGGCAAGCAATTGGACCTTTTCAGCATTCAGGAACTGGCCGGCGCGGGACTTATCTTCTGGCATCCCAAAGGCGGCATCGTCCGCAAGATCATGGAAGACTGGATGCGCAACGAATGTTTGCGGCGCGGCTACTCCATGGTCTTCACTCCGCATGTGATGCGCCGCGAGTTGTGGAAGGTCAGCGGCCATGAGGGCTACTACTCCGAAAATATGTATACGCCGATGGAGCTGGATGACGCCGAGTATCGGCTGAAACCGATGAATTGCCCCGGCCACATTCTCATCTATAAAAACTCGCCGAAGAGTTACCGCGACTTACCCGTCCGTCTGGCCGAGTTAGGGAATGTTTATCGCTATGAGCGCTCGGGAACCATGCACGGATTGTTGCGCGTGCGCGGCTTTACGCAGGACGATGCGCACATTTTCTGCACTCCCGGCCAGATCGAGGATGAGGTCGTCGCCTGCATCGAGTTTGCCAAAGCGGTGCTGACGACTTTCGGCTTCAACGAGTTCAAGGTGGAGTTATCTACCTGGGACCCCAATGACCGCGCCCACTACACCGGCTCGGATGAGAATTGGGCTCTTGCGAATGGCGGCTTGCAACACGCTCTCAGCCGCATGGGGATTGATTACAAGACCATCCCGGGCGAAGCCGCGTTCTACGGCCCCAAGATAGACATCAAACTTGTCGATGCCCTCGGCCGTCTCTGGCAACTCTGCACGGTTCAAGTCGACTTCAATCTCCCCGCCCGCTTCGAGCTGGAGTATGTCGGCGAAGACGGAGAGCGTCATCAGCCCGTCATGATCCACCGCGCCCTGTTCGGCTCCGTCGAGCGCTTTTTCGGCGTGCTCATCGAGCACTACGCCGGAGCCTTCCCGCTGTGGCTTGCGCCTGTGCAGGTGGGCTTGGTTCCTATCAGCGAGCGGCATCACGAATACGCGAAGAAGGTCGAAGCTGAACTCAAGACTGCGGGCTTCCGTGTTGAAGTGGACGACCGCAACGAAAAGATGAACGGCAAGATCCGCGACTTTGCCAACCAGAAGACGCCCTACATTCTTGTCTTCGGTGACAAGGAGCAGGAAGCCGGCGCGGTCAGCGTCCGCACCCGCGGCAAAGGCGACCAGGGCTCCATGCCGCTGGCCGATTTTATCGCCAAAGCAAAGGCGCTGGTGGAAGGTCAATCAACGGAGTTATAGCAGCAGCTTGCGAATTGCATAGTGCACAAGAAAGCAAGCTCGATTACAGGGCTGGCTCTCTTATGCAGCGTACTACGCGTTGATCGCCATGCCCTCGACGGCGCCGTAGGCGTCGAGCAGGGATTCGGCCAGCGTGGGGTGTGCGTGGATGGTGAACATCATTTCCTCCACCGTGCCTTCCAACTCCATCACCGCGACCGCCTCGGCGACAAGCTCCGTGGCTTGCGGGCCGAGGATGTGGACGCCGAGAATCTCGCCGTATTTTGCATCCGCGACGACCTTCACAAAGCCGTCATGGCTGCCAAGGATGGTAGCTTTTGAGTTACCGGCGAAGGGAAATTTACCCACCTTCACTTCATAGCTTTTTTCTTTGGCCTGCGCTTCCGTCAAGCCAGCTGACCCGATCTGCGGCTCTGTATAGGTGCAGCCGGGGATTCGGTCGCGCCGCACGGGGCGGAACTTGCGGTCGGCAATCTTTGCCACGGCGATCATGCCGCTCATTGCGCCCACGTGCGCCAGTTGCGGAAGCCCGGCAACAATGTCTCCGATGGCAAAGACGCCCGGCTCTGCCGTCTCCTGCGCGTCATTGACCTTCACCAGCCCGCGATCGAGTTCGATCTTTGTTTTCTCCACGCCGATGTTGGCGGTTAGCCCGGCGCGGCCCACGGCCACCAGAACCTTCTCGGCCTCTTTCACTTGCGGCTTGCCGTTGGCGTCTGTGAAGCTGACCTTCACTCCGGATTCGGTCTTTTCGACTTTTTCGACCTTGGCGCCGGTATTCACGTCGATGCCGCGCTTTTTGAAGAGCCGCGTAATCTCCTTTGATATTTCTTCGTCCTCGACCGGAACCACGCGCGGCAAAAATTCGAGGATAGTGACTTCAGAGCCGAAGGTGCGGAAGAGCGAGCCGAACTCCATGCCCACAGCGCCCGCGCCAATGACGATGAGCGACTTGGGAACCTGGTCCATGGCGAGGATTTCAATGTTGGTCAGAATGCGGTCGTCCGCTTTCAGACCCGGCAGCATCTTGGCTTCGGAGCCGGTGGCCAGAATCACGTTTTTCGCCTTCACCGGGCTGACTTCTCCGCTCGCCGACGTGACTTCAACCGTGTGTACGCCGTCGCTCGCCGGGCCGGTCAGCCGGCCGTAGCCCTGAATGCGCGCAATCTTGTGCTTCTTCATCAGGAAGTCCAGGCCCTTGGTGTGCTTGCTGATGATGGCGTCCTTGCGCTTGAGCACCGCGGCCCAGTCGAGCGTGGGCGTGCCGATGCCCCCAATGCCAAATTCAGCGGCGTGCTGCATGTGGTCCCAGATCTCGGCGTTGAAGAGCAGAGCCTTGGTGGGGATGCAGCCCACGTGCAGGCAGGTTCCGCCCAGCTTGTCAGACTGCTCGATCAGCGCGACTTTCAGCCCGTACTCCGCGCCGCGAATCGCCGCCGTGTAACCGGCCGGCCCGCCGCCAATAATCGCCACATCGTAAATTGTTTCTGCCGCTGTTGCTTCAGCCAAGGGGAACTCCATTCTGCGGCGCGCCGTCTTTCTGCAGCGCCTCATTCCATCGTCCAGTTTAATAGATGCGCTTAGGGGCGACTTCGCAGCTGCCTATATGGGAGCGGGTTCTCACAGGTTCATTTTCACCAGTTCGTTTGCCGCGCGCAGCACCTCCGGCTCATCGCCGAGGCCCACCACCCAATGCACGTCCGGCTCGCGGCGGAACCAGGTCATTTGCCGCTTGGCGTAGTTGCGATGACCCTGCTGGGCGGCTTCTATCGCAGCCTCGGCGCTCAAAGTTCCTGCCAGCACGGCCATAGCCTGCCGGTAGCCGAGTGAGTCGAGCGCCTTCACCGTCCCGAAGCGGTCGAGCAGGCCGCGCGTCTCGTCTACCAATCCCGCCGCAAACATTTCTGACGCACGATGGTTAAGGCGGGCATAAAGCTCTTGGCGTGGCGGGTTAAGGCCGATGCGCAGCAGCCGAAAGCCGCTGAGCGGGTCGCGCGCCATCACCTGCGAGAGCGGTTTGCGCGCCGCCAGGCAGACCTCAATGGCACGAATCAGCTTGGCGGCATCGTTGGCGTGAATGCGCGCGGCAGAAGCCGGATCGAGGCGCACAAGCAGGCGATGCAGCCAACCTTCTCCGTGCTTTTCGCGGCTGCGTTGGAGGCGTGCACGCAATTCCTGCTGCCGCTCCGGCCCGGCAAATAGGCCCTCCGTCAGCGCGCGCAAGTAAAGCCCTGTTCCGCCGGTCACGATAGGCAGATGGCCCCGGCCTGCAATCTCGTGCAAAGCCGCACGCGCTTGCCGGCTGTATTCGCCAGCGGTGAAAGGCTGGTTCAGATCGGCCACATCGATCAGGTGATGCGGCAGCCGTGCCCGCTCTTCTTTTGTTGGTTTAGCCGTGCCCAGGTCCATGCCGCGATAGACGGCCACCGAGTCGCAACTGACAATCTCGCCGCCAAAGCGCTCGCCCAATTCGAGGGAAAGCGCCGTCTTGCCGCTGCCCGTGGGACCGAGGAGCAGCACGACGAGTGGGTCAGTTTTTGCAGGGACAGTACTCACGGACGCCACCAGCCCGGCGGAAAAATCCACTTGGGATTGGTTCGCAACAGACCCACAATCAAAACAGCCAGGGCCACCATCACCAACCCGAAGACCTGGTTGCGCCGGTATCGCCGCAACTCGACGGCCCGCGCGGCTTTCTCGGCAACCTCCTGATAGTACGGTTTGATGCGGCGTTCGACCACGGTGCGGCTCTCCTGCTGGTTCGTGCGTCCGAGTACGTTGGCGCACCACGCATCAGTATAGGGGAGCCGCTGCATTGCCGCTTTCCACTTCCCGCGTTTGACTTCCCACTCCCGGTTTGCTCAGATAACCTTTCGGGACTTGAACCACAAGAAAGAGCGGGGACGCAACCATGAAAGTGTTGATTTTGGGTTCGGGGGGGCGCGAGCACGCGCTGGCATGGGCGGTGAAGCGCAGTCCGCGAGTGACGGAAGTTGTCTGCGCGCCGGGCAACGGCGGCATCGCACAAATTGCGCGGTGCGTTCCGGTGGATCTGAAAGACGTGGCCGCAATGGTTCGTCTGGCCGAGGACGAGCAGCCGGAGTTGATCATCGTTGGGCCGGAGCTGCCGCTCTCGCTGGGCATTGTGGACGCGCTTCAGGAACGAGGCCTGCGCGTCTTCGGGCCTACGCGCACTGCGGCGATGCTGGAAACGAGCAAGGGTTTCGCCAAGCGATTCCTGCAGCGGCACAACATCCCTACAGGCCGCTATGCGGTCTGCGCGAACCTGGCCGAGTTGGAAAAGGCCGTCGAACTCTTTCATCCGCCCATCGTGGTCAAGGCTGACGGACTCCATGCCGGCAAGGGCGTCATCATTTGCCCGTCGCGCCACACCGCCGTCGAAGCCGCCCAGGATTTACTGAGCGGCAAACTGCTGGGCGAGGCCGAGCAGCACATCCTCATCGAGGAGTTCCTCGAAGGCGACGAAATCAGTTTTCTCTGCCTCAGCGACGGCAAGCATGTTGTTCCGCTCGCCCCAGCCCAGGACCACAAGCGCATTGGCGAGGGCGACACCGGCCCCAACACCGGCGGAATGGGCGTCTACTCCACTGATGCCATGCTCGACGCCGGGATGACCGAATGGATTCTGCACCACATCGCCGTGCCCACCATCTACGGCATGGCCAGTGAAGACGCTCCCTTCGTCGGCGTGCTCTATTGCGGGTTGATGATGACAGCCCGAGGTCCCCAGGTGCTGGAGTTCAACGCCCGCTTTGGAGATCCGGAGACGCAAGCCATTCTGATGCGGCTTGAGAGCGACCTGGTGGATGCTCTGGAAGCATGCGTCGATGGCACGCTGGAGCAAACTGAACTGCGCTGGAGCCCGGGCGCCTCGGCCTGCGTCGTGGCCAGCTCATCGGGCTATCCGGGCAGCTACAAGACCGGCTTTCCTATCACGGGCCTCGAAGACGCCGCACGGGTTCCGGGGGTTCAGGTCTTTCATTCAGGCTCGTCTCAACAGGACGGCAAGTTGCTCACCGCAGGAGGCCGCGTGCTGGGTGTTACCGCCGCAGCGCCCTCGCTGGAAGATGCCCTGGCGCGCGCTTATGGAGCCATGGCGCTGATTCACTTTGACGGAATATACTACCGGCGCGATATCGGTCATCGCGCTCTGAGGAGAACACCATGACAGCTGCCATCACACTGGAAGAGCTCCTGACCTGGAACAAAGAGGCTTCGAATTTTTGGAAAGCGCACTTGGACGCCAACCCTGAGCTATTGAAATTGCCCTGCGGAATTGGCGGGGCTGCGAATGTTCAGGATTTTGTCGGACATGTCTGGGGAGTGGAACTGCGCTGGGGCCAGCGCCTCGCCGGGCTGCCTGAGCTGAAAAAGGAAGATGCTCCTGCCGGCCCGTTGGATGCACTCTTCGACTTGCACCTGAAGGCAGTCGCGATTTACCGTGCGCTCATGGGCGACGAGGCCCTAAACTGGAATGAGACGATAAAGTTGGACATGCCCTGGCTGCCACCGGATGCGCCAGCCTTTTCACGGCGCAAGATTGCGGCCCATGCGCTCTTCCACAGCCAGCGTCACTGGGCGCAATTGGCCACGCTGGTCCGCGCCGCTGGATTCCCCTCAGGATTCAAGGGAGACGTACTTTTCAGCTCGGCTCTGACATAACCATCGGCTCGGCAGCACTCTCAGACGCCGGTTTGGGCTTCCCCTGGGCCTGCTGAAAGCAGGAACGACACAGTACCGGCCTGCCTTGGGTCGGCTTGAAGGGAACCGTGGTCTCCGCACCGCACTGCGAGCAGTTGGTACGGGTCTCCGGGCGCACCCTCGATCCTCCGCGGACGCGCTTCGCCTTGCACTGCTTGCAGTGCTTGGGCTCGTTCTTGAATTGTTTGTCGTGGAAGAATAGCTGCTCGCCTGCGGTAAACACAAATTCGGAACCGCAGTCGCTGCACTTCAAAACTCTATCGCTGAATTCCATGGCCGGCTTCCCCAAAACAGGGAGATTTATTGAAATCGGCCATGACCCCGAACAACTTGCCGGTCCCGTTTCCCTGTCTTCGTTCTTCGTTCACAACGAGGGCCCGGGCCGCAACAAGTACAGCGGCAAATAAAATTCATGTCTGTCCGCCAAACCGGGGAAGACCTGGAGAAAATCCGCGTGCAACTGCACGTGGAGCATCAACGCAATAAGATCGCGACACGCCGTCCCGGCCTTGCCAAGGGTCTCAAGCTTACTGCCCTCGTCTAAATGCGGGGGTCGCCGGAGCGGCGCACGCCACGATTGTACTCCAACTAGTCCTGCTCTTTACGAGCCTTTTTGCGATTCCGCTTGCGCGCTAAAGCCGCCTTAACACGTTTCTTTTCACCGGGCTTCAGGTAGTAGGAGTGACGCTTGACTTCCTTGATGATGTCCTCCTGCTGTACCTTCCGTTTGAACCGGCGCAGCGCATTTTCGAGCGGTTCGCCTTCTTGTACTCGAACCTCTGCCAAAAAATCCCACCTCCAAACCCGCCAAATGGCATCTCTTATGATACGGGAAACAGTAAACAAATGGTGAATCGCAGGCTCTCAATCCATGGAAATTCTCTCAAAATCGGACAAAATGGACTTGGAATTGCCCTGCCAATCCCTCCATATCACGATTTGGGACAACTTTTCGGCCCTGGCAGTTTGGCGGCCATGGATCGCACCATGCCTTAAACTTGACCGGGAGGCCCACAAAAAATGATCCGCAGCTACCAGGGGCGGTTACCCCAGATCGCCGCCAGTTGCTACATTGACCCCTCCGCGCAGCTCATCGGGGACGTGACCCTCGGCGAGCACTCTTCAGTGTGGATGAACGCGGTTCTGCGCGGCGACGTGCACTTCATCCGTGTCGGCGACAACTCCAACGTGCAGGACTGCGCGGTCCTTCACGGCCAGCGCAACCTCTATCCGGTAATCGTGGGCGACTGGGTCACTATCGGCCACAACGCCACCGTTCACGGCTGTGTGGTTGAAGACGCTGTCCTTGTCGGCATCGGCAGCGTCATCCTCAACGGCTGCCGCATCGGCGAAGGCTCCATCATCGCCGCCGGAGCCGTGGTTCCAGAGGGAACAGTCGTTCCGCCGCGCACGCTCTGGGCCGGCGTTCCCGCCAAGCTCCGCCGCGAACTCGGCAACAAAGACCGCGCACTCATCCTCCAATACGCCCAGAACTACCTCGATTACACGGAGATTTACCTCAACAGCGAAGTGAGCGCCGAAGCCGGGCCGCAGAGATGAATATTGATTATTTTGTCGTGGACGTGGAAACGGCGAACCAGTTCACGCACAGCATCTGCCAGATCGGGATAGCGTCTTTCGCTGGGGGGAAGATGGTGGATGGCTGGGAGAGCCTGGTCAACCCCGACGACTACTTTCTTGAATTCAACATCGCTCTGCACGGAATCGGGCCGTGGACGGTCGCGAATGCTCCTTGCTGGAGCGAAGTGTCCTCGAAGGTGAACTCACTGCTGACAGGCGCGGCTGTGGCCAGCCACACAGCCTTCGACCGCTCAGCGCTCTCCGGCGCATGTGTAAGAGCTGGAATCCAGACCGTCGCCTATAGCAAATGGATCGACACCTGCTGGCTGTCTCGCTTCGCATGGCCCAACCTGCCCAATCACAAGCTGCCCACGCTGGCCCGAAGCTTCGGAATCGAGTATCGCGCACACGATGCGCTTGAGGATGCAAGAGTCGCCGGAGAAGTTCTAGCCCTGGCGCTTGAGCAACGCCAAATCACCATCAACGAACTGCTAGCCTCTCCCCGCAATCACATCACCGCGTTTCCCAATGCAAAGGCCGTATCCGCAGTCCGCGGTTCCTAGTCCCTCGTCCCTGGTCCCTGCCTTCATCACACCGGCAGCGGATTCCGCTCAGTAAACTGCCGCTGGTGCCAGTAGGGATAGACCGCCGGCTGCTCGCTCGCCTTATCCAGCGCGGCCACCTGGTCGGCGGTCAGATTCCAGCCCACCGCTCCCAGATTTTGCCGCAACTGTTCCTCGGTTCGCGCGCCGACGATGACCGACGAAACCGTTGGCCTCTGCAACAGCCAGTTCAGCGCCACCTGGGGAACGGTCTTGCCCGTTTCGGCAGCTACCGCATCCAGCGCATCCACCACCTTATAAAGGCATTCGTCGCTCACCTGCGGCCCCATATCAGCGGTCTTGTGCAACCGGCTCACCTCCGGCAGCGGCTGGCCGCGGCGAATTCTGCCCGTCAGACGGCCCCAACCCAGCGGACTCCACACCAGGGCGCCGACCTTCTGGTCCAATCCCAGCGGCATCAGCTCCCATTCGTACTCGCGTCCGATCAGCGAGTAGTAAACCTGGTGCGCGACAAACCGTGTCCAGCCGTAGCGCTCTGCTACGGCCAGCGACTTCATCAGGTGCCAGCCGGAGAAGTTGGAGGCCGCGATGTAGCGCACCTTGCCCTCGCGCACAAAAGTGTTCAGCGTATCCTGCACCTCTTCGATGGGTGTGAGCGCATCGAAGCCGTGCAGGTGGTAAATGTCTACATAATCAGTGCCCAGCCGGCGCAGGCTGGCTTCGAGCGCGCGACGCAGATGGTAGCGAGAGGAGCCCACATCGTTTGGCCCGTCACCCAGACGAAACGTCGTCTTGGTGGAAATAAGCGCCCGATCGTGTTTGCCCTCCAGAGCCTTGCCCAGCACTTCCTCCGAGCGACCGTCGGAGTAAATGTCAGCCGTATCGAAGAGGTTGACGCCAGCCTCCAGGCAGATGTCGATCAGACGCCGCGCTTCCTCCACATCGGTTGAGCCCCATGCTTTGAAGAACTCATTGCCACCGCCAAATGTCCCGGTGCCAAAACTGAGTGCGGGAACTTTGAGGCCGGAGCCTCCCAGAAGTCGATATTCCATGATCGCTTGGATGCGGCACGCGATGCAAGGATGCAGATACCCACATCTGCTAAAGTTAGGGGGTAGTCCCCTCGCTCGAAACCCACTCAGCATGAGGGTTTTGCGTAGACCCTCGGGGGCTCGCTTAAGAGAAATATGCCCCACGACCTGCCTAAAGCGTACGACCCCGCCGCCATTGAAGATCATTGGGCCGAATACTGGGTACGCGAGAAACTTTTCGCGCAACCCACGCCCAAAGCTGCCGACCAAGGTGAGCCCTTTACTATCCTGCTGCCGCCGCCCAACGTTACCGGCCGGCTGCACATGGGCCACATGCTCAACCAGACGGAGATGGACATTCTCGTCCGTTGGCGCCGCATGACGGGCCGCCGTGCCTTGTGGCTGCCTGGCACCGACCACGCGGGAATCGCCACACAGATGATGGTCGAGCGCCAACTGGTTTCTGAGGGCAAGACCCGCCAGCAGCTTGGCCGCGAAGCCTTTGTCGAGCGCGTTTGGGAATGGAAGCGCCAAACCGGCGGCGCCATCCTCGACCAGATGAAGCGCCTGGGCGCATCGGTTGACTGGCAGCGTGAATACTTCACGATGGACGAAAATCTATCGGTTGCCGTGCGCGAGGCCTTCGTCCGCCTGCATGAGCAGGGACTCATCTATCGCGGCGCGTACATCGTCAACTGGTGCCCGCGCTGCCAAACCGCCATCAGCGATCTGGAAGTTGTCCATGAGGAACAAAAGGGCCACTTATGGGAGATTCGCTATCCGGTTATAGGCGCCGATGGTGAAGATACCGGCGAGTTTCTCTCTGTGGCGACCACGCGCCCCGAGACCATGCTCGGCGATGTGGCCGTTGCCATTCATCCTGAGGACGAGCGCTACCCGCATCTGCACGGCAAGAAACTTCGCTTGCCGCTGGTTGGCCGCGAGATCCCTGTCATTCTCGACGAGTGGGTCAGCCGCGACTTTGGCACCGGCGCAGTGAAGGTCACTCCCGCGCACGATCCCAACGACTTCGCTATGGGCGAACGCCATCATCTGCCTTCTATCAACGTGATGGATGACAAGGGCCACATCAACGCCGAAGGCGGCGCATATGCCGGACTCGACCGCTATGTTGCGCGCAAGCGCATGGTCGCAGACCTTGAAGAGCAAGGTCTTTTAGTTGGCATCAAGGACCACGTCAACAACGTGGGCCACTGCGACCGCTGCAAGACGGTCGTTGAGCCGCGCCTTTCCACACAGTGGTTTGTAAAGATTCAGCCGCTGGCCGAAAAGGCGAAAGAAGCTGTCCGGCAAAAGCACATCCGCTTTACACCGGAAATGTACGAGAAGACCTACTTCGAGTGGATGGAAAGCATTCACGACTGGTGCATCTCGCGCCAGCTCTGGTGGGGTCATCGCATCCCCGCATGGCACTGCGCCGACTGCCACAAGATCACCGTTGCCCGCGTCGATCCCACCGCGTGCGGGCATTGCGGCTCGGAGAAGATCACGCAGGAAACCGACGTTCTCGACACATGGTTCTCCTCAGGCCTGTTGCCGGTTTCCGTCTTCGGCTGGCCTAACATCACTGCGGAAAATCGCGCCGACTTCGACGCCTTTTATCCGACGAGCCTTCTCGTTACCGGCTTCGACATTCTCTTCTTCTGGGTCGCGCGCATGATCATGCTCGGCTGCTGGTTTGCCGAAGATGTTCCGATGCCCGATGGCTCCAAGCGCACGCTCGGAGATTCAGTTCCATTCCGAGAGGTTTACATTCACGCCCTGGTGCGCGACGCCAACCGTGAAAAGATGTCCAAGACCAAGGGCAACGTCCTCGACCCCATCGAGATCGTCAAAACTTATGGAACGGACGCGGTGCGCTTCACGCTGGCCTCGATGGCCTCGCCCGGCACCGACATCGCTTTCAACGTAGCCCGCACCGAAGGCTACCGCGCCTTCGCCAACAAGATCTGGAACGCCGCGCGTTTCCTCTTCATGAATGTGGACCGCGCCGCCGAGATCGGGATCGTTGTTGACCCCGCAGCACCGGGAAAAATGCCGGAAGCCGAGCAGGCCGCACCGCTCGAAGCCCGCTGGATTGTAGCCGAACTGCACGCAACCGCGGCCAAGGTCAATCAGTCACTGGAAAATTACCGTTACGACGACGCGGCCAATGCGATTTACCAATTCTTCTGGGGCAGCTTCTGCGATTGGTATCTAGAAATCGTCAAGCTGCGCCTCGACTTTCCGATGGATGGACCGGAGAGCGAGTCGGCAAGCGAGCAAGCCGGCAAGTCAGCAGGTAGAAAGGCTGCGCTCACCACGCTGGTCTCGGTGTTCGAGGCATCTCTGCGGCTGCTTTCGCCTTTCATGCCGTTCTTGACGGAAGAGATTTGGCACGCGCTCTATGACGGCAATCCGCCAACCAAGTCGATTGCGCTGACGAGGTATCCGAAGGGCCGCTACACTTGGGACGCAAAGACAATAAGCGCACAAATTGCCTACGATCGTAGTGCCTTTGAAATTGTCTTTGAAATGACGGTTCTTCAATCAGTTATTTCTGCTTTCCGTGCATTGCGAAAAGATAGTGGAGTGCCCGAGAAGGAATTCGTCACGGGGCAGTTTCATTCCGATCCTATGCGCGGAAATTACGCATTTCATGTAGTAACTCATCATGGAGATATTTTTCGCCAGCTTGCCAAAGTTAAGGTTGTGAGGTTGGAGCCGTTAACGTTCGGGAAGACACGCTCCGAGGCAAACTTCGATATCGCAATCGACTATGAAGCCCAGATCGACATTCCCGCCGAGCGCGAGCGTTTGACAAAAGACATTGCCAAGTATGAAAAAGGCATTGCCGCCGCCGAGCGCCAATTAAGCAACGAAGGCTTTCTGGCCAAGGCTCCGGCAAATGTGGTTGAAGGGTTGAAGAAGCAGGAATCTGAGACGCGCCTGCTATTGGAAAAAGCTCGCGCCGCACTGGATAATCTGAACGAGGAAAAATAGCTATGTCCTGTGAATGTGCAAAATGCCGGCAGCATTATCGGACACTAGGCATCGCCTTCGGTATTCCCGAAGAATCCGCCATTGAAGAAGCCTATCGCGAATCCGTCAAGCAATGGCATCCCGACCTCTATGAGAATTACGCCAGCTTGCGTGCGGACGCGGAGGAGCACTTCAAGCAGATTCAAATCGCCTTCCGCGAACTTAAGGAACACAACGCGCTTGGTGCGGAATCTCCGGCGGAAAGCGTCGTTGTTCGACAGCCAAGCGTTGTTAGTGATCCATGGGACGCCACGCCGTCCAAGTCCTTTGAAGCTGAGCCGTCCAGGTCGTATGACTCCGCACCGGCTATCTCGTTTGGCGGCGCGCCCGGCTGTCTTGCCGCGTCGGAATTTACCGCGGAAGTAAAGGAGATTATCGAGCGCCACCTGGCCAAGACCGACACGCCGCTCGCTATCATCGACCTCAACGGTGCTCGATCGCACGCCAACTATTCTCATTTCTTTCTCCTGACGAGTCGCGGGATTCTGGTGCGCGACGCCCGCAATGTAATGTCGCTTCTCTGGTACAAAGACATGGGAGAGCTGGCCTATACAGATAAAGGCCGGACAGGGAAAGCTGCTTTCTGGCAACAAATCTCCGGCGGACAGTCGAAGCGCTCGCTCGAAATCTACAGGAGCGATGGAAATCATTATTTCTCCATCCCAGGCGCAGTTGATGACAACGTCAAGGAAGTGCTTTATAACTTTCTCTCGCGCCAGAAACTGCAAGGCTAATCCCTGGCCGTGCGAATGAGGAATTATGGATTGGAAGAACAGCCGCATTGACGCATTGCTTGAGCGGGCCTTGTTGGAAGACAAGGCTGCCGCTGACGCCACCACCAACCTCACTATCGACGCCAACCTGCTGGCCACGGCATCGATTGTGGCGCGTCAGGAGATGGTGGTCTCCGGCCTGGGCGCTGTGCCGCGCTTTCTCGAGATTTTTGCGCGCCTCGACCGGCGTCCGCCCGCGCAAACCCGCTTTGAAGTCGTCAGCCATCCGGAGATGTTTGACGGCGTGCGCGTGCACGAAGACCAGGTGCTGGCCGTCATACGCCACAATGCCCGCACGCTGCTCAGTTGCGAGCGCGTGATTCTGAACCTGTTGCAGCACCTGAGCGGCATCGCCACGATGACGCGCAAATTCGTCGATGCTATTCAGGGCACGCACGCGCACGTGCTTGACACGCGCAAGACCGTGCCCGGCCTTCGTGATCTGGAAAAGTACGCCGTGCTGTGCGGCGGAGGAACCAATCACCGTCTCGACCTGGCCAGCAGCATTCTCATCAAGAACAACCACATCTCGCTGGGCGGTGGGCTGCCCGCAGTGCTGACTCGAGCTTTGGAAAAGCGCAAGAAGGGCCAGCGCGTGCAGGTCGAAGTGCGCAACGCGAAGGAGCTGGAAGAAGCTCTCGAATACGGGGCGGAAGCGATTCTGTTGGACAACATGACGCCCGAAGAGGTGAAGCGGTCGGTGGAGCGCATCCGGCGCGTAACCCAGGGGCAACCCAAGAACGAGCAAGAGGCTCGCTGGATTCCCACCGAAGCCTCGGGCGGCATCGTGCTTGAAAATATTCGCGCCTATGCCGAGACGGGTGTGGACTTCATCAGCGTGGGCGCGCTGACTCACTCCGCCAAGGCCGCCGACATCTCCATGCGTATTCACGCGGAGACGGCCTAACCGTGAGCGGAGCATCGCTGGACTTGTACGATCTGCCCGGGCTGGAGGCCGAGCTTGCCGGGACCGTCTTTGCGGGCAAACTGCATTTTTCTCCAGCCACTGACTCCACCAACTCCGACGCTCTGCAGGGCGCGCGCCGTGCCGCTCCGCATGGCTCAGTCTACTTTGCCGATGAGCAGCGAGCCGGCCGTGGCCGCGGCGATCACGCTTGGCACTCGGCTGCGGGCGAAGGGCTCTATGTGAGCCTGCTGCTGAGGCCGCCGATTCCCGCCCTGCGACTGCCGCTGCTTCCGCTGGCCGCCGGATTGGCCGCGGCCGAAGCTATTCGCGCCGTCGCGGGTGTGACTATTGATCTGCGTTGGCCCAACGATTTGCTGATTGGTCCACGCAAAACCGGCGGCATTCTGGTTGAATCGAAGATTTCCGGCGGTGCGGTTGATTTCGCCGTGGTGGGCATCGGTATCAACGTTCATCAGGAAGGTTTTGATTCCGATTTGGCCACGCTCGCCACGTCGCTAGATTTGGAAGCTCGACGCAGAGTTTCGCGACAGCATTTACTCGTCGCCCTGCTAAAATCGCTGGAGCGTGAGGCGCTCGGGTTGGCCGATGCGGCAGCGGGCGTTACGATTCCCGCGCGCGTCGAGCAGGCTTCGTCGTGGATTCGCGGCCGGAGGGTTGAGGTGCATGGCCCCCAGGCATGTGTGGGAGTGACAGCCGGGCTGGACGAGCACGGATTTTTGCTGGTGAGCACCGCAGACGGGTTGGTCACGGTGCAGACCGGCGGCATCCGGACGGCCGGTTGAGATTCAAGGTTTCCCACCCTAGCCGCAAAAACTTGAGACGCGGCGAGGGTGAAGCACGCAGATTTCTTGGGAAGTATAGTAAAACCATGCTGCTTGCAATCGATGTCGGCAACACAAATACGGTGCTGGGGCTCTATAAGCTCGAGGGCGATAAGCCTGAGTTGGCCGCGCATTGGCGCGTCACCACGCACCGCTCCCAGACAGCCGACGAGTATGGCGTGCTCTTTGTCAATCTCTTCGAAATGAACGGTTTGGCTCCAAGCCAGGTGCATCACATTATCATCTCTTCGGTAGTGCCTCCGGTGGAAGGAACGCTGCGCCACGTCTGCGAAACTTACTTCCATGTCGAGCCATTCTTCGTTGAGCCGGGCATCAAAACTGGAATGCCGCTGCTGGTGGATAATCCCACGGAGCTGGGCGCGGACCGGCTGGTGAACGCCATCGCCGCCTTCGAGCGCTACGGCGGGCCGTGTGTGGTGGTGGACTTCGGCACGGCGACGACTTTTGACGTGATCTCGGCCAAAGGCGAGTACCTGGGCGGAGCCATCGCGCCGGGCCTGGGCATCAGCGCCGATGCGCTTTTCTCGCACGCCGCGCGCCTGGGCCGCATCGACATCAGACGCCCTGCCAAAGTCATCGGCACCAACACCGTCACACACCTGCAATCCGGCCTCTATTACGGCTACATTGGCCTCGTGGACGGCATTCTGGAGCGCATGGTGGCAGAACTGGGCGCGAAGCCGCGGGTCATCGCCACAGGCGGCCTGGCGCGGCAAATCTCCGAGGACTCGCGCTACATCGCCGAGATCGACGACATGCTGACGCTTGATGGCCTGCTGATTATCTATGAGCGCAATCGCATAGCCAAGCCACGCGGCAAAGCGAAGTAACTCTGCTGTAGCTGGGGATCCGAAGCTCCAGATGGGGTGATTCGAAATGAGCGCCACGAGATCAAATACTCGAAGCATGACGACCGCCTCGATTCTCGGGGTGCTCCTTTCGTTCTCTAATCTCAGTGGGGCTGGGTTCGCACAAGATTCCCCTCGGCTGCAAGCTGCGCGAATCCAAGTAGAGGTAATAAGTGTTCATCAGAGTCCAAGATACCATCCAGAAAGGATCGTTGAGGTGCGAGTCACGATCCGCTCAGGCAAAGAATTGCTAGTGATTCCAAATTGCGCAGCGATCGACACAAATGAAAATTATTTCTGTTTGGCAAGAGTAAAGCGGATGAATGAAAGTCATTTGATCGGCAAATGGGGTGATGGAAAACCCAATGCCGAGGATAATCAGTTTTGGCATCTTACGACAATTAATCCCGATACTGAGATGTCCTTCTTATTCGTGTTTGGCACAAATTTTTTTGACGTACATACCGGAGAATCCCTGCAGATTGGCTTTGAGGCTTGGCCGAATGCAGTATCTACGAACGATTGGAAGAAGGCTACGATCTTATTGTCTCCTCCATTTGAATTTCCTCCAGCGAAGAATTGAAGCTAAAGGTCCACTTTCGTGCTGAACTATTTCAACTACTTTACGGAGATCGAAGAGCGCTTCCAACAGCGGCGCGGGGCGCTTCTGTTGCTCTCGACGCTCGATTGGGCGTTGATCGAGACGTGGCGCGAGGCGGGAATTCCGCTGGAGGCTGTGCTGCGCGGCATTGATGCTGCATTTGATAAATATGAAGCGCGGCAAAAGCGCGCACGGATGCGGCGCATCAACGGCCTGGCCTGGTGCTCTCAGGCGGTGATGATGGCAGCCGAGGAAATGCGCGAGGCCTCCGCCGGAACAGCTCCCGCCGCAACCGCCGCTGAACGCGAATCGGGATTCGAGCAGGAGCGTGTGGCCACGCATCTTGAAGCTGTTGCAACCGCACTTGATGCCGCTACGGTGGCTCCCGAAGCCTGTGCCGCAACCGCCGCTCGCCTGCGCGAACTGGCCGCAGAAGTGCTCGCAGCGACAGATGAAGACGCTGCGGCTCAAGACTTGGAAGCCCTCGAACGCACTCTCACCGTTCTCGAAGAGAAGCTTTTTGCCGCCTTGACCGCAGCCGCGCCGGAAGAGTTGCTCGTCGGCTTGAAAGAGCACGCCGCGCGCGAGCTTGCGCCCTATCGGAGCCGCATGGGAGCCGTGCAACTGCGCCAGGTGGAACGGCAGTTTGTTCAGAAACAATTGCTGGTGCATTACAGCCTCCCGCGACTCAGCCTCTTCTACATGAGCCAACAATGAAGATGCCGAAGAAACAAACCGCTGCGCAGCGACGGGCCAAACAGGCCGCGAAGAGGCATTCGGCTGCGCGCAATAAGTCAGCTAAGCATCCCGCAAAGGTAAGAGCCAGCGCTGGTTCCGTCGGCGTTGTGCGGGGGGCAAACCCCTTGCATCCCTCCAAAGCGCAACTCGTCGAAATCGAAAAGCCGATCTATGGTGGCGCTTTTCTGGCCCGCGTCGAAGGTAAAGCCGTTTTTGTGCCGCTCACATTGCCCGGTGAGCAGGCGCGCGTACGCATCGCGCAGAGCAAGCCCGGTTACGCAACAGCCGAGGCCGAGGAGATTGTCCGTGCAGCGCCAGAGCGCGTCATGCCCACTTGCCCGCACTTTGGCGCTTGCGGTGGTTGCCACTACCAGCACACGGACTATGCAACCCAACTGACCTTCAAACGGGCCATTCTGCGCGAAACTCTGGAGCGCGGCGGCGTGGCCGTGCCCGCGGAGATCGCCGTTTTGGCTGGCGAGCCGTGGCATTATCGCAATCGCATTCGTCTGGCTTTCGATGCGGAGGGCAACCTGGGCTACCGCGGCCGACGGTCTCACGACGTCGTCCCAATCCGCGAGTGCCCCATCGCTGCGCCGCTGCTGGTTGAAGCTGCACTCGCCGTTGCGGAGGTTGCGCGCGAGTTTGCCCCAGCCCTCCGGCCCACCGAGCTTGCGCTTTTTTGCAATCCCGCTGAAACGGCGCTGCTGGCCACTGTCTTTACCGCAAGCCTATCGAAGATTCGCTTTGACGAATTCGCGGAAGCTCTCCACGAGCGAATTCCGTCGCTCAACGGCGCGGAGTTGGCCGTCGAGGGCCGCGCTGATACAAACCAGGAGCAGCGCACGCTGGCGCATTGGGGCGCGGGCTCACTTATCTACCAAGCCGCTGGCTTCGACTATCGCGTGGACCATGGCGCGTTTTTCCAAATCAACCGCTGGCTGGTGAACGCGCTCGTCGAGAAGGTTACCGCCGGCCACAGCGGCAAGCTCGCTTGGGATTTGTTTTCCGGCGTCGGCCTCTTTGCGCGACAACTCGCGGCCAATTTCGCTCGCGTGGTTGCGGTCGAGTCGGCACCGTCCGCGACGGCTGCACTCGACGAAAATCTTCGCGGCACAACCGGAACTGCGGTCAAAGCGGAAACTCTCGCCTTTCTGCTCCGCAACCGCATGAGCGAGAAGCCCGATTTCATCGTGGTAGACCCGCCGCGCACCGGCCTCGGCGCGGAGACCTGCGCGCTGCTTGCAGAGATCGCCGCGCCCGACGTGACTTACGTCTCCTGCGACCCCGCCACACTGGCCCGCGACCTTCGCGCACTCACCGGCTCGGGCTACCAAATTGAATCCATCACCCTCGCCGACCTCTTTCCGCAGACCTTTCATCTGGAAACAGTGGTCCATTTGCGCCGCGCCTGATAGCCTTGAAAGCGGTTCTCCAATTAACGCGCCATTGTTGTCTTTGTGCCAGGTGGATTTTTCTTGAGGAAAAATCCACTCAGCAGTCGTGGTTTCAGGCAATTGCAATCGGAGAACCGCTGTAGGGCCAGAACACCTTTCCAATTTTTCAAGCACGATGGAATCCGACTCCCCCAACTCCGGGCAATCCATTGCCGGTCCCACATCCGCCGGCCTCGACGCTGGACAGAGTCCTGATTCGGGCTTCGTGCCGCTCTTTCATGCAGCCTGGATATTCGCTGCGGGGATTGCGATCACAGAGGCGCTCTGGCTGCGGCCTAGCCAGCTGATAGTGGCGCTGGCGCTGGTGGCTGTGCTCTGCATTGTGGCGGCTTTGCGCGCCCAACGCATCATCTGGCTACCGATGGCTGTGCTGTGGCTTCTGTTGGGCGCATGGTGCGCGGAGATGGAGCAGCATCCAGCGCCAGCGCCAGCTCTGACCGCGCTCTCTGACGGCCTGCTTCGCACTGTGGAAGGCACGATTGTCGATGCCGGGCCGGTACGCGGCGAAGCCGAACAGAATTTGATTAACCAAGACGACCATGGAGAAGCCGTTGAACCCCAGCAGCGGCCCTCGCAGCGAATTGACCTGCGCGTTTCCAGCATGGAGGTGGTCACCGATACCAGCGACGCGCAAACGCCGGTTGAAGGCGGCGTGCGCCTGACGGTTCACTGGCCGGAAAGCGCAGCCGGTCAGCAGCCCTTCAAGTGCGGCGAACGCATCCGCGCCGTGGTCCGACTGCTGACCCCCGAAATCTATCGCGATCCCGGCGTCTGGAGCCGCCAGGATTTCCTGCTCGATCAGGGCATCACCTCCACGGCTACGGTGGGAATTGACCGCGTTGACCGCCTCGGTCCGTCCAGCAGCATGTTTCTTGGCTGCCGTCTCACCGGACTGCAGCACGCATCGAGCGCCCGCCTGCTGGCCTTGCCTGCCGCCATGCGCCAGTTGCCCGCTTCGTTGCGCCTTTCGCAAGACGACGCCGTCATGGTGGCGGCTATGGTCACCGGCGACCGCACCTACCTCACTCATTCGCTCCGGGTGGGCTTTGAGCGCACCGGCTCCTTTCACATGCTGGTGGTCTCCGGCTTTCATCTGGCCATCGTGGCCGGGTGCATCTTCTGGGCTGCGCGCCGCCTTCGCCTGCCGCGTGTTCCGGCCACATTCATTACGATTCTGGCTTCTTTCGCTTACGCGCTCTTCACAGGCTTTGCCACGCCCGTTCAGCGCTCACTCTGGATGGTCACTCTCTATCTGCTGGGCCGGCTCCTTTACCGCGAACGCAACGTGATGAACACCATCGGATTCGCCGCGCTGTGCCTGCTAGCCTTCAGCCCGCGCAGTCTCTTCGACGCGAGCTT
>JBEKSE010000053.1:0-27591 GCA_049517315.1 Occallatibacter sp. | reverse complement strand
AAGTGCATAGCCCCACACCGGGGCGGCTTCCTTCAAGTCGTTGTATCCGAAGCGCCCAATCCAAGATCATGCTGCTGCGCACCGTTGTGTCGCGGGCGCTCCAGATACAACACTAAGACTTCCACGAACTAAGACAATGCCTCTGCAATATATCGATGAGTGAGCCGACAATTTTGCATAAACCGAGAATCCCTACTGGCGAAATGCGTCTCATGTCAGACTCCGAATCTTTTCCCCACTCCGCCATCATGCAAGGCGTCGCACAGGATCTGCCCGGCCTGCCGCGCCAGATCATCCTGATTCTCAGCACCCACGCTGCAAAATCAAGGTAGCGCTCATCGAAACTAAATACGAAATCGCCATCGATGTCGTTTACTCCAGTAGCTAGGACGCCAACCTAACCGAGCCATTGCAGCAAACCTTCACCAAAAACCAAACCGTTGCCATAACATTCATCCGCAGGCTCGGCGAGAGGAAAGCCAGCCGCTGCTTTGTGATGAACATCACGATGCAAGGGCGCATTGCGGACATAGACTTCGCTATAACTCAGCAACAGACGGAATACCACCACAGCAAAATAGCCCAATCGGAAGTTTTCTTGACCCGGGTGGAGAATTCCACTCTAGCTGCTTCGGCCAATGAGGGTACGTCTATGTTGGCAAACTCCCAGATTTTGCGTCCGCGGGTTCTGCTTGTCGCCGGACTCATCGCGGTAATGTCGTCATCGATCAGCCAACCAGCTACCGCCCAGGAAACCTCCCCGAATGAATGGACCTGGATGGCTGGAAGCAATCAAACCCGCCAGCCCGCTGGAGTGTATGGGCAACTGGGCGTGGCAGCCCCGGGGAACACTCCGGGGGGCCGCTGGGGGACGATCAGTTGGACAGACGCAAACGGGAATCTCTGGCTCTATGGAAGTGACCTGGACGGCTTTGACGGGGCTGGGGTCGACGGCTATCTCGACGACGTTTGGGAGTACAACACATCCACGCAGGAATGGACCTGGGTAGCTGGAAGCAGCACGGTTCCAACCAGCGGCTTGTCTGGATCAGGTGGTGGGTCCATCAATGGTCCATCCCCCGATTGCATGACTTGCGCCCCGCCACCGGTGTTCGGCAGCTATCAGTGGCCAGCCGCCGGGAACACCCCAGGCAGTCTCCAGTACCCGAACAAATGGATCGACAAAGAAGGCAATCTCTGGCTTTTCGGTGGCTTTGAATACTACATGATTGGCACCAAGACCTACACGATGACCCTAAACGCTCTCTGGGAGTTTAGCGTCTCCAATCACGAATGGGCTTGGATGGGTGGGAGTAACTCGCTGAAGGGCAATACTCCCGGTGTATACGGAACCCTGGGTCAACCTGCCGCAGGCAATACACCTGGCGGGCGCTCCGGCGCGATCAGTTGGACCGACAGCAGCGGCAATCTTTGGCTGTTCGGGGGAAATGGGCTCGATTCGGCAGGCAACACCGGCTTTCTGAACGACCTTTGGATGTTCAACCCCTCGATTAGCCAGTGGACCTGGATGGGCGGGAGCAGTACCTTCTCAGCCGGCTGTGTAAGCTTAAGCTCGCCTTGCAGTGGAACCGGCGTGTACGGCACACTCCAGACGCCTGCCGTGGGAAACATCCCTCAAGGCCGAAGCCAGGCGTTCAATTGGATGGACGACAATGGTAATGTCTGGATCTTTGGCGGGGCAACCGAAGTGTCCTACGACATCAATGGCAACTTCGGGCTTGAATCAACGTGGATCAACGACCTGTGGAAATTCAATTCCACGACCCATGAATGGACGTGGATGAGTGGCAACGATACATTTACTGTTATTTATCCTGGGGGTACATTTACCGGCAACTTGCCTGGCACATATGGCACCCTGGGTACGCCATCGGCGACCAGCACTCCGGGGGGGCGTGTTCCATCCGGATCTCCATATGGCGGTCCTACCGAATACACCTGGACCGACAGCAACGGCAATCTGTGGCTGTTTGGCGGTAGTGGATTTGATTCGACAACAACCACCGGAACTCTCAACGACCTTTGGAAGTTCGATCCATCAATCAATGAATGGGCCTGGATGGGAGGAAGCAGCACTTTTGTATCAACTTGCAAAACCGGGAGCATAGCTTGCAGCACTTTTGGCGTGTATGGCACGTTGGGGACGCCAGCCGCGGGAAGCATTCCCGGAGCACGTGACGGCGCCATGCGATGGACCGACAGCAGCGGCAATGGGTGGCTCTTTGGAGGATGGGGCATAGATTCGGTTGGAACCTGGGGCATGCTCAATGACGTCTGGAAGTTCACTCCTTCGACGAATCTGTGGACGTGGATGGGTGGGAGCAACACGGTACTGAACGATGGCAGTAATTCAGAAGGCCAGCTCGGAGTGTATGGGTTCTTAGGGGTGCAAGCCGCGACGAATATGCCAGGCGGCCGGCAATCCGCGGCCAGTTGGACCGACGACGACGGCAATTTCTGGATATTTGGCGGAACTGGATGCGACAGCACCTACTGTGGGGGCTGGCTCAACGACCTGTGGGAGTATGAGCCCTCTGTGCCGGTAATTGCGGCGTCCTTCACCGTGGCCGCCGATCCGGGTTTAGTCACTATGGCGGCGGACGGTAGCGCAGGCAGCGGTACAGCAACGATCACAACCTTCGCCTCGGGCGGATTTGATTCTGCCATTACGTTGGCCGCCAGCGGCCAGCCAGCCGGCGTTACTGTAAGCTTCAGCCCCGCTTCAATCACGGGCTCTGGCTCATCCACCATGACGATAACCATCGGTTCCGGCATCGCCATTGGTTCGTATCCCATTATCGTCACCGGAACCAGTGGCAACATCTCGATAGCTACGACAGTTACGCTGGACGCTTGGAGCACAACGCCGGCGGCTATGCCGACCTTCGCCCCGACGGGCGGAACCTACACCGCTGCTCTGCCCCTCACAATCAGCGACACTACCCCCGGAGCGACGATTTACTACACAACAAACAATACAGCGCCGACGACTAGTTCGAATGTCTACAGCGGCTCTATAACCCTCTCATCATCTGCGACCGTCGAAGCCATCGCCGTGGCAGCAGGGTATCCAAACAGCTTAGTGGGGACAGCAAATTTTAGCGTGAACATTCCGGTAGTCGCCACGCCCATCATCAGCCTGGCTTCGGGAACATACGACGAAGGACAGACGGTTACGATCAGCGACACCACGCCTGGTGCGACCGTCTATTACACCACCGATGGAACAATCCCCACGACAACTTCAACTGTGTATAGCAGTCCGATTACCGTTTCTTCACCGGAGGGACTCAGCGCCATCGCCATGGAGAGCGGAGACACGAACAGTGCGGTGGCGGATGCGATGTACTCCTTCAGCTTTGCGCCGGCTGCGCAAACATTCCGCAATCCCTATCGCATCCCCACCACCCAGGATCCCACCAACGTTTTCACGGTTGATGTAAACGGTGATGGGATTCTCGATCTGCTTTATCAAACCGAGGGCAACACCACCACTCCAAGCACCATGAAAGTGTTATTCGGGCAATCTTCCGGAGGCTATGTTGCGGGGCCCACGCTCGTTTTGCCTCTCTATGTGGGAGGCTGCCGTCCGGTGGATGCCAACCACGACGGCAAGCTGGACCTGGTCTGCCTTTACTGGGTCGATACTAACGATATGTCTATTGCCACGTTTCTCGGCAATGGCGACGGAACGTTTCAGGCGCCCATCTATAGCGGCCCCATGCAGTCGAGTGGTTTCTTCGGCTTCCTGGGATGGATATTTACTCCGGCCGATGTCAACGGAGATGGGTTTCCAGATTTACTCGTCAGCGATGCATATGACCAATGGATCTTTGTTCTCCTTGGCGATGGAACCGGGCGATTTACGGTCAAGTCTGTCCTTGGAGGATATCCTACGGCAGAGATTTCCGGGTTCCCCTCCGACGCCGCCATGAGCATCACTGTTGCAGATATCAACGGCGATGGCAAGCCGGATCTTCTTTTCTCTAGCGGTCCAACTATATTGCTCGGGAATGGCGACGGGACCTTCAAGGCTCCAGCTACCTACGTTGGCAACTATTTCAGTTGCGTCTATCACGATATGGACGGCGATGGCCATTTAGATGCCGTTTGCGCGAATGTGGTCAACGGCAATCAGCTCGCCATTCTGCACGGAAATCCGGACGGCAGTTTCAATACAACACCGATATTTACCAAGACTTACATTACGAGCGACCTGCCCAACCCTGTTGCCATCCTGGATTTGAACGGGGATGGCATTCCCGATATTGTGGCCGACTCCTCCGACGGAATGGAAGTGCTGCTGGGAGGGCCGGGTCTGACATTTGCCAATCCTGTTCATTACTCCGTGGGGTATCCAGCCAGCAATGGAGAGCAGTCGTCCCAATTCGCCGACATGAACCAGGACGGACATATGGACGTGGTCGCCGCCGGGCCGAATGGAATCTACATCAGTTACGGAAAGGGGGATGGCACATTCAACGCGTCACCAGCCTATGAAGTTGCCCAGATAGCAGGTCATGTCACAGTCGCCGACTTCAACGGGGATGGCATTCAGGATATAGCAGCCACCGGCGATCAGAGCATCGAGTTGAGCCTGGGGAACGGCGACGGAACCTTCAAGCCCTATACCGCATTGCCCAATGGAGGGATCGATTTCAGTACAGGGGGCATCGCTGGAGATGCGCAGATTGTGCATGGGAACTTCCGAGGTCATGGCATACAGGACATCCTGGCCATCGGCTCTCCATCCACCTATGTTTACAACTCGTACATACTCTTTGGAAATGGCGACGGCACCTTTGCCAGTCCCCAATTGGTGCCCAACACCAGCGTAACCTTTCCTGCATACGACACGATGAAAGTCTTGGACATCAACAAAGACGGCCGCGACGATGTTCTGACGACGGACTCCAGCCACATTTACTCCGCGTTGTCCAATGGAGATGGCACGTTCACCACGGTCAGTACAGTCATTCCGACCAACTCGTCCGGCATGAATCCCTCATTCCCGGCGTTTACGGATTTCAGTCATGACGGAAATCTGGACGCTGCTTATGGGCTCACGAGGAGCGTGCAAATTCTGAAAGGACATGGAGACGGGACTTTCGATTCAACGGGCGTTAGCCTGCCAATTCCTACTTATCAAGGCGAGAGCCCGCTCTCCTCTTCCTCTGTCTTGGTCGCAACCGGTGACTTTGACGGAGACGACAATCCTGATATCGCAACTCTCGTTGAGGTTTCCTCCCAGATAGCGCCCTGGACCAGCCAGATTCTGACAGTGGTCTATGTCTACTACGGCAATGGCGATGGCACATTCTCGTCTCCAGTGGTCGCCGGCGCTTTCAATCGCGAATATACAAGAATCTTTGCCGCTGACGTCAACAAGGACGGACTCGCCGATTTGATTCTGCAGACCAATGGAGCCGAGGGAGTTATGGCTGCTCCCTCTGGCGATGGCGTGGGTGTGGTCCTGAGCCTCCCTGGGCGATTGTTTAGCCAGGAACAAAACTATACCGGTGGGCAGACCGAAAGTGATTTAGTCATTGCGGATTTCAACGGCGACGGATATCCCGACCTGTTGGCTGTCAACAGCGGCTACTTCCCCAACGGCAATCACATGTCGTTGCCTCCCAACACCGCGACCATGCTTTTGAACCTGGGTGCACAGTCAACTGCTACCGGTGTAGCAACGTCGACCACGGTTGTCACCTCCAACAGTTCGACCATGGCTGGTACGTCCGTCACCTTCACAGCCACGGTTACCAATTCGACGCCGGGCGCGAACACGCCTACCGGGTCAGTGACCTTTGCGGACCAAACGGGAATCCGCACTTCAGTGTTTCTTGTTCCTGGTACTAACTCGACAGCCACTGCCACTTTGACCACAAGCTCCATTGGCATTGGATCCGACGTAATGAGCGCCACTTACTTGGGCGACAGCGTTTTTGCCTCGAGCAGCGCTCTGGTCTCCCAAACCGTAACGGGAAATCCCGTCGTCATCACGTTCAGCGCCACGCCCAACCCATCGCCTACCGGACAGGGTTTCACGATCAACTTTGGAGTTGCCAATCCGCCGGGGGCTTCTGTCCCTGCTCCCACGGGGGGCTATCTCAACTTCACCGACGGCACATCGACTTTTCTCGGCTCAGATAGTCTGAATAGGCAGGCTTTTTATAACTCCTATAATGTGTCCCTGGCGACTCCCGGCGTACATACGCTCACCGCGTGGTACTCCGGCGACGAGTTTCATGCATCAAGCTCCGCCACAACCACCGAAACTGTCCTGATACAACCCGTGCTTTCGTATCCGAGTGTCCCCCCAACCATCCTGACGACGCAGTCAGTGCAGATTCAAGAGACGGTCAGCGGGGCAAGCGGCTATCCGACGCCTACCGGCACGATTACATTGACCTGCTGCGCGGGTACTTCAGGGTCGCCAATTGTGTACACTGCCGCACCCGTAACCCTAAGCAACGGAAGCGGCACTATCAACATCCCCGCTGGGGCGCTGCCGATTACTACAACGAATAGGGACAACTGGCTCACGATAAGTTACTCACCGGACGCAGCCGCTTCCTCTACCTACATGAGCAATAGCTATTCGTTCTATGTCTCTGTTGAGATCGTGCCCACAATTACGGTAACCCCGCCGTCGCCCAGCATTTCCAGTGCACAGCCGCTTAACCTGACGATTGGCGTCAGCGGTGGAAGCGGCAATCCAGTACCCACCGGCTCGGTAACTGTACAAGGCGGCGGCTACTCCAATGGGTATGGTCAGGCGCTAAGCAATGGCAGTGTGACAGTTACTATTCCTGCTGGAACGCTCACGCTGGGCAACGATCAACTGACTGTCAGCTACATAGCGGACTACGCGAGTTTGGAAACGTACACCTACAACAGCAGATCGGTTTCAGTTACGGTTTCTTCTGGTTCGCCAGCCCTTCAGACGCCCACAGTGACGGTGTCTCCGTCGGCATCGAGCATCACGACGGCGCAAGCCTTGTCGGTGTCGGTTGACGTCAGCGGCGGCACAAACAAATCAACTGCAACCGGCTCGGTGACGTTGAGCGGCGGCGGTTACACATCCACGGGAACGCCGTTATCAAGCGGGAGCGCGACCTTCAACATTTCAGAAGGCTCGCTGGCCACTGGAACAGATACTTTGACGGCCAATTACGCGCCTGACTCGAACAGTTCCTCAGACTACACCAACGCCAGTGGTACCGCCCCAATCACAGTTATAGCTCCATGTACAGCCTGCTTCACGGTAAGCGGCACAGCGGCCTCTGTTGCCCGAGGCGCAACCTCTGGCAACACCTCAACTATCTCCGTAACGCCCTTTGGAGGCTTCACAGGCAACGTAGCGCTGACGGCCGCCATCACTTCCAACCCGGCGGGCGCGCAGTACCCGCCCACCTTGAGCTTTGGTTCAACCACGCCGGTGAGCATTACTGGGACTAACTCCGGAACAGCTACCCTTACCATCTCTACCACGGCAGCTACCAGCGCTTTGCTGTACAATCCTGAGCACCACGGATTTCCATGGCATACGGAGGGCGGCGCGGCGCTGGCCTGCATTCTGCTCATCGGCATTCCGGCGCGGCGGCGTAGATGGAGGACCATGCTCGGAATGTTGGCCCTCTTAGTGACACTCAGTGGCGGTGTGCTTGCATGCGGTGGTGGAGGCTGTGGGGGTATTGGCACCGGCGCTAACAACAATCCTGGAACCACTGCAGGAGCCTACACGATAACCGTATCCGGCACTTCAGGAACAACCACAGCAACGGGCACAGTAACTCTAAACGTACAGTAGGCCTGTTGGAACGTAGACGGTCTTAAGAGACGATTATTGCTTCCAGCTGCCAATACGGTAGTTGGCTGTAAGTTGGCGATAACACGCCGAGTGACTCATCGAATCGCATATTCATTCTTGTCTCGGAGTTCCGAGGTTGGCAGTGCTTGCCTGAACGGTTGTTTCACAACCCACACCTTATGGAACGGCCGGATCGGGGAGATCCGGCCATTGATTTTGTTGGAGTTAGGAGGGTCGTTTTTCGAGGCTTTTTGAGACAGCGACGACGTGCTTGTTGATGTCGTTGATTTCGCCGCGTAGCCGTTTGAGTTCCTGGCTGAACGGCTCTTCGCAGGCCCGAGTCCTTTCGAGCTCGTCCCGGAGATCCTCATTGGCCTGCTCGAGATACTTGCGAAGACGGGCCTGGCCGCCAAAAGCTTCGCCGATCATGAAGCCGAAGGTGGCCGATAACAACATCCATAGCGGTAAAACAGCTGACGATTCATCGATCATGCGACTTGCTCCTGAGAGGTTGGGGCGTGCTCGTGAAGCACGCGGTGTACGGTGGCGCGGCTGATGCGATAAGTCTTGGCGATCTGTCCGAGGCTTTGCCCGCGCCGGCGATCTCCGAGGATGGCCTCACGGTCGAGAGCGAGCGCCGGGCGACCGATAGGCCGGCCTTCAAGGCGGGCCCGCCTCATGCCGGCACGGACCCGTTCGATAATAAGGTTGCGCTCCAACTCCGCGACGGCGCTGACGATGATGGCCCGGCCCAGTGGTCCCCCAGTATCGATATTTTCCCGGAACGAGACGTACTCGATCTTCAGTCTGCTGAGTTCGTCTAAAACCTCAAGGAAGTGCTTCACCGACCGGGCGATCCTGTCCGAAGCCCAGACAAGGACGGCATCGAACTTGCCACGGCGGGCATCAGCCATCATGGCATCAAGGCCCGGCCGCTTGGCTTTCGTGCCGGAGATCTTGTCTGTAAACTCGGCTACAACTTCGTAGCCGCGCTGGCTGGCCATCTGGCGGAGGTCGTTGAGCTGCGTTTCTGGGTGCTGGTCGACGGTCGAGACTCTCATGTAAAGAACGGCGCGCTTCATAGCAGGTTTTAAGGATAACACACATATCTGAGATATGTAAGACTTTCGCTGATGCCTTTTCCCCCGAGACAGAACATGGCTTCATGGGCTATACAGAACCCCTCCGCCGCTTCATCCAGCCAGTAGGATACTCTCCCCAGGTCAACGAAATACCCAACACCATGCCCTCCTGGATGCCAGGTCAGGACTACCTGATCAACTTCCAAAAGGGAGATCCCTATATCAAGGTGGATGAAGGATATGCCCGCCTGCCAGGAAAAGGCTACGAGGCACTCCATCCAGAACTGGAAGGACTCAACCCCGAAGACTACCCCGACATCGCCAGGATGCGCATCCTCAGTGATGTGGCTCCCTACAGCAGGGAGTACCAGAAGTACTCATCACGAGTCCGTGCTCAGAGCCGGGATAACCCGGCACTGGAAGCCGAGTACGACCGCATTGTGGAGCAGGTCCGGTCAACACTCCAGGTTGCCCAGAAGCACTTCAACGCCCCGGTCGACACCATCGAGGGGAGCGTAAAGTCGGTTAGCGGCAAGGGCGTCGAGCTGAAAGAGTATCCTGGCAGGACTTTCCGCTTCAGCTCGGTGGGCAGTAGCATGGCGGATCTGACAGCGGAGATACTGGGACGGTCGAACAGGGTCACTAACACTAGGTGCCCCTTCGGCGTCGCACACAAAATCCCCTCGCGCATGCGGGGGAGGGCCGGTACCCCGCCCGCGGCATGGCCCCTTCGCCGCCCCGGGGCTCTCTCTATCCTTGCCGCGTCTCCCGCCAGAAGCACACTGCGCCTATCAGCTTCAGGCATCATGCTCAGTACGGCTTCTGACGCTGGCTGGTTTTTCGCTGGGCTGTAATGGGATGCACTTAGGGAGGCGTCAGTGGATGTTGGTTTATTCCTCCACTGCACCTGTTACGCCGCGGCTCTTCTGGCCAGGTAATACTTCGAGTTACTTTAGTTTGGGTGCTCAACCGTGGCCTGTAAAAGTACGGTTTGGAAAATGCAGAAAAAAACGGAATGAGCACCTCCCCACGAGAGCACAAGGAGTTATGGAACACTTTACCGCGTAGCACTGGGGCTTCATTACCACTTTCTTCAGCTATAGTCATTTGCCCTGGAGTTCCCGATAGCACTCTCAAAGCCAGTCCTCAAATGCACTGCTTCTGGCCCAATTTATTCTTGGAAATACCACTCTGCGGCACGCCTGTCAGGGCTGGATGCGTCTTCTGTTCGATGCCGACGCCGGCCGTCTGCGCCATAGCTCGGCAAGGAGATCTTGCCGCCTTGTGGTCCTCTTCTGCGGCAGCTTCTCGCCATATGAGTTCACTTCAAGAATCAAGGTAAAGAGCTTGGTGTAAATGCTCCTCATCTCACCCAGGAACCGGCCCCGCTGCTCCTTGCGTCCGTGATGGATTCGTTTCAGAGATCCGAAAGGAAACTCCACCGCCTCGCCGCGGCTGAGAGCCGCGGCCATCTCAGCGAAGATCTGGTTGAAAATACGCACCGCACTCCGGCGAGACAAACCCTGCTCCCGCAGCTTCTTTACGATATCTCCCTTATTCATATTCCCTGGTTTGACATCTCATCGACCATTACCTGTGCAACTGGCTTCAACCTTCATCGTCAATGCCATTTCCAGACTATGCCATTCATCACACGGGAACCAGGACCCTACGCTATCGCCGGGGAGCTTCCCCAGCGACACTCACAGAACAACCAATGAGACTTCTCATCAGTAGCGCCCCGAACACCTCCAACCGCCTCGCACTGCGTGACAGTTGTGGGCCGCTGGTGTGCAGCGCTTCCGCATTGATGTTATTTAGGGGGCTCCCGCACACTGCGGCGTTTACCGTTACGTATCCATTTTTCGCTCTCGAAGCACGCTCAATGAACGCGTCGGACCGCTCTCGTCTGTTGATCACCGAATGCCATTTGCCCGAGAAGACGACTATTCGCTCAAATGGATTGCCGCAACAGAGCTCGACGATGGCATTTCTAAACCCTTGGGCATTTTTCACGGCCGATCCTGAAATAGAATCCAGTTGCCAGTGCGCAAATCTCCGAAAGCTCTTATGTCTTGAATCTCAGCAACTCGGCATTCTCGGCCTTTGCCTGTTTCAGGATCGGTACCTCAGGTTCAGCATCTTTCCAAAGCATGACATCGGTATCCTGCACTCTGGCAGCATCCAACTGCGCCTGCGAAAGATCCAACTTTGGAGCCGCACAACTTCGAATCTATTCAGCGTGTGCGCAACTGCGTTTCTATAAGCATTTGGAGCGGTCGAAACCGCAGGGGATTGAGAGGCAGGATAGAAGCGAATCATTGCTCGGATCTCGCACGCAGCTTCCGCGGCCAAAGGCATTCTCGTTGCTGCGCTTGAAGTGATAAACGTGAAGCCCGCGTGTTGGTGCCTGCAAAACGAATCAAAGCAAGAATATCCGCCAACCTCACCGCGTTCGGTGACCTCCGATCGGTCAAAAAACGATTACGTTGCCGAGACATTATTGTGACAAGAACAGATCAGCAAACCCCTACTCTGATGGCACAGCCGTTCATTGTGCAAAGAAAGGAAGTCATGCAAAAAGCTGGAATCGCGCTTGCCGGATTTGGTCTGTGCCTCCTATTTTCGAGCACTATTCACGCGCAACATGCGGCGCGGACCATCGAGGTCCACGCGCATCGTTTTGCATTTGAGCCTTCCGAAATCCGCGTCACAGTCGGAGAAACGGTCCGCCTGCGTCTCATTTCAGACGATGTGCCGCACAGTCTGCTCGTGAAACAACTCAACATCGATCTAACGACCACCAAATCGAATCCCGGAGAGGTTGTATTCAAGGCAGATACGCCAGGCGATTATGTTGGAAGGTGCGGTCGATTTTGTGGCAGCGGCCATGGCCATATGGTGTTTACAGTGCACGTGAGCCAGAAATGAATGCATCGGAAACTGTGCTGGAACGAGGAAATTGAGATCTGTCTCTTCACGCGACCAGACCGAATCTGGATTAGTCCATTGACGAATCCCCGATTTCTCCAGACCGAACCGTGCGCAGCCGGACATGCGCAAGTTGGAGTAAATAACCGTGTGCGAGGAATCGAAGGATAGCAGAGCCGTTCATCCAAATCCTGCTGAGAAGATAGGCGGGATAGGCGAGATAGTCATGGATAAGGTTCGGTTTTGCCGGCGCGATTGTTGGGTGCGTTTCGAGCGATGCTGCCATTGCGGGACCAGGAACGAGCCGAGGAGCTAGCGCCATATTGATGATCTTCCTTCGAGCACCAGAGGTTTCCGCAAGCAAGAACTGTAACAGCCGGCCATCACGTGTGCGGCGGAACAAAGTTTCCACAGGCGCGCAACCGCAGGTATCGATCCATGATCGCAGTGGCGGGGAAAGCAAATCGATCTCCGCCCTCACGGCCCTATTCTGATTGCATGAGAACCACGCGACCGCTAGCGAGAACGCAATCGCCTGCATGCTCCGCAACCGCGGTGAGTGCATCGCTATCCACTCTTTCCAGAAGTCGTCGTCGAAGGCGCGCTTGTCAAGAAACGTTGCCAGCTCTCGAACATGATGGACGGGAGATTCTGCGCTAAAGACAACACGCAAAATGTGCAGCGCGAAATAGCCCACGTGGTCCACCGGGTGGAGAGCGGGAAAAGTTAGGTCTCCCAATCTACGAATTCTTCGCCGCTCCCAGAACCTCTCAATTTCACGGACTGCAATCGAGGAGACCGAATCGTTCCACAAGCAGAAATGTACTTCGACCGCAGGGGGCACTTCGGGATCATAGACGTTCCCGCTCCACTTCCACGCGCCGAATCGTACGAGAGTGGGCAAGTGATCGGCGTACCGATAAATCTCTTCCGCGTGGCACGAGGCATACCCAATTTCCTGAAGAGCGCGCACTGCGGCCGGGATGTGTTCTCGCGGCACGTAGAGATCAATGTCGCCCTGCCAACGTAACTCCGGCCGAAGCACAAAGTCCGGCGCCTGCGTAAATCCCTTCAAAACTAAGTACTCCACATTATTGGCATCCAAAGTCGTGGCAGCTTCGCTGTATGCTGCCCGCACGCGTTCCCAGTGCCGTGCCGCATCAGCCAGATTGTTCTCAAGGCGCTCACGGACCCAGCAGGGTAGGCACGACTTGGCCTGTTGAGCGATCGGTAGAGTCAGGCGCGCACGGTCCATCACTGGCAGCAAGTCGCGCCACTCCCCATTACTTAACGAACGCAACTTAGTGGTGTCTGCTCCCTGCAGTTGCAGCGCTCGCATCACGGCGGCGAACGGCGCCGGAATCCGTGCTCTCAACGACCCATTACCGATGGCTTGCATTCGCATGGCGCGCCTTCCCTTTGTTCGCATCTTCCGAGGTTTGCTCTTCTGAAGGTGTGGGCTGTTCCGGACTGCAAATTCCCCTGTAAACGCCTGGCTCTCCGAGACTGGCCGCAGCGGGCAGATGCCGCAGATACACGACGATCGACCACAATTCATCGTCGCTGAGAATGCCTCGCGAGGCTGGCATGCCGGAAGGTGAGATGCCGTTCTCGATAATCCACTTAAGCTGCCCATCGCTATAATTCTGCACTTGCTTTGACGCCAGCGATGGGACCGGGGGCGACATCTGCGCTGCAAATGGCACTCCCGTGTTTTGTCCGTCCAGTCCGTGGCACACGATGCAATACGCACCGAATGCAGCTTTTCCTTCTTCCACAACATCAGGCCCGTGACCAAGAGGATTCCGATCGTTTCTTCCACCCACGGTGATCTTGTGCTTGATGCCATTCATTAAGCTGTTCTCAACTTTCCCCGGCGGGCTCACACGGCAGCCAAGGGCAATCAGCAACGCGCTACCAAGCCCCACGAACCGCAGACGACCTTGCATCATTGAAAACCCCTCGCACGGTATGTGCTAAAAACAAGCCTAGAAGAGCTGAAGAATTCTAATTGTCACGCGATTGTCGCAACGCGGTAATTCTTTGTTTCGCAATCGCAATTGTCCATGGTTCAATGCGCATGGAAGTGCCAGCCAAACAAAGGGATGAAACAGGAATGACAACGTGCTGACAATCACCCATGGTGCCTTCATCAATACTTAAGCTGAACTCGGCGATCCCAGGACCTAAATCGCGAGGTGAACTTTCCCGTGAAGCGATTCAGCTCAGCTCTGCTAACTTCTGTTTTGCTGGCCGCTCTGCGTGCGGCGGCTCAGACACCGGGTACGGGTGCGATCTCCGGCACGGTCTTCGATCCGACGCATCACATCATCATCGGAGCTGAGGTAACTGCGATGGATCAGGCGACCCATGCAGAACGCGTAGTAAAGACCGACACGGGAGGGGATTTTCGCGTTTCACTTTTGCCGCCTGGCGATTACGCCATTACGTTCGTGGCTACGGGATTTGTGCCGGGCACCATCTCACCTGTCCAGGTCGCCGCCGGGGAAGTGCGCTCTCTCGATGAGACGTTATACGTTGAGAACGCGACAGCAGTCGTTCGCGTCACAGCGAACCCGCAGATTGCGGATTTGGAAAGTTCGACCCTGGGCAGTCTGGTCGACCGCCAGACCATCGAATCGCTTCCGCTCGCGAACCACAATTTCACTCAAATCCTCGGGCTCTCGCCGGGCGTTGTTGTCGACCTTCCGAATGCCGCGCAGCCTGGGTCCGGGACACAGAATGTTGCCTCGGATGGCGCCACTCCAACCGCGAACAATATTCAGTTCAACGGTATCGATGCCAACAACCTCGCGGAGAATTCAGCTGCCACTGCCGGCACTTCAGAGGTGGGCGTGGCGATTCCTGCCGTTGACACCATTCAGGAGTTTCGCATGCAGACAGCGAACTTCGATGCGGCATACGGACGGGGCAGCGGCGCCAATGTCGATCTGGTGAGCAGAGGCGGAACGAAATCCTTCCACGGCAGCGCCTGGGAGTTCGTGCGTAACAATATCTTCAACGCGAACGATTTCTTTTCGAAGCTGGCCGGCCAGGCGCGGCCAGACCTGAAGCAGAACCAGTTTGGTGCCGCTGTTGGCGGGCCGATTCGCAGAGACAAGGCATTCTTCTTCGCCGCATATCAGGGGCTGACGGAGGTCAACGGGTTTGGAGACGAGCAGACCGCAATTCTGCCACTCCTGACTTCCGACCGTTCCGCTCGCACACTGGGCGCGCAGTTCTGCCCTGCAGGCCATCTAGACGCGTCGGGGCAACCTGCAACGGGCTACTTTACGGCAGCGGGTGGTACCCAGATTTCGTGTGACGGCTCCAACATCAATCCCGTCGCACTTGCGATTCTCGATGGCAAGATGCCGAACGGACAGTTCGCGATTCCGAATCCGCAGATTGCCCTGCCGCCGAGCGGCCCTGACGCTTCGGATCAAGTGCCGATGGGTGAATCGACCTTCGCGATTCCGACGCTCTACCGCGAAGATCAGGCCACGATAAACCTCGATCGAGTTCTGACCCAGAAGAACACGCTGGCAGAAAGATTCTTCTATTCTCGGGCCCCGTTGACCCTGCCATTCTCGCCCACTGCTGCCAATCTGCCGGGATGGGGCACCGATGAGTTGAATCGCAATACGATGTTCATCCTTAGCGATACGCACGTGTTCAATGCGGCTCTGATAAACATTGCGCGCTCTGGCTACATGCGCTTTGACGGTGTCTCGCACATACAGAATCCGCTGAAGGCCGCGACGATCGGCGAAGGCACACCCACGGGGTCGGTGAGTGCGACCGATAACGCGCCGGCGCTGATCGTGGGTGGTTTCAGCATCGGCGATGCCGGCACACCGTTCCAGTGGGAGGTGACGAACACCTTCATCTGGCAGGACACTCTGGCGCTGACCCGACGCAATCACAATATGCGCTTCGGCCTGGAAGTCAAGCGTCACGCGATCGGCGAAGAACAGCCCTTCAGTATCGACGGAGTGCTGATCATCGCCACATTTCAGGACTTCCTGCTTGGACAGAGCGCCGTACAGAACGCCAGTCCCTTCGGGCTGAGCAATGTGACAATCAGCAACGCCGGTGGAGGCATCCACCGGAAAAACGAGCGCTTCTCTGATTTTGCCAGCTTTGCGCAGGATGATATCCGACTGACGCGTCGCTTCACCATCAACGCTGGCTTGCGGTACGAGATCTTTGGCGCACCGCTCGAGACAAGTGGGCGATTTGGGAACTTCAACCTGCAGACTGCGCAGCAAGGACCCCTTCCTGCGCTGGGAACATTGAGCGGCTTTACGCTGCCCTCGAATTACAATGGGCCGCTTCCCGCCCAGGTGACACGTACTTCCTTTCCTGGTCTGTACCGGACCCCCTTGGGCGACGTTTCGCCGCGCCTGGGATTTGCGCTGCAGCTTACTGAAAGACCGATTCTAGTGCTTCGCGGCGGATACGGAATCTACTATGACCGGCACTCCGGCACCTTGCCCGAGCAAACGACGGACGAGACGCCCTTCGCCGACAACCAATTTATCGAGGGAGCGGCAAACGGGCCGGCAACCCTGCAGAGCCCATTCGTGCCGCTGATCCCGCCCACCTCAGAGTTCCCGCTGTTCATTCCGCGCTCGCCCGCTTCGACAACATTCATTGAAGCCACCGATCCGGGCATTCGCGACAGTATGACGCAGGAGTACAACGTGAACCTTCAATACGCCTTCACAGACGACTGGCTGGCGCAGGTTGCGTTTGTCGGCGCGCGGTCAATGCACCGTTCCGGCCAGGTTGAGTTCGATCAGGCGCTGCTGGCAAGCCCCGGAAATCCTGTGAACGGCGAAATCAACAATTCTATCGCCAACGTAACCGCCCGCCTTCCGTGGCAGGGCATCAGCTCAAACTCGTTGCAGACCAACTCGATTTTTGTCGGCAACTACAACGCTCTGCAGATCAGCATCCGTCACCGGTTGGAGCACAGGCTTGAGTTGCAGGCGAGTTACACCTGGTCAAAAAACTTGGACGAGGTCAACGGAGAGTTCGGCACGGATATCTTTGAGCTGCAACTCCCGACGAACGACCAGCATAACTTGCGCAGATCCTCTTACGGCCCGGCAGGAGACGACCGCGACCAGCGGCTGGTCGCCGACTTCAGCTGGACTGCTCCGAGTCAGAAATCTGGTCCCTGGTTCGTTCGCTCAGCCCTGTCATCGTGGCAGGTCTCCGGCATTGGCGTGATTCAGTCGGGCATTCCACTGAGCGTCTTCGACACCAACGCGGGATCGGTCTATGGATTGATAAGCGGCGAGGTCCGCGCGCAGCGAACCGGCGCTTCATCGTATAGGTCCGGATCGCTGTTTACCCGCGCGATCAATGGCTATCTCGCCCCTGCTGGTTTTACGCGCGCCCCTGAGGCCCCCAATGGAACCAGCCTGGCCGACCAGGACTTCGGCAACAGCGGCGTGGGTTTTTTGCGCGGCCCGGGGCAGCACAACTTCGACATGGCCGTCGAACGAATAATCACCGTGACTGAATCCCACTCTCTGCGATTCCGCACAGAGTTCTTCAACTTGACCAACACGCCACAGTTTGGGAATCCGAACACAACCCTGGGCTATGGGGATCCTACGCAGCTCAACCCGGTTGCCAGTCCCTCGTTCGGGCGCATCACCAGTGCCGTCACCGCGCCCCGGATCATCCAGTTCGCTATGCGATACACGTTTTGAGAGAGAGATCAATGGCCTCAACGACAACTCAGACCCAGATGGCGCGCTACATGACCGTTCAGGAGATCGAGACTGCCTGCCGCGAGTTAGAACCGCCAGAGTGCGAGGAGTATTACAACGACGCACCGGCTCTTACCTTGGAGACGATGCTCTTTCCGCTTGGTTTTCCGATGTGCATCCGGACAAATTCAGCGGAGGCGCTGCATGTCTGCGAGATGAAGTGGGGCGTCTTCGAGCGTCTGTTCGATACGGACCCAATCGAGACGCACATCCATGTGGTGGAGACGGAATCGCGAGAATGCCCTCCCGCGCCTGTCTTCCGCTTCATGGAAAATACGCTTTTGGTAACGGCCGATACCGACAACGTCTGCGCTGCTCAATTTCCCATAGGCAAGACGCGCATGGTCGTTTCGTCAGCCACGATTGCGCATCCAACCTACTTCAGCCAAACGTTCCTTGAGGCTGCTCCCGCCGCACAGCTTTTGACCCGTCTTGTCACTCCTATTCACGCAGCGTGCGTCGCCATCGGAGGCCGCGGTGTTCTGCTCTGTGGAGATTCCGGCGCCGGAAAAACCTCGCTATCCTTTGCCTGCGCGCGTGCCGGCTGGCAATTCATCTCCGACGATTCCAGTTATCTGCTTCTCAACGAGTCGGGCCGCCAGGTGCTGGGAAACTGCCACCAGGTGCGCTTCCGTCCATCGGCAGCGGAGCTCTTCCCTGAAATCTCTGGCGCGGAGATTACGCCACGGATGTACGGAAAGCCTTCCATCGAATTACAAACTTCAATCTGGCCCACAATCAATGTGACGAGACGTGCTCAGATCGACTTCATCGTCTTCCTCAACCGTCGCCAACCTGATGTTGAGGATCTGGTCCTGTATAACAGGGACGTTGCGCGCTGCTATATGCGCCAAAACCTGTTTGGAACGTGCCAAACGAAATTGGCGCAGTACGAGGCCATCGAGCGCTTGCTAAAAGCCGAGGTGCTCGAACTCCGCTATCAGTCTCTTGACTGGGCGGTGGGCCGTCTGGAGCGCCTAATGCGAGAGGGGCGGTGATCCAATGATCCGCTTTCTGCGTTATCTCTGGAACGCACCTGGTCTCTGGTTGCGCGGTTACAACCTCAACCGGAAGTTCTGGCTGTTTTTTACGGCCGCGCTCTTCTGGGATGCCGGCTTTGGGATCTATTTCTTCCTGTTCAACCTTTACTTGCTCGACGCTCACTTGAATGAGCGCGCCATTGGTCTAATCAATGGTGCTTTGTCACTTGGGGTGATGGCAGGAACGCTTCCGGCAGGCATCTTGACTCGACGTTTTGGATCGCGCCGTCTACTTTTTTTATGCTTTCTCGTTGCACCCATTCTCGGCGTACTGCGGGCTATTTTTGTCTGGGAACTCGCGGCCATCGCGCTCGCATTCGTTGCGGGCGTTGTAATGTGCATCTGGATCGTCTGCTTCCTTCCGGTCACCGCATCGCTGACTTCCGAGGGCAACCGTGCCGCGGCAACCGGGCTCATTTTCTCTGTCGGGATTGGCGCGACCGCGTGCGGCGCCGCCGCCTCCGGCTATCTATCGCAGTGGGTCGCAATGCTCGGCTCCGGCACGGGACCAGCCGATGTCAAGCGCATCGTTCTGCTGCTGTCCAGCGGAGTCGCTGCCTGCGGCGTGGTCCCGTTGATGCGTTTACCGGAGGTGCACACTGCGACGCCGCAACCAATTGCGCTCCGCCAACAATTGGCTGTGTTACGACATTCTTTTTTGCGCCGCTTCCTTCCCTTCATGGCATTGTGGAGCAGTCTGCTTGGCGCGTTTACGCCATTCGCGGCTGTGTACTTTGCGCAGCAACGGCATCTCTCGCTGTCCCACGTGGGGCTGATCTTCTCCGCCTCTCAGCTTGCGCAGTTGATCGGCGGCCTACTCGTTCCGCTTGTGGAGCGGGGTTTAGGCATGATCAGAGGCATTGTTGTCTTTCAGTTGGCCACCGGTATTCTGCTGGCTCTCACCGCTTTGTCCTCTGACCCGGCGTGGTCCATCATATTCTTCTGCGGCTATTCGGCGGCTCAGTGGATTTGTTCGCCTGCAATGTACACGCTTCTGATGAACAACGTAGTCGAGGCGGATCGCGCCGGTGCCTCCGCCCTGGTCATGTTCAGCAATTCTCTGCTTGCCGCCCCCGCTACATCTGCAGTGGGCATCTTGCTTCTGCGCCTTGGCTACCCGGCTGTGATGATCTCGCTCGCCAGCCTCGAGTGCATTCTCGCAATTGCTTTCTGGTGGGTGATTGCAGAACGCATTTCGCCGATGCCGGCCCAGGCTGCGATTCACGCTGAATCCTCTATGGATTGAAGAACCGCAGGATGGCGCGCTCTTCCTCGGGGCTGAGGTTAGCGCGAACCCGCATATGCCGCGTGATCGTTCCGGCGATTCTTGGCGAAAAGCCCTCCGGAGCGTTATGGCACCTCGCGCAGTGCTCCGCAAACACGCGATCCCCTTCTTGACTACTGTCGGCATGTGTCGTGCGGCTGGGCTTGTTGTGGTTGTTTGATGCCTGTATCGTACCCTGGCTGGCATTCTGCGCGGCGGACAGAAACGCGCCCGTCGCAAGCGTCGCGCCAAGAACTGCGAAGAAGATTATGAGCCTTGGGTTCATCATCAGCGTCCTTTCCATGCCGGCAGAAGGAATCGATAAACAATGCCGGTCTCCCAAATGTTGACATCGCCGGCGGAAGAGAACTGCCGGGAGTAGCTCGAGAGAATCCTCGCGTTGTGCGGAAGGTTGCAATCTAACCCGAAGTCGACGCGCTGGGTGTTCTGGGCGGGCACGCCGTCGCTGGCGGCGTTGTCGATGCGAAATGTCTGTTGCATCCGTAAGAGGGGTTCGAAACGCCTGACAAAACTGACCGGCCCTCCGCCCTCGCAAATAGGCCGATAGTCCGCCTCGAACCAATAACCGTATGCGTGTTCGCCGCGCATGGCCTCCGAGCGCACGCGGAATCCTGCATCCTTCGTCTGCCACCACAGATGCATGCCTACGAAGTTTTCGTGCGATTCCTGCAGCAGGCGTCCGTAAGACGCGCCCAGCTCCAGCCGCTGTCCTGGGAAATAGGCAATCGCGCGTCCGCCCGATGATCGTTCCGAATTGAATTGCAGGTTGTCGCTGCGAGCGGAGAACCAGGCAGCATAGCTGAAAGAAGAGCGTGCGCTGCTGAGGAGGGATCCGCGCACCTGCCCTCCCAGGCCGACACCGGTGCCCATCTGCCCTATCGGTTCTGCCAAAGACTCATCCTGAAAATTGCCGATCCAAACTGGCGTCAATCGCTCGTTATATGTGCCGAACGGGAGCAGGAAGCTGCCGCCCACCACCGTGAGGTGCGGCGATGCGATGTAGTCTCCTTGCAGGTAAGTGAGCGCGGTGAAGTGCGAGTGTTCATATCCGCTGGATGTGGGTGTGAATAGCTCCAGCAGCCCGGCTCTCGATTCCACCAGGAAGTGATTTCCCAGCGGCACAACCGCCAACGGCTGGATCAGAGGTATGTAGGTCGCGTTCCCTCCGGTGGTGTTCGTGACGAACGCCACGCCGCCCGAGAGCAGAGGTGTGTCCTGCGCCGGTGCTCTCCCACCGAGTCCGAGCAAGGACATAGATAACAAAAACGCTGATGCTAAATGCCGCATGGTCCTTAGGGTAGGGCCGTTGCAGTCGTAAGTTGTCGGACCGGCATTTTTGCTTTGTCATTTGATTGTCACCACACACCGCAACTCAGCATGGCGCTAGCACCATTCCCAGACTGTTCTGTGTCGAACCCCTTGTCTGCCGGTGCTGCGATCAAGGAACATCCCGCCGAGTTCTCTTCGGCACAATTGACCAATCAAGTCCGTCGGGCAGGGACGATTTCTGGCGGTTCCCAGCTCAAATTAGCGGACTCTCCCTCGAAAGTCACTTCCTCGCGCGCAATAAAAGCGGGTCGGAAGTTCGCGATGAAGCCGTCCCTGGTTCTGAGTGTGAAGGTTCGCGCGAGCCGCTTTAAATCCAACATCTCGACAGGACGAAGGATGGCTTCGGCTTTTTGATGATCTGGTTTCGACGGTGCAGCCTGGGGGCAAATGTCGCTGCGCCGCTTCTGAGCTTGCATCACCTGATTTCCGCACAGAAGGCGGCAATTATGTCGGTCTACGCAGCCGGCTTAGTGATTCTGACCTGGCGCGGGTTTCACCTCAGAGGCACATGGCGTCTGATCTTCGCATTTGCGCTCGCCGTAGTCATCTATTTCAATATTTTGGCGCTCTCGGTTCAGATCCCAGGAGTCTGCGGAGAAATCCGATTCCTTTTCCAGGCGGCTCTATTAACGGCCGCCTTATCGATTGGAATCCTTGCGGCAAGGAGATTCACAGAGAGAGCCGCCGCTCTGGCTTCGATAGAACAGAATACGTCCAGCACTTCTGCACTTCGTCATTAAATATGAGAAGCTCGCCCCGCGTCTCAAAGGAGAATCGGCAGGCGAACCAGGTGCGCGCTCAGACATGGAGACCGAGGAGAACGATCATGCAATCAATTGTGAAGACATCCGCGATTCCGTTTGTCCATTCTGCACTTTGCCTGGACTGCAACTCAGTAAATGACGCCTACCGGGAATGCTCCCCGCGTTCATCGAAGACACTGATGAATTTGAGTCCGGTTATGACCGGCGCAACATGTGTCGTTATTCTCTGGAGCGCCTGGTCGCCAAGTGTAGTCTGCAATTTAAACGTGCCCTAGCTCACAGATTTGGTGGATCTCCGTGGTTTCTTATAGCCAGATTCTCGATGAGTACGTGATTGCCGAGTCACTCATCACGGATCCGATTAGTACCGATATGTCGCCATTTCAACTGGAATCGTGAGTTCTGCGGCCGGGCTGGTGTCCGAAGGGACCTCTGGCACGGCGGCGTTTTACAGTATTAGTCCGTGCAGAATCGCGGTCCTTGCTGGGCAGATTTGGCGTTTTGTCGAAGGTAAATCGGCGCTCGTCCGGCTGGTGGCGAAGCCAGAAGGCACTTTTGGGTTCATAATTGCTCATATTCCCCGTTTACATGGAGTGCATATGCCTTCTTTTGCCGAAGTACGGGAATCTCTCTTGAACGGAAATACCTTGAGTTGGGGAACGTTCGGCGGCCATAAGCGCGGCACCATTCGACTCAGCGAGCCAGGCCAACGGCGGTTGCTTGCCTATCTACTCAAGCAGAACCCATCAAGAGTCGTGGACGGCAACGAGGAACTCTTCCCGGGACTAATAGCTGCGTGGAGCGACCAGGATTCAGACCCCGCGGCAGTAGCAACCGAGAAACGGCAAATTACCAAGTCCGGGGTTTGGCGACTAAGGCGCGTCCAGGCATCTGGATTTGGTGGTCTCACACTTTTCGGTGCTGGAATATTCGACCTTTGGATCGACGAGAAAAACTGGTGCATCGAGGGCCAAAACGGATCCGGGAAGACGTCCCTGGCCAGTTCCATAATGTGGGCACTGACAGGCAAGCGCATTCGTGAGCAGGACGGTCCAATCGACGAGGAAGGCGTGCGACTGCCGGTTACGAATAGCGCAGGGGCGAATATCGGCGGCTGGCCGTCGTTTGTCTCCTACCCCGATAATGCCCAAGCCCTCAAGAATGACGCCGAGGCCTGGGTGCGCCTGACGTTCAGCAATGAGACAGGTGAGCTTGCCACGGCCTATCGCAAGATGACTTGTCCCGTGACAGGAGAACCGGTTATAGAGGAAAAAATAGACCCTAGGCTGCTCGATGTGCGAGAACTTATCGAGATTGGCGTCGTGATGCCAGCGAGAATTGCGAGGGTTGGGTTTGGCGAAAAAAGCCAATCGCTCTACGAGGCTGTGAAAATGCTCACCGGGCTGGACCAGCTCTCCGATATCGCGGACGGCTGTAGCCGATTTACGAACAGGGCAAGCAGGTTCCTCAAATACGGCAAAGACAATGGAATCGACGGACTAAAAACAAGGTTTGAAGAGAACTTGGCGAAGGCCCAAGTGAAGGCAAAGGAATGGGGCTTCGCTATCCCGGAAAAGCGTGATCTTGAAGACAAGGATGTCGCGCAAGTGCTCAAGCAGTCTGCGACCAGTGCATCGGCCGAGGCAGGAACACACCTCGCGACCCTAAAATCGGAAATCGCCCCGGAGATAGACACCGGCACATCCCAAGGCAGACTTCGGGTCCGCAATGCGGTGAGTGAGGCCCGGGCAATCATATCGCAAGCAACGAAGAGTCTCGTGCTTTTTGAAGCCTGGACCGCTCTTAAGGAAGCGTCCGACCATCCACCGCTCAAAAAGCTCCCTGCCCTGATCGAGGCCTCTTCCCTAAAGCTGGAAGGCGCTCTCTCGTGGCACAAGCGACAGGCATCGGACAGGAAATTCCGGCTCAAGGCGTTAGCAGCGCAGTCCTTTGTTCCTCCGCATGAACACAACCAACAAGCGAAGTGCCCACTGTGCTTATCAGCGCTGTTGTCGGAGGAACAAAAAGCCCTGGCAGCGGAGCTCGCGGAGTTACAAGAGTCAGCACTAGAGGCTGAGAGAAGGGTCGAAGATGTCTGCCGAGAATTGGAGCACGAATTGTTACAGCAGCTCCCCGCAGGGCTCGCCAAGCATCGAGAATACTTGTCCGCAATGGATCCTAGGCAGGACTACTCTGACACGCTAACCGGCAAACTCTTGGAGGTACCCCCGTTTAGCGATGTTCTTGTAGGACTCGCGGGGCGCATGAAGATAGTTGTCCTAGGGCAACGCGACCAATTGCCGCCATTCTCCTTTCCCCATCTAGTTCAAATGGGGGACGAGCCCGCTGCCGCCGTTAACTTGCGCCGGACCATCCACGAGTTCATGCGCCTTGTTTCACTCTGCGAGTGGTGGGGCGCAAACCGCAGAGAATTTCGCGAGGCTTGGAGCGCCATAGTGGGCCAGAAGCAAGCCGACGGCGCTTCCGCCCCTAATACCTTCGAAGGAGAACTCGATGTGATCGATCAGGCTTTGGCCAAGGCTGAGCCGCTCGACGAGCTGTCTGGCTTCCTCGCGGCAGCCTCAGATTCAGCAGCAAAGTGGGCTCTCATCCAAAGAGACCAGGAGCTCAGGGAAGCAATATCGACGGCGCTCACGCCACTAAAAGATCTGAAATCGTTGGTCGGCGCTGAGACAGCCCGATCCATCGCGACTGTCTCGTCACGCGTACGAGAAATACTATCGCGCATTCACTTAAACGAGCGACTGGCCTATTCAGAAACATCGTTGGGCAAGAAGAGCGTGAACGTGACCGGGGGATTTGATCCGGAGGTGCAAATCGATGCGGCACAAGTGGCCAACTCTTCATGGCTCAGGGCGATTCTGTGGGCGTTCGTCTTGGCCTTACGGGAAGAGACCATTGAAGCTATTGGTTCAAATCCGTTCCCGCTGGTGGTTCTGGACGATCCACAAACAACGTTTGACCCACGAAACAAGCGCAAATGGGCACAAGAAATCGTCCGCATTGCAAATCTGGATTCGGCTTCGGCAGGCGGAGCACAGCTTATCCTCACCACGCACGAAACGCAGTTCTTCCAATGCATCGTCGACCACGAGAAGCTCGTGGGGGAACAGGCGCTTATCGGCGGCGTGAACAAGACCTGCGGCGTTGCAAAGATTGTCAACGGCAGCTGTCTGGAACGCGCATGGAGGAAAGCCGTTGATGCGAATGACGACTCACTAGCCCGCGATTACATCGGAGACATCCGAATATATTGCGAAGACCTATTGAAATTCATGCTCCGGGGCGAAGGCCCAGGCGTCCAGCTTCTTTCCCTCGATGCACTGAAGAAAAAGCTGAGAGAATTCCACGATACTCATGTGGCGCCGTTCGACCGCCCGTCCTTCACGCGCCTACTGAACACACTGGAAGGCGGCGGCGGTAAAGGACCACCTGCCGTTCAGGAGAACGCAGGATAGCTCGTGTAGCCGGCAGCACCTCCTCCGTAGAAAGTCGTTGGGTCCGGTTCATTCAGAGCGGCTCCGAGTTGTAGCCGCCTTGGTAGGTCTGGGTTGGCTAGAAAGGCGCGGCCGTAGGCGACAGCGTCGGCACGCCCGGTCCGTAATGCTTCCTCTCCTCTGAGCCCGTCATAACCGCCATTCACGACGTAGAGACCTTTCCAAAGTGTTCTCAGGTGAGCCGACATGGCGAGATCCTCCTCGCTGCTTCCTTTGCTGTTCTGCGCCGTTTCAGCGACATGAAGGTACCCGAGCCCATAGCTGTTGAGTCTTGCAACCGTGATGGAGAAGGTTTCAAGGGGGTTGTCGTCCGTCATATCGTTAAAACCGCCCGTTGGAGAGATTCGTACACCCACCAGCCCGCTATCCCAGACTTGCAGGACGCGTTCAACTGTTTCAGTGAGAAAGCGGACTCGATTCGACGTAACACCTCCATATTCATCGGTTCTCTGATTCGTTCCTGTTCGGAGAAATTGATCGATCAAGTATCCATTTGCCGCATGAATCTCGACCCCGTCAAATCCGGCTTCTTTTGCGTTGCTGGCTGCCCGCCGATAATCGTCCAAGGTCTCTTTGATCTCGCTAGCCGTCAAGGCAACCGGCTTCGAGACCTGCGCCAGCCCCGTAGCAATCAGCGTTTGGCTATTGGCTCGGATTGCAGAAGGAGCTACTGGCTGTGCATTGTTTGGCAACAGGGACGAATGAGAGATTCGGCCGACATGCCACAACTGAAGGAAGATTCTGCCTCCACGCTTATGAACGAAATCCACAATCCGGCTCCACGCTCGCACCTGTTCGGGGGAATGAATCCCCGGAGTATTGAAGTACCCTTTGCCCATGGGCGAGATTTGCGTCGCCTCGGTCACGATGAGTCCAGCCGAAGCGCGTTGTGAGTAATAAGTCGCCGCGAGTTCGCTCGGCACACCATCTGCTTGTGCGCGGTTGCGCGTGAGCGGTGCCATGAAGACGCGATTTGTCAGGACCAAAGACCCAAGCTGAACCGATTCGAAGAGATTCGCCATTTTTGTGCTCCTGTTGTTCAACGACGCAGTGGGTTGCTTGTGATGAGCCGGCGGTGAAGAGCTTCTGTCAGGTTCGACACTCCTGCTCCGCACTCTGACCGAAAACGGTCGGGTTAGAACTCTGTTACTGAGTCGGCATATCGCTAGCCTTCTCTGCTCGCCGCTCCTTCCAAACAGCAATAGCAATGAGCAAATCGAGGAGGAGAACGATAACGGGAATCACAGGTGGCTTGATCCCGAGAGGAAGAACGCTAGCAGGCACCCCAGGCTGCAGGTGGACATAGATTGCCGCGGCCATCTGAGTAAAGAGGATGAAACATGCGACCAGCAAGATCTGATCTTTGGTTTTTGCGGTCAGCGATCTCCGAAGCCATGGCAGTAAGAAGAGGACGCCGGTAAGTATTTCCGTCAGTTTGCCAGCGAGAATCGCCTCGTGTGGCAGATGACTCTGTTGAATCTGGATCTCAAACCAACCATGGAAAGGCTGGAAGAATTTGAGGAATCCGAACAGGGACATCAGAACTCCCAGGAAAAGCGATAAGGTCTTGCTTAGGCGGCTGGACATTTTCATTCTCACTTTCGGAATTTTCGACTTCACAGCGCCAGCCCACGGGCATCTTTCGGAATTGACGCTGATCCAGGGTTTAACTCTCGTACCGAAACGCAGGGGCCGATGCAGCTATCTCCCACACAGCCCGAAACCCTATTTCTTCCAAGTCCTGGACTTGATCAAAATCCAAAAGATCATCAAATGTGAAACAAGTACCAAGGGAGCGTAAAACGTATAGATATACCAAGTGGTAGCTAGGTTGAAGCTCGGCAAATTCACCCGCAAAACTGTGCGTAATACGTTTAGCGCGTCCAAGAATCCCCACGTGTTGGCCACCCACACGAGAGGAACGGCAATACGCCAATTGCTCCGCAGAGCATAGATGGAAGCGAGGGCCAGCGCCGCTTCTAACAGATCACCGTAAGCACCACCGGAAAGGACTTCTCT
>JBEKSE010000052.1:0-28956 GCA_049517315.1 Occallatibacter sp. | reverse complement strand
CTGCTCGATGTACTCTCTACCGCCGATGTTTGCGTGAATCCCGACAAGCCATGCGATATGAACGACATCTCCACGATGATCAAGATTGCTGAATACATGGCTTTGGCAAAGCCCATTGTCCAGTTCAATCTCAAGGAGGGCCGGATCACAGCCGGCGATGCTTCGCTTTACAGCGACGGAGAGAATCTGGTGGCGGACTTTGCCGACAAGGTCCTCTGGCTCCTGGATCACCCCGAAGATCGAAAGCGAATGGGAGCCATCGGAAAGAAGCGCGTGGAGGAGCACCTGGCATGGGAGTACTCAGAAGGCAATCTGATCTCTGCGTACGATCGCGCGTTCGAGAAGCAATCCGGGCGCCCGGACACGGCGACTAAGAGCAGCGTGGGCGAGGAATCGAATTCGGCGAACTAGGGCCTGTTAACAGCACTGAGGCGGCTGGCGTTGCGAGCGAAAATCGGGCCAGACCGGGGCCCCCGCGGACAGGTCTTCGTCTGCGGGGTGAGAGACTAGGCGGAGTTTGAAGGCTGTGGCGAGTCCACAGCCGAAAACGACAACAATGTATGGCCCAATTTGCGCCGCAACCCTGCAGGCCGGGGCCAGTTTTCCTCATTTCTTCGTCAATCGTCGCTAGCAGACACCCGGTATCCACCCCACGGACAAAGACCCGTCCGCGGGGACCCCGGTATGCGTCGTTCCTCACTCCTCGAATTGAGAAAAACTGGCTCCCGGCGCAAGCCACCCCACTAGTGTTAACAGGCCCTAAAGATCTGCCGCTTAAGGTACAGATGAGCAAGCACATTTGAGTGGCCCATACTTCCAAAGCCCGAGGCATTCAGCCTTGATTCAGAAGACAACCAGAACCCTTACGACCGGAGGCAGCTTATGAAAGTAGTGATTTTCTGTGGAGGATTGGGCCTGCGATTGAGAGAGTACTCAGAGAATGTTCCCAAGCCTTTGGTCCCAATTGGAGACGCACCCGTAATCTGGCATCTGATGAAGTACTACGCCCACTATGGCCACAAAGACTTCATCCTGTGCCTGGGCCATAAGGGCGAGGCAATCAAGAGATTCTTCCTCAATCATAGTGGGGCGCTTTCCAACGACTTTGTTTTGTCTGAGGGTGGCCGGAATGTCCAACTTCTCGGCGAGGACTTCACTAATTGGAGAATCACGTTTGCCGACACAGGAGCGAAGTCGCTGATCGGCGAGCGTCTTCTCGCGGTCCGCAAGCATGTCAAAGACGAAGATATCTTTCTGGCTAACTATGTCGATGGCCTCGCTGACATCGACCTGAATCTAGTAATCGACCGTCTTGTGAGTTCCGGAAAGACGGCGTGTTTTGTTTCCGTGCCTCCCACTCAGACGTTTCACCTTGTTCAGGCCGACAAGGACTGCAACGTGACGAGCGTTAACCACGCTGATTCATCGAAAACATGGATCAACGGCGGGTATTTCGTTTTTCGCCAGCGGCTCTTCGATTACATTCGGCCTGGCGAAGACCTCGTCAACGAACCCTTCGCAAGACTCATCGCAGATAAAGAACTCATTACCTTAAGACATACAGGCTTCTGGGCCTGCATGGACACGTTTAAGGAACGGCAGCAACTGGAGGATCTCTGGTCGAAAGGAGGAGCGCCCTGGCAGGTATGGAATGGAAATAAGGAGCACCACGATGAAAGCCGCGAGCTAACTGGCGCACAGGTTTCCGTTTCTCTCTAATTCTTTGGTAACAGGACAATGCGGCAGATGCATCGCTGCGTTGCGGCAGTTCACTTCATCATTGGGCTCATTGAACTGTTGGAGGTTGTGCCAATCCATGCAAGCAACGATCTACACTAAGCCGGAAAGCGAACCTCCTCCTTCTGCCCAGGATTCTTTACTTCAAGATGCGGGCCCTGCTAAAAAGCTCACTCCTTCGGAGGATCTGCACGCAAAGCACTTTCGCACTGACCATCTGCTCGCCAACATTGGGCACAGGGCGGTTTCTGGCGGTTTTATTACTGTCAGCGCCCAGGCCGGCAGATTTCTTCTTAACTTCGCCGCCGCTGCCGTTCTCGCAAGGCTCCTGAACCCGAGAGATTTTGGTCTTGTGGGGATGGTTCTGGGAGTTACCGGCGTCGTAAGCGTCTTCAAGGAACTTGGACTCTCAACCGCAACGGTGCAACGGGAGTCCATCACGCAGGAACAGGTGTCCAACCTGTTTTGGATCAACGTCGGCCTAAGTGGAGTTCTCTCTGGATTCTGCGCTACGCTCGCACCGTTGGTTGCCTGGTTTTATCGCGATCCGCGGATTCTCGACATCATGGTGGCCCTGTCGCTGACGTTTGTCGTCACTGGATCGACAGTCCAGCACCAGGCTTTGCTCACCCGTCAGATGCGGTTTCAGGCGCTGGCTATTATCGATCTTACATCGCTTGCGATCGGCTTTGTGACTGCCTGTGTAATGGCGTGGATGGGCTTTGGATATTGGGCTCTTGTTGCACAACAACTGGCCACAGCAGCTGTTGGCCTCGCCATGACATGGATCGTATCCGGATGGCGTCCGAGATTGCCTTCCCGAAACAGTGGCGTCAGGCCGATGGTGATGTTCGGTGCGCACCTGAGCCTTGCTGATTTTGTCGGTCAGTTTTCAACAAACTCTGACGCCATCTTGCTGGGGCGGTTTTATGGAGCGGCTCCGCTCGGCCTCTACACTCGGGCGCAGGTACTATTGTCCCGTCCCATTCAGCAGATTGTTGCCCCAATCAACGCAGTTCTTATTCCCGTGCTCTCGCGGCTGCAATCGGATCCGGAACGTTACCGCCGCAGCTATATGAGAGCCTATGGCGGTCTCGCGCTGGTCCTCTTCTCTTTCTCCGCAATGTGCCTGGCTCTCGCGAAACCGATGGTTCTCGTGATCCTTGGCCCTAAATGGAGCGGCGTCATCCCACTCTTCGAGGCCTTTTCTATCGTCGCTGTCTCAACACCCCTGATGTCGATCTGTACATGGATTTACGAAAGCCAGGGAAGAGGCCGGGACCAGTTGCAGAACCATACCATCGTCGGCGGCGTCACGATCATCGCTTTCTTATTGGGGCTTCGCTGGGGGCCCATAGGAGTGGTTACGTCGCTTGCGATCATAAGCTTCGTTGTCCGTCTGCCCATTGTGTACTACATTGCCGGCAAAAGCGGACCTGTGAAGACTCGCGACCTCTGGATGGGATTCTTCACGCATTTACCGTGCTGGGTATGCGTCTTTGGCGCCACGGCTCTGACCTACAGGGTCATGGCAAACGCCCACCCCGTCGTGCAGCTCCTTGTCTGCGGTCCGGTGGGAATACTCGCAGGAGGCGCCTTGATGCTGCTCTTTCCCCACCCGCGTGAAAGCGCGTTCTTTGTCGCAGGCAAAGTCAATAATGCCTTCAAAGCGAGGTTCGCTAAGTCATGAGTTCCCAACTGGTTCAGGAAGAGATCCCTTCCATCCCGCAAAGTTTCTCAGCTCCACGCGCGGCGAAACGCGTCAAGGTTGCCCTCTTTGGGATCTTCGGGATTCATAACCTGGGCAACGAATGTACGTTGCAGGCAATCCTTCAAGGCGCGCGCCGCTACCTGCCTGGCACTGATCTCTATGTCATAAGCTTTGATGCGGCCGATACTCGCCGGCGTTATGGACTGCCCGCTGTCCCGGTAACGAAGCAGTCGTTTGGCCATCCCGCGAGGCGGGGCTTGATAGGCCTCCTTTTCAAGCCTTTTCGCATACTGCGGAGAATCAAGAATGAGCTCATCGATTGGACGGCTGCCGTCAAGGCTTTGCGCGGCACAGACCTGGTAGTTATGTCCGGGACCGGGATGCTCACCGACTATGCAACTTCGGCACTGGGATTTCCCTACCATGTCTTCCGTTGGACCGCCGCGGCGCGACTTGCCGGATGCAAGGTCCGCTTTGTTGGAGTGGGCGTGGGGCCCATCTACGAAAAGCTGAGCCGCTGGTTCATTACCAAGGCTCTGTCGCTGGCCGATTACCGGAGCTTTCGCGATCAGAATTCAAAGGACCGGATCAGAAAGAATGGATTCATAAGAGACACAGATCCAGTTTTTCCCGACCTTGTATTCAGTCTTGCCAAGGAATCGCTCGCCAAGCACCCTGCAGGCGATAACACAGTGCGGGAAGTTGGTCTGGGCGTCATGGATCATCGCGACGTTCATTTGTGGAACAACGAGGAGCATCAGGCACAATACGCGGCCTACCTGGAGAAGATGTGCGAATTCATTGAATGGCTTGTCGGGCATAAGTATACGGTCCGAATTCTCCAGGGCGACTCCAGGCACGACGCAGGTACGAGAGCCGAGCTCAAATTTCTGTTGGCCGAGCGCGGCATTCAATATGACGAATGCGGCATCATCGACCAGGGAAACGACACAATTGAAGAGCTGATCGCCCAAATTGCCAAGGTTGACATCGTCGTCTCGCCAAGGTTTCACAATCTGTTGCTTGGGTTGATGATGGATATCCCAGCTATCTCCATTTCGTACGATCCCAAGAACGATTGCCTCCTGGAGGGTTTTGGGCTTGGAGCCTATCGCCAGGCGCTGACGGAATTGGACGTCAACAAGCTGATCGATCAGTTCACAAGCCTCGCAGAGCAGGTCAAACGGGTCAAACCCCTCATCGCAGGAAAAGCCGTGGAATACCGCGCGTCCCTCGAAGATCAATATGAGCTGGTTTTTGGCGAGTTTGCCGCCAAGTGAGGATCCATGTTTAAGTTGTTATCAATGGAAACAAACTTCAGTGCTATTTACCAAGGTCGAATGGATCATGTGGTCCACATTCAACGTACGGAGGACTTAATGGATCGAGTCGCAGCAACCTTCAGAAATCGCGACTATTGGATTGTCGAAAACGCGCAATATGCGGAGCCGAGTTTCAGGCTGCAAAAATGTGCTGCCTTTATTAATAAGATGGCAGGCAACCGGCAGTGCTCGCTGCTCGATGTCGGGTGCGGCCCGGCTGCTTTGCGGCCGCTCCTGAGCCGAAACATCGACTACTGCGGCATCGATATTGCCCTTCATCAATCAGCCCCGTTTCTGCGCGAAGTCGACACTGCGCAAAAACCGATCGCCTTTGACGACCGCAAATTCGATTTTGTAATGGCTCTCGGCTTTTTCGAATACATGGGCGGGAAACAGGACTCGAAATTCCTCGAAATTCGCAAGATCCTGAAAGACGACGGAAAGTTCATCCTTAGTTACATAAACTTTGGCCACTTCCGCGGTAAGGTGTGGCCCAACTACAACAATGTCCAATCAATTGCTGAGATGAAGAGAGCCCTGAGCAAGTACTACCGGGTTGACTCATGTTTCCCAGCTTCCCATCACTGGCGGCAAAAGCAACCCGGCAAGCGCGCGCTCAGGCCGTTGCAAATGCATGTGAATTTCAACATACCGGTCGTCAGTCCGATGATGGCCGTTGAATACTTCTTTATCTGTTCTCCTCTTCGGTAACCGCACGCCACTGCGATTTCGTGTCGATCGCGGACTCGGGATGGCAGGGCAAACACCTCCATTCATGGGAGGCGTAACACAATATGGGGTAAATCGTGGGACAATCTTTGCGTTTTCTCCCGACGCCGATCTTCGGTGCCGTTGTCATCGATTCGATTCTCAGAAAAGACGATCGGGGACATTTTCTCCGGTCCTGGTGCATGAAGGAGTTTGCACAGGAGGGCATTGATTTCGTTCCGGTTCAGACAAACATTGGCTTCAGCCGGCTGAAAGGAACCACGCGGGGCATGCATTTCCAGGTGAGCCCGGCGCTTGAGGCAAAGCTGGCTCGCTGCACCAGGGGATCGCTCTTCGATGTCGTGGTGGACGTCAGAGAGAACTCACCCACCCGATACAAATGGTACGGCGTCGAGCTCCGGGCCGATAACTATCGGATGTTGTATATTCCCGAAGGCTGCGCGCACGGATACCAGACCCTTGAGGATGATACGGACTTGTACTACATGACTTCGCAATACTTTACACCGAGTGCAGCAACAGGTGTCCGATTTGACGATCCTGCATTCGGAGTTGACTGGCCTCTAACACCAACTTCAATTTCCGAACAGGATCTAAACTGGCCATTGATTGGCGAAGGGAGTTCAAGATGATTGTTGATACTGCGTTGCTGGAGCGCGAGAAATCAGGTAAACCCATTCGTGTTGGCGTAATTGGAGCGGGCGCCGCAGGCCGCGCGATTGCGTTGCAAATGGCAACACCACCTAAAGGGATCCGGCTTGCAGCAATCGTAAATCGCACACGTGAGCACGGAGAGCGCGCGTTTCAAGAGGCAGGCGTCAGCGAATGGCGCAATGTGCAGTCGGCCCGGGAAGCGGAGACGGCCATCAACCACGGAGTTCCGATTCTGACAGACGATCCTTCAGTCGTGACCAGTTGCTCAGCCGTCGATCTGATCATCGAGGGCACGGGAACTATCGAATACGCAACTCGCATCGTCCTGGATGCGTTCCATCACGGCAAACACGTTGTGCTGGTCAATGCTGAGCTCGATTCGTTTCTTGGTCCCGTTCTAAAAACGAAGGCTGAACGTGCTGGAGTCGTTATTACACACACAGACGGAGAAGAGCCCGGTGTGGCGATGACGCTGCTGCGCTACCTTCGCGCCACAGGCCTTCGGCCCGTTGCAGCGGGAAATCTGAAAGGCATGGTCGATCATTATCGGAATCCTGATACCCAGCGCGGCTTTGCTCAGAAATACGATCAGGATCCCAAAAAAGTCACATCCTTTGCCGATGCCTCCAAGCTGTCGATGGAAACAACGGTACTCGCCAACGCAACTGGATTCCGCGCTGGCCGGCGTGGCATGTATGGACCTCCCTGCGAACACGTTCGTGAGATGGCGAATCTTCTGCCGGCAGATCAAATGCTTTCTACCGGTCTGGTGGATTATGCGCTCGGCGCCGCTCCCCATACCGGAGCATTCGTCATCGTCTACGAAGACAACAAGCTCAAACAGGCTCAAATGGGTTACGTCAAAATGGGCGATGGCCCGTTTTACGTCTTCTACACGCCTTTCCATCTGCCCCACATTCAAATCGCTTCCACAATCGGCCGCGCCGTCATCTATGGTGACGCGACGGTTGCACCAATTGCAGGTCCCGTGTGTGAAGTAATTTCAATGGCCAAGCGCGACATGCGCGCCGGTGAACGGCTTGATGGCATCGGCGGATTCTGTGCCTACGGTCTGATCGAAAACGCTGACACAGCGCGCAGCATCAACGCGCTCCCATTGAGCTTGTCAGAGGACTGCGTCCTCCGGCGCGATGTGAGAAAAGATGATGTGATCTCTTCAGCTGATGTCAACCTGCCAGACCGGGGAGTTGTCGATGAGCTGTGGAACGAACAACTCGCCCTGTGGCCTCTCGCTGAACACGCTGCGGCACGATAGGTTCAAAACACAGACACGATCACAACCAGGCAAGAGGAACTGACTTACTTCTATGATGCCCGATCGGAACTTCTGGAAAAATCGCCGTGTGTTTCTCACAGGCCACACGGGCTTTAAAGGCAGTTGGCTTTCGTTGTGGCTCGAGTCACTCGGAGCCGAGATGACCGGATTCTCTCAGGCGCCGCCAACAACTCCAAATCTCTTTGAACAAGCGAACGTTGCCAGCTCCCTGCACTCGATTGTTGCGGACATTCGCGATTTCGATCGAGTGAAGAAAGCAATCAGTGACTGCCGGCCTGAAGTGGTCATTCACATGGCTGCACAAACAATTGTTTCGCGTGGATACGACGATCCAATCGAAACTTACTCCACCAATGTGATGGGAACCGTCAACTTGTTCGAGGCGATCCGCCGGCTTGATTTGCAGTGCGCGGTGGTAAATGTTACCAGCGACAAGTGCTACTACAATCGCGAGTGGGTGTGGGCTTACCGCGAGGATGACACGTTGGGAGGGCACGATCCCTATTCAAATTCCAAAGCCTGTGCGGAATTGGTCAGCAGCGCGTACCGCGATTCATTCTTTTCTCAAGGCGCACATGAAAGTCATGCTGTGGCGCTCGGAACAGCGCGAGCGGGAAACGTGATCGGCGGCGGAGACTGGACCGACAACCAACTAATTCCTGATTTGATGAGAGCGTTCCTGGCCAAAGAGAGTTGCCTCATTCGGAATCCCTATGCGACACGCCCGTGGCAGTTTGTTTTGGAGCCGCTGCGCGGATACTTGCTTTTGGCCGAGCATTTGTTGGAAGCCCCTGAGACCTTTTCGGCGGGATGGAACTTCGGCCCAACCGAGGACGACGCCCGGCCGGTTTCGTGGATAGCAGATGCGCTTGTTCGACTGTGGGGAGCCGAGGCGAACTGGACGCGCGATAGCGCCTCCCATCCGCATGAGGCGAACCTGCTTAAGCTGGATGCTTCAAAGGCAAAATCCCTTTTGAAATGGCGCCCACTGCTTCCACTCGATGCAGCGCTCGATTGGATTGTGACCTGGTATCGATGCTTCGAGCAAGAATCTGACTTAGGTAAGCTCACTCGAACGCAAATCAAGCAATATGAGGCGCTCGATACGGAGCAGACCTTCTCAATCCAGAGCTCAGTTGCAACACAGCCCTTGATCACTGCCGGAGGAAGCGATGACTAAGTACGCCGATCAGGAACAGCCGAACAAATCCCGAGTTCTCTTGTTTTCACATAAGAACATCTACGACCAGGACGTCTGGAGGTGCCCTTTCAGAGAATTCGAAAGGATTATTCAGGAGGTTGACTCGGTTGATGTAATCGCCCCCAAAGCAAAGCCGTCCTACACGCTAGGCAAGCGTGTGGCGATGCGATTGGGTGAAATTGCGCCCATACCCCTCAATCCCGGCATTCCTGAGATCCGCATCGAAAAGGAGTACGACCTTTTCATTACAGTGTGCGAGAAAGTGTCGGAACTACTCCACATAAAGGCAATAAAGAATCTGCGTGAAAAATGCAAGAAGACGGTCTGCTGGATCCCCGAGTTCTATTTCAAGGACATCAATGTCTATAAGAGCTGCATCGAAGTCCTCAAAGAATTCGATTATGTCATTTTTATGTTTGCGGCGAATGAGCCGTTCAAAGCGATCCTCAAGAATAAGAACCAATATCTACCTGCCGGAATCGACACGCTGAATTTCTGCCCGTATCCAGATCCGCCGGAAAGATCCATCGATGTGCTCAGCATTGGCCGTCGTGCGCAACCCACGCATCAGGCGCTGCGCCGTATGGCCCGCGAAGAAGGAAAGTTCTATGTTTACGACACAATCAATGCCCTCAATGCTTATAACCTCGAAGAGCATCGCTCAATGATGGCAAACCTGGCCAAAAGAAGCCGGTACTTTATCGTGAGCCCTGGCAAATTCGACATGCCTGAAGAAACCGGCGGTGTGAGTGAATTTGGGTATCGATATTTTGAAGCTGCGGCGGCGGGCACCTTGATGATCGGCATGCGTCCTTTCAATAACCCTGAATTCGACAAGATCTTCACCTGGCCCGACGCGGTCACCGAGGTTCCGTTCACTTCCGATGCGATCGTTTCGGCGATTCGCGAATTCGACAAGGAACCCGAGCGGCAAGAGGCGACCCGGCTCAGGAATATCACCGAATGCCTGTTGAAACACGATTGGGCATATCGCTGGGAATCCGTGTTGAATTGGGTTGGAATGCAGCCGATGCCGGCGCTTGAGGAGAGAAAGCGCATTTTGCGTGAGAAATCCGGACAGGTTGAAGATGCGTTTGGCCGCTACCAAACTGTTCAGAAATAGCAGAATACCTAATCCGTTCCAGTTTCTTCAACTGCGAAAGGACGATAAGTGCCGTATTTGCACTCACTCCCTGATTCACCGGCGTTCGCGGACAAAGGCCTGACAGGTTACCAGTTTGGACCGTTGGGGCTTAACTGCGAAGTCCATTACATCGACGTCGTGAAAGGACACGATACATTTCAGATAAGTAAGAAGGTCAGGCGAGTTTATTATGTCCTTTCAGGGAACGGTTACTTTACCATAGATGGTCAACGCTTCGACGTCTCTGCTGGCGTCGTCGTCGAGGTCCCCACAAAAGTGGAGTACTCCTACTCCGGCACGATGAAGTTAATCATGTTTTCGGAGCCGCGGTGGTTTAGTGGGAATGACATCGCGACTAAGTGGAACCCGGATGTTGTTGGCCAAGATGTGCCGTTCGGAGCGGGCCGCTCTCGATTCAGGCAATTGCTGAGGGCCAGATTGTTTGGCAAGTCTCCGGTGAACGCGTTCCTGCGAGCGAACCAGCAAGTGTGGAACCGGCTACCCAGGTTCGTGACCGCTTCGTCGCCTGCACGCTGGTACGGCAGTAAGTTGAACTTGCTCGCTCGCACGCACAACACTCGGAAGCAGGCCGTTGCGACACTCTTTCTACGTAATAGACCAGAGTTAGATCTGATTCGTCGACTGGCCGGCCGCAGGAAGAGTAACGATGTGCTGAGAGTAGCTGTTCTGGGTTGCAGCACTGGCGCCGAGGTGTATTCGGTGGCTTGGAATATACGGCGTGCGCGGCCTGACGTGAGACTGGAGTTGCACGGGGTTGACATCTCAAGAGAGGCTGTGGAGCAGGCTGAACTCGGGGTTTATTCGAGTGCTGTTTCGGAGTTCACGCGAACGGCGGTCCTCGAGCGGATGACAGAGCCTGAAATTGCGGATTTGTTTGACAGGGACGGCGAACTGATGGTGGTCAAGCCGTGGGTCAGGGAGGGAATCGACTGGCGCGTGGGAGACGTCGGCGACGCAGCGGTGGCTGAAGCTCTGGGGCCGCAGAACATCATAGTGGCGAATAACTTTCTTTGCCACATGGATCCGAAGGATGCGGAGAAATGTCTGCGCAACATAAGCAGGTTGGTGAGTCCGGGCGGCTTTTTGTTTGTTTCCGGCATTGACTTGGACGTTCGGGCAAAAGTTGCGCGCGAGTTAGGCTGGAATCCAGTCGAGGAGCTGCTCGAGGAGATTCACGAGGGAGACCCTATCCTGAGGAAACAGTGGCCGTGTCACTATTCTGGCCTGGAGCCGCTGGATACGAGGAGCAGGGATTGGCGATTTCGCTATGCAGCAGCATTTCAAGTGCTGAAGCCGGCGGTCGTGATTAACGACAGAGGTGGTAAACGATCCTTATCGAAACAAACCTTGCCAGCGCCCAAATAGTTTAGGGCCTGTTAACAGCGAATGGCAGGCGAATGCGGGTTACAGCCTTCAGAAGGGGATGCTGAGTGCCACATGTCGAAATGACGGTGATTCGCGGCACAAAAAACTTTATCCAGGGTGTAATCCCTGATCTTCGTCCATCGTCTATATAGGGAGGGTTGGTTCGGAATAGCACTCATTCAGCCATTGTCGATGGCAAGAAAGCGCTTCGTGATTCGATTGCCGATGCAATCCTGTTTTTTGATGTAACTGAACAGGTAGAAGCCGAGCGATGGCTTTTGAGAGAGAGCATAGCCGGGTTGATTGGAGAAAGACGCATGAACGGGACTACTTTTCCCCTCAGGGCTCTCGGCAATTCTGACCTTCGGTTGTCACCCATCGGCCTTGGCACCTCGGTACTTGGTGGTGGCAACTGGCGATATTCTTTGGGGCCGCAGAGTGACAGCCAATCGATAGCCGCGATCCACTGCGCGCTCGATTTGGGCATTAACTGGCTGGATTCCGCGGGTCTCTACGGACTGGGCCACTCCGAAGAGTTGATAGCGCGCGCCTTGCAATCTTCGCCGCACAAACCCTACATCTTCACCAAGTGTTCCTCGCGCTGGCGCGAGGATGGCACGATGTATAACTCGCTCAAGGCCGATTCGCTGACCGAAGAGTTGGAGGGTTCACTGCGACGCCTGAAGGTGGATACCATCGACCTCTACCAGGTGCACTGGCCTGATCCGGAGAGCGAGATCGAGGAGGGATGGGAGCAGCTGGCGCGACTGCGCGAGCAGGGCAAAATCCGGTGGATCGGTGTTTCCAATTTTTCAGTGAAGCAGATGAAGCGCGCACAGAAGATTGCGCCCATCACCAGCCTGCAACCGCCCTATTCAATCGTTCGCCGTCACATCGAGGCCGAGATTCTTCCTTTTGCGCGTGAGATGGGTATTGGCGTTATCAGCTACTCGCCCATGCAGTCGGGCCTCTTAACCGGGAATATGACCGTCGAATCCATTGCGTCGTTGCCGGCCAACGACTGCCGGCGCGAGATGAATGAATTCTACGAGCCGCGGTTGAGCCGCAATTTACGCTTGGTGGAGCTGCTGCGCGAGATCGGTAACGCGCATGAAGTAAGCCCCGGCGTAGTCGCGGTGGCATGGACTCTGCATCACCCCGCCATCACCGGCACCCTTGTAGGCTGCCGCAGCGCCCGGGAAGTGGAAGGGCTTGCTCCCGCGCTCCGCTTCAGGCTCAGCCAGGACGAATACGAGCGCATTTGCAGATTTGTCAGGTCGATTGGGTGGTATCTGAGTTTGATTTACGGGCGGATTGCCCCAGTTTCGGGTGCAAAGATCGAAAACTTCGACTGCTGCAATCATGAGTCCTGCACAAGAAGCAGGACTGAATCTGTCGGCCCTCTGTGAATTACCGTTATTGCCTAATCGAATTCGACAGTTCTGAAGCGATTCATCCGGAAATGAATGAGTTCCATTTATCAGCTTTTGACTCGACTTGGCGGACAGCCCGATAATGACGGCGCATGGCGAAGAGGAGCGACCTGTGCGCAAACTGGTCCGGAGTATTGATGCGCCCTTGATGAGCGATTCTCTTCAAATCAAGAGCCCCCGCCCAACTGCACGTAGCGCTTTTCAACTCAGGCGCTGGCACTGGCTCATTATTTCGGTGTTGATGTTGACCGTTCTTGCGGCATGTGTGCCGAGTAACAGAGAGTACATGCTGAGGCAGGTAGGCCGGCTGATTGTCGCTGACCAGCCCTCGATCGAATCGGCTGACATCATCGTCGTAGCCATAGATGCTGATGGCGCAGGCACTTTGGAGGCAGCAGATTTGGTACACCGAGGTGTCTCGCGCCGCGTCGCGGTATTCGACGACCCTCCCACCCCGGTAGATCGCGAGTTTCTTCGCCGTGGCCTTCCTTACGAGGATTGGGCGGCTATCTCTACCCGTCAGCTTCAGTCGCTGGGTGTCCGGAACGTCGAACAAATACCGAAGAGAGCGACCGGAAGCGAACAGGAGGGGGATATATTGCCCGGGTGGTGCGACAAGCAGGGTTATCATTCTGTTGTGCTGGTCACTTCGCCGGATCACTCAAGACGGCTAATCCGAATCCTCAGGCGTTCATTTCATAACCGCGAGACAAAGATTATGGTTGAGAGTTCACCGTATTCACAATTCGAGCCCGACTCCTGGTGGAAAACTCGAGGAGGACTCCGAAATGGAATTGTCGAATTTGAGAAATTGATTTTCGATGTTATTCGCCATCCGTTCTCGTGAGCGTATTAACGATACTGTCTCTGCAGTTTGCTGGAAACCTCACAAATGTTTCCGTACAAATTGAGGGATGCGAACTGCTATCGCCTGATTTACAAATGCGCAGCGGAACAGAGAAGCGCAGTTTGTCTTTTCGAAGCTAAGAATGCGGAGGTCTGTGGTTGATCAACATAAGTCTGAACGGAAGCAGTAGCAAGCCAATGCGAGTGCTGTGCCTGGGGTGTCATTCTGATGACATAGAGATTGGATGTGGGGGCACAATCCTTCGTCTGATCGAGGAGCACCCGCAGTGCGAAGTTCACTGGGTGGTCTTTAGCGCCATCGGAGACCGCAACGCAGAGGCACAGCGCGGCGCCGAATCATTCGCTGGCGCAAGGCTGAAAGGACCGTTGCTCAAGAGCTTCCAGGATGGTTTCATGCCCTTTGTGGGCGGCGATGTGAAGGCGGTATTTGAGGAAGAGCTAAAGCAGATATCGCCGGACTTGATTTTCACCCACAACGGGAAAGACGCTCACCAGGATCACCGTCTCATCTCGGAGTTGACCTGGAACACTTTTCGCGATCATCTGATTCTGGAATACGAAATCCCAAAGTACGACGGCGACCTGGGGCAGCCGAGCGTGTTTGTGCCTCTTAAAGCCGAGGTGTCGCAGACAAAAGTCCGGTACATCATGGATGCATTCCAGTCCCAACGCAACAAGAGGTGGTTTGAGGAGAGTACATTTCTCTCACTTATGCGGCTGCGCGGCATGGAATGCAATGCTCCGAGCGGTTACGCCGAGGGTTTTTACTGCCGCAAGCTCCTGCTCTGAACCGGCGGCGATGCATTGAGAACAGCCAAAGGGATTGAGGCCTCGATTATCGCGAGGCGCTGGAGACTGCCACGGACGCCAATCATACCTGGTCCTAAAGGGAAAAGCCTGACGGAGTTGTTGACGCCGATTTCTAAGATTTCAAGTGAGTCAACTCCTTTTTGATTTCTGCGGCATCGCGATAACCAGGAGATATCTTTAGAACTTGCTCAAATTGCTGCCGCGCCAGCGCCGGTTGTTCGGTCTTTTCGTAGGCCATACCCAGGTGATAGTGAATATCAGGATTGTCGGGCAGGTTATTCTTTTCCTGCAGCCTGAGCGCTTCCTGAAGATTGCGGATGGCCAGCGGGTATACACCTTTCCGGTAATAGATCCATCCCAGAGTGTCAGCAACGCCGGGAGAATCCGGCAGCCCTTTCATCGCTGTTTGCGCCAGGGATAACGCGACGTCAAAGTTTCCGCCTGTCTGCAGCATCACGCGGGCAAGATCATTGGAGGCGACGGGATTCTGGGAATTGAGGTCCAACGCTTTCTGGTAGGCATCTTCCGCTTTCTTCCAATCCGACTTAGACTCATACAAGTTTCCCATGAGGATATGAAGGTTTGGCTGGCGCGTGTTGTCTTTAAGCGACTGCTCGCCAATGGCAATTGCCTGATCGATTTCCCCCTTCGCGGCTCGTACCTGGCAAAGCTGAATCACAGCATCGTAATTGTGGCTGTCGAGCGCAGCGGATTTCACAAAGGCGTTCTCCGCTCCGCTGAGATCTTTCTTGCCATGGAATAGAACCGCTCCAAGCATGTTGTAAAAGTTGCTATTGTTGGGCGCTTTGCCGATTTGCACATTCACGGCGGCGATGGCCTTATCGACTTGTTTCTCGGCAACATATACGTTCACCAAGCCACGCAGAGCGTCAGTCGAATTGGCGTTCCTGTCCAAGGCGTCCTGGAATGCTTTGGCGGCATCGCCGTACTGCTTTTGCGCAAACCGCAGATTTCCCATTTGCACATATCCGAACGCGCTCTGAGGAGACGCGGAGATGGCGCGGCGGACATCCTGTTCGGCTTCAACATAGTGTTTGCGATTGATGTTGGAAAGGGCGCGCAGCGCGTAGCCATCCGTAGATCCGGGTTGCAGTCTGATCATCTGGTTGGCGGCGTCTTCGAGAGTATTCATATCGCCCAGCAGCATCGCGGCGTCGGCAATAGAGCGTTGCGCGTCAAGGAAATTGGGATTCAGGCGCAAAGCCTCGCGCCATTCTCTCTCGGCGTGTTCCAGATTCCCCTGCTTTTGCAGCGCGACACCTAAAGCGTAGTGGGCCTGGAAGTTGTTTGGCGAGTCTTTGACCACAGCCTGCAACGTCTGTACAGCGTCGTTGAGGTCTCCGCTAGTGATTTGCATCTGGCTTCGGTAAACCAGAGCGTTGTCATCTTTGGGGTTGGCCTTCAGCATTTCATCGTCGAGACTACGCGCTTCGTCGTATCGCTTGGTCTGAATGAGAAGTTCAACATATTTCTCTTTCACCTGCATGTCTTTAGGACGTTCCAGATAGAGCGCATGGTATTCGGCAACTGCTTTGTCCAGGTCGCCGGTCGCGAAATAAAAGTTGCTGAGCGCGAGGAAGCTATCGGGGTTATGTGGAAGGTCGCGCCTGGCTTGTTTCAGAACTTCCTCTGCTTCGGCCCTCCTGCCCTCGGTCATGTATAAAGCGGCCAGAGCCTTACGCGGATCAATTGAGTTAGGATCGAGGGCCAGAGCTTCGCGAAACTGCTTCTCCGCTTCATCGAAGCGCCTTTGCGATTGATAGTAATTGCCCAGCACCAGTCGCGGTTGCATGGACTTCGGATTCAGCTCAGTGACTTTCTTGAGATTTGCCTCCGCCGAATACAGGTCGTTGACCTTGAGCTGCAGGAGGGCAAGACCCAGGTAGGGCTCCCAGCGGCCTGGAGCGAGCGAAATTGCCTTCTGCATTTCCGCAATTGCACCGGGAATTTTTCCTTGCTCAGCGAAGAGACTGGAAGCCATGGCGTGAACGCCCGGATCGTCGGGCCGCTTATTCAGCAGCAGATCGGCTTGTACCTGCGCCTCCTGAAAGTTGTGCGCCTGGATCAGCAGGGTGGTTAGCTCCATTCGAGCCCGGTAATCCTCGGGGCGCAATTCGACGGTGCGGTTCAGTTCCTGATAGGCGCGGTCCCGCTGCTGCAGGCGCAAGTAGCTTTCCGCAAGTTGGAAGTGCGCATCGGCATATCCCGGATCGATTTGGACAGCGTCGGTGAACTCGATCGCCGCCTCCTGGTATTGCCCTTTCTCGAAGTAGCGCTGCCCATTCTCAAAGTATTTCTGCTTACGCACGTTGGGATCGAGTGAACATGCCGAAAGAAGAGCAGCGATCAAACTCAGGGCCAAAACCGGGCGCCATTTGGAAGAGAATTTCAATTAGAGCCTCCCATTGCAGAGTCGTGCGCAACCGCCGCACCGCCATCATGAATTCTATCGCGGCAAATGGATTTGGAGCGCTTGAAAAGCTCGCGATCTCTCCAGATGTCTCATACCAGCCAATATCCCTGGCGAGCCTTTGCAGTCTCTCTTCTGGTGTGTGTCGAAGTGGCGCTTTGAAAGCAACCTTTTTTCGGCTTGAAGGGATCGCCAGGATGTTGCAAGTTTTTGCACATGCACCAAGAGAGTTCCGCCGTCGCAGCGCCTGAAATCCGCCTAAAGTGAGCGTGAAAGTCCGGAAATGGCTCTGCCTTGGAGCGAAGGTGCAAAGACACTCCCCAGGAGTAACCATTCCCGATGGTGACTTCCAGCAAGTTAGGGCCAAGGGTTCTGTTTGCAATAGATTGCAAAAACTTTCAGTCTTGACAATATTCAGGGCTGCGCTAGAATCAATCATCTCAGGGGGTCTGTGCAGGCGGCTCCAGAGACATACAGGTTTCCTAATACCGATGAGAGGGAGAGAAGAATGAAAATCAGAGCTGAAGGTTGGGCAACAGTTATCGGATTGGCGATGCTCTGCTGCGGGCTGCCTGCGTTGGGTCAGAGCGTTGTCTCTGTTCAGTTCACAGGTGGCTATACCACCACCTGGGGCAACTCAGGCGGGGACTATGGCGCGGGGATATACAGCGCGAACATTAATGGCGCGCCCTCCGCATCCGGGATCATCTGCGATGACTTCAACGATGAGATTTGGGCGGGTGAATCCTGGAAGGCCAGCGCGTACCAGGCCTCGAGCCTTGCTTCCGGCAACATCGGCAGCACACTTTTTGGGAACACCATTGGGCTGACCGGATATGCGGAGGTTGCCACACTGGTGAGCATGATGTTCTCCGGCACTCCCCTCACCTCCTATGGCAGCATCACCGGAGTCACACAAGCTGAGCTTTCTTCGGCAATCTGGGATATCACAACTCCGGGAGGCATTTCTGGCCTTGACGCAAAGGCTTTGAGTCTCGTTGCGGCCGTAGAGAGTGCGTTTACTGGCAACGTTGCGGGCGCCACGGCGTACCTGGATTCGTTGACGAATGTTTGGATTCTGACCCCGGATCCCCTGACCGGTGTTGGATCAGGTGAGCCTCAGGAGATGTGGACGGAATCAGTACCCGAAGGTGGCGCTGCTTTCATGTTCCTTCTGTTCGCCGGCGCCGCTTGTTTCGGAGCCATGTTCTTCAGATATCGCAGCGAGTTTGCGAATCGCGGCTTAGCCTGATTTTCTTTTTTTCCCCACATTTCAGTTGATTATCCGGACTTGGCGCGCGGACCGCGCCGGTCCGGATAGTTGTATATATAAGAGTCCTACAATTGCTCACCCCGGAACCACTGTCCTCAAGTGACTATTTCCCGTCCGGTTTCCCAGCGATAGGTCTGCGTCGCTGGAGTGGAAGCAAAGACCACCTATTCCGCACCAACAACGACGTCTGTGTTTTGGAACTGCTCGAAGACCGGGTTGCTCCCGAGGGGCACCGCTCGAAGCCGTGCCGAATTGCTCCCAGGCCCTCAGACATAGATAGTCACATATCTTCCTTTTGACTCTTGCTCAGAATTATCCAGCTCACACAAGCGCCGCGCCGGGAGAAGGCAAGGCGGTTCTGATCCCTTGTTCACCCTTTTGCACCTTGCAGGAAGGAATCCTATGTCAGAGAACGCAATCGAAGTTACCAGGCTGCTTGTCGTCAGCCGTGACTCCTCGGTTCTTAACCCCCTTTGGTCGGTGGGGGAGTCGAACGGCTGGGAGGTTGACGTAGTCTCCGACCCGTGGGAGGCGATCGAGAAGGCTCAATCCGAGGCGCCGCTCGACCTGCTTTTGCTGGATCTGCCACGGGAGAACGCCGATGGCATGCACAGTTTGCGCCGGCTGCGCCGGATGCGCCCTGCGATGCCAATCATCCTGATTGGCCAACCGGGCGACAACGGCAGAAAACAGGAGTCAATTCGCATGGGCGCCAGCGACTACCTAATCAGTCCCATCGAGGATCGCCAGCTCGCCACCGCGATCCAACGCAATCTAACCAGGGCGGATGAAGCTGCTGAACCGGATATCACGAGCGATGATATCGAGCCGGTCAGCGAAGAGAGTTTCTTTATTGGAGTTAGCACTATCATGCGCAAGCTCCGGGCTCAGGCAGCCTTGTTGGCAGAGACCAACGCGCCTGTATTGATTTTGGGTGAGGATGGCAGCGGAAAAGCGACCACCGCGCGATTGGTGCACAATTTGTCTGTCCGCTCCGGGTTCGAATTCGCAAAGGTGAATTGCGCGGCACTGCCAGGAGATCTGTTGGAAAGGGAACTTTTCGGGTGCGAGAAGAAGGACACCTCTGCACCGGCACGCACCAAGACAGGGAAGCTTGAATTCTGCGCCAACGGTACGATCTTTCTGGAAGAGATTACCGAGATGCCGCCGGGTCTGCAGTCGAATCTGCTCGAGGTGCTCAAGAATAAGCGATTCATCAGGCCAGGTACTTCCGACTTCGTCGAGACCAATGTTCGCGTTGTGGCCGCGAGTTCCATAAATGTGGAACTCGCCATCTCTGAAAACAGACTTCGTGAAGATCTCTATCGCCAGTTGAGCGCCTACACCATTCACCTACCTTCCCTGCGAGAGCGCAAGGAGGAACTTTCCTTACTGTCGCGCCTTTTTATGCACCGGCTTGGCAAGCACTATGGCCTCCCGCCAAGGGAGTTTTCGCCCGCTATTTTGGAGGCGTGGCGGGCGTATAACTGGCCGGGCAATCTGCGTGAGCTGGAACGTTGCGTAAAACGCTACCTGATGGTGGGCGACGAAGAACTGACGTCCGGAAAGATCCCAACCGGTCCAGAGAGCGAGCTTCACGAAACTGACTTAGCCGGGTCCCGGGGTATGAGCCAGACCGTACCATCGCCGAGTCAGTCCCGTGAGGGAGCATCTGGTTCCAAGTCGCTCCGGTCTCTCGTACAGAGTGTCAAGGCGGAAGCAGAGAAAGACGCGATAACCGGGGCGCTGGAGAAAACGGGATGGAATCGAAAGGCCGCCGCACGCATGCTCAAAGTCAGTTACAGGTCGGTGCTGTACAAAATCGAGCAGTACCAAATTATTGTGCCAGATTCTTCTGCCATTCCGAGGACGAATGGCCACAGAACTGAGGAGACTGGATTCCGAGGCGACGACCGCGCAAAAGGGCCGGTCCGGGAAATATGCCTCTCCACGTTAGCCAAGAGTGGCCAATATGGAAGATAGGACCGCTCAGCCATTTGGCTAGAAACGTGCTGTGTTTCCTTTCGCCCACACCCCATGGCGCCCCACCGGATGGCAATCCAAGAGGCAACAGCTATATCTTTGATAATGACGACGGAGCTAAACTGGAGGATTCCACTGGTTCAAAAACCATGACAGCGCACTCGCCAATGCAGTTCTACACCCTTGACCCGATGCAGGACAGTCGTTGGGATGATTTGGTGGCTTCGCATCCCAGGGCGTCCGTGTTTCACCAGAGGGGTTGGCTCAAGAGTTTGGCGAATACCTACGGCTATCGCCCTGTTGTGCTGACAAGCACACCGCCTGGGGAGCGGCTGTTGGACGGGATTGTTTTTTGCGAGATCAAGAGTTGGATCACCGGAAGCCGGATGGTTTCATTGCCTTTCGCAGACCATACCGATCCCTTGCTGAATGAGAGCGGGGACGCGTTCTATTTCACGGAGTGGATGCGAACGGAGCGCCACAAGCACAACTGGAAATATATCGAAATCCGGCCGCTTTTCTCTGAGATGCATCCCGACAGTTCTTTGGCGGCGAGTCAGTCTTTCTGGTTTCATACTCTCAACCTATCGCCCACGCTCGATGAGATTTTCCACCAATTTCACAAGGACTGCATCCAGCGCCGCATTCGGAAAGCCGAACGAGAGAGGCTTACCTACGAGAGGGGATGCTCCGAGGGACTTGTCGACGATTTCTACCGGCTGCTCATGAAGACCAGGAGGCGTCATCACCTTCTGCCGCAACCCCGCGCCTGGTTTCGGAATCTGGTTGCCTGCATGAGCCCCAGCGTGGATATTCGTGTGGCACGCAAAGACAACATTCCCATCGCCGCGATCCTCACGCTGTCTCACCGCCGCACAGTGGTATACAAGTATGGCTGCTCTGATGAAGAGTTCCATCATCTGGCGGGCATGCCGTTTCTGTTTTGGAAGTTGATCGAGGAAAGCAAGATGGCAGGCGCGGAGCAGATCGATTTTGGCCGCACCGATTTGGAAAACGATGGCCTCGTCAGGTTTAAGGATCAGTTCGGGACCATCCGCAGTCCGCTCACATATTTTCGGTATTCAGACGGTATCAGGGAAAACTGCGTAGCCGCGCCGGCGATGCCCGCAGCGCGGCGTCTGTTCTCGGTGTTGCCCGACGCACTCTCATCCAGGGCAGGCGGGCTGCTGTACCGGCACATCGGCTAGTTGTTCGATGATCCTAAAAGCGGTAGATGACAGCGTTTGAAGCCGTCAAGTGATTGTTGCGAATGCATTTTGACCCTCCGCAACTCATCAATTTGGTGCAGTATCCAACAAAAACAAGTACTTGGATATCCAAGGAGATGCCGGAAGCGGCAGCAGGTCAACTGCCGTTTTTTAGGATGGTTACGAATGTTTTGCAGCCGATGCGATTGTGGGATGACGAAAGGACAATTGTGCAAGTAGAATTTCAAGAAATGCCGCCAGCATCCGAAGAAGAGGAACCATCGCTAATTCAAGCCGTGCGCGATCATTATCGCTGCCCGAAGGGATTCCTCGACTTCCGTCTCAGCGATGAACTGTCTGCGGAGCCGGGTTACTTCCAATTCGGCCCCGGTACGACATGTTACGGCCGTACCTTGAAGGGTACTCTTCAAGCGCAACCGGATTTCCCTCTCTCCGATACGCTACCAAGTGTTCTATTTGACGGGGCGCAGCTTGTGCTGCCGTTCGATCCGAATGAAGTCATTGAAAATCTTCGTTTGGAGCGCTATCCCAGCAGTCGAATGGGCAGGAGAGAGAAGGCGCTGAAGGATATCTACTACCGGCTCCGTCCCCTTACGAATCGCTCGATGCGCAAGGGCATTCAGAGACTCCGAGCGGTGAATTGGGAGACGAAGCGATTCCCCAAATGGCCCGTCGACACCACTGTCGAGAATGTCTGCGAGAACTTATTGTTGCTCTCGTTGCAGGCCAGCGGTCTCGACCGCATTCCATTCGTTTGGTTCTGGCCCGATGGCGCACGCGGTTGCTTTTCGATGACCCACGATGTGGAAGCCACTGCGGGACGCAACTTCTGCGCGCAATTGCTCGACATAGATGGCTCTTTTGGAATCAAGGCGTCTTATCAAATTGTCCCCGAAGGAAGTTACCCTGTGGGGCCGGAATTCCTGAGCCAGATTTGGGATCGCGGAAATGAAGTGTGCGTGCAGGATCTGAACCACGATGGCAGGCTTTTTGATGAGCGAGAAGAGTTCCGGCGCCGGGCTGCCTCGATCAATCGCTATGGCCGAGACTATGGGGCAAAGGGCTTTCGATCGGCGGTGCTTTATCGCAATCCGGAATGGTTCGCGGATCTTGACTTCTCTTTCGATATGTCAATGCCGAATGTCGCCCATCTTGACCCGCAACGCGGCGGCTGCTGTACCGTTATGCCCTACTTTATCGGAGAGATGCTCGAACTGCCCCTTACTACGATCCAGGATTATTCGCTGTTTCATGTCCTGAACGAGCATTCGATCGACTTATGGAGGACCCAGGTTGAATTGATTCTCGCCAAGAACGGCCTGGCGAGTTTCGTTGTTCATCCTGACTACATAATCGCGCCCGAGACACGGGCGGTCTACAGAGATCTGTTAGTCATGTTAAGCGAATTGCGCGCGCGGGAAGCCGTTTGGTTCGCACTTCCTCACGAGATCGACAGTTGGTGGCGAGCGCGAAGCCGGATGTCCATTGTTAGAGACTACGGATCGTGGCGAGTTGTCGGCGAGGGCTCCGAACATGCGGTCCTGGCGTTTGCGAAGGTGGTGGATGGCAAGATTGTCTACGAGCGGTCGGAAGGCCGCAAAGTGAAGGACAACTCTGGGAGGCGAAACGAGAGATGACGCTTTTCACGTGGAAGCAACAACCTAGTGATGAATCCACTCGAAGATAATCTGCGAGCGAAAGAATCCATGACCAAGCTGATGCAACGTCGAGTGGGGTTTGTCCTTCTGTGGGCAATTTCCCTGGTGGTCGGGTGGCGTCCCCTGGTGGACACATTCGCTCTGTCGTGGCGCGACGATGAGTACACACATATACTTCTGATTCTTCCCGTTAGTGCGGCTTTAATCTTTCTCGAGTGGCGTCGCTTGCGAACGATGGTTGCGCTGAATGTTCGTGTTGGCGCCGCTTTTCTCGCGATTGCCGTTTTGATCGCTTGCTCCGCGCTTGTCTGGTCAGCTTCGCTGCCCTCCGATGTCCAGCTCTCAATCGGGATGCTGGCACTGGTATTGTCGTGGATTGGGATTTTTGTTCTTTGCGTTGGCTCTCGAGCTTCGCGATTGGTTTTATTTCCACTATGCTTCTTGTTGGGTTTGGTGCCGCTTCCGCGGCTCTTCTTAAACGCCATCATAGCTCTGTTGCAAAATGGGTCTGCCTGGGGAGCGCGTGTGCTTTTTGAAGCATTTTCCGTGCCTGTGTCTCAGAATGGGATACTGCTAACCATCCCCGGTCTGACGGTCAAGGTCGCGCAGGAGTGCAGCAGCATCCGATCCAGTTCCATGTTGTTGATCACGACCATGGTTTTGGCTCAGCTTCTGCTGCGTTCGCCCTGGCGGAAGGCCTTGCTCATTGGTCTCGCAATTCCCCTCTCAGTCGCCAAGAATGCCTTGCGCATTTTCACGATTGCGATGCTTGGAACTCGAGTGGATGCTGGATACCTTACAGGAAGACTCCATCACCAGGGAGGGATCGTCTTCTTCGCGATCGTCCTGTCCGTCGTCTTCATTTTGCTCTTCATCCTCCGCAGGGGAGAAACCTGGCCTTTGAACTCGGAGCTAAATCCATACCAGTCCAAGGCAACAGGAGATTGAAGATGAGACCGAAAAATTGTCGAGCAAACCTGGCGCCCGCCGGCGGCTCACTCCTTCGAATCCAGTAATGCAACCCCGGCTGCCGGGCGCCGTTGACAGAGCCGACTAAGACGAGGGAATTGTCACCGGGACGGGGCCGGCCGGGACGCTTTCAACCCCCGAAGAGTCGGCACTTTTCACTTCGTAATCGTAGGATTGCCCATCGGTGACATTTGCGTCCACGTATGTCGTATCGAGACCGACCGACGAACCCAAGAATTGATACGTAGAACTGCCGCTTGGCGCTCTGTAGACGTTATAGCCTGCTACTGGATCCTCGGAAGTTGTGGGCGCATCCCAGCTCAGGTCAACTTCATAGGAGGTCGTAGGTACCGTCACCGTCGCGCTGACTGGCGAGCTTGTGCCACCAGTTCCTGTACAGGTGAGCGTGTAAGTTGTGGTAGCAGCGGGAGAAACACTCAGCGTGCCGCTGGTGGCCTCCGCGCCGGACCATCCGCCGCTCGCTGTGCAAGAACTCGCATTGGTACTCGACCAGGTAAGCGTTGAAGAGCCACCCGAAGCAATCGTTGTCGGGTTAGCCGAAAGGGTTGCCGTTGGCTTTATGCCTGTCGTAACCGTCACACTCGCGCTGGTGGGCGCGCTTGTGCCGCCAGCCCCCGTACAAGTGAGCGTGTAAGTTGTGGTAGCAGCGGGAGAAACACTCAGCGTGCCGCTGGTGGCCTCCGCGCCGGACCATCCGCCGCTCGCCGTGCAAGAACTCGCATTGGTACTCGACCAGGTAAGCATCGAAGAGCCGCCCGAGGCAATCGTCGTCGGGTTAGCCGAGAGGGTTGCCGTTGGCGCGGGAAGAACAGTCACCGTCGCGCTGGCGGGCGCGCTTGTGCCATCAGTCCCCGTACAAGTGAGTGTGTAAGTTGTGGCAGCTGTGGGAGAAACACTCAGCGTGCCGCTGGTGGCCTTCGTACCAGACCAGCCGCCGCTCGCCGTGCAAGAAGTCGCATCGGTACTCGACCAGGTGAGCATCGAAGAACCGCCCGGGGCAATCGCTGTTGGGTTAGCCGAAAGGGTTGCCGTTGGCGCGGAAAGCACCGTCACTGTCGCGCTGGCGGGCGCGCTTGTGCCGCCAGTTCCCGTACAGGTGAGCGTATAAGTTGTGCTAGTAGTGGGGGAAACACTCTGCGTGCCGCTGGTAGCCTTCGAGCCGCTCCAGCCGCCGCTCGCCGTGCAAGAAGTCGTATTTGTACTCGACCAGGTAAGCGTTGATGAGCCACTCGGGGCAATCATCGCCGGGTTAGCCGAGAGGGTTGCCGTTGGGGTTGTGCCTGAAGTAACCGTCACCGTCGCGCTGGCGGGCTCGCTCGTACCGCCAGGCCCCGTACAGATGAGCGTATAAGTTGTGGTAGTAGCCGGAGAAACATTCAGCGTGCCGCTGGTGGCCTCCGAGCCGGTCCAGCCGCCGCTCGCCGTGCAGGAAGTCGCATCAGCACTTGACCAGGTGAGCGTGGAAGAGCCTCCCGGGACAATTGTTGCCGGGTTGGCCGAGAGGGTTGCCGTTGGCGGGGGAGGTGTCACCGTTACCGTCACACTGGCTGGCGCGCTTGTGCCGCCAGTCCCCGAACAGGTGAGGGTGTAAGTTGTGGTATCAACCGGAAAAACACTTAGCGTGCCGCTCGCGGCCACCGTGCCGGCCCAGCCGCCGCTCGCCGTGCAAGAGGTCGCATTGGTGCTCGACCAGGTCAGGATTGAAGAGCGGCCCGAAACAATCGCTGTCGGGTTAGCCGAGAGGGTTGCCGTTGGCGCGGGAAGAACCGTCACCGTCGCGCTGGCGGATGCGCTTGTGGAACCGTTCCCCGTACAGGTGAGCGTGTAAGTTGTGGTAGCAGCCGGAGAAACACTCAGCGTTCCGCTGGTGCCCTCCGTGCCGGTCCAACCGCCGCTCGCAGTGCAAGCGGTCGCATCGGTACTCGACCAGGTAAGCGTTGATGAGCCGCCCGAGTCGATGGTCGTCGGATTGGCAGACAATGTAACTGTCGGTGCGGGTCCAGAGATATTCACCGTTACGGTGGCGGTCTGACTGACAGATGTTCCCGCGGAATTTGTGACCGTGAGAGTGTATGTCGTCGTAACGGCCGGCGAGACGCTGACAGCTGTGCCGCTGGTGGCGGGGAGATTGCCAGGCGTGATTACGCCCGTGCCGTTGTCAAAGACTCCAGTCAGACTGGCATCCCCCCCTGCGTTCACCGCCGTCGGATTGGCCGTGAAGCTGGTGATGGCGGGTACAGAAGGAGAGGTGAGGGTAGGATTCGCGCATCCGGTGAGGGCGACGAAAAGAAAACTGAAAATTAATGCAACCAGGGGAGTACCGGCCACGCGATTCATTGCACCTCCTATTACCGAGGCAGCTCAAGGAGGATCAGTGTTTCAATAACTGCGAAGATCTTGCGCAGCTTAGTCTGATTGTCTTACGCAGCCTAACTGGACTTTCAGCTGTCTATTGTTTCTTGCCAAATTATACAGGTCTCGGGTGGAAATACAAGACCAATGCCCCATGTGGCTATAAGCTGCTCTCTGCGGCAGCGAGTTGCGCCTGCGGAGCCTGGGCCGGCGCATACAGGGGCAGCGTGAAGCGAAATGTAGCGCCGCGGCCGAGCTCGCTTTCCGCCCAGATGCGTCCTCGATGAGCAAGCACGATGTGCTTGACGATGGCGAGGCCAAGCCCGGTGCCACCCGACTCGCGGGAGCGAGCCTTGTCGATGCGGTAAAAGCGCTCGAAGATGCGCGTGAGGTGCTCGGATGCGATGCCGGGGCCGAAGTCCTGCACGCTGAACTCGACCTCGGAATCCAGAAGCCGCGCGCCAACGAGGATTCGCTTGCCGGCCTTGCCGTAGCGCAGGGCGTTTTCCACAAGATTGCCGAAGACCTGGTGCATGGCGTCGGCATCGGCCAGGACAAGGGAATCGGGCGCACCGGCCATCTCGAGAGCTACCCCGGAATCGACCACCATGCCGCCCACCAAATCAATGGCGTCAGCTACCAAAGCGCTGGCTCGCGTAGGCTGAAGCGCCAGCTTGTAGTCCGGGCTTTCAACGCCAGCCAGAGCGAGTAGATCCTCTGTAATGCGGTTCATGCGCGTGGCGTTTTTGAGGATGATGCCGAGGAACTCGCGTGTGGTTTCGGGTTTGGGCCGCGTCTCGACCAGCGTTTCCACGTAGCCCTGGATGGAAGTGAGCGGTGTGCGCAGTTCATGGCTGACGTTGGCGATGAAGTCGCGGCGGGACTTTTCGGCCATTTCAATTTGCGTCACGTCATGGAGCACGACGAGCGCCCCGCCCGAAGTCATGGGAACGGCGTTGACTTCGAAGATCAGTCCCGGCGTCAGAGTGGTGGCTCGTCCGGAACTCGGCACGCGCTGCTCCAACGCGATTTTTATGCAAGCCAGCAGTTCGGGATCGCGCACCGAATGGACCAGCGGACGGCCCACGCGAATCTCCGTGCCGGCGATGCGCTGCATTACGGCGTTTGACCAGCGCACCAGCCCCTCGGGAGTGATGGCAACCACCGCTTCCTGCAGGGAATCGAGCAGGTCGGCCAGCTCGTGGCGGCGGCTCTCGATCTCAGCGAAGCTCGCGCTCAGGCGCTCGGCGGCCTGATTCAGCGCGGCCTCCACACTGTATAACTCATCGTCGTCGTCGTGGCCAAGGCGGGCAGTTAGATCGCCATCCGCGATGCGGCGCGCAAAGACGACGAGCTGCTCAAGCCTCGAGGTGACGCGGCCGGCAACCCACACAGCCAGGGCGAGCGCCACGGCCAGGGCGATCAAGCCAGACCAGAGAGGCTCATTGCCGAGAAAAATGTCCGTGCTGCCGGGGTGAACCTCCAATACCTTACGAACAATGAAGGGAAGAACGACAAACTCCATCGCCGCTGCCTGGAAGAGCAGGATGAGGAGAAACAGGCCGAGCAGCTTGAAGAAAATTTTTCGATTCATTGATGGCCTGTTAACTCCAGCCTACTCGCTCTTGGGAAGCTCGAAGCGGTAGCCGGCGCCGCGCCTCGTCATCAGATAGTGAGGGTTCTCCGGATCAAGCTCGATCTTCTCACGGATGCGGCGCACATAAACGTCCACCGAACGGGGAGTGACAAAGCGGGCGTCGCCCCATACGGCGTCGAGCAGGTGGTCACGGCTGAAGACCCGGCCGGGATGGCGCGCCAGGTAGTCCAATAGCCGAAATTCGGTGGCCGTGGTCGTGGTCACCTGACCGCGCACAGTCAACTGCATTGCGTTGGCGTCGATGACTACCTCTTCAAAGCGAATGACTGAAGGCGTTGTGGGCCGCTCAAAACGGCGCAGCACGGCCTTGACACGAGCCACCAGCTCACGCGTGGCGAATGGTTTGGTGATGTAGTCGTCGGCGCCCATCTCCAGTCCCAGCACGCGGTCGTTTTCGCCGGCGCGCGCGGTGAGGAAGATGATGGGAACACTGGAGAGCCCAGGGTGGCTGCGCAAGCGGCGGCAGACATCGAGGCCGTCGCCGCCCGGCACCATAATGTCCAACAGAAACAACGCGGGTGGTTGGCGCTCGGCGTCTGCAATCACGTTGGTGGTGGTGTGAAAGAGCCGCGCGGAATACCCCGCGGCTTCCAGATGATGCTGTACCAGCCTCGCAATATCAGTGTCGTCTTCCAGCACAAAAATAGTTTGGCTCAACCGGTCTGCCCTCGCCCGGCGGCCGTTGAACATCTGATGCGGAGGCCGCACGGAATCATTAACAGACTACTGCAATAGGGCAAAAGGAATGCAAACATTATGTTAATTTAAGCGAGAAACCGGACGGCGAGGCGGGCTGCCGCGTGGAAGAAATCTTGCAGGTACAAGAAGATAGCTAGGGCCTGTTAACACTACTGGCGTAGCAGGCGGCGGGAGCCAGTTTTTCTCAGTTCGAGGAATGAGGAGCGACGCATACCGGGTGTCTGCTAGCGACGATTGACGAAGAAATGAGGAAAACTGGCCCCGGCCCGGAGGGTTGCGGCGCAAATCGGGCCATACGTTGTTGTCGTTTTCGGCTGTGGTCCCGCCACAGCCTTCAAACTCCGCCTAGTCTCCCACCCCGCGGACGAAGACCTGTCCGCGGGGGCCCCGGTT
>JBEKSE010000051.1:0-29222 GCA_049517315.1 Occallatibacter sp. | reverse complement strand
TTGCCCCAATGCCAGAACTCCGGCAGCCATGCAATCGCCAAAATCACTTCCTAACCTGGCAAAGACCCGCCGGTACTCCGCAAAACCTCGTCGGATATTCGTTCATGCATAATGCAGGTTAGACGGCCCGATAGGGTAGGGATGGCAGGGATACGACACAATTAGCGACACAACCTTGGTGATCACCGAGGGTAAATCCAATCTCAGAATCCCGGCGGTGTCAAATCGACAGACAGCGCAATATAACTCAGGACCTCAATTCACATGGATAGGCCTGTTGTTGACCGCCGACAAGCTTTACTGTACCCGCAAGGGGTATTACCGTCTTCTTCTTGCGGCTCCTCTCTCGGTATTCAGTCTTCGCCAGTTCTACATCACCTGCTGTCAGCCGTCTAATGAAAGCTATCAGCGTACGCCGATGCTGCTCCAACTCATTTCGGCCTCCAAGTGGAAAGATATCTACGCGGCCGCCTTCCACTCCCTGCGCTGTTGACCTCGGCCGTATCGTCACTCCAACTGCGTCTTTCACCCCCGCCTGACATCAACTCAACACCGCCCAAAAGCTGTGCTTGTGAGAAATGCGGACTAAAGCGCCGATCTGGCCGGAGGAATTCTGGGTTCACGCCAAATCGCCATACCACGCATCCATAGCATCGCCCCCGCACCTTGCTGATTCTCCACACCCAAACCGACCGGGTATTATGATGGCACGACGTCACCTGGAGGCCCTGAATGCCATCTCGTCTCGTCTCGCTGCTCGCGCTGCTGTGCCTGTCGTCCGTCCTCCATGCCCAAACGGAGGCCCGCGCTCGTTACCAGATATACGGCGGCTATTCCTTCCTCTCCAACACCATCAATGGAGTACCCGGAGCACGTCAGCCACTGAACGGATGGGATGCTTCGGTGGCCTTCTTCTCCTGGCACAGCTTGCGTTTCAAGATCGACACCTACGCATACAGGGGAACCAACCTCGGCGCCCCGCAACACCCACTCTTCATCATGGGCGGGGGGCAATACGCCTGGCGCGTCAAAAGGGAATCCGTATTTGTGGAGGGATTGCTGGGAGAGGCCGGCATGAACCATAATTGGGGACCAAACGAGACAATCGGTTATACAGCCTCGATTTCAACCTATGCCGGCGGCGGCCTGGACACGCAGCTCACGCGCCACTTTGATTTCCGTGTCAGCGGCGGTCTTCAATACGCCTATTTCAACCTCGGCAGTCCTCAGGTAGCCTACCCATACCGGCTTCCTGGCATGTCCACCAATTTCGGCCGCATCTCCAGCGGATTGGTCTGGCGCTTCTAGGAAACCTCTGCATAAGTCGATGCCTTGAAAGGGCACGTAAATTGGACAACCGCTCTAGAACCGGGAGTACCAATGGCGCCGGCCGCCTTCGGCTTCTTGCGGGCCGAGATGGTAGCTTATTCCAAAGCTCGAGTTCATCATGTCGGTGCCTGGGTTGACGGGGACAACGAAGCCATCTGAAAAATGAAAATCGCCCCACAGGCCCAGACGCAGGTCCACTCGTTTGGTCAGCCTTGTTTGCACGCCAAGTCCGGATTGCATGCTGAAATTCTCATACGCCGCATGGTTCGAAATCGCCTTGTGGTCGAAGACCAGCATTCCGCCCTTGAACAGCACGTACGGCTTGATAGCCTTCTTGTCCCGCCACATCATCCGCATGCCGATCGGCGAAAACCCCACTCCGTATAACAATCTCCGATTAGGTGATGGCGGCAAGATTTGATTGCCAAAGAAGTCCGTGTCGGCAAGCTCACTGAAGACAACCACAGGCAGAAACTCCGCTACGTAGTCCATCCGCGCGTGCAGAGCGTAGCCCCAGGAATGACGGTCGTATTCCAATCCGCCGGTGTAGATCTTGGTATCGACCTCGGAGGCAAAGAGCTTGTAATTGCCGTAGGAAGCCAATCCCTCAAAGACGACTTCGCGCTCCACAGGCTGCTTGACCTGAGGCTTGTTCTCCTGTGGCGCTTCCATCTCCTGAGCGAGCGCGGCTTGCGCCACTAGAAGGGTGAGCGCGGCCAGGATGGAGAAGCTATTGACGCAAATGTTGCAAGCAGGAGAACGCTCAGGCCGCAACTGAGTGGATTCGGAATCACAAACTCGATTGGGGAACAATGGGCCTCCAACTCTGTCGGCTCACCCGAGCTATGCCGCCATGATCAATGTGTACGCAGGAACCTTCTTTTCCTGCGTCAATTGGCTTGAATTGTACCCCTCCTGAGGGAAATTCAGCTCGGTTCACAGGTTTACCGAAGACTGCACTATTACTTGAAACCGCGCCTATCCGTCCCTAAGTACAATGCGCGGAAGTCTCGCAGAGCCGCAGCGCGCCCGTCAATTCTGCCCCTGCCAACCCGGCGGAACGCGCGGGACCTCTAACGCTACAGTCGAATTCGGCTGGCTTCTGATAAACTTCCGACGTTCCTCATCTGAAGGAGTTTCTATGTCTCTGCTGAAACTCAACTGCTTCAAGGTAATCAGACTACGATATGCAGTCTCGCTATCGGCAAGCTTCTGCATATGCGCACTAGCACCGTTCGCCCTTGCGCAATCCTCGACGAGCGAGACGCCAGGAAACAACAGCCATCGAAGTACCCGACCGATCACAATCAGTTCACACAATATGGGCCTTCCCCTCAGGAAGACGCAGCCCATCTATCCGCCCGCTGCCATAGCGGCTGGAATATCGGGGACAGTCGTGCTTGAGGCCACAATATTGGGGACTGGTGTCGTTGCAGACGTGCGCATCCTCGGCGGGCCGACGATATTAGAGCAAGAGTCTCTCAAGGCCGTGAGAACATGGCGATATCGGCCATATCTGCTTAACGACGTGCCCATGATAAGAACGACTAAAATCAATGTGATTTTCACACTAGAAGAAGACGGGAGAGCGACGATTAAGACCACTGAGAGCGAGCCGGAGATTGTCAAAACTCCCCCGGCAGCGGATGGCGCCAAACAGCCGGAGAGCAAGTAGCCTGGCCAATCCGCGCCTATCCGCCCCTAAGTTACAATAAAAGTAAGGCCAAGGCCAAACTTTCCTGCGGCGCGTCCGCAAATAGAGCAAGGAGCTTCAATTTAGATGTCGATTCCCGCCACACAAATGCGTCCCGGCATGATCATCAAACACAAAGACCAACTGCACCTGGTCTTTAAGGTCGAGCACCGCACCCCCGGCAACCTGCGCGCCTTCATCCAGGCCAAGCTGCGCAACATCCGCACAGGAGCCATGTTCGAGGAGCGCTTCCGCTCCGCCGACGCCATTGAAAAAGTCATCGTGGACTCGGTTTCCATGGATTTTCTCTATGCCGACGGAGACGACTACTACTTCATGAACCCTGTGGATTACGAGCAGACCGTTCTCAAGGGCTCCACGCTGGGCGATGCGGTCGAATACCTCACACCGAATTTGCAAATCAAGGTCAGCTACCATGATGGCCAACCCGTGGGTGTTGACCTGCCCGCCGCCGTCGAGCTCACCGTCGTCGAAACCGAGCCGGGCCTCAAGTCAGCTACCGCCTCCAGCGTCTCCAAGCCTGCCAAATTGGAAACCGGCCTAGTCGTCCAGGTTCCCTCCTTCATCAACGAGGGCGAAAAAATCCGCGTAGACACCAGCGAGGGCGCCTACCTGAGCCGTGCATAAACACTTTCTCGATAGGGTTTTGTTTCAGGGCGCGACTTCAGCCTTCCCGCAAATTCCCAAATACCTGGGAGGACTTCAGCCTCTGCAACCCACACGAATCAGGTGACATCCATGCCAGTTCCCCAAGTCATTGCAGCCGCCGCAGAAAACTTTCGCTTCAACTCCAAGACCCTCGCGGGATTGGTCTCTGACCTCACACCTGAGGAATGGCTGAGCCGCCCCAATAACCAGTCGAACCATGTTGCGTGGATCGTCGGTCACGTGATCTGGGCCCGCAAGACAGTGCTCGACCGGTTAGGGACCGAATGGTCGCAGCCATGGCTCAGCTTGTTCGAGCGCGGATCACAGATTGGCGAAGCGGCCAGTTACCCCTCGTCCTCAACGCTGATCGAAGCCTGGGACGAGAGCTCAAAACTGCTGGCCCATGCGATGGAAACCGCCTCTGGCGAAGTTCTCTCGCAGCCCTCCAAACAAGGCCCTCCCAGCGCCGACGGCATGGTCAGCGGCGTAGTGAACTTCCTCGCCATGCATGAGACCCTCCACGTTGGTCAAGTCTCCTATCTCCGTAGCTGCCTCGGCCACAAAGGGATTATGGGCTGAGCACTACCGGGCTCGGGCCGCAGGAGATTCAAGATCCAACTATGCTAGATTTAATAGGAGAGACTACCTGCGGAGAGGTGGCAGAGCCCGGTTGAATGCACCTGACTCGAAATCAGACATAGTCGCAAGGCTATCGGGGGTTCGAATCCCTCCCTCTCCGCCATCCTATTTATTCTAAACAGTTTTTCTCTCGTTACTATTCCTGTCACTAACCTAGCTTCCATCGCAAACTTCCCAGTCTCCCGAAAACAGGAGATGAGAAGGATGGCGAACCGTGCCGCACGACTTTACATCAGAAGCAAGGCCGTGTGCCACAAGCCTCCGAGGCGGCTTGCGGCATCTAAAAAGCATCTCGATCACGGTCCCCATGCGCATTTTGGTTCTAGAAGAGCTCTGGGCGGGCGCCTGCCGTGTCAAGCGCAAGACGCAGGGCTCCCATGATCTGCGCATCGGTCCCCAAGGTGCTGCACCTGAGGATCGGCGGGTTCCGCATGTTCCGCAGTGCCAGCATATTCTGCGTAGCCTCACAGAATCCCCTGTGCGCGCCCACTCCGCCGCCGAACACAAAGAGCGGGCAATTCAGCACCAGATTGATGTTGTAGATAACACCCGATAGCAACCGAGCAGAAAAATCAAGGATGGTCTGCGCCAGCGGATCGCCCGTAAGCGCGTGATCGAAGATCTCAGTCGCGGTCAGATCCTTGGGCAGTGTCGTGTTGTCCTCCCGCCAAACTTTCTGCCACTGCGTCTTGATGCCTTCGCCGCCGATGATGCTCTCCAGGGCGCCAGGCTCGCCGTGATCGTGGGGAACGTCCGTCACACCGGGCACGAGCATATAGCCGATTTCTCCTGCTGCCCAACCCATTCCGCGAAAGGGGCTGCCGTTCAGAATAATGCCTGCGCCTATGCCGGTTCCAATGGCGAGAAAGACAAAATCATTCACTCCCTTTACGGCGCCGGCCCAGCTTTCGCCGATTGCAGCAAGGTTCACGTCGTTGTCTACCGTGGCAGGAACGTTGAGCGTGTCTTCGAGCATTGCGCGAAGAGGAACGTCACGCCATCCCATGAGATAAGAAGTTGCGATGACCATTCCCGCGTCAACGTCTGTAATACCTGGGACGCCGGCGGCAACAGCCCTTAAGGCGCCGGGCGGTGCGGATACCTCGCGGAGCAGATGTCTCACCCCGTCGTTGATTAGAGCCATTACCGCATCTGCACCGCGAACGCTCGCCGTGGAGCAAGTCCACTTTACCGCGACGGCGCCTCGCGTGTCGGCGAGCGCCACTCGAAGGTTGGTTCCTCCAATATCAATGCCGGCCACATAGCCGGTATCCTTCATTGCCAAGTTGTCCTGTTGCGCCGGGATGCTAGCGTGGGTCTGCGGTCGCGTCATTCCTGAAATTGCCTCGTGAAAGCGGTTTTGCCGGCTTGCGATTTCTTTTGCCGGGTTCATTTATGGTGCTGTTGCTTTGGGTCCGGAACTGATGCTCTCCAACTCGCGTCCCTTGGTCTCTGGGACGATGAAGCGAACAAAAAGCAGCGTAACGATGCAGAAGGCTGCATAGATAAGGAAGGTCATTGAATTGCCCGCGACCTTAATGAGCGATAGAAAAGTGAGCGAGACAACGAAATTGGATGCTCCCGAACCGAGCGACGCGGCGGCAACACCCCGGCCGCGCACGCGCAGCGGAAAGACTTCAGAGACCAGAATCCAGGCGATAGGGCCCATGCTAAACGCAAAGCAGGTGATGTAGACCATCAGGCAAACGGTGGCGATCACGCCCGGCGAAGCACCCAAGGCAGCCGGATTATGAAACGAATAAGCGAGCATCGACAGCGACGCGGTCATGCCGCTGACTCCGACGTAGAGTAGCGGCTTGCGTCCCACGCGGTCCACCAGCACCAGGGCGATGATCGTGGCCAGCACATTGGTTATGGCGACCAGTAGAGTGGCGAAGATTGCAGATTTGTTGGAAGTGATGCCGGCGAGTGAAAATATCCGCGGCCCATAATAGATGATGGTGTTGATTCCCGTGACCTGCTGCAGAACCGTAAAGCCGACACCGATAAAGAGTGAACCGCGGACCGCCGGACTCCACAGCGCGCTCCAACGCCGTTCCATTGGAGTCTGCAGCGCGATACGAATGTCATCGAGCAGCAGACGGCTTCCGGTTGCATCGGTATAGCTGCTCAACACGGATTCGGCGTCCGCGATTCTGTTCTGCGCAAAAAGCCAGCGGGGGCTCTCCGGAAGCGTCAAAATGAGAAGCACGAACAAGGCCGCCGGTAGAGCGCCGATGCCAAACATCAGCCTCCACGCATGTTGCCCGGCTAGCCAATATCCGGTCAGATCGGCCAGGGCAATGCCCAGTGTAAGCGCAAACTGGTAGAGGCCAATGAGGGTTCCGCGCGACCGCGGCGGAGCGAGTTCGGAGACATAGACCGGCGCGGTGACGGAGGTGAAGCCGATGGCCACTCCAAGCAGCGCGCGGGCCACGATAAGTGTTGCCACGTTGGGTGAGGCGGGAGCAAGCAGCGAACCCACAACAAAGATGGCGCCGCCCCAGAGGAGCGTGGCGCGCCTGCCAATGATGTCGGCGATGGCGCCTCCGGCGAATGCGCCGGACATTGCCCCGACGAGCACCACACTGACGACCACTTCTTCCATCCGCATGGAAAGCGAGAAGGACTCGCGCACGAAAATCAGCGCTGCGGCAATCACGCCCATGTCGAAGCCGTAGAGGATGCCGCCCAATCCAGCAATGAGGGACACTTTCAAGATGAAGCCGTTTCGGACGTGCGTTTGCGTGTCAGCTGCCGTGTTGGACAAAGTTGCCTCCCGGTTGGCTACAGCGGTTCCACAATTGCTGTACCCCGAAACCAATCCCCTCAAGTGGCATTTTCATCAACGGGGCCCCCAGCGACAGGTCTTCGTCGCTGGGGTGGAAGTAAATGCCACCCTGCGCGATGCCAGAAAGGGCACGTGAATTGTGGAACCGCTCTAGAACCGTCATATCTACTGTTCCATCTTTCCGTATTGAAACCGGGGAGGCAGCCTGCATCCCGTTCGTTCCACCATGCCCAGGCTGAGCGCCTGCGGTACAAGCAGAGAAGTGATGCCCTCCCATGGCTCAGGGACCTCATCGATCCGCACGGGAAACAGCGAGTCAGTGGCTTTGCGCTTCTCGGCCGAAACCAATATGACCTTTCCCCCGCGCCGGATGCACTCGTCCGCGAGCTTGAGGCCGAGCAGCGATGTGTGGCCAAGCGCGAAGATGATCGCCACATGCGAGGCGTCCACATCGAGATTTGGACCGTGCTTGAATCCCGCGCCAGTATGCGGGGCCGCGCGGAAGCCGCTCATTTCACGAATACACAGCGAGCTCATGATGGCGCCGCCATAGGTCGCGCCGCGACCGATAATCTCGACATTGGCAGCGCCCCGGCAGAAGGATTCGAGTTCGCCTCGAAGGGCAAAAATCGGTTCGAGATTGGCCGCGAAAACATCCGCTGCACGCTGGGCATCGTTCTCCCAGGCACGGTCGAGCATCGCCGACGCAACGATGATGGAAGCAGCCGTTGAGTTGATGTACGTCTTCGTCGCATTACCGTACTCGGGGCCGGCCAGGATGGGAAGCCTGTTTTCCGCAAGCTTCCAGCACGTACTGGCGGGATTGTTGCAGATGAGACCGATCGCGCGATCGCCGGCTGACTTCAAAAGCTCGACCAGCTCGGCACTTTCTCCTGACGTGGTTAGAAGCACCGAGAGTGCCGCATCGTCCCATGTCGGGCGCCCATATTGCAGCCATTCACCAGCATCAACCGAGAATGACAGCCTGCCGTTGGCCTGCAGCCGCGCCGACCCGCTGATTGAAGAACAGTACGACGCGCCCATGCCGATGAACAGGATCGGTCCTGTCTTCGCCGCGGCATCGCGAAACTTGTCGAGCTGTGCGCGGAGCGCAGGATCGGTTCGATATGCCTGAATCAGATCGCGCAGCCGGTCAGGCTGTTCGCGGCACTCGATATCGAGGATCTGCGCGCCGTTTGCCGCCAGCATCTCCTTCGATGGTTCGATGCCGTTGATCCAGCGGAGCTCCGATTCAGTCACTTCTTCCATTCTGTTCCTCCGTTCCACAAATAACCGCACAAATTGCCGGAACGTTCTCTTCTTCACATAACCGCCAAAACCGGTCCGCCATCGTCCGGCTCCGCGCCCCAGACCGCGCCGCGAGGATCTCCAGACCAGCGTGGCGCGAGAGCAGACGAGCGGATCAAGTCACGCAGGAAAGCAAATCGGCTCATTTGCGACTATGAGCCTATATACTTCCTAACGATTACTTAGTATGCTTGCTTTGACGGGCTAAACGCAAGAACTTCTTTGGATGAGAAAGGTTAACGAAAGGGAGCGCGCCGCGCAATCCGTAAATGACTGTGCGGCGTGACTGGGCATATAGTAGCCTGTTGGCGGGTGTATTTCGAAGGATCGAGTGAAGAAAAGACCTATTCCAATTGGCAGACCTTCTGTCCTGCGCCACACGAATGCTCACGGCATTCTGAAGCTTCTGCGCGAATGCGGCTCTTGTTCCAGGGCCGATCTCGTCCGTGCCTCGGGGCTTAGCGCTCCAACCGTTACCAATGTCGTCAAAGATCTGCTGTCTGAAAGCCTCGTCGAGCCCATCGGCGAGGGCGAATCCAGTGGAGGACGGCCACCTGACATGATCCGCTTCAAGGCGGAGCGGGGCTGTCTGCTAGCAGTGGAAATCTCGGCGGAGAGCTTGTCTTTTATGTTGACCGATCTGAATGGGACCGCAATCGAGACCGAGAAGGTCTCGATTGTCGATCGGAAGACGACTCCAGAGGCCATCTGCGGCTACATCGGTGCCGAGCTGAAGGCTCTCTTGCGGAAGCAGAAAAAGACGCGTGCTCAGCTGCTGGCTTTGGTTGTCGGCGTGCCTGCGATCACAAACGTGGAGGAGGGCAGCGTCCTGTCGATCAGCACCCTGGAAGGCTGGCGGTCGGTGCCCCTGCGCGCCATGCTGGAAAAGATCGTGCAGTGTCTGGTGATTGTGGAGAACGATACAAATCTGGCTGCGCAAGGCGAGCAATATAACGGCGCCGCGCGGATGGAGACGGACTTCATCTTCGTGAACATCGGGACCAATGTCGGCGCTGGCATCTTCCTCAGAGGCAGAATCCATCATGGATCGCAGTGGTCCGCTGGAGAGATTGCCTATCTGCGTCTGCCGTCCATTTCGCGCAGGCAGCCAACCATCCATGAGTTTGGCGAGCTCGAGACAGTGCTCACTACCTCTGGAATCCTGAAAAGGTGGCACGAGGAAGGGGGAGAATCGACGCAGCAAGGGAGCCGGATGGATGGCAAAATGGATGCCGTGGAAATCCTCAACCTGGCATTGGCCGGGGACGCGCGCGCGGGAAAGATCGTCCGCCAGGTAGCGGAAATCGTTGCGGACATCCTTGTGAATCTATCGATCATTCTCAACCCTGGTCTGATTCTCCTGGGCGGAGAGGTCGGCAGCCACCCCGCGCTGATCGATTTTGTTCGGAAACAGTTGGAGGGAGGAGAATTTGCGGTGACCAAGATCGCTTCCAGCGAACTCGGCGATCGCGCCGTACTCTGGGGCGCAATCTCTCTGGCTTTGGATGCTTTGCCCTCGGTTCTGCTGCCCCAACCGTTTCTGTAAATTAAATCCAATCGGCAGCAATTGGACGGGTTGAGCAAAACCCGGCAATTCCTCGCCTAACCTCGGCTCATGGAGAGCCGATACAGGGGGAATCACAGTGCGGAAGTTGTTTACCTTAGCCCTGATGTCGGCGATGGCCTTGCCCCTCTTTGCGCAGACGCCCTCGCATCCTATTCTCGCCCTGGGCTCGCCTGCGCCCGATTTCGCCCTTCCCGGCGTGGACGGAAAAATCCACAAGTTGAGCGACTATGCGAAGAGCCCGGCGCTGGTCGTGGTCTTCACATGCGACCACTGCCCCATCGCGCAGATGTACGAGCAGCGCATTGAACAACTTTATGAAGAATATGGAAAGCGTGGCGCGGCAGTGGTTGCCATTCAGGGCAACGATCCGAAAGCTCTCACCATCGATGAACTGGATTCCTCGGACATCAGCGATACGCTGGATGAAATGAAGATCCGCGTGCAGTACAAGCACCTTCATTATCCTTACCTGTACGACGGGGCGACGCAGGCTGTGACGCGCAAGTACGGCCCGCAGGCCACGCCGCATGTATTCATCTTCGATAAGGACCGTCGTCTTCGCTATGAAGGCCGTATGGATAACAGCTACCGCATCGAGATGGTCAAGACCCAGGACGCACGCAACGCGATTGACGCCCTGCTGACCAACAAGGAAGTTGCGGTGACGCACACTCCGGTCTTTGGATGCTCGACGAAGTGGCAGGAAAAGGAATCTCTTCGCGAAGCATCCGAGCGGAAGCTTGAAGCACAACCCGTCGATGTTGAACTCGTGGACGCACAGGGGTTGAAGAAGCTGCGCGCCAATGCCAGCGGGCACCTTGCGCTGATTAGCTTCTGGGCCACCTGGTGCGGCTCCTGCGTGGCGGAGTTCTCTGATTTGCAAGACACATTTCGCATGTATGGCGCGCGCGACTTTGATTTGGTAACGGTCTCGGCAAACATGCCGGATGAGAAACCCAGCGTCCTTCGCTTCCTTACAAAAAAACATGCAACGAGCCGGAATCTGTTGTTTGCTTCTGACAATACAGCCGCGCTCCAGGCGGCATTCGACCCCAATTGGCAGTCGGCGGTTCCTTACACGGTGCTGCTGGGGCCGGATGGCAAAGTGCTTTACAGTTCGCTTGGTTCGGTCGACGTGCTGGAACTGCGTAGGAAGATTCTTGCTGTCATGCCTTCCGACTACATAGGCTTCAATAAGTACTGGACGACAAACTGAGCGGACACCACTCGCCTTGCGTGGCGTGAAACGATCGGGAAGTAATTGACGGGCCGGCCCTGCGGATGGGGCGGTCCGCTGTTCATAAAATGCGACTTTTTGCCTGGGAGAGAACCGTGACCGCGAGTCGTAGTACCAGATTCTTCAAGATGGTTGTGCTTTTGCTGTGTGCCGCATTGCCATGCGGGGCCGGGGAACTGAACCTGATGCCCTGGCCGTCGCAGGTGGCGCGACGGGACGGTTTTCTCTCGATCGACAACAGGCCGCGCTTCCAGGTCAGCGGTGGTGATGAACGGGTTCAAGGAGCGGTTGACCGATTCGTGCATGACCTGTCTGTGCGTACGGGGTCTCCTTTGGAGCAGCGCTTTTCCGAAGTGCCGGAGGGACCGCTGTTCGTGATTCATTGCGCCGGCCTCGGTCTTCGCGTTCAGAGGGTAGACGAAGATGAAAGCTATCGTTTGACTGTCTCTGATACAGGCATTGAGCTGACTGCAGCCAATCCGTTGGGCATCATGCACGGGCTGGAGACCTTGCTGCAGCTTGTGGAACCGGGGCCGCGGGGATGGGTCGTCCCCGATGTGCGCATTGACGACAGCCCACGCTTTGCATGGCGCGGACTCATGATCGATGTATCGCGCCACTTCATCCCGCTGAACCAGATCGAGCGCAATATTGACGGAATGGCCTCGGTCAAACTCAACGTGCTGCATCTGCATCTCTCCGACGATGAGGGCTTTCGCGTGGAAAGCAAGCTCTGCCCAAAGCTGACCGGGTTGGGCTCGGACGGGCTTTTCTATACCCAGAATCAGATACGCGCATTGATCGCCTATGCGCGCGCCCGTGGCGTGCGCGTTGTTCCTGAGTTCGATGTACCGGGTCATGCCGTGAGCTGGCTGGTTGCGTATCCTCAACTGGCGTCCGGTCCCGCGCCGCATGGTCTGGTCCGGTCGCAGCGTGACGATCTGCGTCCTCCGCTGGACCCGACGCGCGACGCGACATACAAGCTGATCGATACCGTTTTCGGCGAGATGGAGACGCTCTTTCCGGATAGATACCTTCATATCGGCGGCGACGAGGTTGACGGCAAGTACTGGGATGCGGATTCCCATATTCAGACGTGGATGCACGCGCACGACATCAAGGACAATCATGCCCTCCAGACGTACTTCACGAGGCGAGTGCAGCAAATCGTGGAGAAACATGGGAAGAAGATGGAGGGATGGGATGAGATTCTCGACTCCAATCTTCCCAAGGACTCACTGATTCAATCCTGGCGCGGCGCAAAGTCGCTGTCTGATGCGGCAAAGCTGGGCTATGAGACTGTTCTCTCTTCGGGCTATTATCTCGATTTGCAATATCCGGCATCGATGCATTATGCGATCGACCCCATGCAGGGTGAAAGCGCATCGCTCTCCGCAAAAGAAAAATCACACATTCTTGGCGGAGAAGCCGCAGAGTGGACGGAGTATGTGACGCCGGAGATTCTGGATAACCGGCTCTGGCCGCGACTGGGAGCCATTGCGGAAAGACTGTGGTCGCCTGCGTCCGTCACTGATGTTGATTCCATGTATCGCAGGTTGGCGATTCTTAGCCGAAATCTTGAATGGCTCGGTCTGGAGCATCGCGCGACCAGCGAGAGAATGCTGGGACGCATTGAGGGCAACGACATGCCGCCGGAGTTGCTTGAAACGCTGGCTGACGCTGTGGAGCCGGTCAAGGAATACGATCGCGAGAAGACGCAGAAATACGATCTGGAGGCGGCGTTGAATCACTTGGTAGACGCCATCCCGCCGGAGAGCGATCTGGCGCGTCAGACGAACGCCCTGGCGCGGCGCGCAGTTCACGATTCCGCGGTCCGCGATGAATTGCGTAAACGGTTTTTACGATGGCGCGATAACGATGCGTGGCTACAGCCTTATCTGGCGGTTTCCTCATTGCGAGAGCCGCTGATTCCGCTGTCGCGGGGACTGTCGGAGCTTGGTGCTCTCGGCTTGTTCGCGCTCGACTCGATCGAGTCGGCACGCCCGGTTACGGCGGACCTTCGCAAGCAGCAGCTCGCGCGCGTGGAAGAGCTAGCGGCGCCGCACGCGGAGTTGTACCTTGTGGTGACGCCTGCCATTCGGGCGCTAATCGAAGCTGAGCCAGGCGCTCAATGAATGTGCGGCTCAAGACTGCATACGGCCGGGGCATAAAGCCTGGCAGTGCTGACAGGTCTTAGAATCTGTCCACAAACCGGGCGCTAGTGTCCTGAGTCTGAAATCCGCAACACAAAACTGGCTGTCATTCTGAGCGAACGGGGCCCCGAACGTCGTTCAGTTTGGGGGTGGTGAGTCGAAGAATCTGCGGTTGTTCTTCGATGAACTTCAGACTCACTACACTAGAAAGTTTTTGCAGATTGCACAGAATTTCCCCGTCTGGATGCACACTGATGAGTGGCAGATCTATGGGCCGCACCACAGCAAGTATTGGATTTGGTCCGTAACTCCTTCTGCTGGACTATTTTGCGGGTAACTCCTTTGTTTTGACGATTTTGCGGCGAATCCCTGTCCGTAAGCTCAAGAAAACAAGGATTTTACGCCCAAAATATGGGTGGGGGTACCTGGAACCCGAACGCACCTGTTTGCATCCTGATCGGCATGGTGCAAGGGTTCTCCTTGCAGAATCGCTAGTTTATTGACAGCCCCTAGTGCGCCGCTGCGTGCGTTGCAGGTGAAGCATCCGACGCCTGGGAGCGAACGAGTCCATCGTTGATCGCTTCGAGCAGCGCGTGGTCCGGTGTATCTCCTGTATATTCCCAGAACATCACGCCCCCCAGACGGTGATCGAGCACGTAATGGCACTTCAAGAGAATGGATTCCCGGTCTTCGTAGGAAATGAAGACGCGCTTATCCGGGTTGTATAGCCAGGGAACCGAGGAGACGTTGTCCCAGTAACGAACGAAGCCGTTATTGAGGAGGTTTCCGGCGATATCACTGTAATTGGCCCACATGTCTGCCTTTCTTCCTGGTTGGTAAAGCCCGTTGCCGGCGCCACCCACATCGGCCCAGGCACGGCCATAGAATGGAACTCCCAGAATGAGCTTGCGGCTTGGAACTCCAGCTTGTTCAAAGAGCTTTACGGATGCGTCGGCGGAGGCGTGCTTCGGGTCGGCTGGATTGGCATAAAGCGGCGCGTGATGCCCGGTGATGGCGTCGGAGCCGGACTCGTAATAATCGTAGCTCATAAGGTTCACCGAATCCACATAGCGCTGAACCTGCTTCATTTCGGTTTTGGCGACAAACTCCTCCGACGTGCCGGCCGCGATGGAGAGAATCAAGCGCCGGCCAAGTGCTTTTTCCTCTCGATTAAATCTGTGGCGAAGCTCTTTCAACAAGGCTGTGTAGTTCTGTTTGTCCTCGGGGCGATAGATGTTGCCGTTGCCGACTGAGGCGGGGTACTCCCAATCAATATCCAGCCCGTCCAGTTGGTTGTCGCGAAGGAATTGAACCACGCTGTCGATAAAGATCCTGCGGCTTGACGGCGTGAGCGCAACGTCTGAGAAGGAGCTGGACCAGATCCACCCGCCGACAGAAACCAATATCTGCAGCTGCGGATTGACTTTCTTGAGATTGTTGAGCACGACAAAGTTGTCGCGATCATGCGAGTAGCCCGCCACGATTTGTCCGCTCTGAATATTTGCGAAGGCATAGTTGATCCGGGTGAGCTTGGCCGCGTCCACCTCATTCGGTCCAAGGGCCCGATTCCGGGCAAAGACGTAGGCGATGATGGCATTCGTCGATGAGTCCGCAGCAAACGAAGAAGCCGTTCCGAAGCTGAAAAGAACGAGTGATGAAACGATAAGACAGAGAGTGGCGTTTTTCATAGAATGTTTTGTCCAGAAATCGGCAGTAATGCGGAGTGGGGCGCCACGGGCACTGTCCGCGGCTCTAACCCGGCGGAGCTTCACTTGCAGGCTGCCCAGAAGATTGCGTTCTTGAATATGGCCGTAAAGGCCGGATTGTCGAACAGGTCCGCATGGTGCCCCATAAAAATATAAATGTTTCTTGCCTTGTAGTTTTCATTTGTCCAGATGACGGGGTGATCGCCCATTTTAATCTTGGTGTCGGGCGTATAGGTATTCTCATTCACGCTGGCCAGCACGTGAACGTTGGCGCGGGGAGACTTGTCCCACGTGTACCACTCTTCATGCTGAATCACGAAGCTAGTTGAGACGCCTTTCATGGCCGGGTGTAAGGGATCCTCGACGGTTACCGTTCCATCGGCGAAGGTGGGAATGTAGCTGGTAAAACGAATGCCTCCCATAAAGTCTGAAAACCATGGCCACATCTTGAAGCCGTCGAACTCGCCCAGCAGCGTGGCGTGATGGAATCCGATCCATCCGCCTTTGCCTTCGTTGATGTATTTCTCAAACGCGGCGGCCGCCGCGGGTGTCCAGTTATAGGGAGGGTAGTTGAGCTGAATGAATAGCTGATACCGCGCGAGGAAGGCGCCGTCGATCTTATCGGTGTTTTGAATATAGTCGACGGTAAAGTCATTCTGCGCCGCCAGCTGATCGAGCCATATTTTCGCCGCGTCTACAAACGGCGCATGAAGTCCGCCCGGCTCAGCGAGAGCGATAACGCGGAACCTTGGCGCAGTTGCCGCTTGGGCCGCAGCAGCAGTTAGTAGAAGGAGACCCAGAATCGTCGCTGTCATCTGTCGAAGTGCAAAAAGGTGCGGCCTGCGTTGCATGTGCGGCTCCATCGATTGATTTAGGACCTAAGCTGGTAATTCTCTAGTTTGGCGTTCCGCGCCGCGAACTGCTTCGTCCCCGGCGCAGACCCGTCCTGCTATTGCGCTCTGGGCGGGGTCATTTCCAGAGCCCAGATGGCTGTGGGGCGCATGTACATGCCGGCGCGGAAATTCCCCGTAATATCCCAGGCCTCGGGTGTACGGAACCAGTATCCTTTGCTCTCGTAAATGACGTGGTAAAGGCCCCACGTCGCCCTGTAGGCCTGGTCCTTCATCCCCTCGCTCATAAGTAGTCCGGCGTAGCCGAGCGTTGTTCCCACCCAGACCTCCTTCGCCTCCGCGTTGGTCAGAATTGTGCCATCCGACGCCATGCCGTTGGCTGCTCCCATCTCGCCGTTGCCAAACTTCATCACGTTGAAGTCGAAGATCTTTTTCTCCGCCGATAGCTGCATAGCATGCGGCACGATGTCCCCGAGACCGGTGAGGTTGGCGTACCACTGCCCGGCAAGCTGGTCAGTCTGAATGTCGTCTTTTGACTCGCTGTGCGTGTCATAGCGAAAGTACTCGCCATTCCAAAGCTGCGCGACATATGTCTTCTGCCCCTTCAGAAAGAGTGCGTGGTATTCCGCGGCCGTTTTCGAGTCGCCGAGAGTGCGCGCGGTCTCTTCGGCCGCGCGTAGAGCAGCCAACCACAGGCCGCCCGAATAAGCACTCACCCCGCTGGTCACCCAATCGTCGTAGGTCTGGTCAGGATAACCGCTGTTCTCAGGAACTCCGCCCCCGTGATCGAACTGACGCAAGTACTCGATTGCGTCCTTGACAGCGGGCCATGTGTCGCGAAGAAACTTGGTGTCGGTTCGACCGGTCAGAACATAGTCGCGATAGACCATCAGCACGAATTTGGAGTTGAGATCCTTCCAGTCGTTGGTGTCCTGCCAGCCTGGCTCGTTGACGGCAACAAACGGATCGCCTTCCGGTACGCCCAGGTCATGAGGAACCGCGCCGATTTTCTTGCGCTTGTGCGTAACAGGCTGGCCGGTCTGCTCGGTTTTCCAAACCCAGAGTCCTTGTTCCGGCCACTCTTTGGGCACCGTATCGGCAAACTCCCGCAGCACCTGCTTATCGATCTCCGGCCAGAACTTCAACAGTGGAAGCGATGCGTAGAAACGGACGTCGAGCGTACCGTAGTATGCGTAGTCGAAGCATTCAAGCAGGGCAAAGGAGGGAATCGCCCTGGGATCCGCGCCGCTCTCGCGTCCCCAGAACGTTCCTCCGTCGGTGAGCGCATAGAGTTCGTTGAACAGCATTCCGCGGTACCACAGCGGCTTGCTTTTGTCGTTGATGTAGGGGGCTTGCCATTTGTCCACCTCCGCACTCCATTCCGTGGCGTGCAGCAGCCCGTCGCGGGCTATCTTCCAGGCATTCCTGCCACTGGTTCCATAGAAGTCGGTATAACGGCGATCCCACTTTCTACCCTCTCCAAACTGAACGACGGGAAAGTCCCACGAGATGACCATGGGGATGACTTTCTTTTCCCCCGGCTTCAGGGTGAAACGCAGCGCGATCGCGCCGCCCAGCTTCTCTTTTTCGCTTACCCACGACTTGTCGTCGTTGGCCAGCCTGCCATCTTTGGAAAACGGAACCCAGACTGCTTTGCCGTCTCCGGATGCCTGGAACGTCGTCTGATAGCTGACTTCCACGCCCTCCGATTCCAGAGCGGCGATGACGAACTGGCCGTCCCATTCGTTGGGAGCGCTGCCGCCGCGGTTTCTGTCGAAGACGATGCCTTTCATGGTGCCTGAGCCGGCCACCTCTTCACTCTTGTAATCATTGTGATTGCCCTGGTTGGGCGTTCCGGCAAAGTCGCGCGTGAAGGTCCGGAACCAGCCCGACATATTCGTCCAGGAAAGCAGCACCGAGACTGTAACGGTCTTGTTGGTGGGGTTCTCCGCGTGCCAGCGGTAAACGGCCACCGGATAGCTGGATTCGCGGTAATTGTTGGGAATCACAGGCGAAAACTGTTCCAAGGTCACATGCGCAGGAAACTTGTCCCACTTGTAGTCGAACCAGGCCTTGGGAAAAAGCGCGTAATAGTCGCCCGCCCCGACAGGATAGTCCCATTGCCAGCTCGACAGTTCGCCGCCTTTGGGATGGCCGTTCATGAGCACTTGAGCGGTGCCGTGCGCGTCGCACTCCGACTGCTGGAACATGGCGAACTGATTGGCGTAAACCGGCTCATATTTGTGAACAGCGGCCTTGATGTGCCAGCGAGCAAAGTCGCCGCGGTAGCTGCGCGAAAAGGTGCCCGCCCCAAACCCTCCGACAGGGACGCCTTGCCAATAGCCGTCATCGATATCGCCGGGCGAGCGCGTCACTCCTGGATTGTCCAGGAAAAGCCCCAGCGGACGTGTCCAGGCCGCTTTTGGAATGCCGTCCTGGCCGGATGCGGCGAATGCCGCGGACAGACAAAGCGCAAATGCCGCCAAAAAGACCAACGATCGCTTCAAGATGCCCCCATTGTTTATCGGGATTTCGTTCAAGTCAACTTATGCGCAGAGTATCAGGAATGGATAATCCGCTGCGTGCAGGACCCCTGTGACCGCGACGAAGGAGGAGCCGGATTTCGAACGCTCGGAAACCGTATTTTGATGCCCTGTAAAAAAGCACTTGCCAACCCGTCGCTATTTGTGAGTACATACTAACTAATCGTTACGAAGGATGTCACGCTTTTCTTTATCGGGGCAATTCCTCAAGATCTCGGGCGCATTTCGACGCGGTAATGCGCCCGAGGCTCGGTGCATAGCCTGAAATTTTGGGTAGCACAAATGCGAGGTGTACAGTTCAGTGCCGGTGATCTAGCTCACATGAGCAGGTTGTGCGGCTGGAAATTGTGCATATTGAGAGGCGAAAGGTCATAAACCGTGGCACACCTTCGGGAAGAGGCGAGAGATGAATTTGATTCAGGAGAGGCCATTGAACATGAAAAGTAAGTGTTGTGGTTGGTTGATTGCGCTTTGTCTCTTATTGGGTGCAGGCATTATGGCGCGAGCCCAGAATTCGTCAACCGGCGAAATTCGCGGAACAGTGACCGATCCTACCGGTGCTGTCGTAACCAACGCCACGGTTTCAGTGGTGAACGTGAACACCGGCATAGAGAAGACCTTCACAACCAACAGAGACGGCATCTACGACACCGTATCCACTCCCAACGGCCAATACACAGTCACCATCACGGTGCCGGGATTTAAACAGTTGGTGCTGGGCCCCGTCACATTGGATGTGGGCGTCATCACCCTGAACGGCAAACTGTCTGTGGGCAGCGATCAGCAGCAGGTGATGGTCACCGCCGATACAGCCGCCCTGATTAGTACCGAGAGCGGCGAGCAGTCCACGGTCTTCGACGAAAAGACCATGCTGGAACTGCCCCAGGTTGGGCAGGACTGGGCTAACTTCACCATCTTGCTGCCGGGCAGCGCGGGCGCATCTTCGGCCAACGGGGTCGTAAATCCTGGACTCTCGATCTCGCTGAACGGCGGTATGCCATACAGCGGCAACATCCTGTCGGATGGCGGAACGGTGACAAACGCCCATAGCGCCGACGCGGATACCGACACCTTCGAAACGATTGCCGAAGTGAAGATCGAGGACTCGAACTTCTCTGCGCAATACGGCATCGGCGGCTCGGTCTTCAGCCAGATCACGAAAGGCGGCGACAATAACTTTCATGGCTCCGCGTATGAGCATTTCCAGAACGACGATCTGGAAGCGAGAAGCTACTTTGCCGCTCCCGGGGTGCACGTAGGCCCACTGAAGTTCAACCAGTTTGGCGGCGCCATCGGCGGCCCAATTCGCCACAATCGGATGTTCTTCTATTTCAACTACGACAAGACCGACAATAACTCGTCGTGGACCAGCTTCACCACGATGCCGACAGATCAGATGAAAGGCGTTGGTACGCCTAACGGTCAGTTCGATGAGACCCAACTGGAGCCTCTGGACGGGAACAACAACAAGATACCCCTCCTGGATTCCAACAACAACCCCATCATCAATTCCTGCAACGGCGCAGCGGTTTACACGGGCGAACTCTTCGATCCGTCAACCCAGACCACCGCGGCGGACGGCTCGATGTGCCGCTTCCCCTACGCTACGGACAATGTGATCCCCGCAAGCCAGATTGATCCTGTCGCAAAGAAACTCCTCAAGTATTTCCAGGAGCCGAACCAGAATGTCAGCGGGGGCATATACAACGACTATTACTACATGGTTCATGTACCGAATCCGGCATTTCGCACCTTCGGTCGCATCGACTATGACTTCAGCCCCAAGAACCGCTTGACCTCTTCGATTGCCCAAAGAGACTTCAACGCTCCGGTCTACTCGGAATGGAATTGCCCGATCGCGTGCTATTACGCTGACATGTCGGATTACTCCAGTCAAACATCCGATGTTTGGTCGATCAACTCGACGTTTGTGAACGAAGCCCGCTTCAGTTTCAATCGTCATGCCAATGTTTATGCGCCCGGCTCTCTGGGCTTGAACATCCCTTCGACCATCGGCCTGCAATACGCAAAAGCCAATATCTTTCCGAACATCAATATGTGGTCGGGCATTATCGATTCGCCCTATGCCAGCTCAAATGCATTCTATGTGCAGAATACCTATCAGCCTTCGGATGTGGCCACGCTGATTCGCGGCAAACAAATTCTTCACTTCGGCGGCGAGTTGATCATGCTCGAGTGCAATTGCGCGCCGTGGGGAAATGTTGATTCCGGCGACTTTAACTTCTCTGGCGCATACACCCAGGCGAGTCTGGCGGCCACGGGAAGTGGCGCTCCCTGGGCCGATTTCCTGCTCGGCGATGTGCAAAGCTGGGGCGCAGCCAATTCGCCTGTCCTTGGCTCACGGCAGAAAAGCCCGCAGGTTTTTATTCAGGACGACATCAAACTTCGTCCGAATCTCACCATCAATGTCGGCCTACGCTATCAGATTCAGCGCGGCTGGACCGAAGTCAAGGGACGACTGGGAGACTTCGATCCAACCATCCTCAATACGGTTTCAAACACTCTTGGCGCAATGTGGTTTGCCCCGGCCAATAACCGCACTCAGACCCAGGCCAATGTCTACAGCGGTGTGTTGCCGCGTGTCGGCTTTGCCTACACGCCGAGACCCAACACAGTGATCCGCGGCGGAGTTGGAATCTACACCACCCCCTGGAGCGTCGATCAGTATGGATATAATTCCGCAGGCACCGGGTATAATCTCACCGGTAATGCCCAGGATCAGACCAATGGCGTCACTCCTGTTACGACGCTCTCCGGTCCCGGAGTGTTCTACGGCACCACCACTCCGTTACCTTACATTCAGGCCTCGCAATCGCCGACTGCTTACAACGGTCAAGGTGTGAGCTACGACCCGTACCACACGCCGCTCACCAGAATGTATTCCTGGTCGCTCAGCGTGCAGAGGGAGTTCGGCCAGGGGATCACGGCGGAGATCGCATACGTTGGCAGGCATGGCAGCGACATGCAGTTCAAGGGCGATATCAACCAGGTTCCGGTTGCAAACCTGTCGCCCACCGATGATCCGAGCGGCCGCCCGTTTCCTCAGTTCGAGGGAATCGGGGGCAGCACGTTCAACGCAGTCTCCAATTACCATTCGCTCCAGGCGCAAGCGCACAAACGGCTGACGAGGGGTATTGCTTTCTCAACGGCCTATACCTGGTCGAAATACCTGGACGATATGGATGTCTCGCCGTTCAATGGCCAAGGTGGAAACGTTTTCTATCAGAACTTCCATGACCCCAGGAGCAACTACGGCCCATCCAACTTCGACATTCGGCAGTCGCTGAAGACTAGCGTGGTATATCAGTTGCCCTTCGGCAAGGGAAGAGCCTTCTTGAACCATAATCGACTGCTGGATACAGGGATAGGCGGCTGGCAGGTTTCCATGATTTCAATCAACCAAGGCGGCAACCCGTTCACAGTGCAAACTGGCGGTACGAACAACTCTTACGCGCTGGCGGGCAACTGGTATCCGGACGTGGTGCATCCTGCGCAGAATATCCACAAGACCCTGCAGGAGTGGTACGATCCAACCGCCTTTAAGGTTGCAGCCAATGGAACGTTCGGAAACTCGACCCGCAACTCGCTTCGCGCACCTGGAATCGATACGCAGAATGCGGAACTGGGGAAGACCTTTCACATCGTAGGAAGAGTCAACTTTCAATTGCGCGCAGATGCTACGAACGTATTCAATCATCCGAACTTCGATGCCCCCGATGGCAACTTCGACCTTCCTGGCGCCGGAACCATCAGCAGTACCACGGTGAACGGACGCAACATGCAGATTAGCGCTCGCATTGAGTTCTAGAGCTGCCCCTTACCCTGAGGGAGGGCGACCCAGGTCGCCCTCCCTCAGTCTTCTTTTCCGGCCGCCTGGTTCATCCATTCGCGATACGATCTCAATATGATTCGAAAAATCAAGTGCGGTTTCCTTTGGTTCATGTTGCTCGGCATTGTTGCTCCATGCCAATCTCAGCCAGCGCTCGACGATGCACAGCGACAGGCTGCAGCACACCTGAGGGAAGCGCATCTTCTTCTTAGTGAAAACAAGCCGGAGGCTGCAATCCCTGAACTCCGTGCGGTGGTTGCACTGGATCCATCCAACATTGACGCTCGCGGTAATCTCGGCGTTCTCCTCTTCTTTCAAGCAAAATATACGGACGCAATTCCGGAACTTCGTGAGGCATTGCGCCTCAAGCCCGACCTCGGGAAGATCCAGGCGCTGCTGGGTATGGCAGAGCGGCGTACCGGCGATGCCATCTCCGCTCGTACGGATCTCGAAGCGTCGTTCCCACTGTTGGTCGAGACAAAGGTGCGCATCGCGGCGGGCCTGGAACTGATCGAGATATATACAACAACCGAGGATCTTGACAAAGCGTCCACGGTGATCGCTGTGCTTCGCGGCCTTGATCCTGAAAACCCGGAGCTGATCTATGCCGCTTACCGAATTCATTCGGATCTGGCACGTGAGGCAATCCTCAGCCTGTCCTTGCTAGCCCCCAAATCAGCGCTCATGTATCAGGTAATGGCGCATGAAGCAGCGCGGCGCGGAGACACATCAAATGCGATTCGCGAGTATCGCGAAGCTCTCAAGATAGATCCGAAGCTGCCCGGCTTGCACTTTGAACTCGCCGAAATGTTGCACAGCCTTCCCATCACAGCCGAAACTACCGCCCAGGCGAAAGCGGAATACGAGACTGCGCTGGCACAGAATCCTTTCGATGAGAAGGCAGACCTTCGTGTGGCTAGGATGGCCGAGGATAGCGGCGACCAGAAGAAATCCTACGACCTTTATTCGCGAGCAGTGAAGCTGCAGCCTGATGACCCTGAAGCCAGCTATGAACTCGGAAGGATGATGGCGGCGACAGGCCGCCCTGAGGAGGCCGAGAAACTATTGGAGCATGCGGTCCAATTAGACCCGACGAATGCCTTGATCCACTTTCGTCTGAGCACGGTATACCATAGACTGGGGCGCGGGGAAGATGCCAAGCGGGAAGCCGAGCAATATCAAAAGTATAGAGATCTGAAAGACAAGTTGCGCGAGACATATCGAGAGCTGCGCCTCGACCCACACAAATTGGATTTGGAAGAGAGCGGAGCGAATCACTAGGAAAGAAAGTCAGGAGTTGCTATGTTCAAGCGTCCTATTGTTCTTTGGCTGACGTTGTTCCCTGCCGGTGCCGCCTTTGCCGGTTCATACTACCCCATGCGCCTCGACGATCCGAAGGCTGTATATCTGAGCCCGGACAAGTTTGCAGTCCACGGTGACGGCAAAGTTGACGACACGGAGGCGATCCAGCAGGCCATCGACAAGCAGGAGGAGACTAACAGCGAAGGCATAGTCTTTATTCCGTCGGGCAGGTATCTGCTCACCAAGACCATTCATATTTGGCCGGGAATACGCTTGATTGGGTACGGGGCCACTCGACCCGTGTTGCTCGTCGCTCCGAATACTCCTTATTTCCAAAATACTCCGGCCTATATGGTGTATTTCACCGGAAACCGCCCACGACATAATGGCGGATCCAAGGCGGAGCAAGAAATTCACGACGCCAATCCGGGAACATTCTATTCGGCTTTAAGCAACGTAGATATCGAGATACAGGACGGAAATCCTGGAGCAGTCGGTGTGCGGGCCCGCTATGCCCAGCACTGCTATCTGGCCCATATCGATTTCCACATCGGCTCCGGACTGGCCGGAATTCACGACGGAGGCAACGTTGCGCAAGATGTACATTTTTTCGGCGGCCGGTATGGCATCTGGACAAAGAAGCCGTCGCCCGGCTGGCAGTTTTCTGTGATCGACGCCACCTTCGAAGGCCAGCGAGAGGCAGCCATTCGCGAACATGAAGCAGGGCTGACCCTGATACGGCCGCAATTCAAAGATGTCCCAACAGCTATCTCTATAGATCCCGGTTATGCTGAGGAGTTGTGGATAAAAGACGGTCAATTGGATGGTGTTACCGGTCCTGCATTCGTGATAAGCAACGAGAACAATGCGCATACCGAAATCAATATGGAGAACTTGATCTGTCGAAATGTGCCCTTGTTTGCGGCGTATCGCGAGAGCGGGAAAGAGATCGCCGGTAAAGGCACGATCTATCAGGTAAAGACATTCTCACATGGCCTTCATTTCGACGACATCGGAGATACCCCAGTTATCCGCGACATTTATCTGACCTCCTTCCTTACGGAGATGCCGCCGCCCGTTGGCTCCGATATTCTCGGTCTGCCGGCGATGAACACCTGGGTGAATATTCGCAGCCTGGGTGCGCGCGGCGATGGCGTTACCGACGACACCGCGGCGTTGAAGCAAGCCATCGCCAGGTACCGCACCATCTATTTTCCGTCCGGGCAATACCTCGTCACCGACACGATCGAAATGAAGCCGGACACTGTGCTCATAGGCCTGCATCCGAGCATTACTCGAATCTTTCTGGCCGATTCCACACCAGCGTTCCAGGGTATAGGCGATCCCAAACCAATGCTGCAAGCGCCCCAGCGCGGCACGAATATCGTAACCGGCATTGGTCTCTATACCAATGGCATCAACCCTCGCGCTGTGGCTGCTAAATGGATGGCTGGAACCAACTCCATGATGAATGACGTGCGCTTTCTGGGTGGTCACGGCACCTCGGATCTGAGCCGGGATCCGCAACAGGAGCATCGGCCATGGAGCATCTACAACAATACTCACACCGCGGACTCGAACATCAAGCGGCGTTGGAACGCTCAGTATCCCAGCCTGTGGATCACCAACGGTGGAGGTGGTACGTTTGTCGATATATGGACGCCCAGCACATTTGCACAGGCTGGCCTTTATATCTCCGATACGTCCACGCCTGGCCGCATCTACGAATTATCAAGCGAGCACCATGTTCGCAACGAGATCATGCTGCGCAATGCATCTAACTGGAGCATCTACGCGTTGCAAACCGAAGAAGAGAGTGGCGAGAGCGCATTTGCACTGCCGATAGAAGTTCAGAACTCGAGCAACATTACTTTCGCAAACTATCATTCTTATCGCGTTGTAAGCGCGTCTCAGCCGTTTCCTTACGCCGCAAGAATTACCGACTCGAAGGAAATCCACTTCAGAAATTTTCACTGCTACAGCGACAGCAAGGCGTCATTCGATAACTCCGTGTACGACCAGACACATCACGTCGAGATCAGGGATCGCGAATTCTCCTGGCTCGACATCTCCGGAAACACGCCAAGTCCATCAGTTGACCGGCCATCGGTTATCCTCGCGCCTGGGGCGTCCATGACCAAACTTGCAGGAGGATTCTTTAGCATCTCAGGCGGTGCGATTGATCCCACCGGAGATCCATACTTTGTTGAGAGGAGGTGGAACGCAATCTATCGATGGGACGCAGCCTCTCAGCATCTGACAAAGATCCGCGACAATCCGCTTGAGCCGGTTAACCTTGCGTTTGACAAGTCAGGCGACTTGTTGGTTGTATCCTATGCCGATAAAGCTATTGTCTATTCGCTCAGGCCGGAGTCTCTCGACGAGAGCGTGACTCTCTTGCAGCCTGAACCTTCGGCGCCGCGACCAGAAATGACGGCAGTGCTCCCCGTGAACTACTGGCGAAATGAAAATGATTTCCTGAAAGCCATTGTGGCTCCGCGTCCATATCAATTTGTCTCGCCGGACAGAAGCACATTCATATCCGTAAACCCGGACTTCATCAATAACGACCTCTACTACGGAACCAAGATGCATGACGTCCTTCGAGCCTTCGGGCTGCAGGCAGTCATTCCCGGAAAGCCGTTTTATGTTTCCGATGAGTCTGAAGAAAAGACCTACTCAGTTACCGTCGGCGAGGACGGCTCGCTATCTGCCCCAAAACTCTTTGTCGAGCAGGGCGGTGAAGGGGGAGCTGTCGATGCGCAAGGTAATGTTTACCTCGCCGCCGGTCAGGTATTCGTATACAACCCTGCAGGTACATTGATTGACACGATCACGGTGCCTGAGAGGCCGTTGCAGCTTCTCTTTGGCGGGAGTGACCGGAAGACGCTTTATGTTCTGACGCACGCTGCGCTGTATTCCGTCAGAACTCGTTTCGGTGGACGTTGAAACGGCAGTGCGATGGGTCGCAGAGCATGAGGGCGCAGAGGCTGACTGGATCATCTATCAAAAAGAAGCAGCTATCGCAGGCGGCAACCGAGCCACAACAGGGCATTCTCAAAAAAGAGGTTTTGCACTGGGCTGGTGAGGATTTCGTTGCCGTGTCCCATATTTGTGTAGATCATTCTGTACTTCGTATTGGTCCATGAAACAGGAATGTCGCCACCGACAAGGGTGTCCTTGAATCCGAGCGGGTAATTGGAAGGTGTGAGCGTCATCAGTACCTTGATATTCGGGCTATGGCGCGGATTTGGCTGCCAACTGTACCACTCGTTTGAGGGTGAAACAAAACTCGCAGGCAGACCCTTCATGGCTGGATGCGCCGGTTCGTCGATCATCAGCGTGGCCGGTAGCGGAGGCCAGCTGTTGCCGTTGAAGACAGTTCCAAGAAAATCCGCGAACCATGGCCAGGTTTCGCGGCTGTCCATATAGCCTGCAATATGGAAGCCCAACCATGCGCCTCCGTGCTCCACGTAATCCTGAAAGGCCGCGCGCTGTGCAGAAGTTGAGGGCGTATCATCCAGCCACAGAACAACCTGATACTGCTTAAGGACTGAGGGGTTCATATCGTCCCAATTCGAGGTTGCCTTAAAGTCGAAGTGGTCCCGCTCGGCCATCGCCTCAAAGAAAGGAATAGCCTGCATTGCGAAATCCATGTGGTCCTGCTCGACATGCATGGAGTGGAAGGCAAGAACATGAAAGGGCTGGTTCTGGCCGAGGGCGACCACTGTAGTGAAAACAAGAGCAGCTACCATACTGAGCGCGTGCACGCGGCGAATCATTGATGAACCTTCCTTGCCGGGGCGAATGTTTTTGTGCGGGTCGACACCGGACTTTGTTATGTTTGATAATATAGTCTGACAACGAGGTTTCAACACAAAATGAACCTTCATTTTCGCGCCAGGCAGCCGATTTTTTTAGTCTCTCGCTTCCGCCGGGTGTGGCCGGCCAGAATTGTTTCGGTTGCGTCGTTCGGGCTGATTCTTGCTTGCGCAGATTGCGGCGTGTATGCGCAGAGCGATGCCCCGCAGGGGAGGATGATTACCAGTCTCGCTGTGGCGATCAACCCGTCGACTCACAAAGTTTATGCCGTGGATGAAGCGGCCGGAGCCGTGTCAGTCACCGACGAACGAACGGGGACGACGCAGATGGTGAAGGTGGGGAACGGGCCCATTTCGATCGCCATCAATTCGATTACGGACAGAATCTACGTCGCTAACACCGGAAGCGGTTCAATCAGTGTGATCGACGGCGAAAGGGATGCGGTCATCGCGACAGTCAAGGGCGAGTCACACCCTTACGTCTTGGCTGTGAACGAGGCTACGAACAAGGTTTATGTGACAAATACTTACGGCAATGCGGTTACGGTCATTGACGGCGCGACAAACGCGGCACAAGCGCTGAAGGTGGGCGATGCCGACGGAATCGCTGTCGATCCCCGCAACAACACGATTTTTCTGATGAGTTACGAAGATCCCAACCTGCGAGTAGTCAACGGCGCAACAGGGGCGATCACCAAGGTTGCGGTCGGAGCGCATCTCTGGGGCATCGCGCTGGACCAATCGTCGAACACGCTCTATCTGGCTCATATGGTAACCGGTGATGTTGTCGCGGTAGACGAAAAGACTCATCAGGTGAAGACTATTCCAACAGGGTCCATCTCCTGCGCGGTGGCAATCAATCCGGTCACACAGATGGTCTATGCAGTGAACTACGGCGATGAGACCGTGAGCGTGATCGACGCCAGGCAGTGGAAGGTCGTAGCCACACTGCCTGTCGGTAAACACCCGCAGGCGGTCGCAGTAGACTCGGTACACAACCGTGTCTACGTAGCAAATGTTCACAGCCGCAGCGTCACGGTGATCGATGGTGCGAATTATAAAGGGATTGGAACTTACGAGGCCGGCACAAACCCATATGCTCTAGCCCTCGATCCACTCAGCGGGCATGTATATGCGGCGGATTACGGCGAACCGTCGGTTACAGCTATCGACGTTTCGCACATAACTCAGAACTAGATTGACCTATCCGATGAGGGAGAGTCTCGCGAAACAGCAAGGCAAAATCAGATTGAAGTTCGAGGTGTTAATTCCGGCATCGGTAATCGCCAGTTGCCCTTGCAGGGAGTGCGAACGGATCCTTCATTCGGTGGCCGCATGACCATCTTGGGTAAGACAGTTAATGAGACCATGGCCACCATCGGTCCGGGCTGGTGCGCGTTGGCTGCTGGAGGCCGAACTGGTGGTCGTTCAGACTCAGCTTGGGTACTTCACAGAATCGAACGTTTGGATTTTGAGTTTACGTTTCCCATCAGGAGCCGTAATATAGAAACTGAACTCCCAAGCAAACCCTTGGGAGCGGGGAACTTTACGGACACTGCCAAGCTGATACCGCTCACGACTGACTTTCATTTCGCCACTCTTGCAAGTGCTGAATCTGGAGCCAGTGTATTGAGGGCGGTGTTCTCTAGTTCTTTTACTTTATGTAAGCAGTTGTAAACAAAATGGTTGCGGGAGTAGTTCAGTGGCAGAACGTCAGCTTCCCAAGCTGAATGTCGCCGGTTCGATCCCGGTCTCCCGCTCCA
>JBEKSE010000050.1:0-32660 GCA_049517315.1 Occallatibacter sp. | reverse complement strand
TCATCACTGGAGGTTGATAGGGACCAAGGTCGGATGATGGGAGCCGTATGACGCGAGAGTGTCACGTACGGTTCTGAGAGCGGCTGGAGGTGAAACTCCTCCGGTCGACTTGCCACTTCGGCATGAAGGCGCACATTGGCGTGGATAGCAAGGAAGGCATCGTTCACTCGCTTTGCTCGACGGCGGCCAGCGTCTCCGACGTGCACATGCTGCCGGACCTGTTGCACGGCGACGAGAAGAAAGTGTGGGGCGACGGCGGTTATCAAGGGCAGACCGCGGCGATCCGCGAGGCCGCGCCCGCTGCGCAGGACATGACTTGCCGTCGCGTGAAGAACTCGAAGGGCGAAGTGGATGAGGCGGAGAAGAAAAAGAATCGCGTAAAGTCGCGTGTGAGAGCAAAAGTAGAGTGGCCGTTCCGCGTGTTGAAGCGCGTCTTTGGATTTACGAAGGTGCGTTATCGCGGCATGAAGAAGAATCACGAATGGCTGTGCGCGGCCTTCGCGCTGGTCAATATTTATCAACACCGGCGGAGGCTGGCGAAGATCAATTTACGCTTGGCCCCGCAAGAGGCGTAGTGTGTCCGCCGGAGGCTGAATGAGCCTCTGGCGGGCAAGATGAGCGGCGGAATAAGCGCGAAATCGACTGATTTTGATCGGATGCGGACAAATGCCGGTCAAGGAACTTTATAACTCAACGATTTTCAGAGGTTCCCTAGTGTTTTGAGTCTGCGGTTCGCAACATAATTCGACAACCCCCAATTCCGCTAAAGGAGCTGTCATCCTGAGCGAACGGGGCCCCAAACGCCTTTCAGTTTGGGGGTGGTGAGTCGAGGGATCCGCGGTTGCTCTCCGTGTTTATGCAATGAACTTCCGACTCACCACATTAGCTACTCTTAAAGGTCCAGGGCTTTTCCTAATTTGAAGAGCGCAGGGATGGCGAGCAGGACCAGGCCTGCCACACCTGCGGAATATTCCGCTGCCTTCCAGCCGGAGACATACCCCTCCTTGATCGCCATCACCACCAGCAGTGAAAGGACCGGCAGATTCAAGGCCACTCCCGTAGCAACACCCGGCATATAGCTGCGCTGCGCCACAGAAACTGCAACGTGCGGAATCAGGACGTTCGCTAACGTGACGACCATGCATCCAAAGGCCAAGTAGGTCCATACCGTCTGCTTGCCCGACTCTGCGCTCAGCCATGTGATAGCGAATGCGAGAACAGTCAGGACCGTCACGGCGAAGAGGAAGACACGCTGCCCAACATGGGCAAACCGGGAACCAGTTCGTTTCGACCAAGCTGGAAGCCAGAGAGCCTCCTCAGCATTGTGAAGAGTAACAACAACCGGGAAAAGCCATTGCAGATTCCCGAAGCTCATCGCCGTCTCCTTACTTGTCGTCGAAGGCCGTGTCTTACGAGGCAACTCCACCCCGATTGATGAGGTGGAGTTGAAAGACGCGGCCTCGTTGCACCTTACGCAATCCCAAGCACGCGGTTCAGCGAGCCCACAATGTACTTCCACACCAGGTAATAGCCGGCCAGTGCGGCCAGGAAAAACGGCGCAATCAGCGCATAAGGAATCTCGCAAGCCTGAAACCATGTAGCGCCATGAGAACCCAGCACAAGCACTCCCAGGCAGGTGGCCACGCTCGCGCCCACCGGAGCCATCAGCAGCGGCAATATGGCTCCATGCAGGCCAATAGGCAAATGCGTGCTCTCGTGCGAACAAAGCCAGAGCATATTCCACAGCCCGAAGAGCGAGGGCACTATGGCCATGGGAAAGATCATGGCTTGCTCGATGGGGACCGGTACTTTGAGCACGATTCGCACCACGATAAAAACTGTCAGCAGCAGCGGCATTACCAGCGTGGGCACAAAGATGCCGGCCAGATAAGCGCGCAGATAGGGATGGGTGTTCATAACTTCCTCCTTGTTCTTTTTTGTTGGCGGACTCGTGCCTTCGCGCGGGTTCACAGGTAGTAGAGAATTACCGGAATCGACGCCGGAGAAAAGACGATGAGAGCGACAAGTCCTGCTGCAAGCGCTCCGTCGAACCAGGCCCAGCCGGTTAGTGCCCGTGCGGCAGGCCGTGCATCCAGCCTCCGCAACATTGCCGGCCATAGGTCGCGGCGCGGTTCCGAGTCGCCTTTCACCGGCGGCAGTGCCTGTTGCAGCAGTTTCTTCATGCGGTCTTGATCTTTTTCATTCATGGCGTGATTCCTTGTTTTTCCAGGTCTCTTCTGAGCAGGCGAAGCGCGCGGAAGACGCGCAGTTTGACGGCCGCAACTGAAATTCCCAGCGCCGCGGCTATATCTTTTTGCGGCTGTTCTTCGATCACCGCCAGCGTGGCCGCAATCCGCAACTTTGGCGGCAGCCGCGAAAACGCCATCGCGGTCTTCCCGCGAATCTCCGCGGTCACGGCCGGATCAGCTTCAGCAGGCGCCGCCACTTCGGAAAGCATCTCGGCGGATATCTCGTTCTCTGTTTTCTTTGCTCTCAGCCAGTCGAGCGCCGCGCGGGTAGCGATGCGCCGCGCCCAGCCCTCAAATCCACGCTCCGGTTCAAAACGTGCATGGGCGCTATAAACGCGCCAAAAGGTCTCAACGGTCAAATCTTCAGCAGCCGCCGGGTTGCGCGTGATGCGAAGAATCCAGAAGTAAACGGCGCGCTGATGCTGGTGAAAAAGCGTTTCGAAGGCAGCAGCATTGCCTTGCTGAAACTGGTTCAGGACGTCGCTCTCGCCGTTCTGCATCCGCCCTTCCCCCTTCTATCTATACTTACTCGCCTTAACAGGAAAAGGTTACATAACTACTTTTATTCCGGGAACACTTTCTTCGACGCCGGTGTCTATCTAAGTACAGTGGTTCCGATTGGGATATGCGGAGTGCTTAGAGCACCGCTCCCCGCGCCGACCTAGTGCGCAGAGCGGCATGGCCGCTCGCGTCTGAAAAAGCCTCCAAACTCCCAGCCGGCGCGGCTGATTTTTGAGTAAAGGGAGGCTGGCCATGTTTGAAGACTCAACCTTTGAATCCGCAGGCAGAATCCGCACCCGCAGCCGCCGCTGGATGATTGCGGCCTTCACCTTCAACACCTCCATCCTGCTGGCGTTGATCCTGTTTCCGCTCATCCACCCCGAGGCCCTGCCGCATCAGTTTATGACCTTCCTGATGACCGCGCCCGCGCCAGAACCGCCGCAAGCCACTCCGCCAGTTGTGCAGACAGCCACGGCTCCGACCCGCATGTATTACGACCCTTTCTCTGCGCCGACCAGGATTCCAACCCACATCTACATAGCCACCAGCCCGGAACCGCCAGTGATCACAGGCCCCGAAAGCATGGGTCCGAACCTAGCTACGCCCGGCGAAGACCCGTTTGGCAGACGGCAGGGAGTAGCCGTCGTCCGTCCAGAGGTGAGGACCCTGCGCGTCTCCACCACAGTTGAGGAAGGATTGATAATCCGCAAGACGATTCCCGTCTATCCCGCCATTGCAAAAGCTGCCGGAGTCAGCGGCACAGTGGCGCTGGCGGCCACCATCTCCAAAACCGGAACCATCGAGAATCTGCGCGTCACCAGTGGACCGCCTATGTTGCAGCGGGCCGCGCTGGATGCCGTGAGCACATGGCTTTACCGGCCCTACCTGCTCGATGGCCAGCCCGTTGAAGTGGAGACCACTGTGAATGTGATCTTCACCCTGGGCCGGTAACAAGCAATGTTTTCGCGCAATCAATGGACGCCCAGGCCTCGCTTTTGAGACCTGGGCGCCTGAGTCTGAAATACGCAATACAAAACCGCTGTCATTCTGAGCAAACGGGGTCCCGAACGTCTTTCAGTTCGGGGGTGGTGAGTCGAAGAATCTGCGGTTGTCCTTCGATGAACTTCAGACTCACCACACAAGTTTAGTGACCATCCGGCCGGGCCGTGTTAAGGCCGGCAAAAACATCATCGTAATGGCCGCTCTCGACGCTGAAGCGCAGCGGTTTCACTCTTTCAACGCAAATTTCTGTTGGCGTGGGTTGAGCTTTGAGTAACTCCATCGTCTCGCCGATGAATTCATTGAGAGGCATGGCGCGCGGATCGTCGGCGCCGTCCATCAGGTGCGTGGCCACATACGGCGGCACAAGTTCGAGAACTTCGATTTGCGTCCCCCGCAACTGATGACGAAGCGACTGCGTGTAAGAGTGAATCGCCGCCTTGGTCGCGCAATACGTCGGCGTCAGCGCCAGCGGAACATAAGCCAGCCCGGATGTGACGTTGATGATGGTCGAGTGAGGCTGTTTTTCGAGCAGTTGCAAAAGCGCCGCCGTCAAGCGAATGGGGCCAAGCAGATTGGTGGCGACGGTGGCTTCCGCGTCGGCAAGGTCGTCCTGCTGGGCCAGCAGATTTTCGGGCCGCATAATGCCAGCGTTGTTGATGAGCACATTCAGCGCGGGAAACTCCGCCGCTACCTTGGCGGCGAAGGCGCGAATGGCCTTGGGGCTTTCAATGTCGAGAGTGAGCGACTTCATGCCGGGGTTGGCGGCCGTGGTCTCATCCAGAGCCTGCTTTCTCCGCCCTGCGATGACGACTTGGTTACCCAACTTGTGCAGCTCTTCCGCCAGCCCGCGGCCAATGCCCGACCCGCCGCCGGTGATGAGAATCGTATTGCCGGAATTCTTCATGGGGTTTGTATCTCCAGGAAATATTTTAATGTGAGTGCCTGAACGGCAGGTCACGGGTGTCCCACATCTCAACGAGCAATAACAAGAATGAGCGCCTGAGATTTGAAAACCTGAGGCGCTCATTCTGTCTTACGTAAATGAATTGTCTCGCCGCCTATTTCTTCAGCGGCTTGCGTGCAAAGTAATACAGCGAGAACGCCAGCGCCGCGAACGCCACCACCGAAACTCCATTGTTATAGAAAATGGAGTGCGGAATGGCGATGGGGTTGTCTTTGTTGAAGAAATTCTCGTAGAACTTGAGAGCTACGCCGAGCAGACCGATGATGCCTCCCGCAGCGATCAGGCCAGAAGCATAGAGAGAGCCCGGCGAGACATCGCCTTCCGCCTCCGGGTCGCCGCCGGCCTTCTTCACCGCCGAATCCACCAGCCAGCGCATCACGCCGCCGGTGAAGATGGCCAGCGTCGTGCCGATGGAAAGATAAGCCCCGACAGCAAAGGCCAGCGAACGGATGCCGAGTAATTCCACAGTAATTACGATGCAAACGCCCAGCAGCACTAGCCCCCAGGGCAGTTTGCGGCTAAGGATTCCGCTGATCACTGTTGCCATCAGACGGGCCTGCGGCGCAGCGATCTTCTCGCTCCCGATGCCCGGAATCCACTGCACCTCAATCCGTCCGCTTTGGGGTGAATAGAGGTACTTTCCGTCGGGCAGCTCTGGCGATCCAAGGGCGTTCAGAAGCACATACTCGCTTTTGTGGTGAATGGTCTTGGTCTTGTCCGCGTTGATAACTGGGAACTGCTCGTTGAGGCCCGCTGCCTGCTGGACAGCGACGCCGTCGTGTGGCGCAGAGATATTCCATGCCTGCGGGGCAGCTCTGAATTCCTGCGCGCCGGTGTTCATTAGTTGGAGGGTGCCGCCAATGGCAAAGGTAGAGACCACGATGCCGATGAGGAAGGCAAAGCGCTGCAAACGCGGCGTGGAGCCAACCAGAAAGCCAGTCTTCAGGTCCTGCGAGGTGTCGCCGGCCTCGGCCGAGGCGATGCAGACAACGCCACCGATGGTGATTGCTAGCGCGCCGAAGGCCGGTGCCGTCCAGCCCTCAACCAGAAAGATTGCTGAGGTGGCCATTAGTGTGGCGATGGTCATGCCGGAGATGGGATTGGCCGAACTGCCTATCAGGCCTACAATGCGCGAACTGACGGTGACGAAGAGGAAGCCGAAGACGACGATCAGTACTGAAGCGGCAAGGTTTTGCAGCAGCGTAACCTGGGCTCCGGGGACCGGTTTGAAGTAGAGGAAGAGGAACATGATCACGACCAATAGAGCCGAGCCGATCATTGCCGTTCCCATGGAGAAGTCCTTCTCCGTGCGAATGGTCTCCACCTTGGCTCCCGCGCCGCCGCGCATTTTTTTGAAGCCCGAGGTGAGCGCGCCGATGATAGTGGGCATGGTCTTGAGCAGGGCAATCACTCCGGCTGCTGCCACCGCCCCGGCGCCGATGGGCCGGATGTAAGTCTTCCACATATCGCTGGGGCCCATTTGCTCGACAGGTACTGTGCCGGGGTAAATGGGATGGCCAACCTCTTTGCCGAAGAAGTAGATCAGAGGCATCAGCACCAGCCAGGAAAGCACGCCTCCGGCCACCATTACACCCGCGGTCTTGGGGCCGATGATGTAGCCCACGCCTAAATATTCCGGCGTCGCGTCGGCCTTGATGGATGCGCCTTTCATCACGTGATGGGGTCCAAAGTCGGGCTGAAACTCAGGCGTGCCCGGCCAAACGCCAAAGAGATTCTCATTCTGGAAGAAGGTGTACACCGCGCCCAGGCCGAGACCGAAAAAGACGCGACTGGCAAACGAGCCGCCCTTCTCGCCGGCAATCAGCACATCGGCGCAGGCGGTGCCCTCGGGAAACTTCAGGTTGCCATGCTCCTCCACAATCAACTCGCGGCGCAGCGGCACCATGAACAGCACGCCTAAGAAACCGCCGATCAGCGCCAGAACGAAGATGCGCCAGTATTCCAAGTCAAAGCCCAGAAAGATGAGCGCAGGCAAGGTGAAGATGACGCCTGCGGCGATAGATTGGCCGGCGTTGCCCGTGGTTTGGACAATGATGTTTTCAAGAATCGAACTGCGGCCGAAGACGCGCAGAATGCTGATCGACAGCACCGCGATCGGAATTGATGCGGCCACTGTGAGTCCTGCCCTCAGGCCGACATAAACCGTAACGGCGCCAAAAATGATGCCGAAAATTGAGCCGAGCAGAACTGCGCGAAGGGTAAATTCCCTAGGCTTTTCATTAGGCGAAACAAAAGGTTGAAACGCGGGCGGTTGAACGTCTGGCACGGTAAGCCTCCAAAAGCTCTGCAAGCAATTCTGCTGGATTTCTCTGACAAGGAAGTGTACCAGCGCAGGGGGTGGAAGCGGCAACGAGGGGCTTGGGGATCTGGATTGCCACACGCTTTCAAGAGGATGGAGCGTGGATCGAGAAGGGGAACTGAGAATGCTGGCCCTATGCGCGTTCCGCTTGCATTAGCCTGCTAGAATTGGCCAAAGACTCGTTGCATGGGTTGCTTTGGCACGAAGGAGCGACTACCGTGAAAGCCAGTTTGTTGTTGCTGATTCTGGGGAGCGTGTTCTCGCACTCTCTCCTTGCGCAAGCCCAGACCGAGGCGGCTCGAATTGATGCCAGGCCTCTGGTGACCCAGGCAATCGATGAGACAAAGCTGACATCACTGCATGGCAGCGTGCATCCGTTGGCGCGGACGGGCATCGACAAGGGAACAGTTTCAAATTCCATTGCGACGGGGCGGATGATCTTGCTTCTGAACCGTCCGCCGGAGCGCGAGGCTGCGCTTCAGCAGTTTCTTCAGAACGCGCATACGCGCGGTTCGGCCGGCTATCACCAATGGCTGACGCCGGAGCAGTTTGGCGCACAGTTTGGTCCGGCAGAAGCCGACATGCAAACCGCAACAGGCTGGCTCAGTTCTCACGGATTGCAAGTTGCAAAGACCTCGAAGAGCGGCCAGTTCATCGAGTTTTCCGGGACTGCCGGCCAATTGCGCGAGGCTTTCCACACGGCAATTCATCAGTACAGCGTAAACGGCGAAACGCACTACGCTAATGCATCGGAAGTCAAGATTCCCGCGGCGCTGGCCGCGCTGGTGGGCGGCGTTTCTCCAATGGATGATATACACGCCAAACCGCAGATCGAGGTGGCGGGACCGGCGCTTTATTCGAGAAGCACACACAAGACGACTCCGCAGTGGACGCTACCCAACGGCGGGACCAATTTCTATGCTGTCGCTCCGGAAGATTTTGCCACGCAATACGATTTGGGACCGCTGTACAACGCGGGAGTGAATGGGACCGGTCAGATCATCGGCATCATCAACGAATCGAACGTTGACCTCAGCCTCGTGCAGGCCTACCACAAGCTCTTCGGCCTGAGTAGTCCGATGCCCCAGGTGGTCGAGGATGGAGCCGATCCAGGCATGCTGTCGGGAGTTGATATTGAGGCGTATCTGGACATCGAAGAAGCCGGAGCCGTGGCGCCCGGCGCGACCGTCAATCTTTATATCGGCAACAGCAGCGGTCTGTTCACTGGCATTTCCTTCGGCGCCATCACTGCGGTCGATCCTCTCTATCTGGCCGCCCTGCGGGCCGTGGACGACAACCAGGCAGGCGTGTTGAGCGTGAGCTTCGGGAACTGTGAAGGCTTCATGCTGCAATCCGGCAATGCGCTGTGGTCCAAGCTTTGGGAGCAGGCGGCGGCGCAAGGGCAAACTGTGCTGGTTTCCAGCGGCGACAGCGGATCGGCGGGCTGCGACGACGCGAACGATCAGTGGACCACAGAGTATGGGCTGGCTGTGAACGGACTGGCTTCCACGCCGTGGAATGTTGCTGTTGGCGGCACGGACTTTTATTACTCCGACTATGCGGCCGGCGGCGCCAGCGCGGTCAACCTATGGAACCAGACCAACACTGCCGATCTCGGCTCGCTGAAAGCTCCGCTGCCGGAACAGATATGGGACACCGTCTATGGATTCAACGCCATAGGCCCCTACGTACAACTCTCATCAGTTTCCATCCCCGCCGGCGGAGGCGGCGCCAGCAGTTGCATCGACTCTGCCGCAGCCACATCGGGCAGCGCACTGCCGTTTGTCTGCAACCCTGTGTCACCGGGCCTGTTCGGGTACGCGAAGCCAAGCTGGCAGAACGCGCCCGGAGTTCCTGCCGATGGAGTGCGTGATATTCCCGACGTTTCGCTCTATGCGGCCAACGGGCAGAATTTCAGCGCGTATCCTATCTGCGCCCTGCCGGGTGATTGTGTGCCGGATGCGAGCGGCGATGCAACAACCACCATGGTGGGCGGAACTTCGGCCTCAACGCCCGCCATGGCCGCAATCATGGCGCTGGTGAATCAGAAATATGGCCGCCAGGGTCAGGCCAACTTTACGCTCTATCAGCTGGCACGGCAGTTTCCTGCGGCCTTCCACGACGTGACTGTGGGCAGCAACAACATGACCTGCCTGCAAGGAACGCCGGACTGCACGCTGGATAAGGCGGACACCTTTTATTCATTACAGGAGTATCCTGCCGCGACAGGCTACGACCTGGCCAGTGGCCTTGGGTCAGTGGACGTCAGCGTGATGGTGAACGACTGGAACTCGATCAGCTTCAAGCCGACCACAACGACGATGCAGGTCAATCCCGCCTCGGCGCAGCACGGAGCGCCCATCACTTTCACCGTGAATGTGAAGGCGGATTCAGGAGGCGGAATTCCGCAGGGCAATGTGACGATCCTCAACAACTCACTCGCGCCGTTGAGCGCCGGACGTGGCGTGGCGACCCTGGCAAGCGACGGCACGGCCACCATCGCACTGGACAATCTGCCAGGCGGCAGCTATCAGGTTTGGGCGCAGTATGCCGGCGATGGAAGTTATACCAGCAGCAATTCCGATCCGCAGACGGTGACGATTTCGCCTGTCACCAGCAGTGTGAACCTCTACGGCTTCGGGGTGCCTGGACAGACCTTGAACCCGGCCGCTCCGTGCTCGCTCAATCCCAATCAGGACGTGTACGAGCAAACGATAATAACAGGAGCAGGTGGAAATGGAGAATGGGGACCCTGGCCCAGCGGATCGACGTTTGGCGCAGACTCACAAGTTGCTCCGATCGCAATCGTCAACGGTGCATGGCCTTCGTTTGGGACCGGCACGGGCAGCGTCACCTTCACGTTGGATGGCGCGCCCCAGGCTACCGTCGCCCTGAATTCCTTTGGCTACACCGGATGGATTCCACCCTCCACCTTCGATGCCGGCACCCACACCATCGGTGCTGCATACTCCGGGGATGCAAGCTACGCTGCTGCGACGGCCACGCCCTACACCCTCGTCGTTCCGAAGGTGACACCCTCCATCTCTGTCTGGCCGGCGGCAAACTGCACGGACCCTTGGGGCGCTACTCCCACTTGCACTTTCATGGCCGGAGACAATTTGCGTGTAGAGGTGCAAATCTACTACGCCAATTGCCACGTGCCCACCGGCGCCGTTACTGTCAATGTGGGTTCCCTTTCTCAAAACATCACACTCGTTTCGGGTGGGCTTATCACAAGGTCGACGAGCTTTGTAGGGTATCCAGTACTGTCGGGCGAAGCCGTATTTCAGAATCTTCCCGCCGGAACCTACCCGGTCACGGCATCCTACGCGGGCGATGCAAACTCCCTGCCCAACACCTCCACTGCCCCAACTGGTCAGCTCGGTCAATACGGTCAATCATTCACCGTGGTCGCCACGGCGCCGCCCGCGCCGCTGCTGGCCACCACTACGGCCATGACCGTAAGCCCGCCCTCAATGCAGGACACATTTTGGTCGGGCATCTATTTAACGGGCACTGTTACCGGCGGACCCGGCTCCACGCTTCCTCCCACCGGTGCAGTTGACTTCTTCGAGGATGGCGTGGAGATTACCTCCGGCACGCTCACACCTGCTGGAGGCAATAGCGCCACCGTGACGGCAATGGCAGACGGTTTATCCATGGACCTCGGATCGAGCCAACTCAAGGCTGTCTACTCCGGAGACAGCGTGTATCAATCGTCCGCCGTTCTTGAGAGTTACCAGATCACCATTCCGTCGACCCCCGATTTCTTGCTCGCGCCGCAACTGCCGCAAATCACGGTACCGTCTGGCACGTCCAAGACGGTAGGCTTCAATCTGAATTCGCTCCAAGGCTTCAACGGCGCAGTGACCTTGAACTGCGCGACTTCTACCAGTCAGCTTACGTGCAGTCTGAATCCGGCGACTGTGACGGTGAATGGCCAGGCAGCCACGACGCTGACCATCAACGCGGCGGCAAAAACGGCTATGCTTTCCACGCCCAAGCCGCAAAGGCAATCCCGCTGGCCGGTGGCAGCTGAAATGCTATGCTTTGGCTTCCTTTTCGTCGGCAGCCGGACCCGTCGCAAGTTCTGCCTGAGTATGCTGTTCAGCCTTGGCTTGTTAGCGGCATTGACGGTAACCGGTTGCAACTCAATTTTGGGCTATACGCCCCCATCATCGCCGACGCCGACGCCTGCCCCAACGCTTACCAGCTACAGCGTGGTAGTGACCGGCACAGCGAACGGCATCATCCACAACGCGAAGATTACTGTTGTGGTGCCATGACCGGCCTGAAGAGCCATAAATTGAGCAGCACAAACAGCAGCCCGCCGACGGTGAACTTGAGCCAGACGGGAGCGTGCGAAGGAGAGAAAAAGCCTTCCAGGCAGCCGGCGATCACCAGCAGCGGAATAATACCGCTCACCAGTTGCGTAGCTTCAATGCCGCCGCGGGCTACCGACTCCCTCCAGCGCAGCGCTCCGGGGAAGAGCATGGCGTGGCCCAGGCGAAATCCTGCCGCTCCGGCGATGATGATCGAAGGCAGTTCCAGCGACCCGTGCGGCGCCACAAAGCTCCACAGCTTCACTGACATCTCATAGTGGTGGCAGGCCGCGCCTATAACGCCTAGCATCATTCCGTTTGTGAAGAGAGCGAAAAACGTTCCCAGCCCGAAGACTATGCCCCCGGCAAAGGTGATAAAGCTGACCGTAAGATTGTTGGTCATGATGGCGCTGGAAGCCATCGGCGCCACGCTCACCACGGACTCAGTCCACATCTCGTGTCGCTCCATGGTGGCGATCATCTCCGGGCCGACAAAGTGGCGCATGAACTCCGGCCGCGCGCTGGTGAGCGCCGCGCCCAGCAGGCCCCAGGCCACGGAAACCAGCAGAGCGGCCGCGACGTATCCGATCTGGCGCTGGAAGATGGCCGGATACTCGTCCCTCAGGAAGCGAAAGGCAGTAAGCAGATTGGTCTTGCGGCCCGAATAGATGATATGGTGAGCGCGAGCCAGTAAATGATTCACATGAGTGGCGTAAGTGCGCGAGGTCGCATCCTGGCGCAGCACCGAGAGGTCTGCCGCCACCTGCCTGTAGAGCAGAGCGATCTCTTGCAGTTCGGCTCGCGATAGCTGTCCCAGGCCGCTCGCGTCGGATTGAGCCAGCAGAGCCGCCAGCCGGTCCCAGTGAGGCCGGCGCTTGAGAATCCACTGGTTTGAGAGGATTTGCGCCATGGAGTTGAATTCAGATCAGCTTAACATCGACACGCCCGAATTGGTGGATATTGAGATGCCCCTGGCCGGCATCGGCAGTCGTTTTATCGCTCTTCTGGTCGATATGCTGATCTGGTTCGCCGGTTTTATCGTCCTTGCGATACTGCTGGCGATTTTCCTTAAGCCGGGCAGCCTCGCCTTCACCGGAATCCCAGAAAAATGGGCCGTCGCGGTGGTCATTTTATTTATTTTTCTCCTCTTCTGGGGTTATTTCACTCTCTTTGAGGCCTTCTGGAATGGCCGCACGCCGGGTAAGCGCTTAGCCCGGATTCGCGTCATCCAGCGCTCCGGCCGCGCCATCAGTCTCTTCGAATCAATGGCTCGCAACTTGGTTCGCTATGTGGATATGCAACCCTTTCCGCTGTACGCGGTGGGGGTAATAGCGATCTTTTCGACGCGTCAGCACCAGCGGCTGGGCGACCTGGCGGCGGGCACTTTGGTGGTGCGGGATCGCGTTGAGGAGGCGCCGCTGTGGGGTGAATCGGGCGCGCGAACCTTCACCGCGCCGGCTTTTGATCGCAGCGCCCCGGCGCCGGAGCCGCATAATGCCTATTCGCTGCCGACGACCGGCATTGCGAAGCTTTCCTCTTCCGACCTCGAGGTTCTGGAAGGATTCTTCGCACGCCGGCTCGACATGAGCCTGGATACGCGCCACATGCTGGCCGAGCGCATTGCTGCCGCCATCCAGTCAAAATCAGGCATGGAGCCCCCCGCCGGCGCCAGCGTGGAAACCTTCCTTGAGGCCGCGGCCCGTCAACTCAGGGATCAAGCGCGCATGCAATAAAGCTGTGCATGCTGGTCGAGTTTGAACGGGTGTCCTAGTTTACGTGGCTCCGGGATTCGACGGTCTTTTCCTGCGCCAGCAACTCCGCCAGCGCCCGCTCGGGGCAAATGTGCCGGGACTCCAGCCTGACCAGTTCCTTGTCTGTTTCAACAGAAGAGGCGATGGTCATGAAGCAATACAGGCAGCGGGTGTTGTAGGTCCCGTTCTCGTTCTGGGTGCGGCTGTACATCGTTCCTCGGTGTTCGCCGAAAGATTTTTACGATGTTAGGCGGCCTTTTATTTCCTGGACGTGACCTGCATCACCGTTTGATGTTTGGATGGCAGATAGTGGACTGCTTCTTCCCCGGCAAGAATTACAGGTTTGTTCCCTGGTTGACGTGGCGACGTAGTTGCCAGCAGGGGGTCTGCCCTGCCTGGGGAAACAAACTGATTGAGCAAGGCACATCCACCGAGCCGAGGTAGTCGAACTCCTGCTTGTTTCCCTTGAGCGGAATGGTCACGAAGCGGTTGACGGTGACCGTCGACTGCGGCGAGCCCCGCAGCTTGAAGACTGCGAAATCGCCCCCATAAGCGGCCACGAACACCACTGCCAACATTACAACCGCGCGCTGCAGCCAACGCATCAACCAACGCATCATTTGGATTCAGTCCTTCTGAATCAGAGTATCCGATTTGCCTTGCACAAACAGGGCATTCGTTCGAAGCGTCTGTTCAATAACGGCTGCTGTCTGAAGGCTCCTTTCGTATCATGGGCAAATAGGAACTCATTCCGGGCCCTAAGTCCGATTCTGCGAGATCTGGCCGGATTAGGAACGACAGTCGCCCATCTGTCTGGGAACCAATCGGGTTCTGCATCGTTGGCAAGACGGGCGAGTTGTCAGGCGCTGGCTACGGCGTCAGTGGGTGAACTGACGGGCCAGCTTGCTTGCCAGCCTGCCGAAGCGGGAGCGACGGGGCTGCGGCGCGGCGGTGGCGGTCGTGGCCTGGGTTTGGACAGAACGCAACTGGGCCAAAGTTTCTTTGACCATCGTCCGTAAAGACTCGGCCTCGAAAGTGCACGAACGCAAGTAGGCCGAGACGGTTAGGCCGGCTTCGGCAGCGCGGCGGTGCAGTTGCGCGCACTCCGCTTTGCTCATGCGGATGGTAATGCTCGAGTCCTTCAGATTGCGCTCAACAGCCAATGGCGGAAGACGGTTAAATAGCGGCTCTGGATTTGCGGCAGCGAGGGGCGCAAGTTGCGCGGCGATGCGAGGCGCTGGTCGCGAAGTTGCTGCCGGAACTTCCTCAAAACAGAATGGCTCTGGATCGGGGAGCTGGGTGAGCGATTGATCCGTGGGGCGGTAACGCGCATGAGCCTTCAGCGCGCTCTCGTAACTTAGGGTCGCCACATCGTCAGCCAGATCGTCATCGTTCCAGGCTGACGTAGATCTCCGGCCGGGCGACGGAGGCATGCCGCTGAAGTCGCCAGCCTTTTGCGTGGGTGAGGCCAATGCGGCCAGCAGACCCGCAAAGCTTTGGGAAGTGGGGGAGGGCGCGGATTCCTGCTCTGACAGCGCAGACCAGTCGCTGGGGGTTCCGGTTTTCCACCCCAACGACGACCTGTCGTTGGGAACCCCGGTTTCAGTCGGTTGCTGCATGGTATGGAGCATACCCTCGGACGGACCCCAAGCGTGAGGAATTTCCCATGCAATGACAGGACGGATTCCATATGAGGACGAGCCGGTTGCCGGTCCTGAATTGAAACACGCTTTTATTCAGCGGGACGCAGGGGCTCTGGCCCCTGTGGGAGAATACCTTCGCTGCAACAACTTATTTTGATCTCCCCTAACTCAATCGCTTGCTGCTCAAATCGCTTCTCCTCCTCGCTTTCGCCTGTCAGAAAAAACGAATTGGTTGCGGCAGCCTTGCCCTTCACGACACTCGTGATGATGTAGCAGCAGCCGAGCCAGTGGGCCCCGGCCAGGTCGGTCAGCGACCAGTGTGCCGAGTGGTCCGGGTGGGAGTGGTAAAACCCCGCAATCTCCAACCGCAGGCCGCGCGCCTTGCGTGCAATCTTCACCAATTCCGCGGGCGCGATCTCGTAGCGATTGCGCGCGGCGTCAGCGCGGGCGTTTCCAGCGCGCACCGCGGCCTCTATCTGCCAACCCTCGCGTTCAGAAATCCGGCCCAGCAACGCGCCGCAGCACTCGTTGGGGTAAGTCTCTTCGCCATGCGCGCGAATCGCCGCGTAAACCGCCGCGCTCAGCCGGACAGGCTCGATCTGCTTCGCTTTGCCGATGCGCTTCGGTCGCGACGATCCGGATTGTGATTGCGGAGCCTTTGTTTCCATCGAAGATTGCGGCCTGCACCGCTGTTGTGCGAGATTTGAAATGACGAGGGTGTTTTATTCTTCAACGTCCTTGCAGACTGGAAGGCCGCCGTGAGCCGAAAATCCCGTAATCCGAGCTTCGATCAGACTCTGGAGACGCTGCGCGCACATTCCTTCGATGTGGCGCCGTACGCAGAAGTTGCAGATGGTGTGCTGGTAAGCAAGTACGGGGCCGGAGCGGTTCTGGTAGGCCTGCCTCGTGTCAAGACGCGAGCCGGGACACATGACGCTGCGATTGCCTTTGCCGCAGCCCCCGGGATTCTGGTAGGGGGCCATGTGGCCCGACTGCTGGACCGCGGCCATCAAAAGTTCATTAAAACGCCCCAATTTGAGCTTCCTGCCACGGCCATCCACCTGCACGCGATTCACCGGTTCACAGAAGAGTTAAAGCTGCTGCTCGGCGCCGTCGATTTATATAACGAGGCGTTGGGAACCACCAGTGACCTTTACGTTTATGACCGCTTGGCGGGCCGTGAAGCCGCGCAGCCTGCCCCGCAAACCCCCTGGGAGCTGGCTGGAGGACACTGACCTTTCCGGATTGCAGGCAAGAACGGCAATGGAATCAGCAGAAATGGCGGCAGAGCTTGCGGCCTCGGAGCAAAATCGCCGGGCCGCTCCCCGCCAGGTCGTGGACGAAGATGCCCGTCTGCTCCTTGTCGAGCATGGTTCCACTTTCTCTTGCCGCATCGTCGATATCAGCATGAGTGGTTGCCGCCTTCGCACGAAAGAGCGGTTTGCTGGCGGATCCATCGTCTGCGTCGAGGTCGCATTCAAGGTGCGTGGCCTTGCTTTCCGTTTCAGCGGCACGACCCAATGGACCGATGGCCGGCATCTGGTCGGCATTCGCTTTACGGGCGTCTCCGCACGGCGCAGGGAAGATCTGGTCGAGGCGCTCTCGGAGGTCGAGGCGGAGAATGCCGCCAAAGCCGCGAAGCATGCCGGAGACAAACCCATTGCTTTGAAAGGGCACGACTTTAGTCGTGCCGTAAACACGACAAAGCAATCGCGGGCTTTAGCCCTTGAGGGATGTTTTTCACTGACCTCGCCTGAGGAGCCCAGTCTTTCCGCAGCCTGTTTAGCCCCGGAGCCGGCCAGTTCATCGCAAGCCAAAATCGTCCCACGCGAACGCCGTGTGCAATCGCGCGAAGTGGTCGAAACCACGGCCGTGATTCATCTCATCAACATTGCGTCGCGGCTGCCTGGGCGCATTCTCGACCTGAGCCTGGGCGGCTGTCGCATCCGCGCCGACGAGCGATTTCCCGTGGGCATCTACACGCGCGTGGAGACCGAATTCCGCATTGAAGGGCTGCCCTTCCGGCTCGGCGGCGTCATCCAGGCCATCCACGACCGGCGCACAGTGGGCATCCGCTTCCTCGATTTGAGCAGCCGCAAGCGCGAACAGGTCACCCAGTTGATCGAAGAAATCCGGCAGATGAAAGAACAGGGATCAGGGAATAGGGAATAGGGAACGGCAACAGTCCGCAGATCAACGCCGGCGCGCGCGCTCCCGTTGCAATTCGCGGTAAACGTCGCTCTTGGATTGGCCCAGCTCGCGCGCAATGCGCTTGAGCGCTTCCCTTTCGTCCACTCCGTTTTCGGCCTGGAGGCGTGCGACGTGGTCGGCAATCTTTTCTGTCACTACGCCCGCAAACTGGGCTTGCGCACGAGGCCGTGCGTCCACCAGCAGCGTAATCTCGCCGCGAATGCGGTCGCGACCGACCAGTTCCTGTCGCGCTTCTGCAACCGTTCCTCGCAAAAACTCTTCGTGAATCTTGGTCAGCTCACGGGCGACCACGACGCGTACGGCGGGACCAAAAATGGCTTCGATGTCGGCGAGAGTCTCCAGAATCCGGTGCGGCGCTTCGTAGAAAACGAGAGTCCGCACGGCCTCGTTTTTTTCGATCTCGGCGGCCAGAGCTTCGAGCCTGGTTCGCCGCGCTCCTGCTTTTTCGGGCAAAAAGCCGATGAAGTGAAACTCGTCGGTGGACAGTCCAGAAGCCACCAGCGCGCTGAGCGCCGCATTGGCGCCGGGAATGGGAATCACCGCGACGCCCGCTGCAATGGCCTCGGCCGTGAGCCAGCTTCCGGGGTCGCTGATGCCGGGCATTCCGGCGTCGGAGACCACGGCGATACGCCCGCCGGCTTTGAGGGCCTCAATCAATTCTGCCGTGCGCTGATGCTCGTTGTGTTGGTGGCAGCTCACCGTTGGGGTGGTTATCTCGAAGTGGTTGAGCAGCTTTTGCGTCTGCCGCGTGTCTTCGCAGGCGATTCGGTCCACGCGCCGGAGCACGTCCAGTGCGCGCAGGGTAATGTCGCCCAGGTTGCCGATGGGCGTGGCTACTAGGTAGAGGCCGGGCGCGAGAGCATTTTCAGAGGTGGAATGTGGTTCTTCCGGATCGGCGGGGATTTGCACTGTCAGTCTCCGGCCTTCTAGCTCTCTCGCTCGCAAGCTTCTTCGCGCTCCAGGCGGCGCTGCTCGGCCAGCAGAGACATGGCGCTCATCAGATTCTGAACGCTGACAATGCCCACCACGCGCCCGCTATCTGTGATGGGAATCAGTGAGAGCCCACGGCCGGTCTGGATGCGGCGGATGGTGGTTCCCAGCGTGTCCTCGGGGCGCGCCACCTGGAAAGCCTTTGACATGGCCGCCTGCACGTAGCCGTTGCCGTCGTTGCGCAGCGCGTCCACAATGCGCTGGCGGCTGATGATACCAACCAACTGCGGGCCGCGCACCACGGGGAAGTCTTCCTGTAGCGAGTGGACGCAGCGCACCAGCGCATCGGCCAGCGTGTCAGAGGGCGAGAGAGTGGCAAAGTCTGTGAGCATCACCTCGCGCATGTGCACGGTGTCCACCACCGATTGGAAGAAGACGCCCTGGTCCTCGATCTGCGCGCCAATCATGATGAAGAACCCCGCGATGATCAGCCAGGGGCTATGCAGCAACATGCCGGCCACCATGGCCGTCAGCGCCAGCACCTGGCTTATGCTGCTGGCCCCACGGGCGGATGGGGCGAAACCATGTTCGCGGGCAAAACCGCCGCGGAGCAGCCGTCCCGCGTCCAGCGGGTAAGCGGGCAGCAGATGTAAAAGGCCCAGCCCGGCCTGCATCCACACCATGCTGCGCACCAGTACTCCGGCGGAGATCCACGGCTGGGCAAAGAGCTTTATATCTCCGCTGGCGCCCAGAAACGCCGCGGCCAGCAGGAGCGCCGTGGCCACGTTTGCCACGGGGCCGGCCAGCGCCAAGGCAAACTGTCCGCCGCCCTGGCTGGAGCCTTCCTGGCTTTCTGGGTCCGCGTAGGCAAACATTCCGCCGATGGGCAGCAGCAGAATGGCGCGCAGCCGCAAGCCCAGCCAGGCCGCTACCATCAACCGAGCGGTCTCGCGCACCACCACAGCAGCCACCAGCAGGACGAACATTCCCAGACCGCGCCCAATGCCGCACGAACCGCTCAGCGCCAGGCATACCAGCGCCAGAAGCGGGAAAAAGAGATGGACGCGAATCTCGACGCCCATCCAACGGCCCAGCGGAATTGACCAGCCACGCATACATATTGATTGTAGAGGGTCGAGCCTAATCGTTTCGAAACTCACTGCGATTCCGGTATTCTGGTTGCCGATGCGCATCATTGCCGGATCCCTCCGCTCTCGCTCGCTTGCTGCTCCGCCGGGCCTTGCCACACGCCCCACCAGCGACCGGCTACGCGAAACCCTCTTCAATGTGCTCGCGCCTCGGATTCAAGGCGCGGCCTTTCTGGATTTGTATGCCGGCTCGGGCGCTGTGGGGATGGAGGCGCTCAGCCGCGGCGCAGCGAGTGTAGACTTCGTCGAAAAGGCTCCGGCGGCGCTGAAGGTTTTGCGCAGCAATCTGGAAAGGCTGGGGTTGACGGCGGGATTTCACATTCACGCCGCCGCAGTGGGAGCTACTCTGCGCAAGATGCAAGCGGCTTGCGATGCAAGGCGCGCGGTTGCATTCGATCTGGTTTTTCTCGATCCGCCGTGGGATGCGGCCCGGGAGTACGCGACCACGCTGGGCCTGCTCGGCGGAGCCGCTGCCGGGCTGCTTGCTGATGACGCGCTGGTCATCGCCGAGCATCGCCGCAAAGAGCTTCTCGAAGACCACTACGGCTCGCTCACCCGTACTCGCCTGCTCGAACAAGGCGACGCTGCGTTGAGCTTTTATGCAGTTACGCCTTGCCTGCCCTGACGGAAAAATCGTTACAACCCGGAGGCGAGTCGTGGGAACCCCGGTTTCTGCCCCAGCGACGAAGATCTGTCGCTGGGGTACCGGCCAGACAAAGGATGGGCTCCCGCCTAGTCGTATAAAGGAACACTATGTTCCGTCGTTGTGATGATCCTTTTTCCTTCGATACCCTTGACTTTTCGTGCAGGAGGCAGCACCGTACTCACAGGATAATTTGTACCATTGAACGAGAGCACAGCCTCATAGTCCATTGGGGGGGCGGCCCATTCTACCTGTACCCCGATGTCCGGATGCCTGAATTCCATGGAAGGCAAGAGACGAATAGGCAGTTGCACTGCGAGCACTTTGCCGAGCACGTTGAAGGAGGACTGGAAGGGTTCTAGGATGAGCATCATACATCCACCGGTACCGCACCACGACCCCTGAGGCCCAGAGACGTAAACTACTAGCTCCTCACCGGCTTCAGCTTCTGTCTTCACAGAGACAACGGTGATTCGCGCCGTTTCTTCAAGAAGAGCTTCTTGCCGAGGATTCAAGTAGCTGCGGAGGAATGCTTTCAGAGCCTCACTTGGGTTATTTGAGGAGGCTTCGCTCTGTTGTCCGAATGAAGCTCCGACGGGCATTAACACTCCCAAGACGGCCATCACCAGAACGCTTGTAACAAATCGCGTTTTCATATTTTTCTCCGACTTAGTAGAGAAAAACGCTATTTTTCGTCGTTGTGATGATTCTTTTTCCTTCGAGGCCATTGACTTTTCTCGCAGGAGGCATCGAAGGATTCCCTGGATAGCTGGTGCCATCGAACGAGAGCACAGCCGCATTTCCGTCCCGTCCCCCCCTCCTGCTACCCATACCCCGATGTCGGGATGCCCGTTTTCCATGGAAGGCAAGAGATAAATAGGTAGTTGCACGATTGTTACATCGCCGATTACTTTGAAGGAGGCCTGGAAGGGTTCTACGATGAGCATATTACATCCACCGGTTACACCGCACCATCCCTGTCCAGAGATGTAAACTACTTCCTCCTCACCCGCTTCATCTTCTGTCTTCACAGAGACAACAGTGATTCGCATCGTCTCTTGAGGAACGCCAGGCCCAAGATTCAAATAGTTTCTGATATATGCTTTCAGTGCCTCACTTGGTCTATTTGAAGAGGCATTGTCATGTTGTCCGAAGGCAGCTCCGAAGGGCATGGCAACGCCCAAAAGGACCATCCACAGAACACGAGTAACAAATTGCATTTTCATATTATTCTCCGATTATGACTGCATCCTTCTCGCGATGAAACTGCGAGAAGGATGCAGCAACCGGGCCCCGCACGAAGACCGGATAGGTGAAACTGACTAAGCGCTTACTCGTAGAGTGGAATGCTATTGTCTGTCGTTGTGATGATCTTCTTTCCTTTGATGCCATTGACTGGTTGTGCAGGAGGCGTCGACAAATTATCTGAATAGGTCGCGGAATAGTTTGTACCATCGAACGAGACCACAGCCTCATATCCAGGCTGAATGCCCCCGCCTTGTACCCATACCCCGATGTCCGGATGCCTGTGTTTCCTGGAAGGCAAGAGACGAATAGGTAATTGCACGATTGTCACCCTGCCGAGCACTTTGAAGGAAGACTGGAAGGGTTCTAGGATGAGCATCATACATCCACCGGTACCACACCACGTCCCCTGAGGCCCAGAGATGTAAACTATTTCCTCCTCTCCTGCTTTATCTTCTGTTTTTACAGAGACAACAGTAATTCGAATCGCCTCTTTATGATCGTCAGGCCCTGGATTCAAGTAGCTGCGGAGGAACTCTTTCAGTGCCTCACTTGGGTTATTTGAGGCGGCGTCGCCCTGTTGTCCGAAGGCAGCTCCGATGGGCATGGCAACTCCCAAAAGGACCATACCCAGAACATTTGCAGCAAATCGCATTTTCATATTCTTCTCCAATTCCGACTGTTCACAGTCAGGCTCATACTGCATTGACGATTGATTAAGGCTGCTGGAAGCATGACATCAGGCCCATTACATTGCTTCCATAGTTATTGCCTGTGGTGTGTGCATCGATCATGTTCGGATCACCACTTATTCTAGCTCGATAGCGGTTATATCCAGCAACAGTCGCTTGCAGCAGTTGATCTGGCGTAAACGCAGGGAACTTGTTAGAGAAGTAGCTCATATTATCCGAGAGCATATTTGCCGCGTAGTTCGCTGCGAAAGTCAGATCGTACGCCTGTGCCGCCGTAACTCCGGGTTGATTCGTCAACTGGAAGACTCCCATTCCATGTCCTTTGCCGATTTCTGGCTTGTTCGAGAACTGGCTTTCGTACACACCAACCGCAGCCAAGAGCGCAGGATCGATGTCGTGGGCCTCGGCAGCAGTCTGCAACACACTCCATGCATTCTCGGCTCTTGTGACCGCCGCTTGACTCTGTGACGTCTGTGCAAACAGTGCTGTAGCTGATGACAAGAGCACTAATATGACCAGATCCACTCCAAACCTTTTCCACATTCTCATTGTTGCTCCTCCAGACCTTCGCCTTCACCACCATCTTCGTTGCCATTTGAACTGCCATTCGTGACTACGCTGCTCCAGATGGGAAATCCGTGTGTATTCCCTGTATCAGAGCTGGCAGTGAAAACGGTTGTCGTAGCCCCGCTCGATGCAAGAGACCATGGTGGCGAATCTTTCGTATGCTGGACACCCGTTCCGGATGTACTCCACTCAACATATCCGAGGGGCACGAAGATAGATCCGGAAATATTAGGTTGCCAGAGATAATACATATCAGCCTTGAATCTCCGGGTTTCCCTGGCGAGAGATGGGTCCAAGTTATTATTCGGAGAATCGCTTGCCACGGTTGTTATGGCATTATTAGGGTCGTCCGGCGGGTAGGGATAGGTATTATCCAGTCCAACGCCGAGACTCAACGGTGTTGCCGCCAGCCCTGACAGAGGAAAGCACCCCCCGGAGGCGGCTGTCGCGTCCGGGGGGGATACTCACACATGTGAATGGCTACTCCGTTACTGTGATAGTGATCGTGTTCGACGGTACGTTCATTAAATTAGGGTCCGATCCGGGAACATCAACCCTTAATCCGTGACCGACAGTCACGGTGTATTTCCCCGGCTTGCTCAGGTCGAAGAGATTGTTCAGAATCAGAAAGTCTTCATTTGATTGTCCCGGATCGAGTCGTATCATTGTCCGGCTCATCGGCATCTGACGATGGTAGATCTGCCGCCGTACCTGAACGGCCAGCCCATCGATCCTAGAAAGCTTTTTCCCGTCGGCGTCCAATACATCTATCTGGTTTGCGACCTCAGCTTGTCCATCTGGACCCAACGCCTTATACAGCTTGACAGAATGATCGGATGTATTTGTGACAGTTACATTGACTCTGATCGCTTCGCCAGTCTTCGTGACCAAAGTCGGCGTCGTAATCGAGACAGTGATGGGTGATTTTACCTGAGCAATGCAAACGGTTTGTAGAGCTACTGCTAATAGGCCTAGCGCGGTCATTGATCTCATTACATGTTCCTCCTCATACTCGCGGATGGCTTTGCCCAGGACGATACCAGAGAGCAGAAAACCCCGCCCCGGAAGCGGATGGCGCGTCCAGGGAGGGGGTGAATGCTGGAATGAGGATCAGTGTAGACCTTCACCACAGGCTATAAGCACGTTCCCTATGGCGACTGGGTAGTACTTTGAGAAGAGCGCTGCAGCGTCACTTCCAGATTCACATCCTGTGAAGGTTTCAAATGCAGAATTGTTCGTGGCGATGTTTCATATCCAGGCGCGGATATTTCGTAGGAGATGTCAACCTCCGACGGCACGGCGAGCTTCAAATCGAGAGCATTCCCAGACACGGCCATCTTCAGAAAAAGCGCATCTAGGCGAGTCCACCCCACAGGACGAGACATCCTGCGCAATGTAATTCCCGCGTTCTCCACTGGCGACCCTGTTTCAGCGTCAAGGATAGTCAGCTGGCGAACATACGCAACTTTGGGTCCAAGCTGAACAACTATCCCTGAGCGAGGCTCCTCGCAGCTTAGAAGAACTTTTGGCGGTTCACGGTCGAGATAGAACATAAGTCTATTGTCGGGGTATCCGTCATCGGGCTTCCTTGCCATAACCCAGAATCTTCCAGGGCTTAAAATGGCTACTGAAGCACTGAAATTACCCGCCACATCGGTTAGAAAAGAGGCTCTGGGAAGCTGCTGATAATCATAAACCTTATCCTCGATAAAACTTACTTTAACGCTGGACAACGGATTACCACTCTCGTCGATGACCATCCCACCTACCAATGCTTTGCATTGCCCAGATAATAGGTGCGGAATGGTGATACCTGCAAGGACAATCAACTGCGCTGCACGCATATCTCCTCCGTCGAAACACAACCTGTTAACTGCCGCTCAAGGTCAGCGCCTCGCTAGCCAGGAGCCCATTGCGCTGTGACACTGCACACGCCAACACGAAATCCAATCGCTGCGATAAAACATCCATACTACGGACCTATGATCGTACCCTTCGGCATTCCATCGCTCGGCGGCTGGATATTACCGTCGATTTCGGTCGCATTCGTGTGTATGAATCCTCTCAGTGTCATAAATGTGATTCCCGTGGTCGGCCCTGAAGGCGAGCACCATTGCCAATGGTCGGTAACATTGACGCCACAACCTGCTGGGGTGTAACCTTCATACCAAGTCCAATCATCTGGATATGGGAAGTTTCCGTCGCCTTCGGTTACCGTCGAACCGTCGCATAACGTGGTCTCCGTTGTAGGCTGCTTGCGTGGAACTCTACAATTCCATCCGGTCGCCGAGAAGTCTTCCGCAAGCGGTATGTTCGCCGCAACAGTCTTGTCTATGTTGAAAACCTGATATTGCACCACCCTAGCTTCTCGCTGACCTGGCATGAGAATACCGAATATATCGCTCTGGACCACACCATACGCTGGGCCATTAAGAATGATCTTAACTGGATTGCTCGTCAGGCTGTTGTCATTATTTGTGACAGTGACCTTTGCTGAAGTGGTTGGTGTAACATACCCGACGGACAGCGTAATGATAATCTGGGAATCGCTAGATGTTTGGCCCGAAGACGTTACGCCGGTCGGGAGGTTGACAGTCGGTGAAGTTCCGAAGCCTGATCCGGAAATTGTGACCTGTACGTCATTTTTCCCCACATATATATTAGAGGGTGAAATGCTCGTGATCTTGGGCTTCTGATCAAGGATCTGCGCTGTAGCCGTTGCCGTGTTGGGATTCCTGCCCACGGTGACGTTGGCCGTTTCGGTTGGGTCGCTGGCCGGAGGCGCCACGGTGAGGGTGATCTTTGTTTTGTCGGCGACTGTCACACCGGAAACGGGAACCACGCTCCCATCTGCCGCAGTAATGTTGACTGTGGTCTCGGGACAACCCGCGGTCGCCTTGTCTTTAGCGGTGAAGTTGGTCCCGACTATGGCGACATTGTCATAGGTTTTCCCCGCAAACCAGGTGCTGGGTTTGATGGAGGTAATGGTTGGCGTCGGGCAGCCCACAATCTGCACCGTGGTAAAGACTGGAACAAAACACGGACCCCAATCCGGATCACAGTCAGGAACGGCTACCTCGACGGTAGCCGTCTCCGTTGGGTCGCCGGCATCAGGCGTAGCAGTGAACTGAACCTCGGTTTGCGGGTCGATGGGGTTGGCCGGATAACTTATTGCCACCGATCCAGTATTCACACTCACCCAAGCCCCGGCATAGCAAAGGTTGTTTCCCATGATAGTGACGGTGGTTTTCTTCCCTGCTATCCATGTAGTGGGGGAGATGGATGAAACGGTCGGTTGCCCATATACGCAATCATCTTGCGCGTGACAGACGGCGGGAGAAATCAGCAATAAAAGCGTTGTGGCGAGGAGGAGTGGCCCTGGAATTGCCCCCCCAATTTACCCAGGAACTTGCGCATGGGTCCGATCCTTTCAGTGGGTTGGCTACGGGTTGAGCCCGACAAATGGCTTGGCGGCAATTGTAACCTAAGGCGGGTCAGTGCATTACAAATGAACTGATACTTTGGTAACGGCAGTTGCAACGGAGAGACTTTGCAATGGCCCGATTCGGCAGAGTTTTTCAGTAACTGGCGCTTCTCAGCGAAAGATTTCGCTCTTCTGGTGATTCGAATCAGGCGTGAGCGACGACCGGCGTGGCGTCTGCGCCGGAAAACTCCACCGTTACCACGGTGATGTCGTCCAACTGGCCGAATGCGCGGGCGGCCTCCGCGATGTGAGCGGCGGGCTGGCGGCTGAGGGTGCGGGTGCGGTCGAAGCCGAAGAGTTCGCCGTGGTTGGATTTGGACTGAGTCTGCGCCTCGACCACGCCGTCGGAGACAAAGGTGAGCCGGTCGCCTGGCGACATCTTGATAAAGGTGGTTTCGTATCGCTGCCCGGCAAGGATGCCCAGAGGCAGAGAGCCGGGAATGCCGATTTCTTCCCCATTCAGATAGGGCGGCAGGTGGCCGGCATTAGCCACCCTCAGTTGGCCGATCGCGGAGATGTGAGCGGCAAGGCAAGTGGTAAATCCGCTGTGTGAACGGCTTATCAGGTGGTCGTTAAGCGAGCATAGCAGAGCGGCGGGGTCCGTGCCGTGCGCGGCCTCGGCGCGTATGACGCCCACCAGCACAGAAACCAGCATGGCAGCCGGCAGACCTTTGCCGCTGACATCGCCCACCACGAGCAACATGCCGCCCTGGCCGTCGGCGATCTGCTGGAAGAAGTCGCCACCCACCTGGTCGGCGGGCTGGTAGATGCATTCGACCGTGAAGCCGGCGCATTGGTCCAGTTTGTCGGGCAGCAGCACCTGCTGTATCTGGCGGGCAGCCTCGAATTCGCCATTCAGCCACGCCTCATGACGCCGCGCTCGCGTGAATCGAAGGACAAGGAAGACCACCATTGCCAGCAGGAAGATCAGGTGGAGAAGAATGCCGGTGTGCATGGTAAAAGGCGGCAGGGGCAGTGGAACCTCAAGCACACGTGGCAAGCTGGTCCATCCGGCCTGGTTGAGTACGATGGCCAGGTTATCCGCCAGGTAATAGCCAAAATCCAGCATCGTAGGTAACAGCAGCAGGCGGGCGTCGAGATTTCCTCGCATGGCCCGATCCACCAGTACGCTCAGGATCCACACCACCGCCGGCAGCAGGCAGACCAATTGGATTGCACCCGCGGCGGGCGCCGAGAACCAGCCCGGCCAGTAAGCGACGTCCGCAAGCGGGCTTATGGCCGCCAGTGCAAGGCAAGCGCTGCTAATCCACCCGGCACGGGCTTTCAGAATCCGCGAGAAGAAGCAAAGCGCAGCAATGAGAGTGACGGCCGCGCAGATTCCATCCAGAAGGTCGAATACGGGCACGGGCAGCACGGCGTAGATATCCTGGCCTATGGTCAGTGCGTTGTCTGCCGCCTGTGCCAGCAAAATCAAGGCGAACCAGAGATATTCGCGCTCTGCGCGCCGGATTAGAAACAGGCAAAAAATGGCGAATCCAACAAGACCGGCGGTGATGCTGTAGGAATATGCATCAACATAGCGGATGTTCCGGGTTGCCTGACGATGCTGCTGTTCGACTGACAAAAGCACCGGGTCCCCCGCGAGATGGCCTCCAAGAAAGGGTCCCCCGCCTACGTAGCTGGCCCAAATTGGCGAGTGCCATATGCGAATGGCGACTTGCACGGTGCGCGCGGAGTTGCTTCCGACCAGGGTTAAGGGAAAAAGTTGATAGCGGATCTGTGTGGAGGGAATAACCTCGGGAGGCGGCATTTGTCCCGATCCGCCGACTCGCATGCCGTCCACGTAGATCACAAATGACGTCATAATGGGCGACAACAGGAGCGAAGTTGGCCTTTGGCTGGCCTGAATCTCCACGGTAAACCGGTACCAACCGTAGCCGCTCATCCCAGGGTAGCCCTGTGTGGACCATGGCTTGGTGCTTTCCAGCAGCGGCCATCCAGAATCGTTGAAGCCCGGAGCAGCCCACAGCGGCGCGTCGGTGGCTGGATCCATCGGAGAGTCACCGGGATGGAAGCGCCATAGCCCATCAAGCGAGGCTACAGGCTCCCGGCCGCGGTCCAGGTCGAATGATTGGGCGTGCAGCCAGGCGGCACATGCAAAAACGGCGAGCGCCGCGAGACGCCGGAGAACAGAACCAAGGTGCATGGCAACGTCTCCTCTGGGGAGCGAACGAAACGTGGATTGATGCTATCGCAGACTGGGGCGGTCTGTGCTCAGGAGTTTGTGTCGAAGCCTGCTTCCGGCCCGGTTAGAAGGCTTATCGAGAGTTTACCTTGAGACGGATGACTGGGAGGCCGCTCGCCTATCAAAAAATGGAGAGGAACTGCCCAAATTCGAATCCATTCCCGGCCGTCAATCTGCTCATTTACTTGGGAATTTGTGCATTCCGGGGCACAAATCCGGGTATTGTGCCCATGGTTACTTTTAACCCCATTGACAGCAAGGGGAAGTAGGAGAAAAATAGCGAGGCGAGGCATATTGCGCTGTTTTATGCGGCCTGCGGAGGGAAAGTGAAAAACACAGTGAAGATGTTTGTTTTGGGAGTGTTGGGATTGTTGAGCGCAGGGTTAATTTTGAGCGGCTGCAAGTCCGGGCCGGAATTGACTCAAGCCAATGCGCAGGCCTTGATCCAGGCCAAATATGACCAGAGTCCAGCGGTGGGCATCAACATCGCGGTGGACGAGAAAGGGCTGAAAACGGGCGTGGATTCCAATTATTGGGCGCGGACCAAGCTCTTTCCCAACAGATACTGGGCAGACTTCACACTGACTCCTGAAGGCAAGAAAGTGGTCAAGCTGGCGAGCGGTGGCGATGCAATCCAGTGGCGCCCGGAAAACGCTGGCGACCGGAATTTTTCAGTAGTGATAGTGACCCTGGCGACCCACCCTTTGAAAGTGCACGATGTGGGAGATCCACAGGATGAAGTGGGCGGAACGAAGAGTGTTTCATTCGTCGAAAGCCCCAGCCTTGACGGCGTGCCGAACCCGCTGCAATCAATTTCCGCCGGCCCCGGCAACAAGTTGAGCAACAGGCACATCGCCACTTTTGTGGTGGATGGGGGCGCCTGGAAGCTGCAGAGCATCAACTAGAATTGGAAAAAACAGCAGGGTGGGGCTGAACGCATTGACCCCACCCCGATTTCTTGCTATTGTTAAAAGGTTCCGCAAGAACGCCTCTGTTCGTGTGTCTTGACAGCGGAGGGGTAGGGAAAGACCGGTCAGGCTGAAGTTGCCGGAGCTGATCCCAGTGCCAGGCGCAGTTTGCCGGCCAAGCAGGTCCCAGGAATTGCTCTTTTCTTGCGAGGGGCAGGGATAAATCGCATCGGCGCCCGCGCGTTCTCCACCTTGGAGGGCTATGCGAGCCGGAATCGGCGAAACGGAGCTGGCTTTACCCGCGAAACGCGGAGAAACGCCCAGCCACCGTCCCGGTTCTCGTCTGAGATTGGAACGAAGGCAGACGCGAAGCAGTACAGATGGGCTTCCGTGCGCGTGTGCGACAGCTTTCATGTCGTGCGCTTTCGCTGCGGGAGGCCCTATGAGTCTGCGCGCGGCGGTCGAACATGGATTGGCCATCAAATAAGATGGCAAGGTTTTTTGAGCGTAAGGAGTTTTGGTTTGCCTACATTCAATCAGTTGGTTCGCAAGGGGCGCACTGCCCCCCGTTACAAGACGGCGTCACCTGCCTTGCAGGCCTCGCCTCAGCGGCGCGGCGTTTGCACCCGCGTGTACACGCAGACCCCCAAGAAGCCGAACTCGGCCCTGCGCAAGGTGGCTCGCGTGCGATTGACGAACGGCATTGAGGTCACCACTTATATCCCCGGCATCGGCCACAACCTGCAGGAGCACTCGATTGTGCTCATTCGCGGCGGCCGCGTGAAAGATCTTCCCGGAGTGCGCTACCACGTGGTCCGTGGAACGCTCGATTCGGTGGGCGTAGCGGAGCGCAAGCAGAGCCGCTCGAAGTATGGGGCAAAGCGCGCCAAGGGCGGCGCGACAGGCAAGAAGTAGAAACTCCGTCCAGCGGGCCTATTGGATTGGCTCTCTGATTGAGAAGCGATTGAAGCGCGTATGCGCGCGAGGATTTTGAGGATTATGCCGAGAAAAGGGCACATTGCGAAGCGGGAAGTGGCGCCAGATCCAGTCTATGGGTCCACGCTGGTCACCAAGTTCGTCAACTCGATGATGTGGGGCGGCAAGAAGTCGACTGCCCAGGGCATCTTTTACGACGCGATGAAGAACCTCGAAGAGAAGGGCGGCGGCGACGATGCCCTCAAGCTCTTCAAGAAAGCGGTGGAGAACTGCAAGCCGCTGCTCGAGGTGAAGACCCGGCGCGTGGGCGGCGCCAACTACCAGGTTCCGATCGAGGTCAATGCCGACCGGCGCACTTCGCTGGCCATTCGCTGGCTGATCAATTACGGACGCAGCCGCGGCGAGAAGGGCATGACCGACAAGCTGGGCAACGAGCTGCTGGATGCGGCTAACGGGCGCGGCGCGGCGATGAAGAAGAAGGAAGACGTGCACCGCATGGCCGAGGCCAACAAGGCCTTTGCTCATTACCGCTGGTAAGCGGGCGGGAATCGCAAGAGAGATTTGAGGCCAGATGCGCTCGGGCGCATGGCGCACATCGACGCCGGAAAGACGACAGCGACAGAGCGCATCCTGTTTTATACGGGCATCACGCACCGCATCGGCGAAGTGCATGAGGGCACGGCGACCATGGATTACATGGAGCAGGAGCAGGAGCGCGGCATTACGATTACCTCCGCCGCCACCACCTGCATGTGGCGCGATTTCCTCATCAACATCATCGACACCCCCGGCCATGTGGATTTCACGGCCGAAGTGGAACGCAGCCTGCGCGTGCTGGATAGCGCTGTGGCGTTGTTCGATTCCGTATCCGGCGTGCAGCCGCAGTCAGAGACCGTCTGGCGGCAGGGCGACAAGTACAAGGTGCCGCGCATCTGCTTTGTCAACAAAATGGACAAGAACGGCGCGGACTTCGAGCACGTTCTCGACACCATTCGCAAGCGCTTGGGCGCACGGCCCGTCGCGTTGCAGCTTCCGATTGGCGCGGAGGCTAATTTTAAGGGCGTTATTGACCTGGTCGAAATGCAAGCCATCGTCTGGCACGACGAGACCATGGGCGCTGAGTTCTCGATCGAACCGATTCCCGCCAACTTGCAGAAGAAGGCCGAAGCCTTCCGCCTGCAGTTGATAGAAGTTATCGCCGAGACCGACGATGTGCTGTTGGAAAAATTTCTCGAGGGAGAAACCCCTTCGATTGCCGAACTGAAGGCCGGTATCCGCCAGGCCACCATCGATCTGAAGGTCTTCCCGGTGCTCTGCGGAAGCGCGTTCAAGAACAAGGGCGTGCAAACGCTGCTGGACGCGGTTGTCGATTACCTGCCCAGCCCGCTGGATAAGCCTCCGGTCGAGGGTCTCGATCCAGATCATGCGGGAAAGATTGTTATCCGCAAGGCGGACGATAATGAGCCGCTTGCGGCCCTGGCTTTCAAAATCATCAACGACCCATTCGGCAAGCTGGGCTTCGTCCGGGTCTATTCGGGCTCGCTCAAGACCGGCGATACGGTACTCAATCCCCGCACTCGCAAGACCGAGCGTATCGGCCGGCTGGTCAAGATGCACGCCGACAAGCGCGAAGACGTCACCGAGATCATGGCTGGCGACATCGGCGCGAGCGTGGGCATGAAAGATCTGAAGACCGGTGACACGCTCTGTGCTCCGCATCACCCGATTGCTCTGGGCGCCATCACTTTTCCGGAGACGGTCATCTCTGTAGCCATCGAGCCCAAGACCAAGGCCGACCAGGAGAAGATGGGCGTTGCCCTGTCGCGGTTGGCCGACGAGGACCCCACCTTCAAGGTGCGGACGGATGAAGATTCCGGGCAGACGATTATCAGCGGCATGGGCGAGCTGCATCTGGAAATTCTCGTGGACCGCATGAAGCGCGAGCACAAGGTTGAGGCCAATGTCGGCGAGCCCAAGGTGGCTTTCCGCGAGACCATCCGCAAGAAGGCCGAGGCTGAGGGCAAATACATTCGCCAGACCGGTGGGTCGGGCAACTACGGCCATTGCAAGCTGCGCGTCGAGCCCAACACGCCGGGCGCGGGCTACGCGTTTATCAACGAAATCAAAAGTGGTTCGATTCCCAAGGAATACATCAAACCCATCGATCAAGGCGTGCAGGGAGCGCTCGAACTGGGCATCCTGGCCGGCTATCCTCTGGTGGACGTCAAGGTGACTTTGTACGACGGCAGCTACCATGAAGTGGATTCGAACGAAATGGCCTTCAAGTTTGCCGGCTCCATCGCTTTCAAGGAAGCCGCGCGCAAGGCCAGCCCCGTACTGCTCGAGCCGGTGATGGCCGTCGAGGTCACTGTCCCCGAAGAGCACATGGGCGTGATTATCGGCGACATTAACTCCCGCCGCGGGCGCATCGAAGGCATGGAGCATCACGCCGGTTCGCAGGTCATCAAGGCTATCGTGCCGCTCAAGGAGATGTTCGGCTATGTGAACGACATTCGGTCGTCCACCCAGGGCCGCGCGTCGTATTCAATGCAGTTCGCGCGTTATGAAGAGGCGCCGCGCATGATTGCCGACGAGATTATCGGCCGCGCGCAGGGCAAGTAAGACAAGTGGTCAGTGGACAGTGAACAGTGGTCAGCCGGTAAGTGGCAAGCGGGGCGATAAGGCTAGACGGGGTAAGGCAAAAACTGAACACTGGCAACTGAGCACTGGTTTTTGGGTTTTGGGGCTGGAGCCGGATGGCCGGCGCCCCTGGTTGAAACAGGCAGTAGAAGCTACGAAAGGGAATTGGGACTTTTATGGCGAAGGAAAAGTTTGATCGCAGCAAGCCGCACGTGAATGTGGGAACGATTGGTCACATTGATCACGGCAAGACGACGCTGACGGCGGCAATCACCAAGGTATTGCAGAAGCACAATCC
>JBEKSE010000049.1:0-31632 GCA_049517315.1 Occallatibacter sp. | reverse complement strand
CATGAGCTGACGTAGTTGGTTCACAGAGAATCCTCCTTCTCTGCGTCCCAAACTATCGAATCGGAGGCAGCCGCTGGCTCACGAACACGCGAATGCGTCCGCCGCCGCAGCGGCTTCGTTCATGCCGCCCAGCGTTTACTGAAGTGCAGGCCGCTTCGTTCCTGCTCAGCCCAGCGCGATGACCACGGCTCGGGCAGTGATGAGCAGGCCGCCGACCAAGGCTGGGGCGGTGATGCACCGCTCTCCCAATGCGAATACGATGGCCCAGGCAAAGACCACAACGGCGCTGGTGCGGGAACCGGCCGCGTTTGGAATCGATCAGGCTTGAGCTCGGCTTCGCCGCGTGGGTTGATTTCTAAAAAACATGTGGATAGATAGTGGCACGGTTAAACAGGCTACGAAAAAAGCCAAATCCCAAGGAGAATTAGAGAAGGACATCCCTCAGGGGCTAAAGCCCGCGTTGATTTTGCGGTATTTACGACACGACTGAAGCCGTGCCCTGATTCAAAGCGGCCTTTTGAAACAGCTTCTACGAGTTTTTCCACAGCATGTAAAGCCCGCGATTATTTTGTTACATTTGCGGCAGTCAGGGCTAGAGCCTTGACCTGCCAGCCGTGCCCTTTCAAGACTGCGCGCAGTTGGGGTCTGTAATTTCCCAGGTCCCAAAAGCGGGACCTGGGGCACCCGCCCTTTCAAAACAATGAAAAACAAATGCAGGTCCTTCGACTTTGCTGCGCTTCGCTCAGGATGACATCCTGTTTAGCTGGCGGGTGCGCGCATGCCGTCGAGGGCGGAGGTCAGGCTGGCGGCGAGGGTTTGCTGAGCGGGCTCGGATAGTTTGGCGTCCTGGCTGGTGAGGTAGAAGACGTCAATGGCGGTTTCGCCCTCAGTGTCGATGAGCGCCACCTTGATATTGCAGTCGTGAGTGCTTAGGGTGAGGGCTATTCGGCGCAACAGGCCGGGCAGGTCCTGGGCTACTACTTGAAGAATGGTGGAGTGGGAGGATGATTCGGAGTCGAAGAGGATGCGCGTGGTCACTTCAACTTTGATGTTGGCGGGGTGGTTCATGTGGCTGCGGGCTTCAAGCATTGCTTCGACAGGAACCGTGCTGGCGACCACGTCGTGGAGATAGGCGAGAAAGCGCTCCCGCTCACTGGGGTTCAGCTCGATAGTGCGGAAGACGTCGCTGAACTGGAAGCTATCGACGACCACTCCGGCGTCGTTGGAAAAAGCGCCGGCCTTTACGATGTTCATGCCCCAGGCAGCCAGGGCTCCTGCTACGTCGGCGAAGAGGCGGCCACGGTCGCGAGTGATGACGGTGAGGTCGAAGAGCTGGCGATGAGGGCGTAAGTCGAGCTGGACGGAGTCGGCGTCGAGGTTTGCGGCTAACTGGAAGTGGTCGCGGATTTGCTCTGGGAGGCGGGTTTGCAGATAGCGTTGCGGGAGGCCTTCAAGGAATTGGCGGAGAGCATCATGTTGAGTGGCATGAACCATGGAGCGTAGGCGATTGAGGAGCGTGGGGTCGAGGCTGGCGTGGTAGCGGACCTCGTCCACTGAGCGGTCCATGCTGTTAGCTGTGGAGATGTGAAGCTGCCAGAGGTTCTCGGCTTTCCATGGGGTGAGCGCGTCGGGGCTGACGGCCTTGATGTCGGCGTAGGTGAGCAGGGTGAGCATTTTGAGCATCTGCGGGCTGCCGATTTTCTCAGCAAAGCCGCGCACGTTTTCCGGATCGAAGATGTCGCGGCGCAAGGCGTTGGACATTTCCAGGTGCAACCGGATGAGCTGGAGGACGGTATCGCGCTCTTCGGCGTCGAACTCGAGTCGAGCGAGAAAAGCGTCGGCCAACTCGACGCTCTGAATGGTGTGTTCGCCGGTGCGGCGGGCCTTGCCGGTGTCGTGGAGGAGCAGGGCGAGCAGGAAAAGATCGAGGCGATCGATTTCAGGAAGCAGTTGGGCGAGGCGCTGCTCGTAATCGTGGACGGGCTGGCGGAGGAGGTGGACGTTGTCAATGACCAGGAAGGTGTGCTCGTCAACGGTGTAGCGGTGGTAGCTGTCGCGGATAACCAGGGCGTCGATGCCGTGAAATTCGGGGATAAGCATCTCAAGTACGCCGAGGGCATGCATGGTGCGGAGTGCCTGAGCGGCGTGGGGGCCGAGGAGGACTTCGCGCAGTGAATTCCAGAGATAAGGGCCTTCGGGGATATGGATGGCGAGGGCGGGCAGCGCGTCGGTGATGCGGTCTTCGGCGCCTTGAGAAAGAGTGTAGCCGTGAGTGGCCATGAGCGCGAAGATGCGCAGGATGGCGCCGGTGTCACTGAATTGCGCGCCGGGCTGGATATCGATGCGGCCCTGGTCGAGGATGAAATCGGTTCCGGCAATGGTGGTGCGCCGGCGGCGGAACTGGCGGTAAAAGCTGACCGGGGCGGGCAGGTGTTCCATGAGCAGGGCTGCGCGGCGATAGATGACGCGGGCGTGGCGATAGTAAGTGCGCATCCAATAAGCGGGATCCGCGGTGCCGCGAGTTTCAAGGCCGATGCTGTTGGCTGCGGCTTCGTCCTGGGATTGCCAGTCGAGGGTATTGTCGTCGCGGCCGTGGCGGAAATGGAGAAAACATCGGACGGCGGCGAGGAAGTCAAAGGCGGCCTCGGCATCCCCGCGCGCGCTGTGGAAGACGCTGCCACGATGGCGCGGCCACTCCTTGGTCTCCTTGAGGTGGAAGAGGAGGGCGAACCAGACGGCGAGGTTGTAGTCGCGCAGTCCACCCGGGCAGTCCTTGATGTTGGGCTCCAGGTGAAAGATGGTGTTGCCGAATTTGGAGTGGCGGACACGGGCGATCTCGCCCAGCTTTTGCGTGATGTTGTTCCACTCGCTCAGGAAGAGGTCGGGCACAACGGTCTGGTGGAGCTGCTGGTAGAGGGGGAAATGGCCGGCGAGGAAGCGGCGGTCAAGGGTGGCCAGGGTGAATTCGAGGTTGTTGGGATCGAAGCGGCCGGCCTCCTTGAGGGTTCGGGAAGCAGGACTGGCGCGCAAACCGACATCCCACATGCCCTGGATGATGGAGCGGGTGACATCCCTGTACAGCGCCTCGGCCTTTTCGTCGGCATAGACGAAGAGGACGTCGACGTCAGAGAAGGGAAAGAGATCTTTGCGGCCGTAGCCGCCCAGTGCGACCAGGGAGACGGTCTTTGTGGGCTGGGAAGTAAAGGCGCGGCGCCACAACTCAATCAGGATGCGGTCTACGACAGCCGCACGGCGACGAACGGCAGCCGTGCCGTCGCCTGTGCGCTCGCAGGTTTGGCGCACAAGTGCCATCTCCCGCTTATACTGCTCCCGAAGATCGTCAACCGCTAAAGCGACTGGATTCATAGTTGGTTGTGTGTGACTCGCCGCAGCAAGAAGGAATTCCTACCAGAATAAGCGAAATTGGCGGAAAAGGGGTAATTAGGTGTGAATGGTCCCGAAAAGCGGGACGGAGGGCCGGCCGTACGGCAGGGAATAGGGAGCAGGGAATAGGGAAGCGAAAAAACCGGAGGTGGTGGTAGCAGTTCATTTTTCCATTGTGCGCACCGCGAGGGAAATCATTTGCAAACCCCTGTGACGGGGCCAAGCGCATTCGGCTTGAGGCGCGTGGCTTCCGAGATCCCGAGATCGAAACATGTGGCATCCGCGTGCCACTCGGGCGCCACGCGAACACAGTCTTCAATACGCTTGCGATAGGGCCTTCGTGTAGCTGTCGTTCAAAACGTTATCCAATTCATTGAGTTCCCTGGCCGTCAATTTCGCTGATAGGATCGCCCGTTTCCCACTCTCGAATTCAGCATCGGAAATCTTGCCCTCCACCTGCATTTGCTCGAGGAGGACATTCATCTCGTGGCGTTCCACAAAATAGCGTTCCTGAAATGAAATCAACAGCTTCTGCACGTCGTAGAGCTGAGAGTATCCCTTCACCTCGTCGTAATCCATGTAGGCGATTGCCCCGGTAGACGATGCGGCCTTCCATGCGGAGTCGCGGAGAAGAACGCTTGTCCATGTGAAGCCCCCAATGGGCTTTTGTGTACGGCCATGCTGCGCGTCCTCTGCCTGGCTGAGAATTTCATCAAGACGCTTTTCTTCCGCTGGCAGCGCGTTGAGTTGCCGTAGAGCATCCCCTTGGTTGGCGCGAATTTCCTGAAAGATATTCTCCCTTGCGTCTCGCGCTAGATGCCGGTGATGTAACCACTCTACCGAGCCCTCCAGACCAAGCGCGATCAGCAGGCCAATGGTGATGGCCAGCAGATGCACCATGAATTCCTTGACGGAGTGGATAGGGGCATGAGGAGGATGAACGTCCATAAGCGTACTCCTTCCGGGTTTCGCCGGGGCCTGGCGGCTGAATTCGCCCGCGACAGGGATTGTAATTGGGTCCGCGCCGGAACTGAAAGCCATAAGTTGCTACGGACACCAACTGAGAGGCCTGTTAGTCGTCCAGCTTTCCGGTGCGTTTTTTCGTGATCCACCACCAGGCAAAACCGGCCACGGCGAGGCCGCCGACGATGGCCAACAGGGCCAGGCCGTGGTGCTGCACGACCTCGACAGCGCCGGGGCCCAGCTTGAGTACCAGCAGGGAGAGCACCAGCCAGCGGAAGAGCCTTCCGCAGAAGACAGACAGCATGAAGGGCAGAACGCGCATCTCGAAGACGCCGGCGGCAAAGACGCAGGCCTTCCATGGAGTGGGCGGAGGCAGCATGGAGGGAATCATCATGGCCAGAAATTCCTGGCGCTCGAAGCGTGCCCTCATGCGCTCGTAGCGCTCGCGGTTGATGCGCTTGAGCAGGAAGAGTTCGCCGCCAGCCCGGCCAAGGCCATAGGGCAAAAGGCCGCCGACGGCTGAGCCCAACGCGGCCAGCAGGCAATAGAGCCAGAAGTGGTTCTTGTCATTCCAGATGTAGACGGCAAGGATGGCGTCCATGGGAACGGGGATTGTGGACGAATCGAGCAGCGCGACGGCGCCGACTCCCCAGATGCCGAACTTGGCCAGAAAAAGAGCGATAAGTTTCCATTTGGCCATCAAAAGAACAAAAAGCTTCTTCAAACAGGTTCCCTTTCCGCCTGCTCATCCGTCTTAGTATCAAGAACCATTGTACGGGGCGGGGCGATAGGCAGGGGTTAAACGGGGATGAGAGAATAGATAGGAAGGACTCGAAACGGAGCGGTGTGGGCGTGTGCCCAGGGTGCTCCTCAAGAACGAATGCCCACCGATAGAGCATCAACCGATGTGAACGAGCCCAGCGGGCCTGCGGAAACCAATTCCACGGGAACCGGCCTTGCCCCGGAGACCCCAGGCGAGGGCGGGGAGCGGCGCGGGTCTGCCTCCGAGTCTCCCGTGGTTCGCGGTTCGCGCTGGGTAGACTACGACACCCACGAACTGCTGGAAATGATAGGCGACCTCGAGGATGAGCGGCGCATGGCCAGGCTGCGCGAAGGCTTCTGGCTGGCCATCCTCTTTCACCTGGCGTTGCTTTCCGCGCTGACATGGATTCCAAAATACATCTTCAAAGTGCCGATGATAGTTGACCAAAACAAGCTCAACCAGCACAAGGATTTTACTTATCTCGATACCCCGTTCACGCTACCGCCCAAGCCTATCGTCAAGCCGCTTCCTATGCAGCACCCGCTGATCGACAGACAGACGATGGAGGAGATGAAGAAGGCGGCTCCGCCTGCGCCCGCCCCAGCGCCGGCACCCGCCGCGCAGGCCCCGCCACCGCCGCCGCCTCCCAGCCAGCAGTCGCAGCTTGAGGCGCCGCATCCGGCGGCAGTGCCCGCACGGCCCAACTTTGCCATGGGTTCGCAGAATCCTGCCGACCAGTTGCGCGACGCCATGAAGGGCGCGGCGCGGAATCCTGGCTCGGGATTGAGCAATATACCCTCCGGGGGCGGGCTGAGGATGCATCCGGGCGCGGGCTCGGGCGGCGTGGAAGTCCTCTCTGACACGCAGGGCGTGGACTTTAACAGTTGGCTGTCGCGCTGGCATTGGGAGACGGAACGGACCTGGGATCCGTTGATTCCCGACGAGGTCAATCCGCCGATTTACAAGTCGGGCATGGTGGCGGTCAGGTTCAAGGTTTTGCCCAACGGGCGATTGATGGACGGCAGCCTTGTGCTTGAGGGCCGCTCGGGCGATGTGGCGCTGGACCGCGCGGCATGGGGCGCGCTGACCGGCTCGAATTACCCGCCGCTGCCGAGGGATTTCCACGGGCCATACCTCGAACTGCGGGCTTATTTTCTCTATAACATGCAGCCGCCCAAGTAGAATGGCGCGCCAAAGCTCGTGAGCAAACTGGGATGCGTTCTACTGTAGCGCCTGTTTGTTAGTCAGGGCATTAGATTCTCCTCGCGTAAACTGTTGTCATGGCGTCTACCGACAGCGCGAGTCAGCAGAAGGAGATTGGCCGCATAGCTCTCAGAGAGCGTTGGAGCGCGCGTCTTCGCGAGCGTGAGGAGCAGGTTTTTCTCCTTCTTTCGCTGCTGATTGGAGCGCTGACCGGGCTGGCGGTCGTGGCCTTCATTGTGCTGACGGAGCGGCTGGGAATGCGGCTCTATCCGGTAGGCAGCGCGGCGTGGAGGCGGGTTCTGATACCGGTGGCTGGATCCCTGGCCATGGGTTTCCTGTTGTTTCGATATTTTCCCAACGCGCGTGGCAGCGGCGTGCCGCAGACCAAGGCCGCGCTATTTGCGCGGGATGGATTCATCTCGCTGCGGACTGTTCTGGGAAAATTTTTCTGCACAGCTACGACGCTCGCCAGCGGAATTCCGTTGGGCCGCGAGGGTCCGTCGGTGCAGGTTGGCGCGGGAATCGGCTCGGTGCTCGGGCGCTGGCTCGGATTGAGTCCGGAAAAGGTAAAAGCGCTGATACCAGTGGGCGCGGCGGCAGCTATTGCCGCGGCATTCAACACGCCCATGGCGGCGGTGCTGTTTGCTCTGGAAGAGGTGATGGGCGACCTGAATGCGCCTGTGCTGGGGTCGGTGGTGCTGGCCTCGGCTACCTCGTGGGCGATGTTGCGGTTGCTACTGGGCAATAACCCGCTCTTTCAAGTGCCGCAGTATGAGCTGGTCCATCCGTTGGAGTTGGGCATTTACGCGTTGCTGGGCATTGCCGGCGGTTTTCTTTCCGTGGCTTTCACCAAGATGCTGCTGGTAATGCGCAAGTTCTTTTTGCGTATGCCTCGGAAGACGCAATGGTGGCATCCGGTGGTGGGCGGCGTAACGGTAGGCCTGATGGGCTGGTTTGTGCCCCAGGTGCTGGGTGTGGGATACACGTACGTCGGCAGCGCTCTGAACGGATCGATGGCGCTCAGGCTGCTGCTGTTGCTGGTGGTGCTCAAACTGATTGGCGTCACGGTGAGTTACGCCTCCGGAAATGCGGGCGGAATCTTCGGGCCGGCGCTGTTTCTGGGCGCCATGCTGGGAGGCGCCATCGGGACGGTGGCTCATCACCTGTTGCCGGGGTACACGGCTTCGCCGGGCGCGTATGCGCTGGTGGGCATGGGCGCGCTGTTTGCCGGGATTGTGCGCGCTCCCATGACATCGGTGCTGATGATCTTTGAGATGACGCGAGATTACGCCGTTATTGTGCCCTTGATGATTGCCAACCTGACCAGCCTGTTCATCTCGCGGCGCTTTCAGAAGCAACCGATTTATGAGGCATTGGCGCATCAGGACGGGATCCATCTGCCAACCCCCGGCACGCTTCACCAAACCAGCGGGCGCACCGTGGCCCAGGTGATGCGAGCGCCACTGCTGACGCTCCCAGCCGGGACGCGGGTGAAGGATGCGGCGGAAGAGACTCGCCCCGGACAGACGCGTATCTGGCCCGTGATGGAGAAGGATTACTTTCTGGGCATGCTGAGCAGGGAGACACTGGAATGCGCGCTTGTGGATGGAAGAAATGGAAAGCCGCTGAAAGAGATCATCGACGCGCAGCATGTTCCCCACGTTCACATGGATCACGCGCTGCACCTGGCGCTGGAGCGCATGAGCAGCTACCATCTTGATGTTTTGCCGGTGGTTAACCGGGCGGATATTCACAAGCTGGAAGGCGTCGTGACGCTTAGGGATGTGCTGGATGCGTATGGGGTGGGCGGCGCAGAGGACAGATCAGGCTTGTAAAGGCCATCTCATCGACGCCATTCAGTTCATGCAAAGCGCCCCTCAGGGGCTAAAGTCCTCAGTTCTATTGGGTATTTTGCGGCACGGCAGAAGCCGTGCCCTTTCAAAACAGTGCATCTGCTTGTTGCTGAAGTCGTGCCCTGATACAAAACCGATTTATGCAACCAGTTCTAGCGTTGTTCCAGGCCCTCTTCGATTCGGGGCAGATGCGTCTCGCTTTTTCTTCCTTGCTCCAGCGTGTTGCCATGACGCCTATCCGACCGCAGCAACAGCACGGCGAAGATAAGACCCACAACTCCGAGGCCCGCGAACATGCACTGCGTCGCGGTATAAGTTCCGGTGACGTCGCGGAGCTTGCCATTCAGAGCGGGGAAGAGCCCGAGGCCCAAATTCTGGATGGCGGTCATCAGACCGAAGGCCGTGCCCACGCGTTTCTCCTCGACCACGAGGGGAACCGAAGGCCACATCGCCGCGGGCACCAAAACAAAGGCGGCGCCAAGAGCGATCATGCTGGGTATGGGATTCCAGTGAGTGATGCCCATGATGAGGTGGGCGGGAATCAGAATGAGGGAGCCGACCACCATCACCGTGGCGCGCTTCCCGATGCGGTCTACCAGGTCGCCGGCAAAAGGCGCGAAGATCATGGATGCGAAGATCACGATGCTGGTGATGCCAGGTGCCGTCGAGAACATGTGAATGAAGTTGTCGAAGACCTGGGACAGGAACCCGCCTGTGCTCGAACTCACCAGCGGGATGCCCCACTTGTCGTGAAACATGTCTGTGGCGAGGGCTGTGAAGGGGAAGATGGCGCTATAGAAGGTGACGCAGAGAAGGACTACGAACCAGAAGGAGGACGAGAACTTTTTGATATCCGAGAAGACAATCTTGTCGCCAGCGTCCGGTCTGGGAAGCGCGAGCACCTTCTCCCCGTGTTGGTCCAGGGCAATGTAAACCAGGTTGCACAGCAAGGAGAAAAGGCAGAAGCCGGCCGCAGCCCAGAGAGCGATGCGATAGCTGCCGAAATAGCGAGAGATGAGTTCCTCGGTATTGAAGCTGAAGAGGGTTCCAACCCGGCTGACGGTGAGAGCGATGCCGAAGGCCAGGGCCATCTCTTTGCCCTTGAACCAGCGGCTGATGATGGCGCTCTGCACCGCGATCAGGGATTCGGAACCAGCACCGAAGATCAGGCGTCCGGCGAAGAGTTCCCACTTGGAGTGAGCGGCGGCCACAATAATGGCGCCCAGGAGGACGAGGCTGCAGAGCAGCATGCTGGACCGGCGCGGGCCGAGCTTGTCGTAAAGCATGCCGCCGAAAAACACGACGATGACGGCGGCCACGGAGTATGCCGTGTAGAGATTTCCAATCGTGCTGCGGTCCAGATGCAACGCTTCGATGAGTGTGGGAGCGAGGGCGCCAATGCTGTCATAGGCGAAATAGCTTCCCAGCACTATCAAGCTGATGAATAGCAGGATGGTGAAGCGGTAAGGGCGCTTCGATGGATGGAAGAATCCCAATGATTCAGGCGTTGCAATATCGGAAACGGATAGACGGCGAGGCTGTTCAGGCATGGATGCGATGATCCTCGGGGCGCTTTGGCGCCGGCGATTTTAAAGTGGAATTGCGCAACATTTGAGCGTAGCAGATGGGGGCGGGAGCTGGCTCGGAGAGAAAACGAACACTGAGGGCGGGCCGGATTCTAGCTCCGGCCAAGCGAAAAACGTTCGCGGACTTCGTAACGTGCGCCGGCAGACGAGAGAAAGCTTTCGTAAAGAAGGAATTCGTGGGCGACGAACCGGGTGAAGTCCTGTAGGCGGCGGATTTTTACTTTGAGTTCGCCCAGACCGCTCTTTTGGCCTTTGGCTCGAGCCAGAGTGATATGGGGCTGGTAAGGACGCGATTCTGGGGCGAAGCCGCAGGGCTGGGTTGCTGTGGTGACGCGTTCCTGAAGCAAGAGCAGCTCAGGCGTGAGCCGGACCCCCGCAAAGAGAATTCCAGCGCGATCGAAGCAGCCAAGCGCTTCAAGGCTGATGGAAACAGGCGGCGAATGAAGCGCGCGCAGACGCGGGACCAGGCATGTGTATTGTTCCGGGTCGGTATTGCCCAGGAATTGCAGGGTGATGTGCCAGGATTCGGGCGCTGTCCAGCGAAGCCCGTCCGCGCTGGAATGAAGACGCGACGTGGCTGCCTTTAGCTCGTCGATTACCGCTGCCGCCAGGGGTATCCCGATGAAAAGGCGCATGGCGCGATTATAGTGAGCGGATTGTTTGCTTCGACAGGTTCCAACCGCGAGAGCGCAAAAAAATGCCGGAGCCTGTTGATTCAGGCTCCGGCGGTGATGTTGGTTCTGTTGGCTGGCTTTAACTCACCACGTATTTGGGATCGGGAAGGTGGGATCCAGGAAGCTGGGGCCGTCAACGTAATGCGCCAGAAGCACGGTATTACCGTTGGTGGGATCCTTCAGCAAGAGGCCGACCACGCGCACATTGTCGCCAACCTTGATGTCCCCCATTGAGCCATAGCCGAAGCGCCACATCATGGCGGTTGGCCCAACGGCGTAAACCGTTACCGTCTGCGGTACAAGCACACCCGCAAAGCCATTGATTTGCATCTGGAAGGAGCCCGGAGGCTGGTTGGTGAGGTCGGCCACGACCGTGCCATTGAAGCCCCAGTGCCGCAACACAACGCGTTTCATGTTGGTGATTGCGTTTGTGCCAGTAACGCCACTCGAGGGTCCGCCAATCGATACGTCTTGACCAGGCAGCAGTTGGTTTGCGTTGAAGAGGAAATTCGAGAAGGAATCGCGCATGTTGTCGATGAAGAATTTTTCGTTGCCAGTCAGGGTTACGGTGGAAATATCACCGAGCGTGACGGCGGTATTGGCAGGCAGCAAGCTGCGCACATAAATGTCGAATCCCATGGGCGGCGCACCCGCCACATTCGATGTGGGCGGAATAACGTAGGTGATCTGGCCGTCCGCATAGAAGCCATTCTGCGAGAGAATTGCTATGCCATCGGCATCGAGAGTCTGGGTGACCGGGTCGAGCTTGCCGAAGATACCCACGATACTGCTGGCGGTGAGGCTGCTCAGGCTCTCTGTGTTCTCCCACTCTGTGGATGAGGTGGTATTGATTGTGAACTGTTCGCCGTGCGGACCCGTAACCATGAAGGATTGCGGCTCGGTGGTGCCGGCTGGAAGGGTGGACACGGCTGCGATCATCCAGTCGATGTATCCGCCGGCATCGTTGACGCCTACTGTACTGATATTGAAGGTTGGCGTTACCACACCGGTGATGTTGCCGCCCGATACCTGGATGGAGTCGGCCAGATCAAAGTCCACGCGCAGGCCAACCGGCGGTCCCGTCTGAGTCACCACCAGCGGGATTTTCAAGGTTGCCGTATAGGTACATGAGGTTGTTGAGGTGCATGGGGATGGGGAGGTGGTGGAATAGGTGCCAGCCATGGTCTGGATAGTCGGCGCACCGCTGGCCGGCACGTTCAGGTAGCTGATCGTTGGTGCACCCAGGGTGATCTGAATCCCAGTGTATGTGCCAACAGCAACAGAGTTCATGTCCAACAGGGTTTGCAGGCCGTTGAACCGGGCAAAATCGACTGTGGGCGTAAGGGTGGTCAACGATAAACATTCCGACGCGTTGGTCGTGGTATTCATGGTGACGCCGCAGACGCCGGTCACGGGCACGACGAACGAGACGACGCTTGCCATGGGGGCATCAGTGCCCACCACAAAGGCCGAACCGGTTGCTGCCGGTGGAGGGGGGGTACTTGCTACGTTGCTGTTGCCGCAGCCTGTAGCGAACAAAGCGGCTGCTGTTAACGAGACGAATGCGTTGGTCAAATGCTTGCCGTGCGTCCTGAAGTTCATGTCAGATGCCTCTCTGTTTCTCCTGAAGTTGCTTTTCGTGACGAATGGTCTTGTATGGGGGAGATTGGCACAGAACGGCGATCGAGCAGAAAAACGGGCCGCGGTTCCAGTGCTGCCATTCTCTTGGCCATGTAGACACAATTCCTTGAGAAAAGTTGACCGATCCCGCAGGTTTATTTCAGATTTCCTGGGTCCACTGTTTCGGCTTTGTTACGGCGAAGGGAAACAAAAGCGTAGAGTGCCGGTCCTTCCTGGTCTTGACCGTTTCGTCCGGCCTTTCTTCGCGTTAGAATTTGCTTGGAACCATGCGCAGCCGCATTGCCAACCCGGCAAAAGGAACACCCCTGCTGAGACGCTTCCGCCGCGGCCGGCCTGACCGTGGACGCCGCCCCTCTCGCTGAGTAATCTATTTGCGATGAGTTGTGAGTTTCCCAGGTAGCTTCCGAATTCTCAAAATCGAGACCTGGGGCACCCCTATTTTTCAAAGTGCATCCGCCTGTGCGCGGACAAGAGAGGCTTCCCAAGATGAACAGTTTTAATAGCCGGGCTACGCTCAAATCCGGAAACAAGTCATATAAAATCTACCGTTTGCCGGCGCTGGACGCGCGCGGCTTCAACCTGAGCAGGCTGCCGTACAGCCTGAAGATTCTGCTTGAAAATCTGCTGCGCCGCGAAGATGGCGTGAATGTGACGGCGGGCGACATCGAATTTCTGGCGAAGTGGAATGCGAAGGCCGAGCCCAGCCGGGAGATCGCCTATATGCCGGCGCGGGTACTGATGCAGGACTTTACCGGTGTGCCGGCGGTGGTGGATCTGGGCGCGATGCGCGATGCGATTCACGCGCTGGGCGGCGATCCGGAGCGGGTCAATCCGCTGGTTCCTGCCGAGCTGGTAATCGACCACTCGGTGCAGGTGGACGAGTTTGGCACGGCGGGCGCATTCGACGCCAACACGCTGCTGGAGTTCCAAAGAAACCGCGAACGGTATGCGTTTTTGAAGTGGGGCCAGACGGCCTTCAGAAACTTCTCGGCTGTTCCGCCAGGGATGGGTATCTGCCACCAGGTGAATCTGGAGTATCTGGCGCGGGTGGTCTTTACGACCGAAGTTGGTGGCGAGTTGACGGCCTATCCCGATACGCTGGTGGGCACCGATTCGCACACGACGATGATTAACGGCCTGGGCGTGCTGGGCTGGGGCGTGGGCGGCATCGAGGCCGAGGCGGCCATGCTGGGGCAGGCGGTTTCCATGCTGGTGCCGCAGGTGGTGGGCTTCCGGCTCCTCGGCAAACTGCGCGAGGGCGCTACGGCGACTGACCTGGTTCTGACCATAACCCAGGCGCTGCGCAAGCTGGGTGTGGTGGGCAAGTTTGTGGAGTTCTACGGGCCGGGCGTGGCGGAGCTGCAGCTGGCTGATCGCGCCACCATCAGCAACATGGCTCCCGAGTACGGGGCGACTTGCGGCATCTTCCCGGTTGACGAAGAGACGCTGCGCTATTTGCGATTGACGGGACGCAGCGAGGAGCAGATTGCGCTGGTTCGGGACTACTACAAAGCGCAAGAAATGTTCCACGCCGCGGAGACGCCGGAGGCTGATTACACGCAAACTCTGGATCTGGATTTGGCGAACGTTGAACCTTGCGTTGCCGGACCCAAGCGCCCGCAGGATCGCGTGCTGTTACGAGACGTGGCTGCCTTGTTCGCGCAAGAACTTCCCAATTTGCTCTCGCCTGCGGCCAAGCTGCTGGGTACGCGCAAGGCGGCCACGTGGGAGCGGGGGGCGGTTACGGATGCAGCGGTTGCGGCCAAGACCACAATCAGCGTCGCAAATACGGTGCAGGGCCGTTTTGGCGTCGATCCGGATCGGTATCTCGATCACGGGTCAGTGGTGATTGCGGCCATTACCAGCTGCACAAACACGTCGAACCCATCGGTGATGGTGGCGGCGGGGATTCTGGCAAAAAAGGCTGTCGAAAAAGGCCTGACTGTGCCGCCGTGGGTGAAGACTTCGCTGGCGCCGGGCTCGCGGGTGGTCACTGACTACTACGCCAAGTCGGGCTTGCTGCCGTATCTCGAAAAGCTGAGGTTCAACGTTGTTGGCTACGGCTGCACTACTTGCATCGGTAATTCCGGACCGCTGCCTTCCGACGTTTCAAAGAGCATTGACGAGCATGGGCTGGTAGCGGTGAGCGTGCTCAGCGGCAACCGAAACTTTGAGGGCCGCGTAAACGTGGATGTGCGCGCAAATTATTTGATGAGTCCGCCGCTGGTGGTGGCTTACGCGCTGGCTGGGCGGATCGGTCATAACTTCGAGCAGGACGCGCTGGGTGTGGATGGGGCAGGGAAGCCGGTTTACCTGAGGGACATCTGGCCGACGCAGGCCGAGGTGGCCGAGGCCATCGAGCGCGGAGTCAGCAGCGAGGGCTTTCGCCGGGAGTACGCGACGGTCTCCAAAGGCGACGCCAACTGGCAGGGGTTGAAGTTCCCGACGGGCGACGTTTACCAGTGGGAGCCGGACTCGACTTATATTCGCCGTGCGCCGTACTTTGACGGCATTACGCAGACGCCTGTGCCGGTGACGGATATTGTGGGCGCACGTGTGCTGGGAGTGCTGGGCGACTCGGTGACAACAGATCACATTTCTCCAGCCGGCAACATCAAGGTCAACGGACCGGCAGGGCAATATCTTGCCGCCCACGGCGTGAAGCAGGCGGAGTTCAACAGCTACGGCTCGCGGCGCGGAAATCATGAAGTGATGGTGCGCGGCACATTTGCCAATGTGCGGCTGAGGAATAAACTCGCGCCTGGCACCGAGGGCGGCGTTACGCGATTGCTGCCAGAGGGCGAGCAGATGTCGATCTTCGACGCCAGCGTGAAGTACGCGAAGCGAGGCGTGCCGCTGATGATTTTGGCGGGGAAAGAATATGGCTCGGGCTCGTCGCGCGATTGGGCGGCCAAGGGGCCGAAGCTGCTGGGCGTGAGGGCTGTTATTGCCGAGAGCTACGAGCGCATTCACCGATCGAATCTTGTGGGGATGGGGATTTTGCCGTTGCAGTTCGAAACTGGGCAGAACGTTGAATCGCTGGGGCTGACTGGAGAGGAGACCTATGACCTAACCGGGCTCACAGCGCTTCTGATGAGCGGGTTTGCTTCGGGCAAGACACTCACGGTGAAGGCCACAGCCGCCAACGGCACGGTGAAACAATTCACCACCAACGTCCGCATCGATACGCCGCAGGAGATCGAGTACTTCCAGCACGGCGGCATTTTGCAATATGTTCTGCGCCAGTTGGCGGCGAAGTAACCACCAATACCGAAATCACCCGTGGTAAAGGCGCCACTCCCGGCCGGGAGTGGCGCTTTTGTGTTAGCCGTCGCGCCTGACTAATTTTGTTTTGCGGGCGCTTCAGGTTCTTTTACGGGAGGCTCCTGAACCGGTTCCCTTTCCTTTGAACCAGAAGAGCGCGCTCCCTCCTGGTGTTCGCCAATCACGTGAAGGCGGAGGAAGTTGGTAGAGCCGGATTTGGTGCGTGTGCCCGCCACGACGGCGATGACCTCGCGGGTGCGAATGTGGCCGCCCAGTCCGAGCATGGTTTCGGCCGTCTCCACCATGGCTTCGACGGTGTTGACCTTGGGGCAGCGAATGGGCACGGCTCCCCACAGCAGGTTGATGCGGTTGATGGTGGTGGAGTTGGCGCTGAAGGCATAGATGGGCGCGCCGGGATGATACTTCGAAATGTGACGGGCTGTGGAGCCTGACTCGGTGAACAGTGCAATGGCGCGAAGGTTCAGGTCGCCTGCGGCGTGGGCCGCGGCCTCGCAAATAGTTTCGGCAATGGAGAGATGGCTTCCCCGTTGTTTGCGGCGCTCAGTGAACTCGCCTCCCTTGATGTGGCACTCGGCATCGATGACGATGCGCGCCATCATGGAAACGGCCTCGACCGGGTACTTGCCCACGGCCGATTCGCCTGAGAGCATGACGGCGTCGGAGCCGTCGTAAACCGCGTTGGCCACGTCGGAGACTTCGGCGCGGGTGGGGCGCGGGTTTTCGATCATCGACTCCAGCATCTGCGTAGCGGTGATGACCGGCTTGTGCAGTTCGGCGGCGCGGCGGATGATGTGCTTCTGGATGGCGGGAACCTGCTCGGGCGGCACCTCGACACCAAGGTCGCCGCGGGCCACCATGATGGCATCGGCGGCGGAGAGAATGTGGTCCAGGTGTTCGATGGCCTGAGGCTTTTCCAGCTTGGCGACGAGCCAGGTTTCAAAGCCCAGGGCAGCAACGCGGTTGCGCACCATTTGAATATCTTCTGCGGTGCGCACAAAGGAGACGGCGATTGCGTCCACGCCGTTTTTGAGCGCGAATTCAAGGTCTCCGGCGTCCTTTTCGGTGAGCGAGGGCACTCGCACAGGAATGCCAGGCAGGTTGATTCCTTTGTGTTCGCCCAGCAGGCCGCCGTTGATGATCTCGCAGATCACGTCGCCGTCTTCCACCTCCTGGACGCGCAGCTCGATAAGGCCGTCGGAGAGCAGAATGCGCGAGCCTTGCTCGACGTTTTCAGCCAGGGTCTTGAAAGTGGTGCCCACCATCGCCGCAGTGCCGGGAACCTCGCGGGGCGTAATGGTCAGCCGCTCCCCTGCTTTGAGCAGCACGGGTTGATGATCTTTCAGCCATGAGGTGCGGATCTTGGGGCCTTGCAGGTCTCCCAGGATGCACAGCGGCTTGCGCTCCTCTGAACTCACTTTGCGAATCATCTGGATCAGCGCCAGCTTTTCCTCTTGAGTGCCGTGAGAAAAGTTCAGGCGCACCACATCGACGCCCGCGCGAACCAGGTCACGGAAGACCGGCTCGGAGTTGGAAGCCGGGCCGAGCGTGGCGACAATTTTTGCTCGCCGCTGAGACGAGGCATCGGACAGGCTCAATGGTGTGAATGACATGGGTCTTGCTCCAGGAGAAGATTTGGGGGGCTAAATGCCGAATTTATTTGGGTTCGCTTCACTCTACAGAGGGGATGGGACCATACCACCCCTTCTTCTATTATGCGGCACGCGAGATGCAATGGTCGGTAAACACGGTCACAGACTTTCGGGGTCCGGTTCAGGGCTTGCCGAAAGGGAGTCTGACGCCTGCCGTTCCCTGAAAAGAACCCCGTTGAGTTCCGCGCCCAGCAGCGCGCTGAAAGAGGTGATGTATAGCCACACCAGCGTGGCGATGCCGGCGCCAAAGGAGCCGTAGAACATGGAGTAATCGGCAATGCGGGTAACATACCACCCAAAGGCAAGCGTGGCCGGAAACCAGACCAGCGTGGCGGCCACGGCGCCGGGCCCAACCCAGGACCAGTGCTCCATGCGCCGCGTGCCGAAGTGGTAAAGAGCGCCGAGGACGCTGATGCTGGTGAGCAGCGCAACCGCCCAACGGACCATGCGCCAGAAGAACAGTACGACGTGGCGCAGTTCGTGACCGGCATTGTCGATCATCCACGTCTCAATCTGGCGGCCGAAGACCAGCACCAGCGTTGCGAGCGCGAGCGGAACCAGCACGATGGGCACCAGCAGCAGCGCCCTGGCTCGCCGCTGCCAGAATCCCCAATTGTCGCGCGGCTCACGGTAAGCGCGGCGAAACCCCTCCATCAATGACAGCATCAGGCCCAGGCTGGCAAAGACCGCGAGTACGCCGGCGGAGAAGATCAACTGCGCGGAGTGAATCCGGCGAGTTTCCAGCGCGGCCTTCAGCATGGACATGGAGTCGCCGGGCAAAAACTGTTCGAATGCCGCGCGAACCTCGCCCACCAGAGTGGTTCCTTCAGGAACCTGAGCCAACAGCGCGGTCAGAACCACAAGCGCCGGAAAGAGCGTCAGCATTCCGGAATAAGCGACGGCCTTGGCCGTGTTGAGCACGTCGTGCTCCAGCGCCAGAAAGAGGGCCTTGCGGAATTGGCGAACAAATAAGGTCATAGTCGTCATTGGCAAGAGTAGTGCATTGGGCCGCCTGCTGCGAAGAATATGTTTCGACTCGCTCCCCGAAATCAGGGGCGGAATACTGTTCACGAAACAGTAGAAACGTTCATTGCGTTGCCGGAAGATGCTGCAACAGGCTCAAGAAGCAGCCTGGAATCTGGGAGTCCCATTCGCCCCAGTCGTGGCCGCCGGGCTTGGTGTGAAACTCGTAGGAATAATGTCCCTGCCGAAGCAGCTCCGCAAATCTGCGATTGGGTTCGAGTAGGGCCTCGTGCTCGCCTGCGGTCAGATAAATATAGGGTGCCCGCGCTGGATCGGCGATACGGATGAGGACGAATGGGTCGCTCTTCAGCCGCGATTGGCTGCCATCCGGGCCGAAGATTGTGCGGAACCGCATATTCTGCTCCCAGCGGCGCAGGCTGAAACGCCGGCTCGGCACGTCAATGGCTGGGCTGATCGCTCCAGCGAAGGTGAATAACTCTGGACGGCTAAGTGCCAGCTTGACAGCCGCGAATCCGCCCATTGAGACGCCGACTATGGCGCGGTTTTCGCGGTTTCTGGCGGCGGGAAACCGGGCCTCGACGTCGGCAATGAGGTCGCGGACGAGATAGTCTTCGTACCGGTCTGCTGGCTTGAGAGTGGCGTTCATATAGTAAGAAGAATCGCCTTCGGGCATGACCAGGATTAGGCCCCCCGAAGTTCCGACAGGCGCTGCAAAGCGGGCGACATCGGAGTAGTTTGACCAGTCCCTAAAATTCCCTCCGCCGCCATGGAGGAGATAGACAACGGGCAACTTCCGGCCAGTTTCGAGCCTTGCGGGCAGATACATCCGGTAGGGCATCTGACGATTGAGAGCTACGGAGAAAAACGAAACGTTTTGGACGGCGACACCGGGAGCTAGACGGGGATGGTCGAACTCGGACAGTTGGTCAGTGTGGCATCCTGCCAGAAGGATGACAGAAACACCAAGGACCCATGGTGTTAGGCGCTTGATTTGCCAATTCTTCATCGAGAGATTCATTCTAACTCGACTCTCCACAGGCCCGAGCAGGTACACTGTCCACGAGAAGGAGATCACCCGATGCAGACCAAGATTCTGGGCACGACCATGCCTGTGCTCGATGTGCAGCTTGAACCCAATGAGAGCGTCTTTTCAGAGAGCGGCGAGCTATCGTGGATGACCGCTTCCATTCAGATGACGACCCACACGCAGATGGGCGGAGGTGGCGGAATCTTTGGCGCGCTGAAGCGCGTGGCCGGCGGCGGCAGCCTCTTCATGACCGAGTACCGGGCGTCTGGCGCAACGGGAGTTGTCTCGTTTGCGACCAAGGTGCCGGGACACATTGTCCCCATCGAGGTCTCGCCAGGCAACGAGTACATGATTCACCGGCATGGGTTTCTGTGCGCCACAGATCAGGTGACCATCGGCGTGGGCTTTCAACAGTCGCTGGGCGCCGGTGTCTTTGGCGGCAGCGGATTTCTGCTGCAGAAAGTGGGCGGACAGGGAACTGCGTGGCTGGAGTTGAGTGGCGAGCTGATTCTGAAAACCCTGGCGCCGGGCGAGGTTCTACTCGTACATCCGGGTCACGTGGGCGCGTTTCAGGCGTCGGTGGGATTTCAGATTACGACGGTGCCGGGCATCAAGAACATGATTTTTGGTGGGGATGGAATCTTTTTGGCCGTGCTGCAAGGGCCGGGAACAGTGTGGCTGCAGACGCTGCCCATCTCTCGTCTGGCGCACCAGATCGCCGAATATCTGCCGCGAACCGAGAATCGGCAGGCCGGATCGGCGGCTGGCGGCGCGCTTATTGGCGGGATTGTGGGGTCTATTCTGGGTGGAGACAGGTAGGCTGTGCCGGACAATGCACTTTCTGGCCGAAAGGCTGATTGATCTAGGTCTCTGACCGCTCGATTTTGTTCCTTCCCACCCTTGCGGCAAAAGCAATTGCGCCGCAAGGATGGGGCACCCAGAGTTGGTAGAACTTTAAGCGGTGAGAGACCTAGAATTCACCGAACGCATTGCCGGCGTCGTATGCTCCGGCTTGCAGGAATCCCACGCATGACTGAAACATCCAATAGCCCGCGCACTCTTCGATCTGACATTGTCTTCACCTTCACGCTTGCGCTGGCCTGCTATCTGGCGTGGCTGATCCGCGAGGTGCTGGTGCTGCTCTACGTGAGCGCCCTGTTTGCGGTGGTGCTTACCCCGCTGGTGCGCGCCACATCCGGCATTCGCTTTGGCCGCTTTCAACCATTCAAGGGAACGGCAATTTTCCTGTTGCTGCTGATTGCGGCCGGAACGCTTGCCGCCTTCGGGTTCCTGGCTCTGCCCCCGGTCATCAGGGACCTTCAGGGGTTCGCCCAGGAGATGCCGACGCGGCTGCCCGGCCTGTTGGACAAGCTGAACAATCTTCCCATGGCACAACACCTGGATACCGCGGATATAAGTTCCCGGATTCAGGGCTTCGCAAGCCAGGCCGCCACCTATCTTCTGTTCTCTATCAGCGACTGGGCGGGCAAACTATTTGATTTCGTCATGGGCGTCATCCTAACTATCTATTTCATACTGGAAGGCGAACACGCCTACCGCTGGTTTCTTTCCTTTTTTCCGCACGGACGCCGCGAGCGCCTCGACAAAGCCCTCCAACGGGCGGAGATTCGCATGGGCAGATGGCTGCTTGGCCAGGGGAGCTTGATGCTCATCCTTGGTGTTACCAGCACCATTGTCTATCTTGCGCTCCACATTCGCTATGCATATGCGCTCGGCGTGCTGACCGGGTTGCTCAACATTGTCCCAGTGCTGGGCGCTGCCGTCTGCATTGCGCTTGCATTGTTAGTGGCGGCCATAGATTCATGGGGCCGGGTGCTTGGCATTGCTATCTTTTACGTGATCTATCTACAGATTGAAAATTCCTATCTCACTCCCCGCATCATGAGAAACAGAGTCGATCTTCCGGGCCTTGCCATACTCGTCGCCCTGGTGCTCGGTTCCGCGCTTGAAGGCGTTCTCGGAGCGCTAGTTTCAGTACCAACTGCTGTGCTGGTGGCCGTGCTTCTTGACGAATACTTTGTCCGCAAGGATCCAGCGTGATTGTTCGCTGCACTTGATGGTTTGGGAACAGCCGAAACCCTCCAGAGCTTAAAGGAAGTCCAGGAAGGCCCGGCTTCAATCTACGGCTTCAGCGGCGTATCCTCAGCTACGGCGACGGTGAAGGTCATGCCGGGTTTGATCTCGGCGTCCTCGCCTCGAACCAGGAGGCCTGCGGCTCCTGCCACTGGGATCAGGATCAAGCCTCTTACTTTGGAATAATGGTTTGCGCCTTCCAGTGTCTCGCCTCCGAAGAGCGGAACCATAGTTCCACCCACGGTTATGGAATCAACTTCAAAGGCGATGTCTCCGGGCGTGCCCATGTGGCCGGAAGAATCAGCCTGGGTAATGGCGGCATCCACCGGCGTTCCTCTAGGAATGACAATGGCTTCGCCCAAATTCACATCCTGATCGAGCAGGATGCTGATGCTGTCGCCCACTTCGGCGGTCTTCGAGTTGACCGTCGAGTTAGTAACCAGATGGAGGCGAGTCCTGGCGCGAAGCACTCCGTCGGCTGCCAGAGTTAGTGGATACACAGGCGTGACAGGGCCGTTAACGGTGAAATTGGCGATAGCGATTGGACTGCGCCCCATGTTGGGAGCTATGGCGATGGCTTGCAACTGGGTGGTGTCATTGATTGTGATGGGCCCTTTGTAGATGGGCGAGGCAGGGGTTGGCGTCCAACCGTTGGTAGTGAAGTAGATAACCGCATAGCGCGTGGGGCACTTGATGCGCACCGTGGTTCCCGGCGCCATTACGCCGGCCTTGATGGAGAAGGCTGGCTGGCGGGCGATTGCGACGGATGGTCCGGAGTATAGAGAAGCATTCAGCGAGGCCTGCTGCGCGTCCTGAGAAGCTTGCTGAGCAAATTGCATTGCTTGCTGGTTGGCCATTTGCGCATCCTGCACGGCCTGCTGATTAGCCATTTGCGCAGCCTGCATGGCTTGCTGGGCAGCCATCATTCCAGCGTCCTGGCCGTAAGCCAAAGCGCTGCCAAAAACCAGTACCAAAAGTGCGGCTTTCATAGTCATTCCCCTGCGCCGGATTGAAACTCCTGTGTGCTTAGAACCGAAAGCATTGGGAAAGTTGCGGTGAGTCGCGCGCCGGATTGTTTCGTTAGCGGTCACCGCGCGCTGATTCCTATTTCTGCTTGCTGCGAACCGCCGGGAAGAACCTGCGCGGTGAAAATGTGCGATTGTCCGTCGTAGCTGACTGTTCCTATCTTGCCGGTGGTCGCGGCAATGGTGGGGCGATGGGAAGCGTATCCGGAGATGACGCGCATTCTTTCATCGCTGGAGAACCGGACAGTAGCCGACAAGCTTCCATCGTTCTTTACTGCGGCGAAGCGCGCTTTTCCCAAAGTCGCTATCTTTTCCGTGTCGCCGAGCAGCGCGAGGCCATCCCGGTTCACCGGAGACAACACCTGGAACGCCCATCCATTTTCAAACTTCATTTTCAGGCTTCCGCCGGGGGAAACCAGCTGGCCCTCATGAGTCACCCAGTTATAAGCAAAAACCGGGCCGGAGACGCCTAACTCATCGAGAGTTACGGTAACTTGAGAATCCGAAAACCGGCGCGGATAGGCAAAGACATATTGAATTTGCAGATTGCCGAAGTCAGTTGCAGCCGCGGCCACCATGGGCGCTTGTTCGCCGAGCGCGTCGCGCTTATAAGTCTCATCAATCGGCAGCAAAGACGTATCCGGCTTGACGATGACGCCATCGCTTCGCACCGCCGCCATCAGGTTCCCGGCGTTTATCTCGCCAATTGCATCGCCCACTCCGACCGGGCCGGCGGACAAGGTTGAAATTATAAGGCTGCCCATGTCTTTGCTGAAGAACGCGTCGGTCCAGGGCCAGAGCCCGAGCGCGCTTGCCATGCGCGAGTCATATAAAAATCTGTCCCACTCGGCGCGCTCAAATCCGTCGCCGCTGGTGCGAATAGTCTGTACGGCGGGATAAAGCGTGCTAGCCATGTAGTTACTCGGCAACGGCATGCAGTATTGAATACTCAGACCGTCATTTGTCATGGCCGAAGCCATTTCTCCAAGAAAAGCCGATGGATCATTCAGGTCAGGCATGGTCTGCGCAAATTCGTCGAGCCAATCCTGCTCATATGTCACTACGCCCGCGTCGCGGAGATAGTCCGCGGTAGACCTCCAGAACTTCGGATCGATGACTGCATTGCCGGACATGGTGAACTCCTTGTGATAGGGGCTTTGCGGCGCGACCCATCGCGCATGAGTCACCATTGGCAGACCGAGCGCGCTGTGGAAGGCTTCGAGGCCTTGCGGGAACAGTTCCTTGTCAGCGCGATATTCGTCTTCTCCAAATTCAAGAGTGTCGCCCTTAGTATCCCAGCGGGAGAGTGGACCTTTGGGATAGAACCAGCTATCCAGTTGCATATAACCTAGCGGAACGGCCAGCCTCTTGAATTCATCGCGCACGGCAAGCAGCGTTCCGGTGTAACCGAGTTTCTTGTCGAATGTGTAGTAATAGGTTGTCTTGTTATCGGTCCAGTAGCCGAGTTTGGCCAGAGTTACATCGGCGTCGTCGGCCGGGCGTTGCTTTCCGCCGAGCGCAAGGAGGGCCGATCCCCAAGCCGCGAAAGCGCGGTTCACGCCTGTTGAAGCGGCGATCAGGGTATCGTGTTCGATTTCCGCGGGAAACCGCTGGATGTTGGGGATAATCCTGCTATCTACCGAGCCATCGGGCAGTTCGTCCAGGCTGGACACCATAAAGTGATCGGCGGGAGAGATCACCATGGAATGATTTTGCTTGTCGAAGAGCAGCCAAGGTCCCTCCGGGCCTAATTTGCCAAATTCATAGAAGCCAAAATTCTTGCGCTGAAAACCCAGGCGGAGCAGGCCTTCCGGCAGATGTTGAAAGACTGGGAATGGATGAATGTTTTCGCCGGGCGTGCTGCGCCGGTCACGGAAAAGCGCGAGAGGAAGAGTATCGTAAACGCGAATTTCATCTGTCCTGGAGCCATCTCTGGATGAGGCCGCAACCTGATGGTAGTGTCCGATTTTGTCTGTTCCATCCGTCATACGCACGTCATCTGGATTGCCCGGCAGATGCCCTTCAAGTTTCCATCCGGTAGAGAAGAAGTCAAGCTCATAACTTCCGTCGAGCCGCATGGTGGCCTGCAGTGCACTGTTCTTTACAGTCTGGCCGAAGGCCGTACTCTGGCCAAGTGCCTGCGTCGCACACAGAACGACGCCAAGCGATGCAAGCAGCAAACCCGCCCGCGGAAATTGTGAGAATTTCATCAAGCCATCTCCTTATAAATCGATGAGCGTGGTAAGTTTTATTTTCTTGCGGCTGCACTTATGCCTGCATCTACCGCTGCTTTCATCACTCCACAGTTGGAAAGGAAGCGGATGAGGTTGGCGGTGAGCGGTTCCCGGGTCTCAAGACCGAGACCTGGTTCACTCGGGGCCGTGGCCTGGGCCATGTGCATCTCGCCTGTGCCCTGCGCGTCGAGGACGAGAGCCGTGAGTTTGCGAGCCATGTCGAGCGGGAAGCTTTCGGCGACGAAGACCAGCTTGCCGCGGACGGTGATGACCACAGGGCCTTCGCTGGTGGTGTAGACCTGCTCCTGCGAAAGCGGTTGGGCAGAGAAGGTCGTGACTGATGCGGCGACACGGGCGGTCTCGTCAAGCTTGACGCCGGAGTACTTTCGGCCCAACTCAGTGGCATAAAGCTGTGCGAAGGCTTCGGCGGAGGCCGAGTTTTTCCACGCCGAGAGATAAAAAATTGCGATGGAGTCAGTGCTGGCCTGTTCCGTAGAGGTTTTGGCGCTGAGCCGCTGGCCGGCCCAATAGAGGCCGCCATCCCAGGCCGGTGTCAGGTCGCGGGAAGTTTGGTCGCCGCCGAAAAGCTCGCTGAGAATACGCACGTCGAGCTGCCCCATTTGGCCGATGTCATAAGGCTTGTAGAGCTTGTCTGCCAAGGGGTGAATATTGGGCAGCAGGGGAATCGCGGGTAGGTGGCGCTTTTCGTACTCGCGTGGGTTGATGATCTCCCAACTCGACGTGGGCGGGTGGTCCAGCGTGCCAGTAAAGGCCGCCGTCTGGCCCTGGTCCATCCACACGTCCTGCTCGAAACTGAGGCCTTCGCGATAGGGGAAGAGCAGCGATTCAGAGAGCAACAGTGGGGCGCGCGCGAGCACTGGAGAATCTTCCGAGGCCGACATTTGCTGCTTGACGAAATCCATCACCTCCGGGTCCTTGACGAGGGTTTTTCCCATCGGCTTGAGAATGTAGTCCATCATGACGGCCGTGGCCTGGCCCTCGACAACGGCCAAGCGCGCGGTGTCCATCTCGTCTTTCGCGAGGTGGTCGGTGTCGCCGGCGGAGTTGACAGAGACATCGTCGGGTGTCTGGTCGGTCCACTTCTCCAGGTCGGAGTGTTGGTCCTGCAGGGCGTGGGTCAGCTCGTGAGCCAGCACAGGCTTCTGCTCCTCGATGTCCACCCAGTCGAGCATGTAGACAGTTTTGGTCTTGGAGTCGTAGTAGGCCTCGATCTGCTCCTTGAGCAGCGCCAGCAAAAACGGCTTCAGAGCGAAGTCTCGGTCGAGCAGGCCGAATTTTTTGAGCACGATTTCGTCGCGCTGCATGCGCCGGGCGCTCTCGTCCTCGTCGAACTTCTCCTTGAGATAGCTTTCCACGGAAGAGCGGGAGATGATCTGACGCTTCACCTGGCTCTTGATGGGCAGTCCGGATTCGTCGGAGGAAAACTTGATCAGCGTATCTACAAGCGCAAAGAGTTGGCGCGTCTGTTCGGGGGTGATCTTGCCGGTCGCCTGCGCCGGGGGCGACTGCGTCTTCGGCGCGTTTGTCGCAGGCGCTTGTTGGGCCGCGGCTGCCATGCCCGCCAGACACAACACGGCCGCCAAGGCCCATCCGCGCCAATCTCTTCTTGATACCGCGAGCTGCTTGCTCATCAGGACTCCCTGTCTTCTACCAAGGCTATAATCAGGATGCGGGTTGGCGCACAATTTCCGCAGGAAATCTGCGCTCGAACCGGTGAAAAAGCTTCCCTATGACTGAAATGGCCATTCCCCAAGCAACTTCGGCCAACCATTCCCCGGGCGAAGACTTGTCCGCAAGGCCGAGCGCGACCCCGCTTGCCTCGTTGCTGGCTCAAGCGACCGAGCCGACGGGGCTTGTCGCTTATCGCGGTGTGCTGACTCCCAGGCAGTTGGACGCGCCAGCCAGGGAAACAGCGGCGCTGGCCTTCGGAGCTGCCGCGCACGACCTGGGCTGGCTGCGGCGAGTTGCGGTGCGCGGCCAGGACCGTTTCCGGTGGCTCAGCGGTATGGTCACGAACACGGTAAACGATCTGCCCGCAAATGGCGGCGCATGGAACCTGGTGCTGAATGCGCAGGGGCGCATTCAGGGGGATCTGTACGTTTGGCGCGAGGGCGAGGAAACACTAGGGTTGGAAATTGCCGCCGATCAGTACGACCGCCTGCTGGCCCATCTGGACCGCTTCATCATCATGGACGATGTGGAGCTGACGCCGCTGAGCCTGGACGCGGAAGGTGAGTTGAGTGGAGAGACGCCGCTGGGGCTTGCCGGGCCATTGGCTGCCGGCGTACTGGCGCGGCTGGGTCTACCCGAACTGAGGGAGCCGTTAACCAGCGCGCGCAGTGCCTGGAACGGCCAACAGGTGCAGGTGAATCGCGGTTACGGCGCCCTTGTGCCGCATTATGAGCTTTGGGTTCAGGCAGTCCAGATCGCCGCGCTCTGGGGGGCGCTGACCGAGGCCGGCGCGTGCCCGGTGGGAGTGGACGCTGTCGAAGCTTTTCGCATCGCTGAGGGGATTCCGGCATACGGCATTGACATTGCTGAGAAAGACCTGGCGCAGGAGACCTCGCAGATGCGGGCGCTGAGTTTTAACAAGGGCTGCTACCTTGGCCAGGAGATTGTGGAGCGCATTCGCTCCCGAGGCAACGTTCACCGGCATCTGCGGCCGCTGGAGCTTTTTGGGCCGCTTCCGGCTGCGGGCGCTGAGCTAACATTGGACGATGGAACGGAAGGCGGAAAAATTACCAGCGCGAGCGAATTGCCTTTGGCTCCGGGACGCCGCTGCTTTGCCCTGGCGATGATTCGCGGAGAAGCTGAGTTAGGCAACCAGCCTTTTGCTTACTCCACGGGAACGGCCGCGGGCAAGGCTCACATTCTGGCCACACCACCGGTGCTCGAAGCGAGTCAGGGGAGTTAGTAGAATTATCAATGTGTAAGTCAGCGAGATGAATTGGAAAACAGGAGATTATGAGCGATACCCCGAAATTTGAAGTTATTGACCGCCGCAAGATCAAGGCGGAAGAAGAGCAGGAAAGCCAGCAGCACTCGGCGCCTCCCGCAGAAGCCCCAGCTGCGACAGGCGGTGGCCCGAGACTGGTAGTCAACGAATCGAAGCCAGCGCCAGCCGCGCCTCCCGAAGCCGCTCCGCCGGCTGAAGGCGAGATACCTGCCCCACCCACAGCCGAGGAAAGCCTTGAACAGAAGGAGGCATACGACGCCTCCGCACAGCGGCTCGAAGACCTGGTGCGCGCGCAAAATCCCGCCGTGGGCGCGCAGCCGCCCGTCAACTTCGAAAACCTGGTGCAGCAGTTTTACATTTCAGCCATGGTCCAGATGGGAGCGGGCGCGCAGGAGGGCCAGCGCCCGAGAGTAGACATTCTGGGAGCGCGGACCACCATTGATCTGCTGGGCGTGCTGGCGGAAAAGACTCGTGGCAACCTGACCGCGGCCGAAGACAAGACGCTGCAAACGGTGCTGTTCGAGGTGCGGATGGCTTTTCTTGAGCTGACCAGTATGATCACGCTGCAGGGCATGCAGCCGCCGCAACCGCCGCCTCCGGGCAAGCGCTGAAAATTCGGTGATTAGTGGACAGTGACCAGTTGCAGCCGGAGTTTATGGACGGTCTACTTACATTTCTCGGAACGGGGACCTCGATGGGGGTTCCGACGCTGGGCTGCGGCTGCGCTGTGTGTACTTCGGCCGACCCGCGCGACCGGCGGCTGAGGCCATCGGTGCTGTTGCGCTGGCGCGAACTGGGCGATGGGGGCGAGCGTGAGCGAGTGGTAGTCATCGACACCGGCCCAGATTTCCGCGAACAGGCGCTGCGCAACGGACTCACCCGCGTGGACGCGGTTTTTTACACGCACTCGCACGCCGACCACATCATGGGCATGGACGATCTGCGGCCGCTCAGCTTTACAGTCGCGCGCGAAGGCGGTCCCATTCCGCTTTATGCCTCGCAGCAAACGGGCAGTGTGCTGGAGCGCATCTACGATTACACCTTTTCGGAACAATCCACTTATCCCACCCGCGCGAGGGTTCAACTGCGGCCGCTGGGTGAGCGCACTTCGGTTCACGGCGTCGAGTTGCTGCGCGTGCCGCTGATCCATGGGGAGATGGAGATTACCGGCTTTCGCTTTGGGCGGGCCGCGTATCTGACCGACGTAAGCGCCATCCCCGAATCGAGCTTTGCGCTGCTGGAAGGGCTCGACCACCTGATCGTCTCCGCGCTGCGCCACAAGCCGCACCCAAGCCACGCTACTGTGGAGCAGGCCGTTGAGTGGGCCCGGCGCATTGGCGCGCGGCACACCTGGCTGACTCATATCGCCCACGAGCTGGGGCACGAGGAAACCAACCGCGCACTGCCTGACGGCATTCGGCTGGCCTACGACGGCCTCAGCCTGCCCGTGAGCCTATGAATAGGCCCGGGGCGATGTCTCTCTTTCGCTCGGTCGCGGAGATTCCCGCCGGCTACGGCCCCAGCGTGGCGGCCATCGGCAACTTCGACGGTGTGCACCTGGGCCATCAGGAGATTCTGTCTGCAGTGGTCGCCGAGTCGCGATCAGTGGGCGCGCGGGCGTTGGCCATCACATTCGACCCGCACCCGGATCAGTTTCTTCGCCCGGCCGAGGCTCCGGGGCTGCTTACGCCTATCAGCGAACGGCTGCGCCTGCTGAGTTTCACCGGCATTGACGCAGTGGTGGTGCTGCCTTTCGATGCTGCGTTGGCAGCGCTGCCTGCGCAGGTGTTTGCGCGCGGCTTACTGGTGGAGACTCTGGGCGTACGCGGCGTGCATGAGGGCGGCAACTTCCGCTTTGGTCATCGCGCCGAGGCGGGCGTGGCCGAGCTTGAAGCGTATGGCGCGGAGCTTGGCTTTGCAGTGCACGTCCACGCTCCGGTGAAGGCGCATGGGCTGGAGGTCTCCAGCTCGGCGATTCGCGCGTGCGTGGCTGCGGGCGACATGAAGCGCGCGCGCTGGCTGCTGGGACGGCCCTTTGCGGTGCGCTCCACGCAGGCGCGAGGACGCGGCATCGGCACGCGGCTGCTGGTGCCCACGGTGAACCTTGCGGCTTATGACGGGCTGTTGCCGGCCTTCGGGGTTTATGTCACGCGGCTTACCGTTGGCGGACGCAGCTTTCAAGCAGTGACAAACGTGGGCAACAGGCCGACGTTCGGCGAGGCGTCATTTGCCGTTGAATCGCACATTCTGGACTTTGAACCGATGGAGCTTGACGAAGAGACGCCGATTGAGCTGGAATTTCTGCTGCGGTTGCGCGGCGAGATCCAATGGCCCTCGCCCGAAGCGCTCAAGGCGCAAATTTTCGATGATATTGCGAGGGCGAAGAGATACTTCCGACTGTTGCGTTAGGATGAGGTCTTCGGGAAAAAGGAGACGTGATGAAAGTTCTTTTCATTGGAGGCACTGGAATTATCAGTACAGCCTCGACGAGATTGGCGGCGGAACGGGGAATTGATTTAACGCTGCTTAGACGCGGACAGCACACATCCGATGTTCCCCGAAATTTCAGTTCGATATCGGCGGATATCACGGACGAAGCAGCGGTGGCCGAGGCGCTCGGGAACCAATCGTTCGACGCGGTGGTGGACTGGGTTGCCTACACGGCAGCCGATGTGGAACGCGACATCCGCTTGTTTCGCGGCCGGACCAATCAATTCATATTCATCAGTTCGGCAAGCGCGTATCAGAAACCGGTGGGCCATTATCTGATTACGGAATCGACGCCGCTCGCCAACCCGTATTGGCAATACTCGCGCGATAAGATTGCTTGCGAAGAACGCCTGATGAAGGCCTATCGCGAAGAGAGTTTTCCTATCACCATCGTGCGCCCGTCGCTGACATACGGGGATACGCAGATTGTGCTGGCCGTGAACAGTTGGCTCAAGCCCTGGACGGCGGTGGACCGTATGCGGCGCGGCAAAAAGGTGATCGTGCCGGGCGATGGCTCGTCGCTTTGGGTGGCGACTCACAACAGCGATTTCGCGCAGGGGCTGGTTGGCTTGCTGGGCCATCAGCAAGCCATCGGCCACGCCTTCCACATCACCAGCGACGAGGTGCTGACATGGGATCAGTTCTATCGCATCACGGCGCAAGCCGCCGGTGTTGAAGCGCAGATCGTTCACATCGCGTCAGACTTTGTGAGCGCTTGCTTACCGGATGAAGTTGGCGGGCTGACCGGCGACAAAGCAGTAAGCGTGGTCTTCGACAACAGCAAAATCAAGCGTTTTGTGCCGGGCTACTGCGCCAAAGTTCCGTTTTCGCAAGGGATTCAGAGAACGATCGCTTGGTTCGATGATGACTCGCGGCGGAAACAGGTGGACGAAGACGCGAATGCCTCCTGGGACAAGCTCATCGACGCATACGAGAGCGGACTTGAAGGCGCATTGCGTCAATTTCGGCCCTAAAACGCGCAAAAATCGGCCAAAATCAGACGGTAATGATTACCACTTGGTTAATAGCTCAAATTACTAAACTGTTTATTTATATAGGCTTGCGTGAAAACCTCGATCAGAAAATGGCCCCCGGAGGGGGAGGGGGTAGGGGTCATGCGGTTTTTCGCGGTTTGGGCTCGCGCTGGAGGGTGGCGAGGGCGACCTGGGCGGCGTAAAGGACGCGGCCGCTCTGCTCCTGCGGGATGGCTCCCATGAGTATTCCGTGGGCCGTGCAGGCGATGAAATCGCGGATGCCTTCGAAGCTGGATAGCAGGGGCATGGCTTCGCGGTAGGCCAGCCCTCCTACGCCGGCCGCCTTTTTTTTGTCAAAGTCGTCCCCATCGCTGGTCTCCATGTAGGCATTGAAGGCGCGGCGATAGGCTGCGCCGCATTTGCGGACGGCGGGCCGGGCGTGGGTGAGGTCGGGTTCGTGCGCTGGGGCGGGCGCGCTGGCGGGTTCGGGTGCCGGGGTGGATTCGATCAAACAGAGTTCTGTTGCGGATAATTCGGTCACAGGTGGGTTCTCCTTATGGATAGTGTGCGCGGCTAGCAGTTAATTATCTGCAAGGACTTGCCGTCCAGGCAGACGCCTTCGGCCTCTTCGACGCCGGGTGCAGGGAGTGAACGGGCATGTTGGCAACAAGGGAGTTTGGTTTCGGGCAGATTAGCGAATACTGGGCGACTTGAACGAAGCCGCTGCGGCGGCGGACGCATTCGCGTGTTCGTGAGCCAGCGGCTGCCTCCGATTCGATAGTTTGGGACGCAGAGAAGGAGGATTCTCTGTGAACCAACTACGTCA
>JBEKSE010000048.1:0-31716 GCA_049517315.1 Occallatibacter sp. | reverse complement strand
AGACTGTAGCCATGGACTTGGGTGACAGAGTTGGCAAAAGCTGATTTGCGGAAGGCTGGAATTTCCTTCTATTTACTATTAGATTCAGTTAGATATACCAATAATTGGTGCCGAAGAAGGGACTCGAACCCCCACACCCTTGCGAGTACGTGGACCTGAACCACGCGCGTCTGCCAATTCCGCCACTTCGGCACAGTACACAGGTCCAGCGTTCTCCACTGAACCGGCAGCAACTTCGAGTCTCGCAAATGCGCGACCGTGTGTCAAATTTTGACGCGTGAGAATGGGCCGTCATGGCCGGAGTTTTCCGCTCCGGCCCGGGGCCTTCGCGTGCTAGTTACACCAGCTTTGCGTCGAGCGTGATTTCGGTGTTGTTGGCGAAGAGTTTCGAAATGGGGCAGCCTGCTTTGGCGTCGGCTGCGGCCTTGTCGAAAGCCTCTTTCGAGGCGCCGGGAACGCTGGCTGTTGTGGTCAGCGCAATGCGTGTGATGGCGAAGCCGCCCTCGACCTTGGCCAGTGTGACTGCCGCATGGGTTTCAATCTTTTGGGGAGTTAGCCCCGCGCCGCCCAATTGTGCGCCCAGCGCCATGGAGAAGCAACTGGCATGGGCCGCCGCAATCAGTTCCTCAGGCGTGGTGCCCGAACTGGCGCCCTCAAACCGCGTGGCGAATGAGTAGCTCGCATCCTTGAGCACGCCCGTCGCTGTCGAAATCGTGCCCTTGCCTTCCTTCAGTGAACCTGTCCAAACCGCACTTGCCTTGCTTGCCATTGTGCCTCCTTAGGGTGAATGAATTTGTACGAATTGCATGGCCCTACGCGTCGTGGACGAGAGAATTCCCAATCGCCGCGTCATAATGCTCAACGTCGATTCGATGCGCCAGAGGCTTGTAAGGATGCGTCGTCTCCCACACTATTCATAAGAAAACTATGAAATGAGTGGAGCGCCGGGCGGCTCGTCTGCCAGAAGATGCAAACGGCCGAGCACCTTTCGCGCCAGCCCGGTCAGCGCCATTCCCGCCGCCTTGCGCAACGGAACCCAGCGCCGCTCGCCGTGGGCGGCAATCGCATCAATATCGTCTTCAGAAACCGCGCGGATTCGCACCAGGTAATTCACCTGCATGATGGCGTGGCGCACCGTCAGGCGCAAATCTTTCTCGGAAACGGCAGCTTTCTGAAGCATGGGCAACTCCCACAAGCCCGGCATCACGGTCAGCGAAGCCGGACGCTGCTCCAGCAGAACTTCCCGGTGTGTCTGCCCTTCGCGCCTCACGGTGCGCACCGAGAGCGCATGCGCCGTCTCGCGGCTGATCATCGGTGGCCGCGGCGTGGTCTTATGCTCCCCCTGTGTCTTACATTCGCTGGCTACCGGGCACACCAGGCATTGCGGACTGCGTGGTGAGCAGAGGGTTGCGCCCAGTTCCATCAGCGCCTGGTTCGAGTCCCCCGGCCGCTCGGGACAAACCAACTCGGCAGCCAGCTTCTCGATCTTGCGCCGAAGCTGCGCGCCGCCGCCTGCGTGACTGTCGCCCTTCCATCCCTCCAGCCGGCACAGCACCCGCTCGACGTTGCCGTCCACCACCGCCACCTGCTCACCGTGTGCGATGCTGGCGATTGCGGCTGCCGTATAAGCGCCGATGCCGGGCAGCGAGCGCAGCGCCTCAGCCGTCTTAGGTAGGTCGCCCTTGTAATGCTCCACCGCAAACTGCGCTGCCTTGAGCAGCATCCGCGCCCGCCGGTAATAGCCCAGGCCGCTCCACAAAGCCAGCACTTCCTGTTCGGGCGCCTGTGCCAGTGAATTCAGCGTGGGAAACTGCAACATGAACGCCTCGTAGCGCTCCACCACCACGGCTACGCGGGTCTGTTGCAGCATAATCTCAGAAACCCAGATGGCGTATGGGTCACGGCTGCGCCGCCAGGGAAGGTCGCGCCGCGAGCGCTCGTACCACTCCAGCAACCGCCCGCGCACCCTCGCGATCTTCTCCGCGTCCCAATCCCGCCTGCCCATCCGCTCAGCTTAACAGCTTCTCGCAATTGACCTCCCGCGGCTGTGTTCCTACAATCAAGCTGCGTTCTTCTTCCGCTCCGCATGCCTCTTTCCGCTCTCATCATCGACGACGAACAACTTGCTCGCGAGGAGCTTGCCTACCTGCTTGCCCAGGTGGGCGGCGTAGATGTGGTGGCGCAGGGAGCTAACGGCATCGAGGCTGTGGAATTGATCGAGGAGTACCATCCCGACATGGTTTTCCTCGATGTGCAGATGCCGGGGCTGGACGGCTTCGCGGTGATTCAGAAGCTGATGGATCTCCGCGTCAAGGCGAACGGGAATGCCGCGCCGCAGGTGGCCGAGCCGCTGCCGCAGATCGTCTTTGCCACGGCATTCGACCAATACGCTGTGCGCGCATTCGACGTGAACGCCGTGGATTACCTGCTCAAGCCCTTTGACCGCACACGCGTGGAGCAGGCCGTGGAGCGTGTGCGAGGCCGTTTGGCCGGAAACGCGAACGGCTCGCTGCCCGAGTCTCAAATCGAGTCTCTGCTGCGGCTGCTCAATCGTCCGCAAGGAGCCTCGCGCACCCCTCAGCCGGCCAAGCTCATCGTGCAGGCGCAGAACCGCCTTCTGCTGATTGACCAGGCGGAGATCTGTTTTGCGGCTATCGACGAGGGCGTGATTCGCGTGGCCACGCAGAGCTTCGAGGGCCTGTCCAAGTGCCGCACGCTCGAGGAACTTCTCGATCTGCTCGACCCCGCCGTCTTCTGGCGCGCCCATCGCGGCTTTGTGGTGAACATCAACCACATCCGCGAAGTGGTGCCGTGGTTCAAGTCCAGCTACCAGTTGCGCATGAACGACAAACGGCAGACGGAGATCCCCGTCAGCCGTGCGCAAACCAAGCGGCTGCGGGAGCTGTTCAATCTGTAGCGGCTTTCTCCTGTTCGGCGAGCCTGATCCACGCAACAGCGGCAAGAGCTCCCATAACAAAGATTGAAACCAGAGCCGAAGCGCCGGCAATGTCGGCATAGCGCCACTGCTTGCCTGTGGGGTCTTGGACAACGGCGGGGGCGAGAGGAGAGATGATCTGCAAGACGTTGCCTGCGGCGCAAAGCACATAGAACACTAGCGCCGGACGCAGTGCCGACGGCGCTGCAATGGCTGGAGCCGGATAGCGGCGCAAATAAAACGCAAAGAGAAGATAGATCGTGAAGACGTTTCCGTACCAGCCAAGATAGTTGGAGATTGGCACGCCGAACCACGGACCTCCGTCTCGCCAGACCCAGCCGTGCAGCGCCGTAGCCCAGATCGGGTCTTGCGCCAGATCCCAGGCAACCATCACGAAGCTGGCAACCACGGGCAGCGTCAGCACTCGAATCCCTGCGGCCGGCGCATTGAGGTCGCCGACAATGAGCACTGCCAGCGTCCATGAAACGTATGCCATTCCGATATAGGCCAGGCCAAGCAGCACCGGCACATAAAAGAGCTTGGGGCCCATGAGCTCGGCGAAGTAGTAGTGGCCGAAGGGAAAGCCTGTGGCGACGCCGAGATTTTCGACCAGGTTTCCAACGACAGTACATATAACCGCGAAGGCCAGAATGCCACGCAACCGGTAGTGGCGGGCGCCGTCGACTAGCGCGAAGGCCATCGCGGAGGACACGTCGAGAGCAACAATGGCCGTGCGCGGAATGGGAGTGGATGTTATTTCCAAAACTCGCGCGCACGCATAGCAGGCCAAAATCAGGCCCAACGCAATGGCGGTCTGGCCGCGCCGAGTTGGGGTCTGCGTCTGGCTCAATGTTATCACTGGGCGAGTCTTAGTCGTAGCGCTCAAAAACAATCTGTTTCTTGTGCCAGCCGATGGCGGTCAGGCTTTCGCGGACGCCGGAGACCATTTCATTGAGGCCGCAGATGTAGACGTAGATGTCGAACTTCAGTTCTGATTGCAGTAGACTCGGATCAACCGGGGGCACAGGCAGCGTCTGGCCCAGTCTTGCGGCGCGCTCCTCGATAATGCGGACCATCGGCCCCTGAACGTGGCCGCGCAGGCCGGTCCAACTCTCCGTCGCGCGGCTCAACGTGGGCAGGTAGTGGAAGTTGGGCTTGCGCGCGGCAAGCGCCTCGAACTCGGCGCGGTAATAGATGTCGCTCTCGTGACGGGTGCCGTAAACCAGCCAAATCTGCTTGCCATCGCTGCGGTCGGGACCGTCTTCCGGAAAGAGCCATTGCAGATAGCTGCGCATGGGCGCAACGCCGGTGCCCGTCGCCACCAAAATGGAATCCGTAATGGGTTCGTGAAGAATGAAGTGCCCATGCGGCCCGTGAATCTGAATCGTGCCACCAATGGGCAGATCGGGCAGGTCGGCCAGGTGGTTGGAAAAGAAGCCCTCTTCGACCCGGTTCACGCACAGCTCAAACCGATTGCCATTGGCCGCCGAGGCCAACGAATAGGCGCGCGTCTGCTGCTTGCCTTTATCGTCCGGCGCCACGCCGGAGACAAATTGGCCGGAGACGAAGGGAAAGTTCTCCAACTCGTCGATGACAAATTCAAAGTGATAGCACTGGGCAACTTCGCTGATGCACTCTTTGCGTCCAAGGCGTGCGGAAAGAAGTTCACGAGCCACGACAGACCTCATGGGGAAAAAGTTAGCCCGCAGAGCGAACTATAGCCAGTATCGCCAGCGGAGCGGGTAGTGGCAAGCCCGGAGGCGGCGCTTCAACCTATAATTGACAGGGCGCCGAATGAATAGCCTTTGGCATTTTAGGCGCACAAGCTTGTTTTATTCGAGGATTTTATGGCCGCACTGCTGGAAGCGATTACCGTCAAACGCAAGATGTATTTTGAATTTGAAAACACTCCGTATTACTGCATGGATGCCGAGGTTTCCACGCCCACAGCCCGCGGCGGCCAAACACTGGTTCGCCTGAAGATGCGCAACCTGCTTACGCGCGCGGTCTTCGACAAGACCTTCAAGGCCGGCGAGCGATTCAAGGAGCCGGACCTGGAACTCGTCGAAGCCACCTATCTCTACTCAGACGGCGAAGGATCGCACTTCATGGATCAGGAGAGCTTTGAGACGCTGACGCTGAACAGCGACATGATGGGCAACGCGCTGGAGCTTCTGGTCGAAGGCGTGATCATCCAACTGCACAAGTTCAACGGCAACCCCATCGGCTTGCAGTTGCCGGAGAAGGTCGAGCTGGAAGTTGTATACACCGAGGGTGGCGCGCGCGGCGACACCAGCGGCAACGTGACCAAGCTGGCCCGGCTCCAGACCGGCCTCGAAATCAAGGCTCCGCTCTACATTGAAGTGGGCGAAAAGGTTAGGGTCTTCACCGAGACGCGGGAGTTCGCCGGGCGAGCGTAAAAGCAGTGGATCGGCCGGACACGGTGGTCGTTTAATCAGAGTTATCGCTTAACTCGAGATTTTGTGAGTTGGAAGTACTCTGAGAATACGTCACGTCTCCATCGTAAACCGCGGTGATGCTGTTCGAGTAGGATTGCGTGAATGGCTGCGACCAGGCAGCCGTGCCGGAGGAAACCACGACACTTTGCAGAAAAATGCCATTATCGTAAAAGTCGACCTGACCGGTTGCCGCCGGAGGATTGACGTTGGCTGTCAGCGTGACTGTATCTCCGAGGTAGCCCGAGTATTCACTCAGCGTCAGCGTTGTCGTGGTTGGCGTTGGTCCCGGAAGGCTGATGTTGAGAATTACGGGGCTGCTGGTGTTGGAAAGATAGGTTGTATCTCCGCTATAGACCGCCGTCAGACTCTGGGACCCTGCAACCATAAAGAGATTCGCGTATGTGGCCACGCCCGCCACGACCGAGGATGTGCCGATCGCTTGGGTCCCATCGTAAAAGACCACCGTGCCGGTCGCCCCCGATGGTGAAATCTTGGCCGTCAGCGTGGCAGAGTCGCCGATGACCAGCGAAGAAGGCGAAACCTGCAGCACGACGGTGTCGGGAGTGTTGCCGGTAACGAAGAGAGAAACTTGATTTGATGTGCTCGTTTCCCACGAAGCATTTGCAGCAAAGATTGCTTTCAGGGCGATCTTGCCCGAGCTGGCAAAGCTGGTATTCAGCGTAGCAACACCTGCATTCACATTCGCCGTGCCAATCGCAGTCGATCCGCTATAAAACGTGACCGTGCCCGTGACTGTTGCCGGAGATAGATTGGCGGTCAACGTAATACTGCCGCCTATCGCGACGGAGTTGGTTGAAGCCTGCAGAGTGGTCATAGTCACCAGCGGACCGCTGATGTTCATCGAGATCGAATTCGAGGTGCTGGAAAGATAGTTATAGTCGCCCGAATAAACTGCGTGGAGTGTCGCCGTGCCTCCGGCCGCGAACGAAGTTGTCAGACTGGCGGTACCTGCATTAACAGCAGAGCTGCCGATATTGGTCGTTCCGTTATAAAACGTGACCGTACCTGTGGCGCCAGAAGGAGAGACCGTGGCGGTTAATGTCACATTCGTCAGGTATTGAGGTGTCGTGGTGGAGGCCTGCAGAATAATGGAGGATGTTGCCAAATTATTGCTGTACACGCCGATCAACGTGGGCTGGGACGTACTTGATGAATTGAACTCGTCGCCGCTGTATTTCGCGGTAATGCTCTGCACACCGCTGGAAGAGAACGTAGTCGAAAGCTGCGCGCCTCCATCCAGGGAATTAAAGAAAGAAAGGCTGCCGACCTGCGCAGTCCCGATCGCCGTTGATCCGTTATAGAAGGTTACCGTTCCGGTAGCACTAGCCCCATTGGCGATCACAGCCTCCAAGATTACTGGTTGGCCCTCTGTGACGCTGGTAGCGGGAGCGATGACGCTTACACTAGTTGAAAACTTATATTGTGAGCCGGAACCGCCCATGCACCCGGCAAGCGGCAATAAGAAGACAAGAAGAATTGGAAACAAAATACGGCGATGAGAACAAAGCATGACATTTATCTCTTTTCCTTCGCTCCGGAGTAGCTGCGAGCGATGCATTCATTTATGCCAACCCCGACTTGAAGGAAAAGTCGTAAAGAATCTGAAATCCTGGCCGGCGGCTCATCCTGGACCTCACAATTGGAGTGCCGCGTCCTGGCATGTTAGGGCGAGCCGCTTGGTGTCCCATCCTTTTCACGTTCTTCGTAAAAAGGATGGGACACCACGAACCGAGATTCTGTGTGTGCGCGGAGATGGAGAGCGGCCAGGGTGGGAATTTCAATCCCCGTAACCGCGTGCGCGTCCCTAATTCGTCGAGTTATACGACATCCAGCAATCGTAATCGCCGCAAGAGATAGTCACCGGGTCATTGGTCAGATTGCTTGATTCGCCGGTTGGGTCGTAGCTGGCCGGAGAAGCGGTGAGCTCAAATGCTCGAGCGAAGGTGTTCCATGGCGCCGGGTTTGGGCAAGCCGTTGGCGCGTACCCGGTAGCTGAAGTCGGCGAAGTGTAACAGGAGTATGCGCGCACCACTTGCTGGAACTGCGACCCTGTGAAAATTGCTTCATTGCCGCCGCCGGAGCCCAGGATCGTGCCGCCCACGTTAAGCCAGTTGCCGGCCAGGCCCATGGTATCGGGCGCCGAGATGGCCCACCACCCCGAACCCTGTGACCAGGGCAACTGTGCGACAACCCAAAGAGTGCAATTGTTGTACGAGGAGGTCGGGCACTGCACGTACCCAATCACCTCAGCGCCTCCATTGGCAGCGCCGCTGCCGTCCAGCGGAGCGACAGCTTCGGTTGCGGAGGGGTAAACGCAGGTGGACGCGTAGCCCGGACCGCTGTTGCCTGTATTCAGCGCAACAGTGACATCCACATTCCACACGCATAGGCGCGTGTTTCCTTTTCCCGGCGACGATCCGGTTTGAAATTGCTGATAAACGAACTGCACCCATCCCGTGTCTCCCGATTCGCTGGCCGAGTTGGGAACTCCGGGTGTGGCCGCGAATGGAGATCCGCTCTTGCAGGGCGCACAGGTGAAGGTGTTGGTGTTGGTCTGGATGCTGAAGGCGCTGGACGTGCCTCCGCTTTGCTCGGTTGCCGTTGCCGGGTCGGAGGTCTGATTGATGGCCACAGACCCCCAGTCAAAAGGCGAAGTAATGGTGCTTGACTCAATGCGGCAGCACGGCTTCTCGATAATGAACGTCATGCCCCGGTGCGGCGTGGATTGAATGCTATTGGCCAGCACCGGAGGCGGCATGTAATGCGCCTTCTTGTACTCTTCCGTGGCGCAAGGCACCGGCTCCCAAACATTGTTGACCAAATGAGCACAGCCGGGCTTCTCGGGCGGGAAGGGTGCGCGGAGCTTGTCAGAAGGCGTCAACGGGCGAGTGGTCTTGGGGACCGTTGTTTCGTCGGCCGTGTGAACTTTTACTGTGGCGTCCCGCCGGAAGGTAGGCGAGTCCGCGGCCTGGGTTTGGGCGGTTGCGGCCGTTGTGAGGCAAGCAAGCAATGCAGCTACCGCGCAACAAAGCGAAAAGGCGTAGGCAGAGGACGGGCGGGGAAGCCCAGTCCAGCAATTTGCATTCATGGGGGGGAACCTCCGGCTCTCCACCTCAGTGGAAAGGTGCGGAAATCGTACCCTCCAATCGACGGATTAGCAAGAAAAAACCGCTTACTTCTGGCTATTTCCGCAAGCTCTGCTGCGTTTTGCCGGCCTTACCTGAGCGGCAAAGCTCCAGCCAGTCCTTCTCCGTTTGGTCGGCATAAAGGGCGCCGAATTTGGCCAGAGCCTCAGCAAAGCCGTCGCCCGAGCCGATGTAGCCGGCCAGAATGAGCGGGTCGCCGGAGCGGGCGTGGCCGCGGGCCAACAGTTCGCCGCAGACTTCGGCATAAGCCTCCAGGCCGCCTCCGGCCAGATCTTCCAAATCAATGGAACCCTTGTGGTCGTTGAGTTGCCGCACCAGGTAATCGCGTCCGGCAAAATGAGTCCAGCCGAGGAACGGGTCGGATTGCACCTGCATCGTTTTCTGCCCCTCTGCAACACGTTGGCCGTTATGGTGGGGTGAGTCGGCGTCGGGCAAATAGGGTGCGTAGCCTGATGCAGGCTCCTCTTTGATCTGCAAAAACAAAGGATCACCGGGGCCGTTGCCCTCAAAATAAATGCAGTAGTCGCGCAGGCCCACCGAGCCGGTTCCGACAACTTTGAAAGCCACGTCCACCGGGCGGTAGAGCGACAAAAGATGCTGGCGCTGCGGCTCGAGCATCTGACGATAAGCGCCGAGCGAAGCCAGAACAGCCGCTGCCTGGCGGCCTGTGACGCGTGTGAGGGTTGGCTTGTTTTCCTTGAAGCGGCGAGGCGCACCCGGATTGCCGGATGCAGGCTCGGTCAACTGCTCCAGCGTGTGCAATGGTGTGGCTCTTTCAGCTTTGAGCAGTGCATCGAGGACCGGCTCGACTTCGTTCAGTCGGTGAACCTGAAAGCGGCCCACTGCGAGCAAAGGCATGCGGCCAAAGGCGCCCATCTGCGCGGCGTAACGGGCAACAAACTTTTCAACGGCCTGCCGCGCCGAGGCCTCCTTGTGTCCGGCTTCTCGCCCGGCTAGAACCAACGAGGCGGCCATGCGCTTCAAGTCCCACTCGAACGGTCCGCGAATGGTCTCGTCGAAATCGTTGATGTCGAAAACCAGGCGGCCATCGGGAGCGGCAAATGCGCCCAGGTTGCGCACGTGCGCATCTCCGCAAAGCTGGCAGATAATGCCGGTCGAAGGCAATAGAGCCAGATCGGCGGCCATCACCGGAACCGCGCCGCGCAGGTAGCCGAAAGGCGACTCGGCCATCAATTTGTACTTGAGCGGAATAAGCGCGGTAACGCGCCCGTGCATCGAGCAGGCTATGAGTTCCAATGCGGGAGTCTTCCGCGCCTTGGGTTTAAATTCGCTGTGTTCCTGGCGGCCTAACTGTTTGCGCCGCGCCTGACCAAGATTGCGCCGTTCCTTGGGAGTTGCACATTGCATGAGCCGGAAGATACACCCTTGGCCTCCGCGGCGCAAGCCGCAATACGGATTAGTTGAGGTTCAGTTTCGCAGTTTGCGGGTTTATGTGACGGCTTGCAGGATTCTGCAAATGCTCCAAGTAAAACCCTCGGGAATCAGTCAGGCGTGATCCTGTCTCTTGAAGCTCTGTATTTCGCTGAAGCATTACTTCGCTTCGGCCACAACTGCCTTCTCCACTGTGACGCCGCTGGGGCGAAGTGTGACCCAGTCGGTCTGCACGCGGTCCCATCCCTGAATCAGGAATCCATAGGACTCGAAGAGATGACGGATCTGAGGCCTATGCCAGCCGGCAATATCCTCCAATATTGGCACCAGCGTAGGCAGGGCGTTGTCGCTCAGCACCGTCCGCTTTGCGATCTGCGCCACCAGCTCTGATGACGAGACGGCAATGGTAAAACCATCGCGCCGGTTCACATGCAGCATCACGTGAATATCAGAGCTGCCGTCACCCACATAAACAACATGGTCGGCGGGAACGCCGCGCTCTTCTATCAGTTGATCGAGACGCGCGACTTTTCCGTAGCCCGCCGTAGCGCGCACCAGGCTATCAATCTCGCCCGAAGCTTTGTACTTGAACTCCGTGCCAAAAATGTGGTCCTGGGGCACGATCCCTTCAAGCGCAGATTGAATCACTTCCACCGGCGCGGCGGAGAGCACATAGAAATCGAAGTGGAATCCGTCAATGCGCCGGTCAAGGATTTCGTAGACCTGCTTGATGTTTTCCTTGAGGCGGATGCGCTTCCCCGCCTCATACAAATGCGTGCGTCGCACTTGCGAATGGAAGGCCGGATCGTGCAGGAGCAGATAGGAAAGTTCGGCGCCCTGCTGAACGAGGTTCAGGTTCGCCATGCCCCTGGCTTTCTGCTCGAACTCCGACACAGAGATGCCCAGCAACTCGCTCAACACGTAGCCCGTGTCGTTGAACGTCAGTGTCTTATCGAAATCGCTGGCAAAAAGAAAATGTTTACGATGATCGTTAGCCATGTTCCATTTTAATGCATTTTTGGAAATAATGCCGCGCACGTTGGTGCCTGGCGCAATTGATTATGCCCTGAATCCGCAGCATTGACTATTGTTACAGCGATGTTACACGCAGCTATTTTTTCTGATCGCGCGTGGCTGCATCAGCCCAGAACTGCCAGAATTTCATAACGATATCTACCCCGCGCGCATAGCCGGAGTCTGACTCAATCAGCACAGGAACCGAAAACATGCGCAGCTGATCCTGCATAAAAACTCCTTGAGTGGAGCCGACACTAACAGCAATAGCAAGAATGTTCGGGTCATTGGATGACGCGTCCGAGCCAATTTCTATAATCGTGCTGCCCTTGAGTTGAGGGAAGTTTTTTGGATCGGTAAAGACCTCGCGATTCGTGACAATGCAAACGTTCGCGGACAGGCGCTGCGCGAGCAGATCCCGGAACTTAGTATCAGCGGCCACCAACCGCTTCGAGAAGTCAACCATCTGCTGGGAAGTTGTAGAATCGCTCACAATTGGCCTGTTCTGAATCAGCAAACCAATCCTGGTTGCGCTTGGATTCGCACATGCATCGCTCTGCGCGAACGCAGCGCCTCCTAGAATTACGATCCCGATGAACACGACGGCGCGCACAAGTTGTTTCATGACTCTTCTATCTCCCTAACTGACTTTGAGTCTATCTTCGCATAAACGGTTGACTTTGATGCACTGAAATACCGCGGTAGGGTACACTTCGGTGGGGCGGCACTGACCCTCGATCAGGCGTGGTTTCAACACCATGCAGTGCTCCACCTTGGAGGGATTCATTTTGACCCGTACAACTACTCTTTTGCTCTGCGGCGTGATTGCCGTTCCGTTCTTGACTCTTCCGCTGTCCGCCCAAGCATCGGCGAAACCCCTCACTGTGGAGGCGATCTTCGGACATGGTTCGTTGATTGGGCATGAGCCCGACGAGTTCGCTTGGTCGCCGGACGGTAAGCGTGCGACTTATCTGAACGACGGCGAGCTGATGGAAGTGAGTTTTGCGACGGGCAAGACGGATGTTTTGGTGAGCCGGGAAAAGCTGGCTTCGCTCGCCGGGGCCAAGGAGTCGGAGACGGACCGCGACCACCGCGAACGCTATAAGATGGCCGGCCACCTTTGGGCGCCGGACGCGACGCATCTGCTCTTCGACGCGAATGGCCACCTGTGGCTCTATGACCTGAACAAAAACACGGGCGCGGAGGTTGCGTTTGCCGGCGAGGCTTCAGGCGACGACCCCAAGTTCTCGCCCAACGGCGAATCGATATCCTTCATCCGCGATCACGGACTGGCTGTGGCGCGACTGAAGAAGGCCGGTACGCCGATGACGATCGTGGCGCCGGCGCCCAATGCGAATGTGCTGAACGGCGAAGTGGATTGGGTGTACGAAGAGGAGTTGGCGACGCGCAGCAATTATTTTTGGTCTCCGGATTCAGAGCATCTCGCCTATTTGCAAATGGACGAATCCGCCGTGCCTGAGTATCCCATCGCCGACTGGATTCCCACGCACGCGACTGTCGCGATGCAGCGTTATCCGCAGCCCGGCGATCCCAACCCATCAGTCCGCGTTGGCGTTGTAAGCGCCGACGGAGGCAACACGGTATGGGTCAGCCTGCCAATTCGCGCCGGGCAGGATTACATTCCGCGCTTCGGCTGGGTGGATGCGAAGACGCTGTGGATTGAGACTCTGACTCGCGACCAGAAGCATCGCGACATTTATTTTGCCGATGCGTCTACGGGGCAATCGCACGCGGCGCTTGAACTGACCGACAAGAAGTTCTTCAACGACAAGTACGATGTTTTCGTCGGCAATGGCAGCATCGTGCTGACTCATTGGGGCGACGGGCACAATCATCTTTATCTCTACAGCTTTGACGCGGCCGATGCGATTCATGCCAAAGCCCAACTCGAAAAGCAATTAACGCCGGGTGATTTTGAAGTGAGCGATGTCTACCGCCTGGATGCGGCAAACAAGCTGATTGACTACGCTTCGAACGAGGGCGGCCAGCTTGATCAGCAATTGTGGCAGGTGAATTTCGCGGGCGAGAAAAAACAGCTGACAGTCGGCGCGGGCACGCATGAAGGCACCTTCGCGCCAAGTGGTAACGCATTTATAGATAAGCAATCGTCGCGCATGGAACCGACCACGCTCAAGCTGTGCACTGAGGCGACGATGTGCAACGTCTTCTGGTCGACGAAGGCGGTGGAACCATATCATCTGCGCGCGCCGGAACAGATTACGGTGAAGGCACACGACGGGACAACACTCTACGCCACGCTGCTGATGCCCGAAGGCGCGACAGGCTCGGCAAGCGTCCCGCTGATTGTGAATCCTTATGGCGGACCTAACGTGGCTACCGTGGTTAATGAATGGCACGATGGTCTGCTCTTTGACGAGTTGCTGGCACAGCACGGATTTGCGGTGCTGCACGCCGACAATCGCGGTATGGGCGGACGCGGGCGCGCATTTGCGCAGGCTGCTTATCATAACTTCGGCCCGGTGCAACTGGAGGATCAACTGACCGTGTTGGACGCGGCGCTGGCACAGTATCCGCAACTAGATCCGAAGCGCCTGGGCTGGTGGGGCTGGAGCTGGGGCGGCACTTTCACGCTCTACGCCATGTCGCATTCGGATCGCTTCCGCGCCGGAGTTGCGGTAGCGCCGGTGACCGACTGGCGCAACTACGATTCGATTTATACCGAGCGTTACATGAGCGAGCCGGCGGATTTTGCCTCAGGCTACAAGGACTTTTCGGTGCTTAATTCCGCGGCCAACTTGAAAGGCAGGTCGCTGCTCGCGCATGGGACCGGCGACGACAACGTGCACATGGAGAACACGGTGCAATTTGTGCAGAAGCTGATCGAAGCTGAGATTCCTTACGACCTGCAACTTTATCCGCGCAAAACACATGCGATTTCCGGATCGGATGTGCGCACACATCTCTTCAACCGAATCCTGGCGCAGTTTGAAACGTATCTCAAGCCGCCGGTTGCAAGCGGAGCCGGACAATGAGCACTGCCACCTCTCATCCCGCCGAGCGCGCGAATACGCATGAGCTGATTCGCGGGCGAGTAATGCTGGGGGAGTTGGAGATTACCGTGCTCACCGACGGCTACTTCCTGCTGGATGGCGGCGCGATGTTCGGCGTGGTGCCTAGGCCGCTGTGGCTGAAGCGCGTTACGCCCGACGCGGAAAACCGCATGCTGATGGGATCGAATGTTGTGGTAATCCGCGACGGCAAGCGGACCGTGATAATCGAGACAGGCCTGGGCAACAAGCTGGACGCCAAGATGCGGGCCATCTATGGCGCGCAGCAGATGTTGCCCGCTTCCTTCGCCGCGGCGGGCATCCGCATGGAAGATGTGGACGTGGTGATCAACTCCCATCTGCACTTTGACCACTGCGGTTGGAATACGACGCTGGGCGCGGATGGCGCGCTCCTGCCCGCGTTTCCCAACGCGCGATACTACACGTAGCGCGGCGAGGTGGAACATGGGCGGCTGCAACTGGAGCGCGACCGGTCAGTTTATCTCGGGGCCAACTACGAGTCGCTGATCGCGAGCGGGCAAATGACGCTGCTGGATGGGCCAGGCACGATAGTGCCGGGCATCTCCGTGGACATTTACCCTGGGCACACGGCCCAGATGATGGCGGTTTATTTTGACTCAGGAGGCCGGCGGGGCTGCTTCATCTCCGACTTGATTCCCACCACGGCGCATCTCGACCTGGCCTGGGGCATGGCCTACGACCTCGACCCGCTGACGCTGATCGAGCAGCGCAAGCGATTGTATGCGCGCGCCATTCAAGAGAAGTGGCTGGTCTTTTTCCCGCATGACCATCACATGCCCTTCTGCCATATCGAACTGGACGAGCGGGGCAAGCCGGCGGCGCGGGACGCCTAGAGTGAGTGGTGGCGGAAAACGTCGTCCTCGTCGCGGCTGGGGCACTCCGAGCACTCGAGGCAGCAAACCACGACCAAGGCTATGGCCACTGTGACGATAATGGCAATGGCGTTTTCGTAGTTTACTAACCAGTGAATCAGGGTATGCATCGTCTTGTCACCAGTTACAGACTCAGAGAGTTAGACGTTGATTGGGTTCCGGGGACTACCGACCTTGAAGCTATTCTGCGCCTAAATTCCGTTGCGTCAAGGGTATCATCGGAGAATTTTTCCGTATACCCACTTGTTTTGTGGAGAATAAAAGGCGAATATATATTGATATGGACCCCGGTCTCAATCCGGCATCGGCCCCTGACTCCGCGGATTGGCCGGAAGAACTAAGGCCCCCGGAGCCTGAGACTGCAAGCTCCCCGCAAGGGCTGGAGGACGACCGGGCAAGCGGGCCTCATCTCAACTGGCTGTTCGTTGATATGAACTCCTATTTTGCCTCGGTGGAGCAGGACGCTCGCCCCGAGCTGCATGGTAAGCCGGTAGGCATAGTGCCCATGATGGCCGATACAACCTGTTGCCTTGCCGCCAGTTACGAGGCCAAAGCCTGTGGCGTCAAAACAGGAACCATTGTGGCCGAAGCCAAGCGGATGTGCCCGGATCTGGTGCTGGTGGAGGCGCGGCACGAAGTTTATGTCCAATACCATCACCGCATTGTCGAGGCTGTGGAGAGCTGCCTGCCGGTGACGGCTGTGATGTCCATCGACGAGATGGCATGCCGGCTGATGGGCCGTGAGCGGCCGCTGCTGGCGGCCATGGCGCTAGGCAGGCAGGTGAAGGCGCGCATTCTGGAACGGGTCGGCCCCATGATGCGCAGCTCGGTCGGTTTGGCAACTAACCGCTATCTGGCCAAAGTTGCCAGCGACATGGAAAAGCCCGATGGGTTGGTGGCGCTTCCGCTGGACATCCTGCCCGAAGCTCTGCATCAGCTCACGCTGCGCGCCTTGCCGGGCATCGGCGCACGCACCGAGAAGCGGCTGAACGACAAGGGCATTCACACCATGGACGATCTGCTGGCGCTCGGCTGCGAGCAAGCCGGCGAGTTGTGGGGCTCGGTGTGGGGCGAGCGGCTCTGGCACTGGCTGCAAGGCGAAGACTTCGATATGTCGGAGACGGAGCACCTGAAGTCGATGAGCCACCAGCACGTGCTGGCGCCGGAGATGCGCAATCCGGAAAAAGCCTGGGCAGTGGCGCACAAGCTGCTGCATAAGGCGGCGATGCGGCTGCGCTCGGAGGGGTTGTGGACCGGCAGCATTGGGCTGGCTATCGGGTTTGCCGTTCCGCGCGGCGAAAAGATGCCGGTCAGCCGCTTTGGCGCGCCCACGCGGGGATGGAAAAGCGAGTTGCGGTTGAGCGAGTGCCAGGACAATCCCACGCTCATTGCGGCGCTGCGTCGCCTATGGGAATCCCGCCCGTCCGGCGAGGCCTTCGAGCACCCTTATTTCATCGGCGTACATTTGAACGGCCTGGTGCCCGACCGGCTGCACACGCTGAACCTGTTTGAAGGAACAGAAGACGAGCAGGGCCGCGCGCGCCTCGTCGCTGCGATGGACGCGCTCAACAACAAGTACGGCCTGAGCACGCTGGCGCCGGCCACCATGTTGACCGCCTTCAAAGCCGCACCCACGCGCATCGCCTTCCACACCATTCCGGATAGGTTCTAAAATCCTCCGCGTTTTTACCACGGCGCCCTTCCAAGAAGATCCCCATGTCGATCCTGACGTCGCTGAGACGCGATACGACCCCGGGCAGGGAACGAACCGGCCGGACGTTGGCGTTGAGGTCGAGACAATGCGTTTATGCATGCTTTTTCGGGTATCGCATACCGGCCGGGATAGTGGCTTTCACCCTTTTTGAGAACCTGCAAGCGCATAAGAGAGACCCAGGATTTGCTCCCTGGGCCTGAGAAACACATTGTTTGCTTAACCTGGATTCGTTAGCCGCGCTGAACGGCCTTGCGCCGCACCATGCCGGCCAGTCCTGCCAGGCCGCTGCCCAGGAGCAGGAAAGAGCCGGGCTCGGGAGTGGGGGTAGAGCTAACCGGTGCCTCTTCTTGATAGGAGAGGTTGTCCGTCTCGAAGGTGAAGGAGCCGGCGTTAAGAAGTTCAATTGAAGTGATTTCTTCACCGGCGCCGGCGAAGAAATCCGCATAGCCGCTACCACCGTTGGGAGCGATGGGAGATGTGAGGCCAACATAAGATCCAAGCAGTGTGGAGCCATCGTAGAGATAGACCCAGTTAGAGTTATCCGCTGATCCCCAGAAGAAGCCGACGTAGTCGACAGCCTGCGCAAAAGTGAACGTAATATCCTGGCCGGGGGTGAGACTGAGCCAGTTAGTTTCGCCGAATGGGGAAGTCCCTTGATTGAATCCGTAACTGGTAGTTGTCGAAGCGGTGACATCACCGCCGGGGTCGGAAATCGTACTGCTGGGATACGTGACGGTGCCGGAGAGGGGGGACACTTGACTCGTGTAAACGCCGCCGGTAGTCCAGTTCACAGTGATACCGCTAGCGTGCGCGGAGACCGCTGCGCACGCCAGGAGAGCGAAAACGATTGTACCCATTCTTATCTTCATATCGTGACCCTTTTCCTTCCCTTTCCTGTTTGCAGCGCAGTGTGCTCGCGCCGGATTGATGAATACAGACCCACAATGCCTGGACACACTGTAGCCCGCATGTACTGCAGCGTCTTGTCCCCCGCTTGACTGAGGGAACAGACGGGCAGTGAAGGAAAACCGCACAGGGGGAAATGGCGCCCAACAACGCTTCGTCTGGTCTTTGCAATTCTGCTTCCAAATGAATGCGTTGCCGCCGGTTGGAGCAGATGCGATAATGAGCCCATCCCAGGGCCAGAAGCAAGTGACAGATCGGGACTGATGGGGACAGTTCGTGACACCCACCCTGGAATTGAGGCCAGTTCATGCCGTCGCCCTCGACATACCGGCCAAATGCAGAAAATGCCGGCTTGGGCACGCGTCTGGACTCCTGGAAGGAAATTGCGGCTTATCTTGGCAAGGTGGAAAGAACCGTCAAGCGCTGGGATGTGGATCGTGGTCTGCCCATCCATCGCGTACCGGGCGGAGGGCGTGCGTCGGTTTACGCCTACACGCATGAGTTGGATGAATGGGTGAAGTCGACCAAGACCCAGGAATCGGAAGCTGCCCTGGTTGCAACCCGCGTAGATGCCGCGCCGGGAGAGCCTTCCGGCACGGCCTTCGGCGCGCCAGACGGATCTGCGATGGCAAACTCCCGCGTCCCGCAAGCATCCGCCCCGCGATCGGTCCTGAGACGAACCTGGTTGCTGGCGTCTTGTGGACTGCTGCTTGCCGGCGTCGTCGGCGCAGCCGTCTATTCCGCGGGTATTCGGGCAACCGGCCAGCGATTATCCCAGGCACTCCAGGGCCTGTTCGCCAATATCCATGCGGAGTCGGAACCAGGGACTTCGATCGCCGTTTCCGATTCTGAAAAGAGTCAGGCGCGCGACCTTTACCTGAAAGGCCGCTACGAGTGGAACCAGAGGACTCCAGATAGCTTGAATCGCGCCTTGGATTACTTCACGCAGGCGATCTTGCATGATCCGGGCTATGCCCAGGCCTATGTGGGCATGGCGGACACTTACGACCTGCTTCGGGAGTACTCCACCATGCCGGACAGCGAGGCCTACGCGCGCGCGCTTGCCGCGGCAAGTAAGGCCGTCGAACTGGACGATTCGCTTGCCGAAGCGCATCGCGCCCTGGCCTTTGCCGAATGGTGGGGAAAATGGGATTTTGTAGACGGCGAAAAGGAGTTTCGTCGCGCCATCGAGTTGAATCCAAAAGACCCGATAGCCCGCAAATGGTATGCCAATGTGCTTGCGGTACAAGGGCGATTTCCCGAAGGCCTGGAGGAGAACGACAAGGCTCAGGAACTCGATCCTACTTCGCATTCGATCCTTGCCGACAGAGGCTTGATGCTGTTCAATGCGGGGAGAAAGGAGGAGGCAATCGCACTTCTCAAGGAAGTGGAGCGCTCCGCCCCGGAGTTTCTCTCGCCCCACTACTACCTCATGTTCATCAGCCTGGAGCTTAGGGACTATCCGTCCTACCTGGAGGAAGGTAAGAAGACAGCGGAGGCTGAGAATGATTCCGTGCTGAAGGACATCATCGCATCGGCACGGGCGGGATATGAGCGGGATGGTGAGCGCGGACTGTTGAACGATCTGTACGCTAGGCAAAAGGAGTATTACCAGGCGGGTAAACTATGGGGAACCGCTCTGGCGAAAACCTGCATCCTGATGGGAAAGAAGCAGGAAGCATTGCAACTGCTGGAAGAGGCCTATAACCGCCATGAATCGAATGTCCTCTCGTGCTTGTCGCAACCGGACCTGCGCACGCTGAGGGATGAGCCAAAGTACAAAGCGTTGGTGAAGAAGATCAATTTCCCCCGGGAACCACAGATGGCGCAGCCGAGCACTCTCCCGGCAGAGAATTAGCCGTCTTTACGAGCTGCGTCTGATCCGCACTGATCCACGACCTGAACTTTTTTCTCCCAAACGCGTAACTCTCTGCATCCGCGCGCGACAACCCCTGCGGATAAGAGAGTAGAAGCGAAGCCCATGGCCCACGACTGGCAGCCGGATTTTGAACAACTCGTGGACGAACACCAGTCGATGGTCTTCTCGCTGGCGTGGCGCATGACCGGCGACCGAGGGCTCGCCGAAGAGATTGCGCAGGATGTTTTTCTGCAACTGGATAGACATTTGGGAAAGATCGAATCCGCAGCACACGCCTGCTTCTGGCTGCGCCGGGTGACGATGAGCCGCTCGGCGGATGCACTCCGGCGGCGGGTGGTTCGCGGCCTGGACCTCTGGGTGGAGATGGAAGAGCATCACGGCATAAGCGTTGTGGAGCGCACATCGCCGTTGGGAGCCCGGCTGGAACAACTGCTGGCTACCTTGCCGGAATCGCAGCGCGCTGCGCTGGTTCTCCGCTACCAGGAGGACATGACGCCGGAAGAAATTGCTGCGACTCTCCAGGCGCCTGTGGCCACGGTAAAAAGCAATTTGCAGCGGGGATTGAAGCTGCTCAGGGCCAAAGCCGAGAATCATTTGAAGGAGTACGTCCGCGGAAAGGAATACGCGCGTGAAGGTTGAGTCAATGGAAGAGTTTGAGCAGGAGCTGCGGCAGGCGTTCGAGCGGCGGCCTGCGCCCACCAGCCTGAAACGCCGGCTGATGGAAAGCAGGCGCACGCGTCAGCCGCGAAGCCATGCATTCCGCTTGCAACGGCTGGCCGCTGCCATTCTTCTCACAGCCGCGCTGGGCGGCGGTCTCGTCTGGCGAAACCGGGAGGAGCAACGCAAGGGTGAGGCAGCTCGACAACAGGTACTGACCGCGTTGCGCATCACCAATCGCGCACTCAACCAAATGAATACACAACTCGCGGCTCACGGGCGCGTGCAAAGGCAAGGAGATTGACCGATGAAAAACAGAATCATGACATTCGTGCTGGGGGCGGTTGCGATGGCCGCGCCAGTTTTCGCGCAGAGTACCCCGCTGCCCTTGCCTCCCGCGGTTGAAAAAGAACTGGCTTCGCGCGCCTCTGACGTCACCGAGGTTACGCTGGGCAAAAACATGCTGGCTTTTGCTGCCAAATTCATGAACGGCAAGGACAAGGACGACGCTTCAACGCGCCAACTGGTCGAGGGGCTCGACGGGATTTACGTGCGCAGTTACGAGTTCGATAAGGAAGGGCAGTACTCGATGGAAGAGGTCGAGCAACTGCGCAAGTACTTCGAGACCAGCGAGTGGTCACCGATGGTGCGCGAGCGCGAACGCAAAGGCGGCGAAACCACTGACGTGATGGTGAAGCTGGTCAACGGCGAAGCCCACGGCCTATTCGTTCTCACGGCCGAACCCAAGGAGTTGACCATTGTGCTGATCCTCGGGCCGGTGCGCATGGAAGACCTGGGCAAGCTGAAAGGCCTTGGCGGGCTCAGCGTGCTGGGCGACGTGGAGAAGGACGCGAAGGTCAAAGAGAAGATGGAGAAGGATAAGAAAGGCGGCCAGCAATGAGATATTTGTGGATTGCTCCTGTTGTGTTTGTTGCCCTGCTGATTCCGGTGGCTGTGCTGGCCGGCGGCGGGGGCGGGTTCGACGCCGTGGTCAGCTCAATCGAGAGCCGCTATCATGTGCACGCCACGCGCATTCCTTTCATGGGGCTCGTCAGCATGGTTGCACGGAGGGCCTCGCATGAAGGCGTTAGCGACGTGCATGTGGCCGAGATTGAGAACTTCTCAGCACGGGTGGATGGCGACGAACTGAACCGCATGGTCGAGGAGAAGCTGGGCGCGGGCTGGGAGCGGATGATCCGCGAAACCAGCCGCGGGGGTAATGAACAGACGTTGATCTTTGTGCATCCCGAGGGCGAGCGGATGGGAATGTTCGTGGTGGATCTGGACGGAAACGAGATGGATGTGGTGCAAGTCTCGGTTGATCCCCGGCATCTGAACGACCAGATTGGAAACTACGAGCATCGCCACTCCAGCAACGACGAGAACGATGCGGAATAGGAATCTTCGTCTGTTGAATCAGATAGGGAACTAACTGCCTCGATGAGGGTGCTCCAGGTCGATGTGGTGGGAGTCCGGATTCTCGGACCTGGGAGACCACCAACCCCATGCGCGCAAGCGCGGCTGCCCCACCGCAGGTGGCTACACTGGTTGATAGTATGGCCAGCCATTCTTCATCACCACCGTCGAGTTATCGTGGCCGTCTTGCGCCGTCACCCACCGGCTATCTGCATGTGGGCCATGCGCGCACCTTCTGGACAGCCTACGAGCGGGCGCGCGACGCGGACGGCGTACTGGTGATGCGCATGGAAGACCTGGACCACGAGCGCAGCCGCATCGAATTTGCTGATGCCGCCATTGAAGACCTGCGTTGGCTGGGAATTCGCTGGCAGGAAGGCCCAGGGATGGGAGGGCCTTATGCGCCCTACGCGCAGAGCAGTCGCCGGGAATTTTATCTCGGCGCGTGGCGCAAACTTCTGCGCGGCGGATTTCTCTTTCCCTGCCGCTGCTCGCGCAAGGACCTCGCCGCTGCGCTCAGCGCGCCGCACGAGGGCGTTTCTCAAGGTACTGGAGAGTTGGAACCGCTCGACGATGAACCTGTCTATCCTGGAACTTGCAGACTGCTTCAGAACAATATTCCTCCGGCACACGAAACTGAAGAGCCGGGCAACTTCAATTGGCGCTTCCGCGTTCCCGACGGTGAAGCAATCGAGTTTGTGGATGGAAACCTCGGGGCCCAGCGCCTTGTGGCCGGCGTGGATTTTGGTGATTTTGTGGTGTGGCGGCGCGAGGGCGGCCCGAGTTATCAGCTTGCCTGCGTGGCCGACGATGCTGCTATGAAAATCACCGAAGTCGTGCGCGGCGAAGACCTGCTCAAGTCCACGGCGCGGCAGATTCTGCTCTACCGCACACTGGGACTCGAAACTCCTGATTGGTTCCACTGCCGTTTAGTGGCAGATGTGAATGGCCGCCGCCTGGCCAAGCGCCACGACGCGCTCAGCCTGCGAGTTCTGCGCCAGCGCGGAGTTACATCGGCGCAGGTTCTCGGGGCTGAGCTGCCGGCGGAGTGATCGACTCCTCGACGTGCTCTCAGCTTACTTGTGCCGGATAAACGTGCCGCGCTGCAACTCATTCCACGCCTGGCGCAGTTCGGCCTCCGTGTTCATCACGATCGGACCCTGCCACGCCACAGGTTCTTCCAGCGGCTGGCCGGAGACCAGCAGAAAGCGAATGCCTTCGGGACCGGCCTGAACGACAATCTCGTCGCCGCGATCGAAGAGCACGAGCGAGTGGTTTCTCGCGTCGTACGTCGGCGGCGCATTGGGATCAACGGCCGACTCGGTCAACACAGCCTGCGGTTTTGAAGCGTCACTGAACGTGCCCGCTCCGGCAAAAACGTAGGCGAATGCGTTGCGCGTGGTCTCCACTTTGATGCGCTTGCGCTTATTCGGCGGAACGGAGATGTCCACATAGCGCGGCTCTGCTGCTACGCCATCAACCGGACCCTTTTTGCCCCAGAACTCCCCGCAAATCACACGTGCTTTGCTCCCGTCATCTTCCGTCACTTCCGGAATGGCGCTGGCCGGAATGTCCTGATAGCGTGGGTCGGTCATTTTAAGGGCTGCGGGCAAGTTGGCCCAGAGCTGAAAGCCGTGCATGCGGCCCTGCTTGTCACCTGCGGGCATTTCTTGATGCAATATCCCGCTACCCGCAGTCATCCATTGCACATCGCCCGCGGTCATGCGGCCTTTGTTGCCCAGGCTGTCGCCATGGGATACTTCGCCAGCCAGCACATATGTGATGGTTTCAATTCCCCTGTGGGGATGCCAGGGAAAACCGGCCACGTAATCGGCCGGATTGTCGCTGCGGAAATCGTCCAGCAAGAGGAAGGGATCGAACTCCGCGGTTTTTCCAAAGCCGAAGGCGCGCTGCAGCCGGACGCCCGCTCCCTCGATGGTTGGTTTGGTTTCAAAGATCTGCTTCACAGGGCGAAGCGACATGGGGAACCTCCTTGTACTTACACAACATTGGATGCGCCAAGGAGATATTCGTTGCAACAGGTAATTTCAGCGAGACCCGGCCGCTCAGAGATTTTTCTGTTGATGGAGCCGTCAGAGGCCGGGAGAATTGCCTGATTTCAAAAGGGTTCCGGCTTGCTTCCGGCGCCGCACAACTCCACCGCATGGATCATTGCTTTGGCGATGCGGTTGGCCATCACCTCGTCCAAAGCAAATCTGTCTTCTTTGCCTTTGGTTTGCTTCACAACGAGAAAAAAAGTATCCGGAGTCACTTCCACTCTGCCGCCCGGATTGCTCGTGCCCGCGCCGTAGTCCTGAATCCATTTCTCGGCCTTCATCACCGTGATGGTTCGCACGTCGCGCAAGAAGAAGTTGTAGTCTGCTTGCGGCTGCACTTTGCCATCGACTTCAAGCCAGGCATGGTAGCTGATCTGGCATTTGCCCGGATCGGCAACGACGTTGTTCTTTTCTACACTCAAACGGCTGCCACCGTTGAAATTTCCGCCTGCATCATACAGGGCTACGTCGTAATTTACCTTGCCAATCTCGTTCAGCTTGTCCAGGATAAACTTCATGGTAACTTCGAGCGATGGCCCCTTCAGGGCGTCTGCGCTGGCAGCGGCCGGTTGGTCCGGAACCGGTTGAGGCGGAGGCGGAACGCTCTGTTGCGCCAGCGCGGTTGCGGAGGCCAATGCCGCCGTTAGAACGAGAGCAACCATTCGCATAAGATCCCTCCGTTTGCAAATATGCGCGAAACCAAGTGCTGCTTCGCGGTTTCAGCTTCTGACGCGCCGAGCCGCTTGCGCTTCGGTGGCCGGAAGTTTTCGGTTCAAAACGGTTCTTGCTGGCTGCTGCCGCCGCCGCATAGCTCTACGGCATGAACCAAGGCTTTGGCTATGCGGTCGGCCATCTCCTGCTCGTAGAAGCGAATGGAGTAGTCAACGCCCCTGGGAAGCTTGATGTTTAGGACATAAATATCCGGAACGTCCTTGACCGTTTTGGTGGTGTCCCCGGTTTTCACCAGGTACATTTGCCAGTCCTGCTCATCGGGCAGCACAGCGATGCTTTTCACGTCGCGCAGGTTGATGAAGACATTTTCGTTGTGTTCTTTTCTGCCGTTATTGATGACGAGGCGATGGTAGGTGATGGAGCAAGCGCCCGGATTAGCGACGATGTTGCTGGTCGTTGAACTGAACTTTTGCACCCCATCTTCGTTGCGGGCCGAGTCATGGACGTATCCGGCAAAGTTCACCGTGCCCACTTCGCTGAGCTTGTCCTGGATAAACTTCATGGTGACTTGGAGCGTCGGACCAGCGGTGTTTGGCGCGCCGGTAGCAGGCGGATAGGTGGGGGCCGCACCCTGGGCCAGTATTGCGCTGAGTTCCGCTTCGTTGGCTCCCGCCTGTTTGAGCGCGGTCAGCGCATCGGCAGAGGTATCGAACTTGCCGGGGGTTGCGGAAATAACATGCAGGATCATTCTTTCCGACACTCCTGACCGCAACAGTTTTAGGACCTCGGCGTTTGCCGGTGCATCAGCAAAAGGCTGTGGCGGGGGCGGCACGCTCTGTTGCGCCAACGCGGTTGCGGAGGCCAGAACCCCAGCCAAAATTACAGCAACGATTCGCATTTACGTTCTCCTTCTTGAGATCGAAGCGCGCCGGTCCGTTCAGAGAAAAATCCTCTCGGTCACGATCCGGACATTCCACTTCATTAGTTAGGTTGTAGTCTCTAGCCCTTCTATTTCTTCCGCTCCCCGGCCAACGGCAAGAAAAATAGAACAACCATAGCTCCCAACCCCATTAATAGAAAGCTGTACTCAGGAACCTTCCCCCAAAAAGCATCGACCGCCATTTTGACTCCAAGGGCGAGACCAATTAGGACAAATGCAGTTCCGGTTACCCGCCTTGAGGTAAGCACGTTTGGGAACTTCTTGTCCTGTCCCTGCCGAATCCACGGATGAACAAAAAGCACCATGAGAGCCGCAACCACTAAAACCAGGACAGGGATGTTAAGCTTTGCTCCCGAACCGAACAAACCTGACGCTTTGCCCAGTAACACTAAACCAGCTCCCACCAAGGCAACGACGACGCGCTGTTGGACGGATTGTGGATCTCTCATTTTCCGTCTCTCCCTGAATGGAAAGCTTCGATGCATCCGATTGGCAGCTAATTTGTTTGCGTGGAATTCTAGTCCACTGCCTCTTTGTTTGTCACGGCGGAGAGATTCACACGCGTTTTCCGCACGCGACGGCGGACGCTGAAGGCTTATTCTCAAGAAGGAACTCCCAGTGAGCGATTTTGCCCAGACCGTGAAGCAGCAGGCCGACATCGTCAAGGTGATCGAGGGGTATATCCGCCTGCGCAAGGCTGGAGCGCAGAACTACCAGGGCCTCTGCCCGTTTCACAAGGAAAAATCGCCCTCCTTTTCGGTCCATGCGGTGCGCCAGTTTTACCACTGCTTCGGCTGCCAGGCCTCGGGAGACGTATTCAGCTTCGTGGCCAAGATCGAGAATGTGGGCTTTCCCGAGGCGGTGCGGATTGTGGCGGGCAAGTGCGGCATTCCGCTGCCCAAGAGGGAGTTTTCCTCGCCGGAAGAGGCTGCCGGAGCGCGGCTGCGGGCGAAGCTGTTCGAGTTGCACGAGACCACGACCGCATGGTTTGAGGAGCAGTTGCGCGGGCCAGAAGGCGCCGTGGCACGCGAGTACCTGGCCGGGCGAGGGCTGACGCCGGAAGGCATCAAGACTTTCCGCATCGGCTACGCGCCAGACAGTTTCAACGCCCTGCGCGACCGGCTCAGCGGCATGGCCGACAACGAAACCCTCCGCGCCAGCGGGCTCTTCGCATCCAAGGAGCAGGGAGACGGCAGCCAAGGCCCAATCTATGACCGCTTCCGCAAACGCGTCATGTTCCCGATTTCCAACGAGAGCGGCCGAGTGATCGCCTTCACGGCGCGCACTCTTGAAACCGGTGAAAAGGCCGGCGCAAAATACATCAACTCGCCGGAGACGCCGCTCTATTCGAAAAGCCTCGTCCTCTTCAATCTCGACAAGGCGCGCGCCTCGATTCGCCAGCATGAATTTGCGCTTCTTGTCGAGGGCCAGATGGACTGCATTTCGGTTTACCTGCGCGGAATTCAGAATGTGATCGCCACCAGCGGAACGGCTTTTACCGAACAGCAAGTAGCAATTCTCAAGCGACACACTTCGCAGGTGGTCGTCAACTTCGATCCCGACGCGGCAGGCTCCAACGCCTCTGAGAAGTCCATTGCCCTGCTCACCGAAGAGGGCTTCAACATCAAAATCGTCACCCTCGACGGCGGCCTCGACCCTGACCGCTATATTCGCGAACGGGGGGTTGGGGCGTATACAGCGGCCTTGCGCGGAGCGCGCCGTCAGGCCGATTACCTGATTGAGCGAGCGCGGGTCGCGTTCCCAGGAGCCAGCGCGGAGCAGAAGGTCAAGGCCATGAACTTCCTGCTGCCCCATATTCGCCGCATGCCGGAGAAGTTGGCACGCGACCAGTTTGCCGCCGACGCAGCACAAAAGCTGGGCATCGACTCAGCGGTGCTACGCGAGGAACTGCGCCAGGCCGCGTTGCGCCGGCGCGACCGCATCGAGGCGCGAGCCACGGCTCTGACTGAAGTCGAGCGGGTATTGCTCCGCGCGCTGGCCATCGACGATCCGGATTTCGAGCAGTCACGGAGACTTGCCGTTCAGGCGCTGGCCGAACAGCCAACTTGGTTCGAGCATCTTGGCGCGTTCGCGGCCTTGCAGGCGCTTTCCGGGCGGCAGGCTCGCGACCCCATGGACGTAATCGAGGACGAGGCGCAGCGGGCCTTGCTGGCCGAGACGTTGCTGGCCGAGACCAAACCGCCCGAGGAAAGCGAAGTACAGAGCGCCATTCAGGAGATTCAGGAGCGAGCCATCGAGCGCCGGATGCGTGACATGCGGGCGCAGATCGCGGAGGCCGAACGGCGTGGCGACCTGGCCGAGCTGGCAGTTTTGACCCAGCAAAAGCTGGATCTCGACCGGGCGCTGCGGCAATTACACAACCATAGGCCGCCCGAGCAGTAACCACCAATTCCTGCGTCGAATCGCCAGTTCTCGCGTCAAATAGATAGAGAGTGGAGCAGGTGGAAGGCAAAACCGCCCGGCTCGCCTGCGAGATCGCTTGAATTGGCTCCTGACCATGCCTGGAGTTTTGGTTTGGCGCGGCAGGCCAGGACGTGGTAATCTATTGATCTCAGTGCGGATGCGCGCCCCTTTGCCCCAACTATGAGCCGCGGCTCGCGGGCGACCCAGGTGAAACCTGAAGCGCTTGTCATCCTGTTCCGAGCAACCACAAGAAACCGCATCATTTATGCGGGTGACCCCGGGTTTGTGTGCCTGTACGCTGATTTCCCTGCTCTTCGGGACCTTTTCGCGCGCTCAGGACCAAGCCAGGCTGGAACCTGCGCACCGTCGCGCAAGACGGTGCTGAATCTGACTTGCGCTGGAGAGTAGGAGTATTTTGGCGAGCGAAGACAAATTCGAACACGAACACGAGCAAGGTCACGAACACGACGTTGACACCCTTATCGAAGTGGGTAAGGAAAAGGGCTATCTGACATACGGCGATGTCAATGAGATGTTGCCGGATGAGATGGCCACTTCTCCCGATGATCTGGACGACCTGATAACCACCATCGGCACTCAGGGCATTGACCTGCTCGACGGCCCCAAGTTCCACGGCGACAAGGACTTCGATCTCGAAGAGGGCGAAGACGTCGAACTGGACCTGACGCCCGGCACGCTGGAAAAGACCAATGACCCGGTGCGCATGTACCTGCGCGAGATGGGCACAGTACCGCTGCTGACGCGCGAGGGCGAGGTTGAGATTGCCAAGCGCATCGAGCGCGGCCAGCTGCGCGTCCTCAAAGCCATTTCGCGTTCGCCCATCGTGATTCGCGAGGTTGTGGCCCTGGGCGAAGACCTCAAGCGCGGCGTGCGCAACATCAAAGAAGTCGTAATCTTCGACGAAGAGGAGCTCACCGAAGAGGTGGTGGTGGCGCGCGTCAAGGCGACTGTGGCTCGCATAGACGCGCTGGTGAAGCACCAGAAGAAGATTGTCGTGCTGGATGAGAAGCAGGCCGCTTCCGGCGCTGCCAAAGCCAAGGCCTCTGCCGCGCGAAAAACCCGCTGGCTTATAGCACGCGAAAAGGTTTTCGTTTCGCGGATTGTGCGCGAACTCAAATACACGCCCATGGAGCGCAAGCGCCTGCTGGACAAGGTCAACAAGACCGTAGACACCATGCGCACGCTGGAGCGGCAGATTCGCTCGCTTGAACAAAAGCACGAGGCCAGCCGAAGCGAGGAGCTGAAGAAGGAGTACCGGCGGCAGCAGAAGAACTGCAAGGCCGATCTCGAAAAGATCGAAGCCGACGCGAGCGTCTCCATCGTTGAGTTGAAGCGCACGCAGCGCGAGATGATCCAGGGCGACATGGACGCGGATCAGGCCAAGAGAGAGCTGATCGAAGCCAATCTGCGCCTCGTTGTTTCCATTGCCAAAAAGTACACCAACCGCGGATTGCAGTTTCTCGACCTGATCCAGGAAGGCAACATCGGCCTGATGAAGGCCGTGGACAAGTTCGAGTACCGCCGCGGCTACAAGTTTTCGACCTACGCCACATGGTGGATTCGCCAGGCCATCACACGCGCCATCGCCGACCAGGCCCGGACCATTCGCATTCCTGTGCACATGATCGAGACCATCAACAAGCTCATCCGCACCAGCCGGCAACTTGTGCAGGAGTTAGGCCGCGAGCCTTCGAGCGAAGAGATCGCCCGGCGCATGGACATTCCCGTGGCCAAGGTTCGCAAGGTGCTCAAGATCGCGCAGGAGCCTATCTCGCTGGAGACGCCCATCGGCGAAGAGGAAGATTCGCACCTCGGCGACTTCATCGAAGACCGCCAGGCGGTTTCGCCCTCTGAAGCGGTCATCAGCGTCAACCTCAAGGAGTACACCTCGCAGGTCCTGCGCACGCTCACCCCGCGCGAAGAGCGCGTCATCAAGATGCGCTTCGGCCTCGAAGACGGCTCTGAGCACACCCTCGAAGAAGTCGGCCAGAGCTTCCAGGTAACCCGCGAGCGCATTCGCCAAATCGAAGCCAAGGCCTTGCGCAAGCTTCGTCATCCCTCGCGCAGCCGCAAGCTAAAAGCCTTCGTCGAAGGCGTCAAAGAGATGTAACTCGGCTGGAAGTTAGCCGTTCCGTGTTTCAATACAGAGCCGCAATCCCAAAGGATTGCGGCTCTGTGCTTGTGAATCTCAGGAACCCGGCTATTTCTGGGTCAAGCCACGCACCCTGCTTGAATTCCAAGGGGGAAGGAAGCGTGACGGGTTGTTCAGCGGCTCAGTCGCTTGGCTGCGGCGATAGACAACACTGCCACCAGGATGCCGGCCAGCACATCACTGAAATAATGCCAGCCAGTAGTCACCGTGGAAAGGATGATCAATCCGGTGAGAGCCGCAGCCGGAATGCGCAACAAGCGTATGCTCCACAAAGATTGCGCACAGAGGATAGCCCAGATAACGTGAAAGGACGGAAAGCACACGACCCCCGCTGATTGATATTCGTAAGGACCTGGGCTTCGCATAAGAAGAAACGTGGCCTGACACTCTGCCTGGCCAGCTCCCGCAGCAAAGTGATAGCCAAACCAGGGCCCGATGGCGGGAAGAAGCGCAAACAGGGGAAGACCCAAGGCAAAGGCAATCAAGTTGCCAGTCACGAATTGCTGCGCGTTTTTTAACTTACCTGCAACGATGGGCAATAGTAAGGAGATCGGCAGCAAAGGAATCAGCAGGGCATAGCTCTTGTTTGCCAGAAGCCCGAGCCAATGATTGGAGGCCCATGTCATGATGGCTGGAACGCGCACCCCGATCAACTGGTCCCAATGCGTTAAGAGCGCATCCTTCAAGCCAATTCCCATGCCAACGCGCGCGGCGAAAACTACCGGAAAATGCAACAGGCCATATAGAAGTAGACTCCAGAGAACAGTCACAACCGAGTCGCGCAAATACAGATGCCCCTTCTCGTTCAGGTAGAGCGGCAATGGCAGCACTCCGGCGAAAGCAAGGGCGCAGCTCAGCAGTGTACTGCCGGCATTGGGCACATGAACAGAGGTCAGTCTGCAGACCACAATGGAAGAGATCAAAAGTATCAGGGCCGCAAAAGCCATCTGAACGTTAAATCCCGGTCTCGCAATGAATTGGACCCTGCATCGAGCCAAATGTGCAGTCGTGCTCATGGATCAATTCCTCGACTTTCAAGGTGCGGTTTGTTACCAATTCATACTACCCTACCATTTCCACTCGTTTGCCACTTTGACCACTCTTGAACATGAATATTTCTTCGCGGCTCTGAATTTTTGCAGTTGATTGCCTTTTGTCGGCAAGCCGCCTTCGCCGCGCCCGGAATCAACACCAATGCCGACGGACGATGCAAGAGCCGCAATCCGCAGGGATTGCGGCTCTTTGTTTGCGGAATTCTCTAACCCGGAAACCATTTCCGGTGATATGCTTCCTCGCATGACAGAATTCCCCACCAATCCGACACGCTTCGATCCGTACAAGAACTTCAAATTCCGCGTGAAATGGGATGGCAAGTACATTCCTGCAATCTCGCGCATAACAGCGCTCATCCGCACCACGGAGGTTGTGGAGCACCGCGAGGGCGGCGATCCCAGCACCAGCCGGAAATCGCCCGGCCTGAACCAGTTCGGGCCCATCACGCTGGAACGCGGGCTTACCGACGATAGCGCCTTTGAAGACTGGGCCAACCTGGTCTGGAAGTTCGGCGCGGGGCTGGGCTCCGAGGTGTCGCTGAACGAGTTCCGCAAGGACATCTACCTCGAGTTCTACAACGAGGCCGGGCAAGTGGTTCGCGCCTACAAGATTTACCGCTGCTGGCCCTCGGAATACCAGGCACTTCCTGATCTGGACGCCAACTCGAACGCCGTCGCCATCGAGCACATCAAGCTCGAAAACGAAGGCTGGGAGCGCGATACCTCGGTCATTCCGCAGCCGCAGCCATAGGAAGCTCTGACCAAGCCGATGTTTTGAAAGGGCACGGATTCATCCGTGCCGCAAATGCCTGGTACGAACCGGGCAGATACTTTACAGAACAGACCGGGGAGATGGTTTACAGGTGTGGTTCCGTTTGCGAAGGCGTGTAGAAGTGAAGCATGCCTTGGACTGTGA
>JBEKSE010000047.1:0-34938 GCA_049517315.1 Occallatibacter sp. | reverse complement strand
CCTTTCTTGCCAGGCTGGTTACTGAACACCGGCTGGAAGAAGACGAAGCATTTGAAGTCGCGCATGAGTTGGCATACGGATTGGTGAAAAAGGCGTATAAGTTGTAGGGCAGGTTATGACGAAAACGGCGGAGTTCGACGTTCATCAAGCAGCCGAGTTACCTAACGGCGCGCGAATTGGTCGCGTGCGCTGGACCATCTGTGCCATGCTCTTTGCCGCCACAACAATCAATTACATGGACCGCATGGTAATGGGGCTTCTCAAACCCACCCTCATGCAGAGCGTTGCCAATCATGGTATCGGCATGACCGAAGTGGATTTTGCTAACGTCATGTCTCTCTTTACTCTCTTCTATGCGATTGGCCTGCTCTTCGTCGGGCGCTTCGTTGACAAAGTCGGTACCCGCATCGGCTACATGGTCATCATGGCCGTATGGAGCCTCTCGGCGATGGGCCACTCGCTGGCCAACTCGGTACTACAATTCGGCATTGCACGCTCCTTCCTTGGGATAGGCGAATCAGGAAACTTCCCCGCGGCGAATAAAGCAAATGCAGAATGGTTTCCTCAGAAAGAGCGCTCCTTCTCTTTCGGAATCTTCAACAGTGGCGCCAATGTCGGCGTGATTCTCGCATCCATCATCGTGCCCCTGGTAATCCTCCACTTTAACTGGCACTACGCATTTCTGGTCACCGGCTTTCTCAGCTCGTCATGGATCCTGTTATGGTTCCTCAAATTCCACAAGCCCACCGAGCATCCAACACTTTCCGCGGCCGAACTCGCGCACATCAATCAGGAGACGGTCGCGGAAGTAGAACCCTCCAGAACGTCGTGGTCGTTGGCTGAATTATTGGGTATCCGCTTTTGGGGTATCCGCCAAACGTGGGCGTTTGCCATTCCGAAGTTTCTTACCGACCCCATCTGGTGGTTCTATCTCTATTGGCTACCCGGTTACTTCCACGACAGACTCCATGTGCAACTTGTCGGCCTGGGGCTGCCGATCTTCGTCGTATACAGCGCCTCTACCTTCGGCAGCATCTACGGGGGTTATCTGCCAGCATCCTTCATTCGTATAGGGCTTACGGCACAGCGAGCGCGGCTAAGTGCAATGCTTCTCTGCGCCTGCCTTGTTGTTCCTGTTTTTATAATCAACTACACCAGTTCTGAATGGGTCGCAATCGGGCTGCTCAGCCTGGCTGCGGCCGCGCATCAGGGCTGGTCGTGCAACCTCTTCACCACGACCTCGGATATGTTCCCGCGCAGCCAGGTTGGCTCGGTAACCAGCATTGGCGCCTTGACCGGCGCCATCGGCGGCGCGCTGTTTATGCAATTAGCAGGTCACGTTTTGCAATTCTGGCACAGTTATTCGCTTCTCTTCATCATCGCAGCCAGTGTCTATCTCTTGTCGCTTCTCATACTGGTCTTGCTCGCTCCCGGACTAAAACGGGCGGAGTCAATCGCATGAGTCTTTATTGTGCAGTTGGAAGCGCCGAATCCGATCTGTCGCCGCAGCGGTTGAAAGACCTGCTTACGGAAAGCCTGGCAAAGCTCGGCAAACGGAAGAATGTTCTCGCAGTGCCTCCCGACCAGAGCCGCGAACACTCCGGCGCGGGCATGCTGACGCGTTATGCGTGGGAGTATTATGGGGAACGCCTCAAGGCCGTTCTTCCCGCTCTCGGCACGCATACTGCCATGCGGCCCGCGCAGATTGTGCGCATGTTCGGCGAAGTGCCGCAAAACCTCTTTCGCGTTCATAACTGGCGTGCCGATGTGGAGACACTCGGTGAAGTCCCGGCAGAGTTCATCCGCGAGCAATCGGAGGGCAAGCTGACTTATGCCTGGCCGGCTCAGGTCAACCGGCTTATCTCCCAGGGCGGATTCGACTTAATTCTTTCCATTGGTCAGGTGGTGCCTCATGAAGTTATCGGCATGGCCAATTACAACAAGAACATTCTGGTAGGCACAGGAGGCCCGGCGGGAATAAATCGCAGCCACTATCTGGGCGCGGTTTACGGAATGGAGCGGATCATGGGCCGCGCCGCCAATCCTGTTCGCAATGTGCTTAACTATGCTTCCGACCATTTTTTGAAACATCTGCCCATCATCTACGTCCTCACCGTGGTTGGACGCAAAGCAGGCGGCGGGCTGGCCGTGCGAGGGCTGTACATCGGCGACGATATTGAATGCTTCAACCTGGCCGCCGTGCTGAGCCTGAAGGTAAACTTCGAGATACTCGACGAGCCGATTAAGAAGGCTGTAGTCTATCTCGACCCGCGCGAGTTTCACTCCACATGGATCGGCAACAAGGCTGTTTATCGCACCCGCATGGCGCTTGCTGACGGCGCCGAGTTGATTATCCTCGCTCCGGGCGTGAAAGAATTTGGCGAAGACAAGACGATTGACACACTTATCCGCAAATACGGCTATCGCGGAACTTCAGCAACGCTTGAAGCGGTCGATGCACATGCGGATCTTGCTGCCGATCTCAGCGCGGCCGCGCATCTGATCCACGGCTCGTCCGAGGGACGCTTCAAGATCACATGGTGCCCCGGCTCCCTATGCAAGGAAGAGATCGAGGGTGTCGGTTTCAGCTATGGCGATTTGAACACGATGCTAACTCTCTACAACCCTCAAAAGCTCAGTCTCGGTTCAAATCAGGTCGAAGGCGAAGAGGTTTTCTTCATCTCTAATCCAGGGTTGGGGTTGTGGGCGCACCGCAGCAGGCTTTGATCCAGGAAAGGAATCTGGAAAACCGTAGCTTAAGGCTTGGCAAGTATTCTGTAAGTGAGTAAGTTTGTAACAGAAATGGAGAAAAGTGTGACTACCAACATTTTTGACCTTGAAGGCAAGATCGCGGTTGTAACTGGCGGGACGTCGGGCATAGGACGCGCGCTGAGCCTGGGCCTCGCCGATGCCGGCGCTGATGTTATTGCTTCTGCGCGACGCGAGGAACAGCTGGGCGAGACCGCGAGCGAGATTGAGAAGCGTGGCCGCAAGACGCTTCGCATAGCCTCTGACGTATGCGACCGCGCATCACTGGAGCGGTTGTTGGCAGCTACGCTCGATAGTTTCGGAAAGGTTGATATTCTCGTCAATTGTGCCGGAATCATCAAGCGAACGCCGACGCTGACAGTTCCGGAAGAAGAGTGGGCAAACATCCTGAACACCAATCTCACTGGAACGCTACGCGCCTGCCAGGTCTTCGGTAAGCGCATGTTGGATCGCGGCTATGGCCGCATCGTCAACATAACTTCCTTGAATTCGTACGTTGCTCTTAGTGAAGTAGCAGCTTACGCAGCAAGTAAGTCAGGCGTAGCTTCGCTTACTCGTTCGCTGGCCGTGGAATGGTCGAAGAAGGGAGTTACTGTAAACGCCATCGCTCCAGGCGTCTTTCGCACCGATATGAATGCAAAGTTGCTCGACAGCACGCCGCGCGGCCAGGAGTTATTGATGCGCACGCCCATGGGGCGCTTCGGCAGAACAGAAGAACTTGTAGGAGCTGCAGTCTTTCTCGCCTCCGATGCCGCGTCGTTCGTTACTGGACAGACGCTCGTTGTCGATGGTGGATTTCTCGCCAGCGGCGTAAACCAGTAGCGTCAGACGCGCCACACAAAGGGGCTGCGCCAATCGGCGCAGCCCCTTCTCGTTAGCGTTCATTCCTGCACTACGTTTGCTTAATAGAAAAGATATTTTCTCCACCGGTCATCGCCCCGGCCCAACATCCGCATAATCTGGCGGCTGGTGTGCAGCGAAAAAGGACGCGGATCGCGCAACAGCACCATGTCGTCGATCTCGTGAAGCATGCGGTTGCCTTTGCGACGGTTACAATCGTGGCAGCAAGCCACCAGATTCTCCCATGTGGAGTTGCCGCCGCGAGAGCGGGGAATCACATGATCCAGAGTAAGATCGGCAGGGGGCAGCGCCTCGCCGCAGTACTGGCAGGTATTGCGGTCGCGCAGCAGTATGTTTTTACGTGAGAGGGCGCGCGTCTGGTATGGGATGCGGCGATACTCCAGCAGCCGAATTACCGAAGGCATGGCGATGCGGCTGCGCTGCGCGTGCAATACCAGGCCATGTTCCTCCTCGGTGCGCGCAATGCCCTTGAGCACCAGCACCAAAGCACGGCGAGCGCCGCAAATATTAATCGGCTCATAGGATGCATTCAGCACCAGAACCGGCATCTGCAGGATGTGAGCGGAGTGGATGGTCGCCTGCTCGCCGGCAAAAGCAGCGGCCCTGGCAATAGACTTCTGTTTGCGCGCATGAATCATGGCTTTTCCCAGCGACATCCTTTTTCCCCTCGTCAAAAAGATGATTGCTCGTGCAATGAATAAATGCCTACTCCTTGCAAAGTTGCATCCGGCGACTTAGCGGCCGGGATGAGATCGTTCTCCGTGTCGTCTAATCGGAATGAAACGTTACGGCGGTTATCGTGTACACGGCTGGCTCTGGCCAGTGTAGCCACCCACACGGATGCTGCACCTGCCCTGGCCAGCGCTTGAGCCGCGGCGCGTGCGGTTGCGCCAGTGGTATAAATGTCGTCGATAACCAAAACGTGTTTCAGCGTGACCGCGGCGGGATCGGAGACTGTGAACGCTCCGCGCACATTCAATCGCCGCTGGCGCTGGGTCAGGCCGGCCTGGCTATCAGTTGCGCGCAGCCTGATCAGAGTTTTTGAAGCCAGCGTGAGCTGCCATTCCGGATGCGTCTTGCGCAGCGCTGCAAGCGCATGAACGGCCAGTGCGCGAGCCTGGTTAAAGCCGCGCTCGGCATACTTTGACCGGTGCAGCGGCACGGGAACCACCAGCATCTCAGACGGCGCCTCCTCGGCCAGCTGGGCAATTGCCTGCGCCAGCATCTGGCCCAGTCCGCGCGCGGCCGGTTGCAGCCGATCGTACTTAAGCGCGTGAATGGCCGCTCTCATGCGGCCCTGGTACGGCCCATAAGCCACTGCCCGCTGAAAAGGCGGCGGAGCCATTCGGCAGGCGCGGCACAGCCCGAAAATTGACGGAGCCTGAATCGGCGCTTCCAGCGTGTCGCCGCAGCGCGCGCACAGATTTCCGCCTTGGGCGGAAAACTCCGTCCAGCAAACATCACAAATGGGCACGGAAGAGAGATGCGGCAAGGGGTAGCCGCAGAGGGCACAAGAGGAAGGAAAGAGGGCACAACTCAAGGCGTCCATGGGACTTCGCAGCACACGAACAACCGCTCGCCATCGGGTAGTCTCTGATGGTGGAAGGTCCCTCGTCAGTAAACCGGAGTCTCTGCTGAAGACGCACCTCGCATCGGGCCGGCAAAGCCCAACTCTTGCTGCCTTGCCGACAGTATACTCGCAGCGGGTCGGAGATTCCATCCCGTCTCACAATGGCAATTGCCACTGATCAGACGTTAGGACGTTGAGCATCCCTATCCAAAATGACGCAAAAAACTTGCAATGACGCCCGTGATACGCAGCCGCACGGCGCCACACCGACAAGGCCACATAAGCTGGACGCGTACCTTATCCCCGCTGTTTCCTCCCGAAATAGATCAACCCACCGCCCACTGCAATGCCCGCGATGCCCAGAACCGGGGGAATGCTCTCCTGTTGGCCTTCTGTATCGTCCACTTGAATCAGGCCAATGTCCGAAGTCTGGTTATGGTTCGAGTAAGAAAACCCACCACAGAAGATGGCCGACAACCCGGCAATGATCAAGAGAATTCCGGGAATCTTCATATACCTCCCGTTTCCAGGCCGGCGGTTGGCTCATCCTTCACCTGGCCGCAGGCATTCGCCATTTGCGCGTCGCTGCGACTGATAGATCTCGGGTCTGCCTTCCCGCCGGATCGATTCCTGAGTGGACTGCACTCGTTTGCGATCTTTCACGACGACGGCCTAGCTATGATTGCATCCTGTTTCATGGCAGGTTCCTTGCTTCGCGGCGGCGTTATCATTGGCGTCGCGAACCGAGTCCTTCACCTTGCCAACAGCTGTCTCAACTTTGCCTTTGATCTGTTGAGCGGCGCCTCTCACCTGGATTCCGGTGTTGCCGGTCAAGTTTCCGACATTGCTCTTTGCGCTTCCCACCACTTGGTCGATTGCGCCCTTCACTCTTTGCTTGTCCATCTTTCCACCTCCTGACTAGTTGCTCACGACGGTCGGATGGTCCGCAGTATCAAAATGACCACAAAGAATCTTCAAAGCGTGCATTCGCCGAGCAGTGACATCTTTCTCTTGAACATTTCAGGATTGAGCCTCACAAGACAATCAACCCGGCGCGTGCATCACGCTCCGCGGCAGAGATTCTCCTCTTTTTACTCCTGAGAGCGGCGCAAACTCTGTGTCTGGCGCTCAGTCCAGCTTGTCTTTATCTTTTCGTAAGTAGCCTGCATCGCGTCAAGTTCCAAATCGCTCAGCCTCTCTATATCGATCATTTGGTTGTGAGCCGTGTCCATGGCCCGGATCAGCTCATTGAGTTTCAAATGAATAGCGCGCGCGTCGCGATTCTGCGTGTTCTGGATCAGGAAGACCATCAGAAATGTCGCGATGGACGTTCCCATGCCAATCATCATCGCCCAGTGATCTGAGAAATGAAAGACAGGGCCGGTGGCGGCCCACAACACAACCACCAGGCCTGCGCCAACAAAAGCCCACGTTGACCCTAGCCATCCAGAGGCCGCTGAGGAGAAACGGCCGAAATGGCTGTGTACCGTCCGGCCCTGTGTCTCGGTTGCCTGTTTGCTCATTTATCTTCCTCCATGTTCTGGCTGCTTGTTGAAGATACATTGGCCGTGCGGAGCTGTGCTGTCGCAAAAAGAGCACAGGTCGGCACAACCGGCATTGACGAGCCAGACTCAGATTTGAGAACGGAAGAGAAATGGAGAGGGGAGGGCGGTTGACCCACCCCCTCGGTTGCGACCTTAAAAGACTCCGGCTAAATAGACCTCGGCAGAATGAGCCTTCTCGACCTTGGCGCCCGAGTGAACCAGCGTGAGCTGCGGTAGGGTCATCACCGGGCAATGCGCGTGTGCCAGCACTTTGTACGTCACGCCTTGCCGTGCGATGGCGGCAAATGCGGTTGCGCTCTGAGCTCCCAGTACAATCAGGTCGGCCTGCTGCGCTCGGCTCTGGTAAAGCAACTCCTCGGTCGGCTCGCCCGGCACCACAATCGGCTCCACGGCGATCCTTCCTCGGAGCTCAGCCGGAATCAACGAGACAAGCTCGTCCTCAATCTGATCAACCGTCCGGCCCGCGAGAACCTCGGCGCGCTCCTGGGGTCGGATTACATGTTGCAGCACCAGGCGCGCGTTGTGCTCGGCTGCAAGCTCTGCCGCAAAACCAGCCAACATCGCACTCGTCTTGAAAAAGCTTATGCCGCAGAGAATGGTGCGCACGGAGAAGTTGCAATAGCTTGCGTCCCCAACTTCAGGGCCGACGATGAAGACCGGTGTCCTGGCGTTGCGCAGCACAGCCTCGGCCGCCGAGCCCACCAGCAGTCTGCCGATGGTGCCAAGAGAATGTGCACCCATAATGACGCGATCAGTCTCCCGCTCGCGCAGGAAGGTGAGAATCTGGTCGGCGGGCAGCCCTGGCCGCACCACCGTCTCACATTCAACGCCCGCATCCCGGACGCGCTGGGCCAGCGGCTCCAGATGCTCTATTACGGCTTTTGCAACTGCAGCGCCATCATAGGGAACAAATCCCGAGATCTCAGACGCCGACGCCACCAGCATGTCATAGGCATGAAAAAGGATAAACTTCGCTCGATATTCGACGGCTTGCGCCAGGGCAAAGGCGAATGACTCTTGATTTGCAGGAATCTCAGATGCAAAGAGAATAATGGATGGCTTGATCCAGCCTGGCTTGAATAGAGTGGCCACAGGAACCTCCTTGTGCTACGGCACCCTGCTTGCGCGGCCATTTCGCTGCGCGGTAAACAACATGTGAGCTTGCCGTCTGCAAATCGCGCGACGGCGCCACCTAGCCTGGCAATCATTACCGCCAGACACCTACACTCTAGCCCCGGTTCGGGTGGAAGACCATGTCTTAGTTCGAAGAAGCGTTGATCCCATGAAAATCAACGAGCGGAGAGGGAATTGTCGCCCAATTCAGGAATATGTCCCTTGAAACGGCACAATCCCATCGATTTTGCGAGATAATGTGATCTAAATCACTGTCCGCTAGCCCCCGCAGATGGTCTTCTGGACCAGAATCGTGGTGTTCCAGAGCGGCTTTTCCGTTCAAGGGGCTCTGCCGAAGGCTTTCAAGACGTTCTCCCTTCCGAGGGAAATCATCTTATCGGCAGAGTTTCAGTTTTTGTTCAATACGGAAGGTACCTCAACTCCCCGGCGCAGGTCCCGCTTTCAGGGCCTCCCCGCCTCGATTCCGCAGGAGGCCTCATGCAACCGATGCACAACATCCCCGCTCGTGGCGGATTGAACTTTGACGAAACCCCTTTCCTCGCCATCTGGGAGGTCACGCAGTCCTGCGACCTGGCCTGCAAGCACTGCCGCGCGGCCGCCCAGCCCATCGCCCATCCCGACGAGCTCACCAACGCGGAAGGGAAGGCGCTGATTGATCAGATAGCCGATATGGGAGTGCCCATCTTCGTCTTCACCGGCGGAGACCCGTTGAAGCGCAAAGACGTATTCGAGCTGATTCGCTACGCGGCGGATAAAGGCGTGCATGTGGCGCTCACTCCCTCTGCCACGCCTCTGCTCACCCGCGAGGCGATCTTCAAGCTCAAAGAGGCCGGACTGGTCCGTCTCGGCATCTCGTTGGATGGCTCGACCCCCGAGATTCACGACAATTTCCGAGGCCTGCCCGGCGCTTATGCGCGCACCATCCAGGCCATCGAGTGGGCCAACGAGGCGGGCATCCCCATTCAGGTGCACACCACTATTAGCCGCCACAATGCACACGATCTTGATAGCCTCTGCGCCCTTTTCGAGAAGCTCGCCATCGTCATGTGGAATGTATTTTTCCTGGTTCCGGTGGGACGCGGCCAGCTCGACGCGCTGCCCAGTGGCGACGAGTTTGAGCAGGTCTTCGCAAAGATATATGAGCTCTCGCATAGGGTCAATTTTCAGATCAAGACCACCGAAGCCATGCACTATCGCCGCTACCTGCTGCAGAATAACCTGGAAGAGCGCAAGATCGGCCACGGAAGCGGGCACCCCGGCGCTGCCAGGCCTGCCGCTGCGGTCGCATATGAGCCCGGCACGCCCACCGCCGACGCCCAAACCCGCACTGCAAGCTGGGCCACGCGCCGCGTCAACGACGGCAAGGGCTTCCTATTCGTCTCGCACGTTGGCAACGTATATCCCTCCGGTTTTTTGCCCATCCATGCCGGCAACATCCGCGAGACTCCGCTCAGCGAGATCTACCGCAGCTCGCCCATCTTCAAATCCCTGCGCGACACCAGCAAGCTCGAAGGCAAATGCGGCGCATGCGAATACAAGGAAATCTGCGGCGGCTCTCGCGCCCGCGCCTACGCCGTCACCGGCGACCCGCTGGCCCAGGAGCCATGCTGTATCTACCAGCCCAAGCACTGGGACCCGGAGTGCGAGCAGACGGCGGAAGCCTTCCGGCAGCCCACGCCGGAAGGCACGCTTGCGAACATGGGCTGAAAGTTGCGCAATTTTTAACTTGAAATGCACGCGGAATAGCTGCTAATATGCCGAGTTAGTCGGTTTTCCCCTGTCTGGTTCTCTAAGTACGCTTAGGTTTATTTGCAGTGTTTTTCCCATTGCCATGCAATGGGAAAGCTTCCCTTTCATGTAGGGATAGGCTGTTTTTTGAGCCTCCCCGTTGGGGTCGCGCTGCTTGCGTCTTCGCCGAATCGGGTGATTTCGAAATGGCTCTGCGGTCTCATTTTCTTGACAGTGGCGAATCTTCTTTTGTGCCAAGGGATTTAGCGGCCAATGTTTGAAATCCACAAGGAGGTTGTTCGTCATGAAGTTTTCACTTGTCTTGGTTTCAAAACGATCGCGGCTTGCATTTGTCGCCGCCGTCCTTTCACTGCTCGCCGTGCCTGTCGCGGTCCGCGCCAGCAATCTGAATGTGGTCTATTACACCGTCGCCAACGGAGATAAAGACGCCTATAAGCTTTGCTGCGGTGTCAGCGACAACGAAGTGTTACCGAGCCTCGGTCTCAATGGGCTTCCGGTCTTGAATACGGCGATGACCGGCGCGCCGATGCCGACCGACATCGATGCAGACGGCGAACTCACCTATTGGAGCCCCGCGCTCAGCAATGGCGGACCCGGAGGCACATCCGACGTAGTCCAAACCGCAACGGGTCTTGTTTCATTGCCCTACACCAACAACGCTTTCTTTACGCCCAACGGAACCGGGTCGCACGACGGCTCCCCGAACGGCTTCCAGGCCGCATACTTTTACGGAACCCTGGATGCGCCAACGGCGGAGAAAATCAGCTTCAGCGTCTCTTCCGACGACATGGCTTTCGTCTATCTTGACGGCACCGTCGTTTGCAACGATGGTGGAGTTCACGGGGCCACCGCGGTTCCCTGTACTACGTCTACCGTTAGCGCCGGAGACCACACACTCCAGATCTTTTACGTCGATCTCGATCCAGTCGCGGCCGTACTCGACTTCTCCATCACGACCACAGGAGTGACGACCAGCGGAAGCGCAGTTCCCGAGCCTGGGACCTGGACGCTGTTTGGAACCGGCCTTCTGGTGTTGCTTGTCGCCGCACGGCGCAGGCGCATCTTCTACGCCCACTCGACCAGCAGGAATTCTTCAGGCGTCTGACCAGCGAAGGCGGCGGCCTGCGCAAAGCCGTGGACCATTCTTAGATTATCTGTATTTTTGAAGGGGCGCGGCTTTAGCCGCGCCCCTTCGATTTAGAAGATGAAATGAACCGCCAACTGTGCGCTGCGCGGACCGCCGCCACCCAGGTACGGGTTGCCGGTGGCCACGTCGGGCGTGGCGGTTGTGTCGACAAGCTGCTGGCTAGGATAGGGATTGGCGAAGAGGCCGAAGCTCGGCATCAACGGGTTGCTGAGATTCGGATGGTTGAAGATGTTGAAAAAATCGGCGCGCAGCTCCATCGTCACCTTTTCGTTCAAGTGAGTGGTCTTGTTCAGCGAGAAGTCGAAGTTGGTGAAGTTGGGGGAGTTGAAAGCGTTGCGGCCCTCGGTGCCGGGATGGCCGGAGTTTGACGCGCAAACCTGGTTGACTGGATCCCAGGTGCAAGGCGGGGCAAAGGCCGCCATGTTCAACAGGGCAACTCCGCCGGTGGCCGGATCGATGCCGCCAACACCCTGGTACAGTTCCGATCGATTCGCAATATCGTAACGCCCGAAACCCTCGCCGCTGCCGTTGTAATTTCCAAAATAGTGAACGGTGTAGGGCTGACCGTTGGCGAAGTTGAACACGCCGTCAAGAGCCCAGCCGTTGGTGATCCACTTCGCTTCATTAAACTTGGGAAGATTGTAGGTCCAGTACCACTGCACGCGCTGCCGAATGTCGAAGTTGGAGCTGGCGTATTCACGATGCGGGTTGAAGCTGTCGTCCGGCATGCCGGCGTTGGGAACAAAGTCCTGACCGTCGCTGGCCGTGTCGATCGAATGGGCCCAAGTGTAGTTCAACGTCGAAGTCAGGCCGTGCAGGTTCTGCAGCTTCAGCGACGTCTGTAATGAGTTGTAGTTGGATTCGGCGCTGGTCTCGATCTCGTCAAGGTAACCAAGCGAGGCGTAGCAATTGGAACCGAAGGCGACGGTTTGGCCATCCGGGCACTTGAAGACATTGCCGGACTCGATATTGATTTGGTTCAGATCGCGGAAGTGGAAGAGATGACGGCCCTGCGAACCCACGTAACCAAGCTGAACCGCGACTGTCTTGGCCAGTTGCGACTCGATGTTGAGGTTGTAAGCGACATACCGGGGCGTGACCAGATTCTTGGCTACGTTGAAGTAGCTGGTGGTCGGCGAGTAGCTGGCGGGATCGAAGATATGCGTGGCGGTGTCCACGCTGACGGGCGCGGACAGTGAGGAGAACAGGATCGTGTTGTAGGCCGGACCCTGTTCGCTGGAACTCATGTTATAGGTTTCGTTCCCCACGAAGAAGTCCTGCGAGGGGCCGTCGGGGTAGATTCCCGCGCCGGTGCGTATCACCATCTTGCCATTGCCCAATACATCGTCGGCTACGCTGATGCGCGGGGAAAAGGTCGTCCAGTCTTTGTCATAGAGCGACGAGGGTCCGCCCGAGGCGCCCACCGTTTCCAGCGTGGGCATCGTCACGGTCAGGTCCGGGAGGGTGAAGGCATGGTCCTTGGCCCCGATTACGCCAAAGTAATCCCAGCGCAGGCCGGAATTGACCGTGATTTTGGGAGTCGCTCGCCAGGAATCCATAAAATAGACGCCACTGGCATTCTGGAAGGAGTAGACCGCGCTTGCCCCCGAGCCGAATTCGGCTGAGGAGCCGCCATCCACACTGCCTGCAAGAAAATCGCTGAGCGTAGTGAAGGTCAACGCACCGCGATGGCCGGAGTCGATGAAGCTATTGATAAATGTCCGGCGCCATTCGTAGCCGGCCTTATAACTATGCCGGCCCTTGGTCAGCGAGACATTGCCGAAGAGCTGGTAGTTGGAGTCAATGCGGCCGCGAGCGTCGCTGCTGGTGGCGCCCAGGGGGCTGCAGCTGCCGGCGTTAGGATTCACAGGGTTGCCGTCTTCGTCGGCCAAAGTGCAATTGCTGATGGAAATGAACGGCAGACCCAGATCGTGCGACGAAAAGTTGGGAGGCAGGGAATTCAGGCCGTAGGCCGATTCGGGATTGACGCCAATATCCTGGGGCAGGAACTGCTGCAGGAACCGGTTGTACCCGCCGCGCACCTCGAAGATCAGATTCGGCCTTGGAATCGATGTATAGGACAGCGACACGATGTTGATGTGTGTGGGCGTAAGGGTATTGAAGCCCGGCGCGCCGGAACCGGAGAACAGCATGCCCAGCGGGAAGCTCTGCATGCCGTGGGCGTAGAAATAGCGCCCGGTAAACAGGTCTTCGGGGCTGAAGAGCTTCAAGTGCTGATCGGCCTTGACGATAGCGTTGTCGCTTACGTTGCGGAACGGAGTGGTGTAGGTCACGGCGTTAGCCGATGTGGGCAATGAACCCCAGGGATTGGTGTTCATGAGACTTCCCATCACCGTGCTCCGATAGCCGGTATAGCTGGCGACGTCGGTCGAGAGCGGGGCCGTGCCCAGTTGCGGCAGTCCGCCGTCTTCGCGCTGCCCTTCATACGCGAGCAGGAAGAAGGTATGATCGCGCACGATAGGGCCATCGATCATGCCGCCGAACTGGTGGTTGGTAAATGAGTTCTTGGGCTGGGCATCGGTATTGAAGAAGTTGCGTGCGCTCAGCGCGCCGTCGCGAAAATATTCAAATGCGCTGCCATGAAAGGTGTTGGTGCCGCTCTTGGTCACGATGTTGACGGTTGCTCCGGAACTGCGGCCAAACTCCGCCTCTGGGCTGCCTGTAACGGGAATCTCTGCCAGCGCATCCACGGGAAGAACGGTCCCAGGACAGCCCCATACGCCTGCCTGGTTGATCGTCGGCAGGTTGCGATAGCCGTCGTTCATGTCGGTGCCGTCGAGCAAATAATTATTTGACCGGCCACGATTGCCGTTCAGGCTGAACAGCCCGAACGAGCCCGCAGATTCGGTCGATCCTACCGGATCACTGGTGGCGCCGGGAACCAGTTCCAGCAGCTTGGTATAGTCGTGCCCGTTTATCGGCAACTCGGAGGCCTCTGCGGCTTCAATGGTGCCGCCCATGGTGTTGGTAGTGGTCTCCACCAGCGGCACACTGGCGTTCACCTCGATCACTTCCGCGACCGTCCCGGCGGAAAGCTTGACGTCGGCGCGCGTCGGCGAACCGACGCTCACCGAAATCTCCGTCAGCGTCGTGGTGCGGAAGCCCTTCTTTTCCACCGTTACGCTATAGGTGCCCAGCGGCAGTTCTGAGGCCACATATTCGCCACGATCATTGGCTTCAATGGTGCGCGACGAGCCTGTGGACGGGCTGAAAACCTTTACCTGTGCCCCGGGTATAGCCGCTCCGCTGCTGTCTGTAATGGTGCCCTGAATGCTTCCCCGGAAAGTCTGCGCCATGGCGGCAGGTGCGTAAACATAGGCTAGAAAAGCAAATAGAACAGCAATCGCGCCTGAAAAGGCAATCGTGCGGCTTCTCATAGGGCCGTGCTCCTTGAAGTTTTCCGGTGAATTTATGGAATCCTCACAAGAGTGTAGCGAGCGGCGAATAAAGACCGTATAAGGAACTAAGCCTTTCTCATGCCGTTAATCGTCCTGTTCTGTGGAATCCGTGTGCAGAATTGCCAAACTCCAGCCGTCAATGGCCGCTCATGTCCAAATCCACCTTGCCGCGGAAGCGGCTGTAGACGAAAACGATATAGCAAACGGCCAAAGCCATGCCGAAGCTCCACCAGACCAGGCCGACCTCGAGCGTGTGTGGGCCTGAGATGGCGCGGCTGAGCGTGATGTCGTTCGCGGCGCCTGTGGTCGCGGGCAACAGCGTGGGATAGAGGCTCCAACAAGCGCCGGCCAGCATGAAGAAGAGATAGAGGCTGGAAGCGAGAAACGCCTTCACCGGCTGGGCCGCGCGATTGAAGAGCCAGATGGCAGCGAGCGAAGCGGCCACGCCTACAGGAACGATAAGGGTAATTGGATAGTTGAAGTAGTTGTACAGACTGGCCTCGCGCACATAGATGGTGGCGCCGAGGCTGATGATGGTAAGAGCTGTCAACTGAAGGCAAAGCGGGTTCACGATATGACGAGCGCGCGCGGCGAGTTCGCCCGAGGTTTTTATGGTGAGCCAGAGAGCACCGTGGAGAGTAAGAGCTACGAGCGCCACCAGCCCGCCGATCACCGTGTACCAGTCGAGGATTCCGGGATGCGGGCCGGGTTGCCAATTGGTCCACAAAGGCAGAAAGAAGTATCCGTCAGCTTGCAGCGGAACCCCGCGCAGTACATTGGCCAACGCCGCGCCAAAAAAGATCGTGAGGAGCACACTGGCCAGGCCAAAGAGCCCGTCGAGCAATGCGCGCCAGACGCCCACGTCGATGTGGTTGCGCAATTCCAGGCTTACGCCGCGCAAAATCAGCAGCCAGAGCACGATCATCAGCGGCAGATAGAAGCCGCTGAAGGCCGAAGCGTAGAGCAGCGGGAAGGCGAAGTAGAGCGTGCCGCCGCCGGCCAGCAGCCACACTTCGTTGCCGTCCCACACCGGGCCGATGCTGGCTAGCGTCGAGCGGCGTTCGCTCTCGTTGCGGACCAGAAACAGATGGAGCACGCCGACACCGAGATCGAAGCCGTCCAGCACCACGTAGCCGACGATCATCACGGCAACCAGCCAGAACCAAATGAAACCCATCATGATGAAATCCTCTTTTTCTCTGTTTCAGTCCAATGTGAAACCGTCAAATATCAGGCGGCGCGAACGGCTGCAGCACTCTTCGGCTCCGGGCCGCTACTGATCTCGCGATAAATGAGGACCGTGAACAGCAGGCCCAGCAGCGCGTAAAGCCCCATGAAGCCCAGCAGCGTGAACAATCCGTTGCTGGCCGAGACGGTGTTCGAGTAGCCCTCGCTCGTGCGCATCAGGCCATAGATGAGCCATGGCTGGCGCCCCAGTTCGGCGGTCATCCAGCCGGCGGTGTTGGCGATGTAAGGCAGCGGAAAGCTGAGCAGCAGCGCCCACAATACCCAGCGCGCCCGGTAAAGCCGCCCGCGCCAGAGCAGAAACGCAGCCACGATCATAAGCAGCACAAACCACGTTCCCAGCCCGGCCATGATGTGATAGGCGTAAAACAGCAGCGGCAGCGCGGTGGGCCACTGATCCTGCGGAATCTGGTCGAGGCCTTTCACCTCGGCCTTGGTAGTTCCGTAGATGAGGAAGCTGAGCGCGTCATTGACCACGATAGGGTTGTCGATGAGTCCAGTCTCCTCGTTGGGCTGGCCGATGATCACCATGCCCGCGCCGGACTCAGTCTTGAATTGGCCCTCCATTGCGGCGATGGCGGCCGGTTGATTGCGCGCCACATACTTGCCGTGCAAATCTCCCGTGGGAAAGATAATGAGGGTGGAAGAAATCACGCCCGCGGTGACGCCGACCTTCAGGAAGATGCGGCCATAGTTTTGCAGCCGTCCTTCCAACAGAAAAAATGCGCCCACGGCTGCCATCACAAATGAGCCGGTGATTACCGCGCCGGTCATGTTGTGCGCGTATTGCAGCAGCGCCCAGGGATTCAGCAGCAGTTGCCAGAAGCTGAGCACTTCAAACTGACCGTTGGGCAGGCGATCAAAAGCGACCGGGTGCTGCATCCACGCGTCGGTCACGATAATGAAATATCCGGAGATCCACGAACCCAGGAAAACCATTACCGCAGAAAACCAATGCATGAGTTTCGAGATGCGCTTTTCGCCGTAGAGAAACAGGCCCAGAAATGCCGATTCGAGAAAGAAGCTGAACACGCCCTCCATGGCCAGAGGTTGTCCGATTACGCCGCCCGAGAGCCGCGAAAACCGCGCCCAGTTGGTGCCGAATTCGAACTCCATGGGAATGCCGGTAACTACGCCGAAGACGAAGTTGATGGCGAAAATGCGCCCCCAGAATCGCGCTGCGCGGTCCCACTCTTCGCTGCCGGTGCGCAGCGCAACCGACTTGAGCACCACGATCAGCAGCGCCAGTCCCATGGTGAGCTGGGGAAATAAATAGTGAAATGTTATGGTGAAGGCGAAGTGCAAACGGTGGATCAACTCAGCGGTCATCGAGAGTCTCCTGTTTCAAGGCGTGCGCGCGAGAAAAACGAAACGAACCGTTCGGAGAACATGAATCAGGACGTGAATCATTTCCGGCCCAAAAATGACAGGGCCACTGGCGTGAAGAATAAAGGCTTAGGGCAACTTAAGTCACACGCAATTCAAGTCCGCAACGATAATTTTACCCCTGCGGGAAGAAAATGATGCCTGCGATGCAGAGGTTTAAGGCGCGAAATGCGTGTCAATCCAAGGGAACTGCTGCGATGATGGAAGAGGGTTAACGATGCAGACAGCGATAATTGGCGGCGGGATAACGGGGCTGGCGGCGGCTTATGAACTTGAGCTGGCGCGCCGCACCGACAAGACCATCGAGTACACGCTCTTTGAGGCGCGCGCCAGGCTGGGCGGTTCCCTTGCATCGGAGATTGTGGACGGCGCGGTGCTGGAGCTTGGCCCGGATTCATTTTTGACTGAGAAGCCGGCGGCCGCAGAATTGTGCCGCGAGCTGGGCCTTGGTGGCGAGCTGGTTCCCTCGAACGATGCTGACCGCAAGACCTATATTGTTGTCCGCAACCGGCTCATTCCCTTGCCGGACGGTCTGATGTTTCTGGTGCCCACCAAGCTGATTCCCACCGCGCTCACACGGCTGTTCAGCCTGCCGACCAAGATTCGCATGGGTCTGGAACTGCTGCTTCCGCCGCGGCCCAGCGATCATGACGAGTCGGTGGCCGCGCTCGTCGAGCGCCATTTTGGCCGCGAGACCGTAGATCGGCTGGCCGATCCGTTGCTGAGCGGAATCTTTGGCGGCGACTCCGCACAACTGAGCGCCCGCACTGTGTTGCCGCGCCTGGTGGAGATGGAGAGCGAATACGGCTCACTCACCCGAGGAATGTTGGCCGCTCACCGCAACATGCGGGAGCGAGCGAAAGCCTCTGCGCAAAAGGGAAAAAGCGCTGGAAGCCGCTCCATCTTCACTTCTATGCGCGGTGGAATGCAGCAATTGATTGATGCGCTCACAGCACGGCTGGACCCAGCTTCAGTGCGCTTGTCCACGCCGGTAAGCGGCATCGAAAAAACTGCGGACGGATGGAAAGTGAATGCGGGCGGCAAAACGGAATTCTACGATGCTATAATCGTGGCCTCGCCCGCGTGGGCTGCCGGCGCACTGCTCGGCCCTGTTGACGCTGCGCTGGGCAAGGAGCTGGGCGGTATTCCTTACTCCTCGTCGATTACTGTCAATTTGATATACGACGAAGATCAGCTCGGCCGCTTGCCTGATGGATTCGGATTTCTGGTTCCGGTGGTGGAAGGCCGCTCGATGCTGGCCTGCACCTTTGTTCATCGCAAATTTCTGGGCCGCACGCCGACGGGCAAAGCGGTGCTGCGAGCTTTTTTGGGCGGCATGAACAACGAAGCCCTGATGGCAGTGCCGGATGAGGCGCTGGTGGCCACAGTGCGCCGCGAACTCACCGAGATTCTTGGCGAAGAGATTTTTCCGCGAGAGACCATGCCGGAACACACTCAGGTTTCGCGCTGGCCAAGGGCCATGGCCCAATACGCCGTCGGCCACCAGGAGCGCATCGCGCGCATCGCCGCCCGCGTGGCCGCGCTGCCGGGATTGAAATTAGCCGGCAACGCCTACGACGGCATCGGCATCCCCGACTGCATCCGCCTGGGACGCAAAGCTGCAAAGGAACTGATCGCTGCGAGCGAGTTAGCAAGTCAGCAGGTCAGCGAGTCGGCCGGCTAGCAGGCCTCCTTGTCCTCCGTTCCATAGAGGAACAATCGCTTTCCGCATCAACCGGTCCGCGCGGCAATTGCCGCTTACATCCCTCCCTTGCCCAGTAAAACGCCGATGCCGTATGTCACTGCGCCTTCGATGGCTCCGATCGCGGTCATCTCCAGGCCGGAGGACCACCAGGAGCGGACAGTAATCAGCGACTTGGCCGCGCCGACGGCGAAGTGAGCGGCGAGCGAGATGATGGCGGCGGCGATGACGGCTTCGATTCCGTGCAGAAAGAAAAACGGGATGATGGGGATGGCCGCGCCGACGGCGGTGGAAAGAGCGCCGGAGCTGGCTGAGACCATTGGATTGGCGAGCGCCTCTTCGCTGGTGCCGAGCCGCTCGCTGGCCAGCGCGCGCAGCATCTGCTCGGGGTCGTTGGCGATATGGTTGACCATGTGATGGGCATCTTCTTCGGGCAGGCCCTTCACCTGGTAGTAAAGCGAAAGCAACTCGCGCGCCTCGGGGCCGTTCATCTGGATGGCCTCGCGCTCGCGCGCCACTTCGGCCAGGTAAATCTCGCGCTCGCTTTTGGCGGCCAGATAAGCGCCTGAGCCCATCGAGAGGGCCGAGGCAATCAAGCCGGAGAGACCTGCCAGCAGCACGTACTTGCTGTCGCCCGCAGTTGCGCCGCTGACGCCGCTGACAATGCCGAAGATAGCCCCCAGGCCGTCGTTGACGCCGTAGATGGCGTCGCCAATCCAACTGCCCGGTTGCTTGCGCCCCTGGTTGCGCTTGGCCAGCATCTCATCCAGGATCGCCTGGGCGTCTATCTTATGCGTGCCGGCTGGCGCCGGATAATGACCGCGTAGCAGCGACCCAAGCTCCCGGTAGTGGTCCTTCTCGTCCTCGATGACGTGCTCGAGAATGGCGACGGATTCCTCGTCGCCCAGCGATTTCAATTGCTCGCCGTAACTGGCGATGGCGCGGCTCTCCTCGATCTCCAGGCGGCGCAGGGCCATGCGGATGCCGCCGGCGCGGTTGGCCAGCGAGTTGGCCTCGCCTCCGGGCCTGCCGTGGAAAACCGGCTCAGCTCCGCCAAGCTCCTCGATGCGCCCATGCCACAGTGCGGCGTGTTCCCACTCAGCGCCGGCCAGGTGGCGCAACACCTGGGCGCGCACCGGGTCTGTGTCCCGGTCGGCCAGGGTCAGATAGGTGTGGTACCCCTCCATCTCGGCCTGCCAGTTGCCTTCCAATGCCGCCAGAACCTTCTTGATTTTGGCGCCGCTCAACGTTCCAATGGCCATCCTGCTCTCCTTGCTTCTCATTGAGGATAAGGCTTTTCTCCTCATTTTGCAGCGTCTGGATCACAGCTGCAATATTCTTTTCATCTTCATTGGCCGCTGCTGTAACGCGGGCCGTTGCTAAGCTCCCTTCCAATATATGGGGCTTTGGTTATAGTGTTGAGTGCAGCCAGAGAACGGGTTTCCCGGAGCATGCGAACCCGTGGCAGGAAACCAGCCGGCTGCTGTCCCAGGCATCATCTGTGCCCAGAGAAGCGCGGAAAGGCCCGAGCAGGGCAACTCTTTGAGGAAGTGGAGAACGACCATTATGGCAGCACAATCGAAACAATCGGCGGCTCTCACGTCGCCCGGATACCTTGTCCCGTTCATCATCGTCACCGCGCTGTTTTTCATCTTCGGGTTTATCACCAACCTGAACATGGGACTGGTGCCTCACCTAAAGAAGATATTCGAGATCCAGAAGCTGCCGGTATGGGAGGCGATGCTAGCCGAGGGAGCATTTTTTACCGCATACCTTGTTTTTTCGGCACCGACTTCCAAACTGATCGAGGCCATTGGCTACAAGCGCACAATGGTGGTTTCTTTATTCGTTCAGGTGGTAGGCGCATTGCTGTTCTTGCCCGCCGCCTTTTTCGTCTCCTTTCCGCTCTTTCTGACGGCAATCTTTGTGGTGGGAGCGGGCGTGGCCGCGCTGCAGACCTCAGCCAATCCGTATATTTCGATTCTTGGGCCTGAACACAGCGCGCCCGTTCGCCTCAACCTGGCCCAGGCGTTTAATTCGATTGGCGGCTCAATCGCTCCCTGGGTTGCGGGCACTTTCATCCTGACAGCTAGCGTTCTCAGCCCAGCCCAGATTGCTGCCAAAAGCACCGCGGAACAACATGCTTATCAGATGGGAATTGCGGACACAGTGCGCATCCCATACTTGGTAATCGCTTTAGGACTGGTGATTCTAGGAATCGCCGTTGCCTTCATGCGGCTGCCGCACATTACAGTCACGCAGTCCTTTCGCCCCGGCAAAGAAGGCGACGATCTACTGAGCCGCAGCATCTGGAGCTTCAGGCACACGGTGTTGGGGGCGCTGGGTATCTTCGCCTATGTTGGCGTGGAAGTCGGACTTGCTACCACAATGGTGCTCTATTTCAGTGATTTCAAGCACGGAGGCCTGAACGTATTGCTCGAACCCGCAGCGCAGAAGCTGGTGGTGTTTTACTGGCTGGGCGCGCTAGTGGGCCGCCTGCTGGGTTCCTGGCTGGTGAGCAAGATCAGAGCCGGCAAGCTATTGGGCATCTTCGGCCTGGCCGCAGCGGCGCTGGTTGTAGTTGCGATTTTCTCCGCCGGTCATATCGCTATCGGAAGCCTGATCCTGGTGGGCTTCTTCAACTCCATCATGTTCCCCAACATCTTCACGCTGGGTATTGTGGGTCTGGGGCCACTGACGAGCAAGGGGTCGGGGCTGATCATGACCGCCGTGGTGGGTGGAGCGGTAATTCCGGTCGTGATCGGGTACTTGGTTGACCACACCACTTACCAGATCGCACTGATTATTCCTGTCCTGTGCTATCTCTACATCGCTTTCTATGGCTTTGTGGGATCCAAACCTACGCGGACTGTGACGGCGTAGGCTGGATGTTGTTCATTGAAGGCCCTTTAGCTTGAAGCTGAAGGGCCTTCCCATCTGTGCCCAAGCGAATTCTGCCCATCAGGATTCCCACATAACCCCGCTGGAATTCACAAGCCAATTCCCACACCCTTCCGGCCTACACTCGAAGTCATGGCCACCATCCCCAATCTGGCTCTCGACACCGGCTTGCCTGCCAATGTGGACGCTGAGAAAACCATCCTCGGCGCTATTCTGCTGGACAACGCCGCCCACTCCGAGGCCGCTGAAAAACTCTCAGAGGAGGATTTCTCCCTCGACTCGCATCGCCGCATCTTCCTGCGCATGACGGAGTTGATGAACGCCTCGAGGGCCGTGGACATTGTCACGCTGTCCAACGAGCTGGCGCGCATGAAGGAGATCGAATCGGTCGGCGGCGTGGCCTATCTGGCCTCGCTCACCGAGGGTTTGCCGCGCCGTCCGGTCATCGAAGAGTACATTCGCATCGTCAAGGACAAGAGCCTGCTCCGCAAGCTCATGCTCATCTGTTCGCAGGCCATTGCGCGCGCCGCCGACCAGGGCGAAAATGCGCTCGATGTACTCGGCGCCGCTGAATCGCAACTGTTGGAGGTCAGCGACAAAGGCCTCACCAGCGGATTCCAGTCGATCGATCAGATCGTCCAGCAGTCCTTCGGGACAATCGACAACCTCTACAAGCAGAGCCGCGAAGTCACGGGCCTGGCCACGGATTTCACTGAGTTTGACCGCATGACCAGCGGCCTGCAAAAGGGCGAGCTGATCATCATTGCCGCCCGTCCTTCGATGGGCAAAACCGCGCTGGCCATCAACATCGCCGAGAACGCGGCCATCCACCACGAGGCCACCGTAGCCGTCTTCAGTCTGGAAATGAGCAAGGAGTCGCTCTTGCGCCGCATGTTGTCGTCTCAGGCATGGGTCGACCAGCAGAAGCTGCAGAAAGGCTTTCTGGGCCGCGAAGACCACGACAGGCTCACCGCTGCCCTCGGGCAACTGGTCGAGTCGCGCCTCTTCATCGACGACACGGCCGCCATCTCGCTGGCCGAGATGCGCGCCAAGGCCCGTCGACTCAAACAGAACAAAGGGCTGGACCTTATCGTCGTGGACTATCTGCAGCTGATGACGGCCACGGTGCCTTCATCCGGTAAGAGGAACTACGAAAACCGCACCCAGGAAGTCTCGGCTGTCTCTCGCGGCTTGAAAGCCCTGGCCAAGGAGCTGAATGTTCCCGTGGTGGCGTTGTCGCAGCTTTCCCGTGCCGGAGTGCAGCGCAAGGACGACCATCGCCCCATGCTCAGCGACCTGCGCGAGTCGGGATCCATTGAGCAGGACGCCGACGTGGTCGCCTTCATTCACCGCGAGTCCTACTACAACCGCCAGGAGGAGATGAGCGAGGCCGATAGAGCCAAGTCGGAGATCATCATTGAAAAGCAGCGCAACGGCCCCACCGGCACTGTCCACCTGAACTTTGTTGCCAAGTTCACGCGCTTCGACAATCCCGATTCAGTGCACCCGGAATAGGATCGAGCACTGTTCTCCAGGCTTCCGGCGGCGGTTATTTCACCGCCGGATAGCCGTGGAGCTGCGGACCTATCTGGTTGGAGAAGGTGTAGTTCTCAAGACGGTCGGCGTCAATCGTCCAGAACATGGCGCCAATCATGCCAGGGTAGCCGGAAGGTTTGCGCAATTTGTAACTGGTTCCGGCGGGAGCCTTGCCTGTAATGATATATTCCATTGCCCCGGAAGCGATTGCGGGGGTTGTCGCGCCCACCAGAAAGCCTACCGCGACTTTATCGGCGGGCATGGGCGGGAAGAACTGTTTGCCGACCTCTCCAACGTGGAAGCCATGCAACAGGAGTTCTGTCATGGCGGCGTGATAATCCACCGAACTGAGCTGATAGATCTCTCCGTCGAGGCCTTCAAACGGAGGTGTGTTGTAGTCCTGCACATCGACAAAAGAGAGGAAATCGCGCACTCCCCAGGCGATGGGCAGATAAGAGCCGAACTGACCGCCGTAGCCCGCAAAACCGCCGGGAATCTGTGTACCTTCGGGCACGAGGCTGATCATGAAACCAGCTCCGAATTGATCGTGCAACTGGCGCAGGCCTGAGATGAGGTTCACGACGGATGGAGTTTTGGGATTCTTGAAGTCCGTATCTCCCGGATCAAGAGAAAAGGAGGGAGTCTCAAAATCGAGGTCAATTCCGTCAAAACCATATTCGGTGATGATCCGGCTGACGGAGGAGACAAAGTTCGGAACGCTCTTCGGATCGTCGAGCGTGAAATACTCTCCCCCTCCGCCGAGGGAGATCATGACCTTTTTCCCTTGGCTCTTCAGAAAGGCAATATCGTCGCGGAACTGGGCGGCGTCGATTCCGCCGCGCAGGCGAAAGTGCAGAGTTCCTTCGTGCGCAAGCTTATCGGGAGTGGCGAAGGCGACGAGGACGATATCCCACTGCGGCGAGACATCGCGGAGACGGAATCCGGAATTTGGTGGGCCATATCCCACCCAGTATCCGATAAGGCGATGGCCGTTGGGCAAGCCGCTGAGCGGGATTGCGGCGGCTGTTGGCGCAGGCGGCGCGGGCATGTCAGCGCGGCTCTCCCGGCTTATGTCCCGTGCCGGGCATGGCGTGGCAGGTGCGGTTAGCACACGCGCATCCGGAAAGCTGTAAACGCCGCCGGGAGCTTCGGGCGCGCCGGTATACCAGGGCAGCAGCGCTATGTTTTGCAGGTGCCATGCGACGCCACTTGCCATAGCAAGGAAGGGTTTGGACACCGGAATCTCGCTTCGGGGGTTTCTGTCCGTCGGCTCCAGAAGAACGTACGAAGAACCGATGCCCGTACCGCCGCAGCCGCCTTTGCTGCCATCATTCATTGAGACGGTATGCATCCAGGCGGGAACGGCGTTGGCTTGAACTATGCCAGGCCCTGCGTGGAGCAAAGGATTGTGCAGAGGATCGTTGATGAATTCCGCCAACTGCTCTGTCAGCGGCTGAACGTCGCGGTCTTCGACGATGGCTGGCGCGGCCCGGAGATAGGAACCAATCACAAAGGAGTTTCCGGTGGCCGAATCCACCCCGTGTGTTCCCCAGGAGCAGCAAACCGTGGCATCGCCATACGCGTAGAAGAGGGTGTTATGCGTCACGGCAATGATGAGGCTGCCGTCTTGTTTTGGAAACTGCTTGAAGAGTTCGCGTTGCAGGAACTCGACATCGACAACTGCGAGGGAGCTGCTGGTCTTTTTCGAGGTAAGAACATAGCCGTAGCCGGCCGGTATCGTGATCTTTGCGGGCCTCATCTTCGGCTTGCCGAGCAACGTATGCCATCCCGCGACCCCGGGGAAGGTAGCGCGCAGCATAGCGTCGGCGTACTGAGTCAATCCGCCCTGAGCGAAGCGAAACCGCGAGAAGATTGGCGAGCCAAGGACGCGCTGTACGTCCGCGCCTGCGTCCATACGGAAGGGCTTGCCCGCAACCTCTCTCGTCTCGAAGAAGAGCGTAATGGGAACCAGTATGGTGGGGATTGTGCTCGCGCCCCCCTGAACCGGATCGTGTCCTGCGAGCGCGTAAGAACTGTGACCGGCGGTGTACTGGAAGGTAGGCACTGTTCCCTGCGCCGCCGCGGCGATGACCGAAAAGGTGAAAAGGACGATTAAATAGATAAAATTGCTGCGCATTCCCGGCATGGCGCACTCTTTGAATAGCATAAAAATAATATAGAAGGTCTGAGTTGAGATAGCCGCGCCACGGCAGTCCTCCGTAATGACGCTGTTGTAACCTTATGGCTCGTTCAGGATGAGCGCCACGCGCCCGGCGAGCAGCTCGCTGGGCGGCTCACCCGAATCCACCTCCAGCAGGTCCACAGGGAAAGCGATATTGTGCGGCCGCAGCACCAGTCGGCTAGCCACAAAGTCCACATAGCGCAAGGTCAGATGCGCCCCGTGCCGCACCGCGTACAGATTGGGCCGGTTGGGCCTGTAGGGTATCAGCGAGTTGTAATGCCGGTCAATCAGCGTGATGGCCTCCGGCAGTATCAGCGGCTCCATGGCCAGTGCATCGGCCCCCGGAATGCGCACAGCCACAAATCGCTGCCACGCGCGGCGCGTGTTCGGCGCCCTCGCGCGGAGTGTCTGCAGCAGCCCGGCCGGCAGATGCAGCATCGATTGCGTGGCGGAGGGCCGGATATGCGGTTCAAACAGCGCCGCAGCATGGGAGACGACGGGGACCGTGCTGCTTTCACCATCCGCCGGCAATGCCTGCTCCCGGTAGCTGGCGGGCAGAAGATCGCCGGCCCCCATGTGCTGAGCCGCCAGAATCCGGTCCAGCGCCTCCAGCGAAAGCTGCCGCCGGCTATGAAGAAAATTTGACAGATGCGATTGCCCAAACCCGGTCTGGCGAGCCAAAAGCGAGACGCTGACCGTTCCCCGCTGAATCCTGCGAAGCAGTTCCAGGCGGAGTCGCTCGTGCATCTGCGTAAAGTTCATCTGTGGATAATCCGCCACCAGCAATGGGGATGAACTCTCTCCATTTTCTGTCTGAAAACATAGAAGGGCTAACTGGCCTTCATTTTCGGCGCTTGTCCGATTATTGGAAAGCATAGAAGCAAAAGGTGGTTGAGGGAGATTGACCTGGGTGAAGCATCTATCTAGATTTGCTTTACTTAATCCGGTGCTGAGCTGTGGGAATTTGGTGAGAAACCTCTCATTGCCGCAAGGGTCAAACGGGCGATATTGCGCCCCTTTCCAGCGGTTGATGAACAATTGCCGGGGGATGAAATTCTCCCGGCATTCTCTTCCCCGCCCAAAGCGCCTCTGAGAGGCGTCCGGGGCAGTCAGCCATCGGAATTCCAGGATCTGCGCGCCATGAGCATGACAAAAAACGAAAGAATTCCGGAGGCTATCCCCCATCAGGGCACGAGAAACCTGAGCAGCCAAACCCGGTTCTTTCTGCCCCGAGGCATCCAGATGAGAAGACAACGCCGCCGGGAGGGAACAAGAATACGGAGATTTCGTCATGGATTTGTGCGTGCATTTGAAAATTTGCGAGGGGTGCGGTTGTCTTTGGTATCGCGCCCAGACCCAGGGGAGTGTGTATTGCAAGGCGTGTGAGATCAAACTGCAGGACTTTCCCACGCCCGAAAGCCGCAAACGGCGCGGCCGTCCCGCCCGCAAGACGCTGGTCAGAGTCTGGGCGGTGGCGGAAGCAACCGGAGGTGCCCGATGAGCGCAGCCCTTCAGTTGCCGACGGTTTGGGCGGTAAGCAGCGCACAGCCGGCATGGAAGCCGGATAGGAGAACGTGGAAAACGGAACCGGTCGCGGCGTCCGAGCCAAAGCCGGCCGTCCAAGCGCCCTCCGCCGGGCCGGTCATCAGCCTGGGCTTTTACCGCAAGCATACGGAGAGCCTGTTGCGGCGTTACCTCTATGCGTCAATGCAGGTGGGCAGGGCGCCCAGCATACTGGGCGACCCGATCGCCAGGGGGTGGTGTTCCAGCCGCCCCATACGCACTTTCGAGGACGCGGTGATCTTCGTCCTCGACGTGGAAAAGTGCCTGAACCAGCTCGGCTCCCTCGACCGCATGATGCTCAGCCGCATCGTTCTGCAGGAGTATACGCAAGCCGAAGCCGCCAGCCTGTTGGGAATGGCGGTCCGCACCGTCTCCTACAAGTTTCCCCAGGCCCTTGACCGGCTGACGGAAAAGCTTCTGGAAAGCGGGCTGCTGGTCATACCGCACTGATACGGTAATAAGTCGGCCAGCGAAGGGGAGCGTGCAGTACGAACGCTCCCCATTCGCAATGGAAAAGTTTCAACAAGCCTGAACGAATCCACGCCCGATGGTTTAGAAGAGCTCCTTCTTGGTGACGCCGCCGCCGCACAACTCCATGGCATGAGACATGGCTTTGGCCACCTTGTTTGCCGTCTCTTCATCGCGGATTGTGATGCCATCTGTCTTGCTGGTTGTGTCTTTCTCCACAGGCGCCTGGCTGCCTTTAGTAGTGGAAGTATGTACGGAGAACACAGCACTTGACGCTGAGAGCAGCACATAGAAGACAGGGGGCGTTACCATCACGGTGATTTCAGGGTGGGCTGATCGCGCATAGGACTGATTTGTAACATCCTGCATCTTCACGACGACGATCTTCTCGACTTGCTTGAAGGAGGTCGTGTCCGTCTCCACTATGTGGGTGTGCAGGTCGTCGGGTGTAACCGGGCCCCCCAGCTTCAATTTTTTACCACTTGGTAAATCGATGTCGTATTGGACGGTTTCGGTCGTGTAGAGAGTGCAGGCTGCCGGGTCGGCCATCACATCGGTGACTGTGATAAACTCGCGCCGAGTTATTTCCGGCTGATTGCTTAAGGTTTGTGCAAAGCCTACTTGGCCCTGTTCGCTCAACTTTTCCTGGATGAATTGCATGGTCGCTGCGAGCGTGGGGCCGCTGTCGGTTGGTTTGGGCGCGGGCGCGGCGCTCTGTTGTCCCCACGCCGCGACGGCGAATCCAAATGCCAAAATGGAAGTAAGCCGATACTTCATCTTCATCGTTCGATCCTTTCCTGGGCGCTCGGTTTGGCCAAGCGCTGGTTCGTTTGCACACGCACTACTCCACGTTGCTGACCTTCCCATTCATGAAAGTTACCTTCATGTCCTTGTAGTAGAAGATCTCCTTCACTCCAATCTTCGCCGACCTCAACGGCTGTCCGAAGGCAGCGATCACTTGCTCCTTGGTCTGGCCCACGTTGACAGACGGTGGTGGCGCATCCGTGGGCGGAGGTGGGGGCGCAATCTCCGGCAACTGCGCCGCTGGTGCATCCCCTGTTCTACCCCATACCTGATTGGTGTTCACATCCGACAGATTGCCGTCATGGATCGTGAAATGCTGAGAAAAGCCTGTAGAAGGATACGTAAGAGTCAGATTATTACCATCGACCGCATACTGGCCATGGACTTGCCCGGCCCCCACAAACTTCGTGAACGATCCGTCGGTAAGAAGCAGAATGCGTGAGCCGCTCGCTGCTGTGTATTCCCCGGCGATTGGTGGCGGCGGCCCGTTTTGCGCCGGATTCAACGCGTTGCCCCCGGCAGGCTCCGCAGCCTCCTGCCCGCCTTGATTGTCCGGCGGCATCACTGTCAGCACCTCTCCCACCAGTTGCAAGGCTGCATCCACTGACGGCATTTCCTTTTTGTTAGGAAAAGGTATCTTCAAGTTCGCGTAATAACGAATATCGTCATAGGGATCGCTGTAAAGCTGGAAAATCACCCCATCCTTTTGGACCTGAATCGCCGTAACCCAGCACTTCTCCTCTGGCACGAAAGGGCGTTTCGGGTAATCGGCTGCGGTCCCCCCTCCCTGCGTCAGCATTCCTATCGCCAGATCCTTGCCGAAACCGCCCCAGCCTTGCCCGATCTTCCCGTTCTTGTAGGTGTTCGATGGCGGCAACGGCGAGGCCACGGCATACATCAAAAGTCCGGGTTTGTGGATCACGACCACATCACCGGCCGTGACAATATCCGAACGGTCAGCAGTAATCGTCGTCAGCTTGAACTGCTCATAAAGTTTCTGCTGAATTGTCGCGGTATTACCTTGTGCCGCCAGCGTAAGGCTGAGCATCGGCGCGATCGCAACCAATCCGAATGCACGGAACCAACCAAGCTGCTTCATATTCCCTTTTCCTTTTCATGGGTTGTGATGGGGGACTCTTTCAGGACAGGCCAACCTAAATCACACACCCTCCTATGTCAAGCCGAATTTTAGGAAGGCAAAATATACGATTGGATCGCATGAATTTGCACGATTGAAAAATAGAGTCTGCTGCCCCACGATCCAGCAAGAGCGCGGGAATACCCAAATCCCGAAACCGAACCCGCCTAAAAACGGGAAACTTCACGCCGCAATTCGCACGTTCCGCGCGTATTCCTGTTGAGCGTCGGCTGCATCCGGCCTAGCTTCCAATTGAGGGCGATTGGTTGAAGGCTCACACGCTTGTTTTGAGCGTGCGAGCAGCTTCAGGCCGATTTCCCAAACCGCAATGACGACGCAGACAAACGAGGCGAATCTTCCACGAGAGCTAACCGGCCATTTGACCGAGGCCGCGCTCGGCTACCAGCGCATGTTGGAGCAGAACCCGTGCAATCCGAAGGCGCTGGTGGGCATGAGCCTGGTGGCGATGGCCAGCCGCCAATCGGCCGCCGCGGTCAAGATGGCGGAGGCCGCTGTGGCCGCCGCTCCCCGGATGGATGCGGCCTGGGTCGCGCTGGGCCAGTCGCTCAAGGCTGTCACTCGCAGCGAAGAGGCCGAGCGCGCCTACGGGCAGGCCATTCGCCTGGACGGCACGAACGCGCTGGCCCGCCTGGGTCTGGGCGAACTGATGCTTGCCTTGGGCCGTCCCGAAGACGCAATCCGGGAGTTCGACCTGGCGCTCCGCCACACCCCGGTGCTGATCACTGCTTCCATGGATCTGGGCCACGCGCTGGCCATGATGGGGCGTTATGAGGACGCGCTCCAACGTTACAAGCAGGTGCTGGCCCGCCGTCCCCGGCTCTCTGAAGCCGAGTTTGCCGCCGGTTTTGTACTGGGGCGCATGGGAAAGCTGAAAGAAGCTGAAATCCGCTATCGCCGCGCATTGGTTCTGCGCCCCGATTTTGCAGCCGCGTGGATGAACCTGGGCAGCTTGCTGCGTGAGCAGGGCCGCGAGTTCTACGCCGAGGCTGCCCTGACGCGTGCCGTCGAGTTGCGTCCTGACCTGGTCTCCGGGTGGGTGAATCTGGCGATTCTGGAGCGCGAACGCCATCGCCCTGCCGAGGCCGAGGCGCATCTGCGCAAGGCCTTTTCGCTCAACCCGGAACAAGTGGAAACACAGGTGGCATGGTGCCAGTTTTGCTCCGCCGAGGGTGACGCAGCCGGCGCATGGCAGTGGCTGCGCTGGGCTTTGGCGCGCGAGCCGGACCACGCCGAAGCCGTGAACATGCACGGCATCCTGCTGCACAAAGACGGCCGCTTCGACGAGGCGGTTGAAGTCTTCCAGCACGCAGAGGCCCTCGGACATCGCGCCGCCGCCTCCAACCGCGGAAATTCACTGCTGGATTTGGGGCGCATGGATGAGGCTTTGCAGGCGCAGGAACTCGCTGTCGAGCGCGAGCCGGAGTGCGCCGGAGCACGCTATAACCTGGCGCTGACCCGCCTGCGGCTGGGCTGCTGGGAGAAAGGCTGGCCGGGCTATGAAGCCCGCTGGAAGTTCCGCGAGGTTCATCGCAACCCGAGAGTTTTTTCTCAGCCGCGTTGGCAGGGCGACGCTCTCCTTGGACGCCGCATTCTTCTCCACGCCGAGCAAGGGTTGGGAGACACCATCCAGTTCTGCCGCTATGCCGCAATGGTTGCGGCACACGGCGGCCACGTAATCTTGCAGGTGCAGGAGCCGGCGCTCCGCTTGATGCAATCGCTCCCTGCGGTGCGAGCAGGGCTGATGGAAACTATGCTGCTCGGAGCCAGTCCAGGTGAGTTCGGCCCAAAACTTGATTTGGAATGTCCGCTGATGAGCCTGCCCGCCGTATTCGGAACCACAGTCGAGACGGTTCCCTGGCCCGGCGCATATCTTTTTGCTGACCCGGAGTTAGCCGCCGAAAAGAGGGCAAAAATTCCGCGCTCGCGGCTAGAAGGACGGCACCGCGTAGGTCTGGCCTGGGCGGGCAATCCGCGCTACAAAGCCGACTGCCAGCGCTCTGTGCAATTGTCCACGCTCCTGCCATTGCTGCGCACTCCCGGCATCACCTGGATCGCGCTGCAGAAAGGTCCGGCTGCCGCACAATTGGCCGCGCTGCCCACAGACGTCTCTGTTTTGGACGGCTCCAGCCAGGACCACGATCTGGCCGAGACGGCGGCTCTCATGGCCACTCTTGATCTGGTCATCACCACCGACACTTCGATCGCCCACCTGGCCGGCGCCATGGGCAAGCCAGTTTGGATTCTGCTGCCTCACTTGAGCGACTGGCGCTGGATGCAGCGGACGGAGACCACCCCCTGGTATCCCACTGCAAAGCTCTTCCGTCAGCGCGCGCCCGGCGACTGGGACGAAGTACAGGAGCGCGTCATTGGCAAGCTGAACGAACTTCGCGCTACTGAACGAAGGCAACCCATTAGCGAGTTGAAACAGGCTTCCAGGCTCATCCCGGCATAACCCACAAAAAAGTTCAAAATTGTTCTTGACATTCAGTACTCTATTACATAGAGTACTCTTCATGGAGGAACACTCTGGGAGGAACAGAGACCTCGCGAGGAGAATCGATATGACAGGAAATGCAGAAGAGCTGGAACTGAAAGAAAGACTCAACCTCATTGAATCAATGATTGCCGAGGGCCGCAGCTCCACCCAGCGATGGGCCTGGTCCTTCCTGCTCTGGGGCATCGCTTACTACGTCGCCATCGCCTGGTCCACATGGGGCAAGACCGGGATGGCCTGGCCGGTCACCATGATCGCGGCCGCCATTGTCACCAGCGTCTTCGCTTCGCGCGTCACGCGCGGCCAGCCGGGAACCACGGTGGGCCGGATCATGTCCGCCATCTGGAGCGTAATGGGAACCGTTCTCTTTGTGGTGCTCATGGCCCTCGGTTTCAGTGGCCGTGCCGATCTGCACCTCATTGTTGCCATTGTGGGCGCCATGCTGGCCACGGCCAACGGAGTCTCCAGCATCGTTCTCCGTTGGAGGATGCAGTTCGCCTGCGCGGTGATCTGGCTGGCCCTCGCGGTGGGAGCCTGCTTTACAACCGATATGCAGACCGCCATGCTTTCTCTCGCAGCCATCTTTTTCTGCCTGATCGTCTTCGGGATATATGGAATAGTGCTCGAGTCTCGCAGGCAGAGCCGGAGTGCCAACCATGCCTGAGCTGCCAGATCTGAATCCTGTGATCCACGGGAAGCTGCGCCTGGCTCTGCTCTCGCTGCTAACCGGTGTAGAAGAGGCCGAGTTTACCTGGCTGCGTTCAAAAACCGGCTCGACGGACGGCAATCTGGGCGCGCAACTGCTGAAGCTCGAAGAAGCCGGCTACATTGCGGTCAAGAAGAAGTTTGTCCAACGCAAGCCGCAGACACTCTATCGCATGACCGAAGTCGGCCGCCGCGCGCTTACTGATTACGTTGTTGCGTTGAAGCAATTGCTCGGCGGTGCCATCGGCGATTGACGCTCAACATCTCTTGCTATAAGGAGCAACGCCATGCAGAAGATGCAAACTGCAAATCAACTCAGCGGCCGGGCCATCGGAGTAATCTTCTTCGCTGGCTTCGGTGCGATCTGGCTCTCGCTTTCGCTCTACGCCCTGGAACTGCTCCATGCAACCACTCTGTCCGGAGTTCTGCTGGGTATGGCGGTTCTCGTCCTGGCTGCTCTCTACCTGCTCCGCGAGGCGAAGCGCTGGCCGCGCGTGCCCGACGATCCGGTCCTGAGCCGCGCCTTCAACCGGGTGAACGTCGCGCAATGGATCTCTATCGCCGTTGTAGTTTTTGCTCTGAGCCGGATGCATTTGGATGCCTTCGTCATGAACGCGATTACCGCCATAGTGGGGCTGCACATGTTTCCCTTGGCGCGATTGTTCCGCTATCCGCCCCACTATGTAACGGGAACCCTGCTAGTGGTTTGGGCCGCCGCCAGCGCGGTAATTGTGCCCGTAGAACATCTGCAAGGAGTTGCTGCACTCGGAACAGGAACAATTCTTTGGCTCAGCGCAGCAGTTACATTGACACTCGCCTTGCGCGATGCGCGGCAATCCGCCGACTCACTGGCTCGCGAACTCCACGAACTCAATTAGCTCCGCCAACCCCGCTCTCGGCACGGAGGCTCTTCCGCACGCGCTCCATGATTCCCAGGTAGTACGCCAGATTGTGGATCGTGTTCAGCGTGCCGGAGAGCGCCTCGCCGGACTGCATCAGGTGGCGCAGATAGGCGCGCGTGTAACGCCGGCAAACCATGCATTGGCACTCCGGGTCGGGCGGGCCTTGGTCTTCGGCGTAGCGTTTACCCTTGATGTTCAGCCGCCCTTCGCTGGTAAAGAGAAGCCCGTGGCGCGCGGCGCGCGTGGGCAGCACGCAGTCCATCATGTCCACACCCATGCGCGCATACGCCTCAATCTCGTCCGGATAACCGACGCCCATCACGTAGCGCGGCTTATCGGCCGGCAACAGCGGCAGCACCTCGGCAATCATCTCCATGGTCAACTCGCGCGGTTCGCCAACGCTCAGGCCGCCAATGGCGTAGCCGTCAAAATCCATCTCCACCAGCCGCTCCGCGCTCTCACGGCGCAGATCGCGATACATTCCGCCCTGCACAATGCCAAACAAACTCTGAACCCGGTCGCTCAATTCCTCGCGCCACACCACCTCGTCGCGGTGCGCTTTAAAGTGATCAAGTGACCGCCGCGCCCAGGCCATTGTGAGCCGCAAGCTCTCTTCAGCGCGGCTGCGGTCAGCCGGATATTCAGTGCACTCGTCGAAGGCCATGCAGATGTCCGCGCCCAAGGCGATCTGCACATCCATGGAATGTTCTGGCGTGAAAAAATGGCTGCTCCCGTCCAAATGCGACCTGAAACGCACGCCCTCATCCGTGACCTTGCGCAACTGGCTCAGGCTGAAAACCTGAAAGCCGCCCGAGTCGGTGAGCATCGCCCGCGGCCAGCTAATAAAACGGTGCAGCCCGCCCATACGTTGGATCGCTTCATGGCCGGGGCGCAGGTAGAGGTGATAGGTGTTGCCCAGAATGATCTCCGCGCCCAGCGATTCGAGCACATCCTGGGCAACGGCTTTAACTGTGCCCGCTGTCCCCACCGGCATGAAGACCGGCGTTTCAACGGTGCGGTGCGGCAGATTCATCCGTCCCCGCCGCCCTCCGGCTTTGGTTGTTGCGCTTACGCTGAATTCGAGGCTCACCAGTCGATTCTACCGGGACGGCCATCCGTCGCTTCCTATCCGCGTCACAGCATCGGAATCGCCGGGTGCATCAAGTCCGGATTGTGAGACCTGGGAATCCATTAGCTGTGCCACTGTTTTCCCGCAGCCGGGCACAACAATGTCTGGCGCAATCTCATTCAGCGGCGTCAGCACAAATGCCCGCTGTGCCAGTCGAGGATGCGGAATCAACAGATCAAGCGAGCGGATTTCGAGGTCGCCCAGGAGCAAAATGTCCAGATCCAGCGTGCGAGGTCCGTTTGCAAACCCAGCCGCCCGGTCGCGGCCAAACTCCTTTTCGATAGCCAGCAACCCATTGAGAAGCTCAAGCGGCGCCAGTTCTGTTTCCAGCGCGATCGCGGCATTCACAAATCGCGGCTGCGCGGCAAACCCCACCGGCGCTGTGGAGTAAAGCGAGGACCGGCGCGTCACTCGCCCCAGCGATTCCAGCCGCAGTGCCGCAGCGGAGAAAGTCTCCTCCGGCGCGCCAGCCGAACTGGCCAGGTTTCCGCCCATCCCGATGTAAGCCGTCTGCATGATTTCAAGACTACAACGGAACCCAGTCCCCT
>JBEKSE010000046.1:0-35912 GCA_049517315.1 Occallatibacter sp. | reverse complement strand
CGCTCGGACTTCCACGCTTGTTCGCGGGGAAATAGCTCAATCCATCCGAACCGCCGTATGCGGACCCGCATGTACGGTGGTGTGGCAGGGGAGGAGAGGCGACTCTCCCCCCTATGCCGATTCTGTCGGCGTTCCCATCCGGCTGGTATCCAGCCGGATGGGAACGCCGGGAGTCTCCACAGTCTTGAAACCGGGTCAGCGCTCAAAGCGCAGCTTTGTTACAGGAATGCTTGAGATACGGTCTCCTGGCAACATGACCAGAAGCTTAGTCTGCATGGGAGAGCCTTTCAGCAGCCGTCCAGCTGAGTATTTGCCCGCTAACAAGGCCTGCTGCCGGCGAGTTGGGAGCTTTGTGTATGTTCCCGCTCCACTTGAACCCACCCACATCATGCAGAGCGACATTTTGATTCTGCTCGAGCGACGAAGACCAGTCATTTTGGACTCTTGGTAGAGGAAATGGCTGCCTGAGGGCAGTGGTCTCGGCTTGCACCAGTGGAAGACCTACTTTAGCCCGGACAGAACTGAAAGGCGCGCCGTTTGAGGGCGCGCCTTCTCATATCCGTGTGGTGATTTGGGGCCCGCGAAAACAATCAAGCAATGCGCTTTATTGTACGCCCTGTTTGAGAATCTGATCGGCAAAATAGTTATGAACTTTGGACTCGTCGTGGAGCACCTCAAAATAGGCGTTTTGCAGCAGTTGTGCATGGCCTTCGCGGAGGCCACGGCGAATCACCTGCTGCACGCGCGGGTCGTTCAACTCGCGCTGGCCTGCCGGCTCACGCGATACCAGCTTGTAGATCGCATAGCCAATGGTCTGGCGTCCAGCGCCTGTCCCGTTAAAGACAGGCAGAATCTCAGTGATGGCTCCCTGCTTGAGTTTGGTGACGGCGCTGTAGACGTCTGGTTCGCTGCGCAGTTGGCTTTCCGGTATGAATCCCATGTCGCCGCCATTTGCGGCGGTGTTCGGATTCTCTGAGAAATTCATGGCTATGTCGCCGAAATCCTGGCCGGCTTCCAGGCGCGTATGCAGCGCCTCGATCTTCTTTTTCGCGTCGGCCTCGCCAGAGGCCTTGTTGTTTTGCAGATTGCCGGTCTGCTGCCCTCTCCCTGTGGTGACCGCAATCTGCGCCAAATGGTACTGAGGCTCGATCAGGTTGAACTCTGCCTTGTGCGCGGTATAGTAACTGGTGATCTCAGCGTCGGTAATGTTGATCTTCGACTCGATCTCCTTGTTGAGCAGCTTCGTCTTGGTCAAGGAGCGACGAAGATCGCGCTTCAGGTCGTCCGCAGTGAGGTTTCGCGCCAGGAGCTGCTTGTCCCACTCCTCCTGCGTGTAAGGCGCCTTCATCTCGGTCAGCTTGGCGTTGACGTCCTCGTCGCTGGCAGTGAGGTTGAGCTTGGTAGCGCGCTGCCAAAGAATCTCGTCGTCAATCATCTTGCTGAGAATCTGGAGGCGAACAATGTCGGCCTGCTCGGGCGATGGCTTCTGGGGGTTGTCGCCCAGGTTGGCCTTGTAATACTTCTCCAGCTCCGAGCGCAAAATATCCTTGCCGTTCACGGTCGCCATCACATCCGGAGAGGGCGAGCGGTGACACCCGTTCATTGTTGCAACCAGGGTTACAGCGCAAAGAATGAGGACAGTTAAGCGGAAAGACGTGCGGCAAAAAGCTTCGATTTGCAACCTGGTATCTCCTGGGGGATGCAATGCTCCCCGGCAATCAAGAATAAACCCCGAGGCCTGTGCGGCGATATGCAATTTCACATCCGCTTTCGCCAATTGTCGCTTCTGCCGCATACTGAACGGCCGAAACAAAGATTAGTGAGTCGACCGCCTATCTGGCAGTCCCCGCGGGCTGGGCCGTCGTGGCCGGCGGTTGTTCTCCGGCGGCGCGCAGGGCGCGGTCAATCACCGTCCACACCTGACTCTGCGGCAAGGCGCCGCCAATTCGTTCGCCCTCCACAAAAAGCGCTGGTGTTCCCTCCACTCCCAGAGCCTCGCCTTCCTTGATCGAGGCGCGTATCCTGGTCTCGTCCTGCGCGGCAAGGCAGGCGTCGAGCTTGACGGAGTCGAGCTTGCCCAGCACAGCCTCCTGGCGGGCGATTCGGTTCAGCGCGTCAAAGCTCTTGGCAAGGCTTCCATTGTCGCCGTTAACTTCCTGGCCGTGGGAGTGAAGGTAGTCCACATAATTCCAATAGACCTCGCCGCTCTGTGCAGCCAGGCAATTGGCATTTACGGCGGCGTGCATAGCCCAGGGGTGCATATCCGGTGGTAAAGGGTAGTCCTTGTAGATAAAGCGCACCTGGTCCTTGTAGCGATCCAGTGTGGCCGGGAAGAGCGCATGGTGCATCTGGGCGCAATAGCCGCACTCAAGGTCGTCGAAGCTGATAACTGTAACCTTGGCAGCGGGGTTGCCGCGGATGGGGCGCCCGGCCACATCAATCGAAAAGAGCGGGTCGTTGGCCAGGTCGAATTTGTCCAGCCGGGCCAGCGTTTTGCCATCGGCCGAGATCAGAAAGTCAACCACCGTTTTTTTGGAACCATGCGAGAGCGTGACGGGCAGCGCGTCATAGCCGGAAAATTGGCTTGGCGTGCGCGCGCCAAGAGCCACATCCATATCTGGTGGCACGTTGTATTGGGAGCGAACCATAACTTCAATGCGGCGGTTCCTTACCAGGTCCTGGGCTTGTTGCGCGGCGGGTTGGGCCTTGCAACCCACGGCCAGGCCAAGCGCAAGCAGGCCAGTCAAAAAATGAATGCGTGACAAGGGCAGTTCCTCTCTGAAAAGGATATCGCAGAAGGGCGGGTGCAAGTTGATACGGAGGCCCTAATAGGCTGGCGGCAGGCTGGGGTCGCGGAAAGCTGTGTTGGAGCGGCGAATGTCTCCCAGAGAGCCGAAGTTGGCCAGGGTAAAGCTGTATAGGTATTGTGTCTCGTTGCGTATCGTACCGAGATCGAAGCGCCGGTAGCCCACGGTAAGCCCGCAGCAATTCCAGTTATAGACGGCCTGCGCGCTGGCGTATTGCAGTTCACCGTGGGTAAAGTCATAGCCGGCGTTGCCGGCAAGGTTAAAACCCTTGCCGCTCTGCTTGCCGATGGAAAAGAACGGTTGCACCTGCTGGCTCTTGATGGTGGTAGCGGCAGTGCCGTTCTCATCGACGGCGTTGAGCATGGCGTGGCCCACGCCGACGGTAGTGCGGCCCCAACTGTAGCCCGCATACATGTTGTCGGCGCCGAATAGCCCGGCTTTGGGGTCGTAGTCCAGATCCCATTGAATGCGCAAGTTGTCTATCGCTTCAAAACGCAAGCGCGAGGTGACAGGCGACAGGTTGCGCGGTCCGGTGAGGAACGCGACCCCGCTCAGGTCTAGAGTGGATTCAAAGACGTTGCGCTGGCCGGCAATCAGTGCCCCGCCGAAGTCGGAGTCAACGTAGAGTTTCTGTGCGACCTGCCAGCTGGCCCACTCGCGGGGCTGCGTCTGCGGACAATCCTTTGAAGCAGTCTTGTCGTCCGTCGATGAACAGGATTGGCCGCCAGCGGGCCGCAGATAAAAGCGCTGGGTTAGCGAGTAGCCTACTTCGTTGGTGTTGGTGGCAATGTCCGTCGTGTCCATCAGCAGCACTCGTCGCGCCTGTGAGCCGATGCCTCCCACGTAGCGGTACGTAATCTCCGGCTCGATTACATGGCGCATCTCGCGGTTCCAACGTGTGAGCGCAAAGTCGCGTTCCATAGCCGGCGGCCGCAGGTCCACCGAGGCTTCAAAATCACTACGATTCAGCGCATCGTGATTGATGGTTGGAACGCCGCCGTTGGTACCAAGCAGGTCAGGAGTCTGGCTGATGGTGTAGGCGGTATCGCGCAACGCCCCTTCAGCCATCAAGCTCCATCCCCCAGCCGCCAGTGGCAGAGCGAGATGAGGATAAAAGTCGAAACGGCCGGCGTTGCGAGCGTGGAAGCTGTTTCCGAGGCAGGGGCTATTACAGTTCGGGGGTGCTTGCGAAATTGGCTCACCGGGTTCGGAGCGGGTCAAGTAACTGAGCGACGATCCCATCCCCCAGTAGAGTGACGAGGCGCCCAGGGGCCGGTCGAGCACGTCAAAGCGCAGGCTGGGCAGGTGAAGAATCCTTGCCTGATTGCCATTGATTGAGGCGGTGTCAATGACGGTGGTGCCCGAAGTGCCGGCAAAGGTCTGGAAGCGGTCGAGCGAGACCGAAGGAACAAATCCCCGGTGAACATTGGTCAGTGACACGCCGCTCTTCACCTCGGAGCTGACCGCCTGCCAGTAGTCGTCGTTGAAGACCAGCCTGTACACGTAGCTCGAGAGGTATTCAACTTTGCCCGCCAACCGTGTTGAGGAGCTTAGATCCTTGCGGCCCAGGGCATTGATGTCCACGCCGCCCTCGTTGGTCAGCACCGTGGTCGTCGAACCGGTGACGACGGGCAGCTCTATTCCGCGGTCAATCAGGGCATTCCAGCGCGCGGTCAGGTGGTCCAATCCGGGGCCCTTATAGCGGAAGTCGCCGTTGGGCGCCCAGCCACGCTTGCTGTAGTACTCCGTGCCAACAGTCATATCCATGCTGCGGCTGATTACCCAGTAGTATTGCTCGCCAAACGTATAGCCCCTGATTGACGATCCCGTGCTGACGACGGGAATAAGAAATCCACTCTCGCGGCCTGTTTCGTCCACCGGATGGCGAAGGTAAGGAAAGTAGAAGATGGGCATGTTGAGAAATCTGAACCAGGCATTGGCAGTTGAAGCAGTGCCGTTTTCCACTTTGATCGAGCGGGAGATAATCTGCCAGTCCGGCTTTGGCAAGCGGCAGTTGGTCATTGTGCCGTCTATGATCTGGTAGTTTCCCTCGCCATTCTCCAGCACAACCCTGCCGGTAAAAAAGAAAGGCGTAGTCGTGGAATAAACTGCCGTGCGCCCCAGCGTGCGCACGCCCTGCGAGCCATGCACGCTGAAATAGCGGGCGGTGTGCATATTCAGCCGCATGTCTCCGTAGTCTGCGTAGATAAGCACATCATTGGGTCCGCCGGCCACTTGCAGGCGGCCGTCCGCGTCCAGCTCCGTTGTGGATTGGTCATAAACAACCTTGTCCGCGTGCAGAACATAGTCGCGATAGTGGACAACTACCCCGCCGGTCAATGTCCAGGTGCTCCCCACACGGGTCTGCCTCTCAGCCTCCCATTCCACCGGCACGCCGCTTGGCGGCGCAGGTTCCGGTTGGGCTACGGGCAGAATCTCCTGGCCGGGGTCGTCCGGCAGGGAAGGCGAAAGCTGAGCGTTCGAGCTGCCCTGGCCGGGGCCATTCGCTGGTGCCGCGCTCGCTCGATTTGCTTCCTGGGTCGCGGGGAGTGCCGCATTGGTCAACGCCTGTCCCCGACATATCAGGTGACAGACGGTCAGCATCGTGATAAATACTAAGGTGCGAGTGCGCATTCCGGGACCTAGGTCAGCATAGCAAAACAGGCTGCCCCAGTATCGGGTTGGCGCCGCGCAGCTCTGGCATCAGGCACGTAATTCGGATGATTATCATCGCGCTCGGATCCCACTATCCGGGCCAAGCCCGTGTTTTCTCCGCGCAACCTCCCTTCTGTCTTGAAAGCAACGTCCCCGAGACCCGGTTAAAAGGGGATTCGAGGACCTGAACTGCCGGACCGAGCGCCGCAAATCGGCTAGGACAGCGCCTCAGAAGGGATACAAACGCCGTGAGTACATCTGCAAGCCAGCCCAACTCCGCAATTTCCTGGAAGCAGGAAGTTAGCCGGCACATCGCCGCGCACCAGAGCCGCGACTTGTCCGCGCCGGAGCCGGCCCTGCCAGCGCAAAGGCGGCTGGCTGTTAACAGCCGCTGTGCCCAGGCACTCGCCCGTGTGGCCGCTCGCTATGCCCAGGCCCCCAGTTACGGCCAGATGAGGGTAGCAGAGGTCCAGACAGCCCAGCCTGCCTTCCATGCCGCCTTGCCAGGCCTTCAGAATGCCTCTGCCGAACCGCGGCCGTGGGAGCCCGAACTCCCCCAGGCCGTGACGCCTGTGCAGCCTCCAGTGCGGTGCTGGACACCCACCATCGTGCCTGCTCTTCCTGCCGTGCCTTCCTCGCTCGAGGCCTGGGAAAGCGGATATTCTCGCCTCGACTGGGAGCCTGATTTTATATCGTGCCCAACCGACACGGCAGAAGTCCGCAAACCAATTCCGGCGGATGGCTTTGCATCTCGGGTCGAAGATAACTGGGAGTGTCCGGCAATGCCTGAAGAGCCATCGAGCGGCGAAGCCATTGAGCCGGTCGAGCCGGATCAGCCCATCCACGCCAACCTCATCGAGTTTCCCCGCGAATTGGTAGCTACTCGCAAGATGCGTCCCCGGCGCGCAGAGGGGCCGTTCGCGGCCCAGAGGCAGCTGAGCATCTTTGAAGTGGACCCTGTATCCTTCCCGATACAACAGGCGGCGGTTGATGTCACGCCCTCATGGCCGAGCCCGGAGTGGTCGAGCATTGAGCTGGATGCCCAGCCCATTGACGAGCCGGAATTTCATGATGTACCTGCGTCACAGATAGTCATGCAACTGGCTCCCGCCGGCCGCAGGCTGACGGCGGCCATGGTGGACGCCGCTCTGATCGGCGCAGCAACGATAGGGGCGGCGATGTTAGCTGCGTCCAGCATCGGCCATCCGCTTCCGGCAAGAATCGCGGAAATCAGCGTGGTATTCGCGCTCTTGATTGCCTGCGCGCTTTACCAGGCGCTCTTCCTCGCGGTGGCTGAGGCCACGCCGGGGATGAAGTGTGCCGGCATCAGCCTCTGCTCCTTTGACGGCCACAGCCCCACTTGCGCACGATCGCGACGGCGGCTAGGCGCGCTGCTCCTCTCTGTGCTTCCGCTGGGGCTGGGCTTAGCCTGGGCTATCTTCGACGACGACCACCTTTGCTGGCACGACCGCCTGTCGAAGACGTACCTGCGCAAGTGCTGAGAACCGGGAATGGCCTGCATGGAACCGATGCTCTGGATATTCCCGACCCAAGGAGCAAAAGGAAAGGGCGCGTTTCGCGCCCTTTTCAGCATTAAGAAACAAGAGAACCAAACAGGCTATGGATGCATAATCTGGCCGGACGGCCTGTTTTTCCGGAATAAGGCAAATGCCAGACCCAGAAGTCCAGTGCCGAGGAGCAGGAGGCTGCTCGGCTCAGGAGCGAGGCCGGGCGTGGTGGCGTCGACGGTGAAGGAAGTGGTCCCAGTGGTTGTGCTGGTGAGGCTGAAGATTGCCAGCGTATTGTCATAACCGGTCTCGGTGAGCAGGCCTGTTCCAGAGAGATTCAAGAACGGAGTGCCACCCAACGAGCCATTAAAATCGACCACGATGCTACCGATTGTGAATGTGGAAAGGCCGGACCCGACATTGAACAACTCCACTCCGTTGGCTGCACTAGCAGGGGCGAAGGTGAAACTGGTCAATTGCGCCGAGTCACCCAGGAGAGCGGATAATGTCCCGGTGGCCTGATGGACTTGTCCGGTCCCAATGAATGTGATCCCTGTTGCGTTCCAGGTATCGGAACTGTTGAGAGATTCCCCAATGGCGATTGCGCCCGAAATTGAATCGGCCAATGCCGCAGGGGTAATAGCAAGTGCCGCTCCCATTGCGAGAATGGCGAATGCAAACTTCTTCATGCTACCTCCGTGGATCGCCCTTGCGGGCAGTTGTACGCTTTCGTTCTTCGCATCTTGCTTGGGGGAGGGAACTCAAGAAGCGGAAAAATTAGCGTGAGAAGAATCTCTTGCTCTTTCGTGTTTCCCCGCCGGGGAAATCGATTTGATCTCTGCGGGGAGAGGTCTTCAGAACCTTTTGACGAGATTATCGGGAGCCGTTTGCCCGGTCTGGTCAAAACTGCACAGAAGGATTCTTGCTCTAGTTTTCTCGAGATTGCGATGGTACCGCGCCTTATATCAACTTGCCGCTTCCATCTTCATGCTTGATCCGCCCATTCTACGGCGAAGATCAATCCCATAACACCATTCGATGCGCCTCCAATGCCTTTAGAAAAATCCTGAGGGCGCGTATACAGCTTTAGGGAGCCCCTGAATAAGTCGCAACTTTGACATGGCGATAGGCGCAGTTTTGAATTGGTCAATTTTGAACAGCCGTGAGCTCTCAGAAAAAATACCGTCGTATATCGACACTGAATCAATTGTCATGAAGACTTCGAAAAAAGAAAGAGCAGTCATGAAAGCTGTAAGTGTTGTCGCAATAAGCATCGTCTTGGCAGCTCTTGCTGGCTGCGGGAGCGGTAGCGGCGCTGGTTCAACCTCAAACCAGCAATCAAATTCAACCCCGACCGTGACCCTTTCCGCCGGTCCGACAAGCATCGCAATCGGTTCGTCCGCGTCCTTGTCATGGACAACGACGAATGCGACGTCTGTGAGTATCAACAGCGGCGTTGGCGCCGTAACTCCGGTTGCATCCGGAAGCGTCACCGTAACGCCGTCCGCAACGACGACCTACACGGTTACCGCAACCGGAAACAACGGCTCGGCCACGGCCACGGCAACCGTAACAGTTACCGCAATGCCTGCTGTTACGGTCAACGTCTCTCCTTCATCCGTTTCTGTGCCGTCGGGAGGAACCGAGCAGTTCACCGCGACCGTCACGAATACGACGAATACCGGTGTCACTTGGTCGACATCCGCCGGCAGCATCACCACCACGGGACTTCTCTCCCTGGCGGGGGTTTCTGAAGGAACGAATCTCACGGTCACTGCTACGAGCGTTGCGGACACAACCAAGTACGCAAGCGCAAGCGTCAACGTGACGCAACGGGTGATTACGATCTCGTTTGTCGCCCTGGATCCAAATGGCCTTCTGTCGCCGGATTTCATTCCTTCCGGTGCCGTAGGCGGAGTATCGGCATATCCCATACAGGTCGCAACCAGCGGGGCCGAGGCCAGCGACATCTTGACGATAACGGATTTCTCCGGATCGGGAACAGTAGCGATTAATGCTACAAACATCACGTTGGGCTACGTTGGCACCGGGGTTGTTTTCTGTTCTCCAGGCATCACATGCACATCCCCCACCGGACTCGTAACGGCCTATGATCCCCACTTCGTCAAAATACAGGTCGCGAGCGCCGACGGGACCATTCAATCCAACGTATTGTGGAAACCGCTCATCACGGATCAACCCACTCTTGCCATCGGCAGCAATGCCACGACGGCCTACTTCGCTCCTGGTTTTCCTTTCCCCGTTCAAGAGTATTTACTTTCAAGCGGAGCGGGTAATGGAACCACATTGGAAGACGATGACTATGCCATTGCGGTCGACAATCAGACAGGCGATGTCCTTACGGAAGTGAGCGGCGCCGAGATTCAGAACTCCGCATCCAATAGCACGCTCTCGAGTAGTAATACGCTTCTTGCAATCGCCGCATTGAACAGTCACGGGTACGTCACGGAGCCAAATGCGGGAATCATCGGACAGATCAATAATCTTTCGCAGATGGCAATCAGCAGTACCGTTGCCGCCGGGAGCTTTCCGTGGGCAATCGATGCGGCGACTGTGAATGGCGAGGACTTTGTCGCTGTTTACTCGGAACAGGACACCACGATCAGGATCTTCGACAGTACCTTAACCCCGATCTCTTCTTTAGCGCTTACCGGCGTCACGGAGGGAAATACTATCCTGGCTCAGGGCAACGGCGCCGGCGGCTGGCCGCTCCGATTCTTCCAGTCGGGAACGGTCGCCTTGCTCTCGAGTTTTGACAAGCTCCTGTTCACGGCAACTCTCGATTCGACTCAGACCCTTCACCTTGTCAAGCAGGCGACCCTCACGGGCAATCCCATCGGCATCGCGAAAGACGAGACACATCAGAAGGTCGTCGTCTGGTACGCCGATACGACAACCGGCATGACGACGATGCAGTCGTTCGATCTTGCGACGCTTACGGGAACGAACATCGCTTCCGCAAGCACACTGCCGCTCGGCTTTCTTGCTTCCGATGTGGTCGTCTCAAGCGACGGGACCAAGCTCTACGTCGGAGGCATCAATTTCACCAATGGCAATCCAGCGTTCTACATCCTCAACAATCAGTAACTTATCCTTGCGCTCAATCTCAAAGCGCAACAATTTTTCGGGATGCTGGGTGGGGAATGCAAATCCTGGCGAATGAATGGATAGGAACATTGAAGTGTCTTGATATTGCTGCCGAATGGAAAGGTGCGCCGCGTCGGCGTCGGCAGAGTGGAAGAAAAACGGCGGCAGCACTGTGGGTCCAGAGATAAGATTCCACCGCTGGAACCCGCAGATCTGGGATCGGCTGCCGCCGACTGTTAACGATCTACGAGTGCGCAGTGCGCAGTGCAGGTTGCCCTGCGGGAAGATTCTTGCTGGTGAATTTTCCGCCGGCCTGATCGTCGCTCTCCAGACGGAACCGGCGGATCATGCCATCCAGGTCGCCGGCCAGTTTGGCGAGGTTCTTGAGGGCTTCCACTGCTTCTTCTGCGCCTTGCGCGTTTTCTACCGACAACTGAGAGATCTGGCCGACAGACTCGGAGATTTCGCCCGAGGCGGCGTTCTGTTGGGTTGCAGCGGTGGCGATCAGGTTAATCTGGTGCTCCACCTGCTGCGAAGACTTAATAATGGCTTCCAGGCTCTTGCGCGCGTGAGCCGTTTCTTCCATGCCGGTTTCCACCGCCGCTCGGCTGTCCTGCATCACCTGAAGAGTCTCGCGCGTCTCATCCTGGATGCTGCGGATGGTGCCGGCAATCTCTTCAGTGGCTCCCTTGGTGCGCTCGGCCAGACGTCGAACCTCGCCGGCCACAACAGCAAATCCGCGCCCATGCTCTCCAGCGCGGGCTGCCTCAATGGCAGCATTCAGGGCCAGCAGATTGGTCTGCTCGCTGATCTCCTGAATTACGCTCACTACCTTGCCAATCTCTTCCGAGCGGTGGGCAAGTGAAGTCATCTTTTCCGAAACGGTGCTGGTGGCCGCTGCAATTTTCTCCATAGTCACGGCCGCAGCCTGCATCACTGCGCCGCCCTGGTTGGCTGTCTCGGCTGAGATGCGGCTGGCGCTTGCCGCATTTTCCGCGTTGTGGCTGATTTCGCCGATGGTCGCCGTCATCTCCTGAGTCGCCGCCGCAATCTGGTTGGTCTTGCTGGATTGCGCATTGGCGTTGCCCGCGCTCTGCACCGACCGCGCGCTCATCTCGGTGGTAGCCGCCGACAGCGTCTCGGCGCCATGCGCCACAGACTTCAAGACGCCCCGCATCGATCTCACGCTGGTATTCAAAGCGGCTGCAAGTCGGCCAAGTTCATCCCTGCCCGTCTCATCCACGCTCACCGTCAAGTCCCTCTCGGCCACACGCTCCAGAGCGGCCGTTGCCGCCTGTAGGGAGGGGGCTATCAGTCGCGTCAGACTCAAGCCGGTCAGCCCGCAAAGCAGCACAATCAGCAGCGTGGCCCCCGTGCTCACCCACGTGGCGCGATTGCTCGCAATCGTCGCGCCCTGTGACGCATCGGTGCCTAGTTTGGCGTGAATCTGAAAGCCGTTGTCCGCCGCCTTCAGAGCATTCTCCAGCGACTCGTCCGTCGCATCCGACGCTAGAATATCCAGCGCATCTCCCGCCTTGCCCGCATTTAGCAGGCTGACCCCCTTGTCGCTTGCGACTTGATATTGTTTGATGGCCGCCACAAATTTCTGATATTGAGGGACCTCGTCGGGAATGATCAGCGGCTCCATCGCTTTCACGGCGCTCTGGTAACCAGCCAGAGCCTTTTGTCGCTTCGCATTGTGGTCTGCTGAACAAGCGGGCGTCAGGCACAGCATCAGTTCCAGATCCTCTCGCCGCTCGGCATTGACGCCGTTGCGAATGTCGCCAATTTGAATCAGGGAGGGAAAATGGTTTCCGCTGACAACCTCGCTCTTGGTGGCAATTCCTCGGAAAGTGATGAATGTGTAAGCGCCCAGTAGAATGCACAAACCACAAACAATGCCAAAGGCGTAAACGAACTTGCGCGAGACAGGGAGATTTTTCAGCCAGGACATGCCGGTAACCCTTTCTGATGCGACTCAGGGTTTTCATCGGCGCAATCCGGCCGGACTTGAGTACTTTCGTTTCCAGAGAGAGTTTCCGGGTTAATGGCGGGTCAGATCTGCTTCGACATGACAATGCAGTGGCACTCAACCCCGGCTTTGAGCGGACGGGAAGGGTAGAACTGCGCAGTCCCGTTTTCGATGTAGCCGAATCTGCGATAAATAGGCACCAGCTCGGGCCGCAAACTCAGAACGTTGATATCCACGGCTTCACAACCCTGACGGCGCAGATGATCCTCGGCTGCTCCAACAAGCCAGCTGCCTAGGCCCGCGCCCTGGCTCGCCGGATCGACCGCCAGCATGCCCAGGTAACCGCGTCTGCCGCGCACTTCTGCGTACACGCAGGCAAGAAGGCTGCCGGCCCCGTCCTCTACCACAAGGATGTCGCCCTTTTGCATCATGGCTCCCAGACGCTCATCGTCGGTGCGTGTGCCCTCGATAAAGCCTTCAACTGTAAAAGCGGAATTTATCATCGGAACCAGTTGCGCTTTATCGGCATCCGTCGCCAGACGAATCTGGAGTCGAGAAACGTTCATCCTCACCCTGTCCCTGATCTCCATACACTCCTCCTTGCGTGGCCGATTCAGTTCGTCGGCGTGTTTTCAGAATAATGCGACCTGGCCAAACCAGCCCCTCAAACACGTGCGCGGATTGGCGCTGCATTGACTCCCCACGCGCTTGAGCCGTAGGCTCATATCATGGAATTCAAGGTTAGTGAACTGGAGCGGGAGCCGATCGATTTTGACCTGGAACTGGCTCCAGGCGAGGTGGATTTCACCCAGGAAACCGAGCAGCACGGTCCGTTGACTGCCTCAGGCCACGCCGAGGTGCTGCACGAACACCGGGGCCCCCGGGACATCGTCGCCGACATCCGGCTCAAAGGCCGCTTTTCCGGCAACTTCCAGGTTCCCTGCGCCCGCTGCGTCGAGCCGGTCGAGATTCCCCTGGCAGGCGATTTCGACCTGATCTTCCGGCCCGTGGCCGCCGATTCGGAAGCCACCGAACGCTCCATTACTGCGCCGGAGACCGAAATCGGTTATTATCAAGGAGACAGCCTTGCGCTTGAAGATGTGCTGCGTGAGCAGGTACTTTTGTCCCTGCCCGTCAAAACACTGTGCAAGCCGGACTGCAAAGGACTTTGCCCGCGCTGCGGTGAAAACCGCAACAGCCAGGCCTGCAAATGCGATGAGGGTCCGAGCGACCCCCGCTGGCAAGCGCTGGCCGGCCTCCGCGGCCGGATCGAGTCCAAAGAAACCAGCCCCCAGCGAACATCTGGATAATATCTGGATACTTTAAGGGGCCCAAGCTCGTGCCGCAAGGCAAGCAAGCCCTAGCACGGCCCGAGATTGGCCGGGAACGACCGGGACGGCTTGAAGCGAGCTTAGAAACGAAAGGAATTTTTGCCATGCCGAATCCGAAAAGGCGTCACTCCACGCGCCGCACCGCACTTCGCCGCAGCCACGATTTTTTGACCGCCGTGGGCGTCTCCGAGTGCCCAGCCTGTCACGAGAAGAAGCTGCCCCATCGCGCCTGCCCCAAGTGCGGCGAGTACAAGGGCCGCGCCGTGATTGCTGTCAAGGAAGCAGAAAAGTAGCTTTCCGCGCCCATGCTCATTGATATCGCGCTTGACGCCGTAGGCACCGACAAAGCTCCCGAGGCGGAGATTCGCGGGGCTATTCTTGCCTGCAAGTCTTTGCCCGTGCGGGTCCACCTGATCGGGCCTGAGGCAGAGCTGCATGACCTTCTGGACGAACACCTGGAGAACGAAGACCTGCCCATCGTCATCCACCATGCCTCGGAACGCATCGGCATGGAAGAGAAGGCGGCGCACGCGGTTCGCACCAAAAAGGACAGCTCTATTCGCGTGGGGCTCAAGCTGGTGCGCGAGGGCAAGGCGGCGGGGTTTGTCACTGCCGGCAATACCGGCGCGGCCATGGCCACGGCAAAGATGGTGCTGGGCGCTCTGCCCGGCGTTGACCGGCCGGCGCTGGCAACTCCCATGCCCAGCTCCACGGGCAACCCATGCGTGCTCCTCGATGTCGGCGCAAACGTGGATTGCAAGGCGCACAACCTTGCCCAATTTGCCGTTATGGGCGAGATTTATGCTCGCAGCGTGCTCAAAATTGAGTCGCCGCGCGTGGGCCTGCTCTCGATCGGCGAAGAAGAAAGCAAGGGCAACGACCTCACCCGTGAAGCTTTTCCGCTGCTCAAGGCGCTGCCCATCCGATTCATAGGCAACGTTGAGGGCCGCGACATCTTCTCAGGTCTGGCGGACGTAATTGTCTGCGACGGTTTTGTGGGCAATGTGGCGCTCAAGACCAGCGAAGGTGTCGGCCGCTTTGTGCGCGATGTGCTGCGCGAGTCGCTGAAACGTACCGTCACCGCGCAGGTGGGAGCATTGCTCTCTCGCCGCGCCTTCAACGAATTCCGTCATCGCCTCGATTACAGAGAATACGGCGGTGCGCCGCTGCTAGGCGTGCGCGGAGTCTGCATCATCGGCCACGGCTCCTCCAACGACCGCGCCATTTATAACGGCATTCGAGTGGCCTACGAGTCTGCCAAGGCGGGTACCATTCAGCGCATCGAAGCCGAGTTCGCTATCCCCGGGCGGGCCAGCCATGCGGTCAGTCCAGCAGCCAATCAAACCGCTCCCGCCGTCCCTGACACGACCATCCAATAAAGCCTCATGCCCGACGATTCCAAACCGCTTCCTGCATTGGACCCTTCAGTGCTGGCCCAACTGGCATGTCCCGCCTGCCTCGGCGCTCTGCGCCTGGAAGAGGTGAGACTAGTCTGCGCGGACTGTGGCCGCGTTTATCAGATTGTCGAAGGAATCCCGGCGCTGATCGCCGGGAGAGAAGAGATTTCGCAAAACTGATCGGAAACACTCTCAGATATTCTATTTTTTGCTCGTCAAATCGCGGATAATCTCCACCTCGCGTTCCCGGTAGGGCTTGCCGTAGGGGTAGAAGACGTCGTGGAACCAGATCAGAGGTTCTTCGGTGACGTAGGGCCGCTGCCACGAATCCCAGGGTAGATAGGTTTGGCTCTTGCCTGCGACCAGACCCCAGTTGATGGCCCCCACGTGATGCTGGTGGGCGATGGGCAGTACCGTGTCGAACGTGCTGCCGGCTCCGCGAGCCATGTACTCGGTGCAAATCAGTGGGCGGTGGAATTGCTCAAGCAGTTCCACGTGGGCCTCGAAGTCCTCTGGCCAGCCGTAGTTATGGAAGCTGATGATGTCCGACTGCTCTATCTGGATGCGGGCCATCAGTGGCATCGTATCCAGCGAGGTCCAGTCTCCGTGCCAGAGGCCGCTCGTGAGTGGCTGTGCAGGGTGAACGGAACGAGCCCAGGCAAAAACCTGTGGCAGAAGCTCCAGGACAATCTTGTTCTTGTTGAGTGGTTCGCTCTTGCCGTAGGAACCGTCGTTGCTGTTGTCCGGCTCGTTCCACAGGTCCCAGGCCAGGATGCGCGGATCGCTCGCAAAGGCGCCCACCACGCCTTTGACGTAGCGTTCCAGCTGCCGGTACTTAGTGGGGTCGGAGAGAATCTCGGCACCGGGAGCCTGAACCCAGCCGGAGTTATGGACGCCGGGGATGGGCGGATGCTGCGGGCCGAGGTTGGGGTTGGGATCCCAGCAGGAATCGAAAATCACGAAGACCGGCCGGATGTGATGGCGGGCTGCGATAACCAGGAAGGCATTGACGCGCTGTTCAAAGCCTTTGGGGTCATGCTCCCAGACTAGGTTGTGCAGGAAGACGCGCATGGTGTTCATCCCAATGCCTTCAGCCCAGCCCAGTTCGCGGTCGATCGTGGTGGGGTCGAAACTCTCGGACTGCCACATTTCTAGTTCGTTGATGGCCGAGGAGGGTAGGAAGTTGGCGCCGACGAGCCAAGGTTGTTGGCCGTACCAGGCGTTGGCCTGCGCCTCCGTCCATCGCTCCTGCGCGAGGAGGGTTGGGACAAGAACGAGAACAAACGCAATTGCTGAAAGCCAGCGGCAGGATTTTGAATTGGTCCGTTTCATCGCAGCTCTCTCAGTTGACATTTCGGAGCATATTATCTCCGCGACTCAACACTTGTAGCTTCGCGCGTTCTTATCTTAAGCGATCACGAAGTGTTGGTGCTTTGCGCTCTTCGTTATCGCCGGTGATAGAACGGAAGCACGATCAGCAGGGCAAAGCCGATGGCCGCGGCCAAGGCGAGGACCACCAACCCATAGAGCAGAATCAGATTCGGGCCCTGTGTAGGCGGCTCGCCGCCAGGGTCGTTCGTCGGGCGCTCTCTATCCCTCATCTCGCAGAGCCTCAACTGGGTCCATTTGAGCGGCACGAGTCGCCGGCACGGTCCCGAAGAAGACGCCCACCGATGTGGCCGCAGCCAGTGCGATGGCCACCGACCAGGCGGAAATGGGCAGGTCGTAATTTGTAAAAACGCGGACCGACATTGGCAAAGCCAGCCCGACGAATATGCCTACAATGCCGCCGATCAACGAGATAATGACAGCTTCGGCCAGAAACTGGTACTTGATCTCCCGGCTGGTGGCGCCCAGCGCTTTGCGTATTCCGATCTCGCGCGTGCGGGCGCGCACATTGGCCAGCATGATGTTCATGATGCCTACTCCGCCCACCATCAGCGTGACGGCGGAAACAAGGAACAGCACTGCGGTCAGAATGTCGGCAACTTTCGCCGCGGTCGTCAGAACTTCCTTGAGGGTCTGTGCTGTATAAACCGAGCCAGGCCGGTGGCGCGACTGAATGATTCGCTTGATCTCCACGGCGGCATCGGGAACCTCGTCCATGCTGCGCATGGAAAAGTAAATCTGGTTCACATTTTCGGTTCCGGTGAAATATCGGGCTACCGAATAGGGAATCAGAATCGTCTGGTCCTCGATCTCCGACACGCCAAAGTCGGGCACATCTTCCCTGAAGACGCCGATCACCGTAAAAGGAATGCCGCTGATCTCAAAGCTCTGGCCCACGGCCGCGTCCGAACTGCCGAAGCGGTCATAAGCGAATTTTTCGCTGATTACGGCGCACTTGATATGGGCTATGTCGTCGGTATCGTCCAGAAACCGGCCCTCGGGCGTGATCAAGTTACGAATGAACTTATACTGCGGGCTTACGCCCAGCACAAGTGTGTCCTTTACCACGCCTCTGCCAAAGCTGATGGGCGTGTGCATCGACGCTATCGGCGAAGAATACATCACGCTGGGCAACTGCGCCAGTACAGCCTTCTCATCATCACGTGTCAGGTAGTCGTTAAAGGCTGTGTGCTCGGCGCCCATCGCCCCGCCGCCGGAATATTCCACTTCTACCGAATTGGTTTCCAGCTTCTCGAGTTCCTGAATGATGAATTGTTTGCCGGTCAGCCCAATTGTCACTACCAGTATCACCGAGGCGGTGCCGATGACCATGCCCAGCGCGGTCAGCGCAAAGCGAACTTTGCTTGACCGAAAGCTGTCCACGGCCAGCTTGAGAATCTCGCTGAGCACCATCGTGCGGCGGGCGCTCAACAGCGTCTCTTCAAAAGTGTGATGTCGGACTTGTTCGATCGTATTCATCGGTACCTTTACAGCTTACAGCCAGCAGCCGGGTGCTCAACCTCGTCCGTCATCCCGAGCGAAGCGCACCGGGGTCCCCGGCGACAGGCAGGACTCTCGGCGAGCGGTCTTTGCCTGCTGGGATGCTCAAGTCTTCGTCGCTGGGATGGATCGCGTAGTCGAAAGCCTAAACTGAGCGTCGCCGAAGTGGACCTGCATTCTGTCAGGGTGAAATACACTGCAGGCCTCTTCAAAAAACAACCCCGGCCAAAGCCGGGGCTGTTTGTGAACGAAAGACAGGGCAGCTTATGCCTTGGCCACGACGCGGCCCACTTCCTTCAGACGTGCAGCCTTGCCGCGCAGTTCGCGGAGGTAGAACAGCTTGGCGCGGCGCACCTTGTAGCTGCGGACCTTCTCGATCTTCTCGATGACCTTGGAGTTGAACGGGAAGATGCGCTCCACGCCCTGCCCAAAGCTCATCTTGCGCACGGTAAACGTGCCCTGGGGGCCTTTGTTGATGGCGATGACCAGGCCCTCAAAGGCCTGCAAGCGCTCCTTATCGCCTTCCTTGATCTTCACTTGGACGCGAATCTGGTCGCCGGGGACAAACTCCGGTAGGTCGGTGCGCCTGAGCTTGTCGGCCAGGCGCTGCATTACGGGATGAATGGACATTGGGTTTTCCTGCTTTTGGACTCAGAACTTTCAGTTTACTACAAAAGAGAGGGTTAGCGCCTGCTCCCGGGTTCGATAGTCTCTGGATCTATGCATTTATCGAGGTCAGCCCTGGTTCACGGCTTAGGAAATCTCGGAAGAATGCGCTATAGTTTCCCGTATGGATGAGAAACGCGAATTGCTCCGCCACACACTGGCTACTGTTGCCTACCGGGCCGCACGCTCGCTCGATGGCGCGCCCGATCACTTTGCCGGGTTTGACGGCGCAGGCCGTCTCCCCGTGCAGATTCTGGCCCACATGGGCGACCTCTTTGACTGGGCACTGACGACATCCATTGGGCAGGAGCGCTGGCAAGCCACACAGCCGCGCCCGTGGGCCGAAGAGCAGCGCCGCTTCTTTCAATCGTTGCAGACCCTGGACGCTTACCTCGCCTCCGATGCGCCGCTCCACGCCTCGCCCGAGCAACTTTTCCAAGGCCCTGTGGCCGATGCGCTCACACACGTGGGCCAATTGGCCATGTTGCGCCGCCTCTCCGGCAGCCCCACACGCGGCGAGAATTTTTTCGTAGCCGAAATCAAGGCCGGCCAGGCCGGAGCCGATCAGCCCGCTGCGGCGAGGCCGTTCAAGGCGCGCTAGGTGTGACGTTTCAGGAATCAGTTTTGCATGCCGCTAATAACAAATGGTTTGACCGCAAAAAATAGCAGGGTGCGCAGATCGCCCTTTTCCACAGGAATACCGCTCCTCCATGCCCGACGGTGAGAAGCCGTCTCCGAAAATTGCCGGTCTTTTCTCGTAGAAGCGCGGTTTCTTCCTTTATCGAGCGCTACGTCTTAACCAATCCGCTGTCCCACTCGCCGCGGGCGCGCAGCGCGGCTATCTCCGCGCGGGCCATCTCCTGGGCGCGGACGTAATCCGGCTTGGCAATCCGGTTCAGCGGAATCTGGCCGGTCTCAAGAATGATCCAGTGGCGTGGCCGCATATAAGTCGGAAGCTCACGCGCGTGTCGATCCAGTTCGCGGCTGCTCAAATCAACGCCGGCTTTCTTTTCCACTACTGCGACTACCGCCTCGGAAACAACCTCATGGGCCACGCCGACCACCACACAGTTGGCAACCTTTTCCGTAAGCGCGCAGATATGCTTCTCCACATCGCCGGGAAAAATTTGGTAGCCAAACGACTTGATTACCCACTTCTCCCGTCCGGTCAAATGCAAGCCCGCGTCGTTCTTGAAGCCGAGATCGCCGGTATATAAAAATCCGTCGCGCGAAATCGCTTTGGCTGTGGCGACAGGATCGTTGACGTACCCAAGAAATGTCTGCGGTCCGCGAAAGCAGACGTGGCCAATCTCGCCGGATGACAGTTCGTCGCCGGCGCTGCCATCCTCGCGCATGGGCCGGCGAATGGTGCATGGATAGATGGGCATATCCACACCAAGCCCGGCGAGAATCATTTCCGAATCGGGCGAGCCGCGGTCTGCCGTACTCGCCAGCACATAGGTGCACCAGCCGGCGGCCTCGGTCAGCCCCAGTCCAGTGCCGATCACCGGCGACATGGCGGCAAGCTGATCCACGAACGCCCGCGAAACCGCATGTCCGCCGTATGCGGCGAACTTCAAGCTCGACAGATCGTGGCGATCATAATCTTTCAGCATCCATTCGAGGTTGAACATGGCGGGAATCAGGCCCAGTATCTCCACGCGATGCTGAGCAATGGCGCGCAGCGAACGGCCGGCATCGAAGACGTCGAGGAGGACCACAGCGCCGCCGCCGAAGAAGGTGCTCATCATCGCCTCTGTCTGTCCGCCCACGTGTGACGGAGGCAGGTTGACCAGAGTGCGTGTGCCGCGGTCTCCACCAAAAAAAGCGCCGCACAGGCACATATTCTGTACCGTGATGTTGCGGTGCGAAAGCAGGGCAGGCTTGGGCGAGCCGGTCGAACCGGTGGTGAAGATGACCAGTGCGCCATCGTCCTTGGCGATCTGAGGGAGGGTGGGCGATTCTGCGGATACCGCTGCGCGGCTCGCTGCTTCCGCAATCGACGCGAAGGATTGTGTTCCTGGAATTGCCTCTTCCGAATCCATCACGATGGAATGATCGATCCAGGGGCAACGCTCCTGGACGGCGCGCCACAGCGGGCGAAAATCGAGCGGCGCTTTGAAGCCCAGCGATACAAACCCGCGCGGCCGGAGAATTTCCAGAGCCCGAATTACCTCGGCCGCGGACAAACGCAGATCAAGCGGGGCGACGATGACGCCGATTTTGAAGCAACTATATTCGAGCAAAACGTGATCGACAGTGAATGGCAACAACGTTACCAGAAAATCCCCTTTCGCGAAGCCGAGGCGCAACAGTTCTAGCGCCAGAGTCGTGGTCAGGCGGTCGAATTCGCTCCAGGTGACGGCGCGGCTGCCGTCTGCGCTGAGAATGGCAACCGCCTCCGGGCGGGCCTTTGCCCACTTCGTTACAATGCCATGCAGCAAATGGCGATCGGCAAAATCTCTCTCGTAATCGTCAAGGGTAAATTGAGGCGCACGCATAGGTTCACCGAGTTAAGTTCTTGAACCAGCAGAACATCCGTGGCGACAAGCGTCAAGCGTCGAGCTGGATGGTTTTTGGTCGCCCGTTATCGGACGAAGGCGCACCTTCGCGGGTATTCGGAAGCGAAGGCTACTTGGCTTACACTGAAGTTGCTCTGGATTCTCCGCGGGCCCCTTTATGCGGCGGACCTTATTGATCGCTTTCGTGCTGGCTGTGCTCTCGGCGAGCTCGGCCAACGGCTTGCAGGCCTCCTCGGCCAAGCAGCGTAAGAGTAGTGCGTTCGCGACAACTTCCCACAAGTCCGTAGCAGCCCCTCGCAAGAGAGCAAGGAAGCCAGCTACCGGTGTGGCCGGACAGGCTCTCAACCATGCGCCGAATCGCGCTCCGAAGCGTCAGGCGGGACATGCAACTCGACATGAGTCCGTCGAAAATGCTGCGGCGGGTAAACCCACGCCAGGATCTGACGCGCATCTTGCATCGCACCAGCGGTCTTCACGCGCCACCCGAGCCGCAAATTCACGTTCGAGCGCTAAGTTCCGCTCAAAAGCGAATTTCCGTCGCGTAGCTTATTCATACCCGGTACGGAAGCTGCCTTCGGCAGCGAAGCCTTACGAAAGCAAAGAGACGCCAGTCGCGAGCCGCTCCAGTGCGGTCGAAATAGGCCGTCCCGTTGCATCTGCCGCAGGGGGCTCTGCTGTTGTCGCCGCGGCTAACGCTGATGTCACCGAAACGGCCAACTCTGCGGTCGACGAACCAGCCCGTCCTTCCGCTGCCGAAGCCGTCGCTCTGCGCAATACGCTGAAGACCATGCCCCCACCGCTGCGCGGAAGCCTTGAGTCGTTGGTGCGGCAAAACGAGAAGACGGAAGAAGACAACCTGGAACGCATCGAAGACGACAGTGATCTCAACGATCGCATCGCACGCGGAATGCTGGTGCCAGTTCCGGTCTCGACGACGCTCACGATCAACGGCAAGCTGCCCGGGAACCGGCGCTACTGCCGGCCCTGGACGGCAAAGTTTCTCACGGAAATAGGACGCGCTCATGCGGCTGCTTTTCACCGGCCCCTTGAGGTCAGCTCGGCGGTGCGGACCGTGGCCTATCAGAAACAACTGGAGAGGATCAACGGCAACGCGACAGCGGCCGAAGGCGATATTGCCAGTCCGCATCTGACCGGTGCGGCCATCGACATTGCCAAGCAGGGCATGACGCGGCAGGAGATTGGCTGGATGCGCGCCTGGCTGCTGCCGCTGGAGAATGCCGGCATGATCGATGTCGAAGAAGAATTCCGGCAGTCCTGCTTCCACATCACCGTCTACAAGAGCTACGCGCCTCCTGGTTCGCCGCTCAAAAAGGCTGTGCGCACAACCGCCGCGCAGAGCATCGCGGACAAATCCGAGCTTTAATCCACAAGATCAATCAAATTTTGACTGTGCCGGTCGGCCCCTTCGAGGTTACAATCGCGGCGATGGCCAACTGTGGCTGATCGAGGGGGATATGAGCGAGATAGAAGTTCCATCCGTGGCCGGGACCACTGGCCTTTCACAGTGGCAGCGCGTTGCATTTACTTTTACAGCGCCGTCGAAGACGTTTGAAGACATCAAGCGCGGCAACAGAAGCTGGTGGCTGCCGCTCATTCTGGTTTCGTTGGTCGGTTACCTTTTCTTTGCTGTTGTCGCAACCCAGGTCGGTATTCACCAGACGGTCGAAAATCAGACCCACCTCAGCGCCAAGGCCGCAGAGGGAATGGCGAATGCGACGCCAGAGCAGCGCGAGAAGGCTTTAAGCTTTTGGGTCACCTTTTCTGAGGTGTTGTTCATTGCCAATCCGGCCATCACTCTCGGATGGTATGCCCTTTTGTCATTAGGTCTGATGGGCACGATAAATTTTGGCTTCGGAGGCAGGGCTAAATTCGGCAGCGTACTGGCCGTGTGGCTTTATTCGCTCCTGCCGGTGATGATCATCAAGCCTTTGCTGGGAAGTGTGGTGATCTTCGCAAGTGGGGCGCCGGAGTCCTTCAACATTAAGAACTTTGCGCCCACCAATGTCGGCGCCTTTTTGAACCCCCTGGAGACCAACACAGCGGTTTATGCGCTTTTGACTTCGCTGGATGTGATGCAGATCTGGAGCCTTGTGCTGTTGGCGATTGGCACAGCGGCTGTGGCTGGCGTCAAGCGCAGTTCAGGATATATTGCAGTCTTTGGCTGGTGGGTGATTATCGTACTGTTCGGTGTGGGGATAGCGGCCGTCGCCGGCTGATGCAGCAATTGCGTATGGAATAGCCAACAGCGCGAGTTCCGAATGGGATTCGCGCTGTTGGCTTTTGCTGCGGGTAGTTGCTCTATTCTTTCCAGCGCCGCAGGATGAGCGTGGCGTTGATGCCGCCGAAGCCAAACGAGTTCGAAAGAGCGATATCGAAGCTATGGGCGATGGCCTTGTTGGGCACATAGTCCAAACGGCAAACGGGGTCAACGTTTTCCAGGTTGATAGTGGGCGGCAGCATTTGGTTTTGCAGCGCCAGTACGCAGATGCCGGCTTCCAGGCCGCCGGCTCCGCCCAGCAGATGACCGTGCATGGACTTGGTGCCGCTCACTTTAAGCGTGTGGCTCAGCGCATGTTCGCCGAAGACCGCCTCGATGGCCTGTGATTCATTGCCGTCGCCGGCAGGGGTCGCAGTGGCGTGGGCGTTCACGTAACCCACCTCTTCCGGCTTGATGCCGGCGTCCTTGAGAGCTGCCTTCATGCTGCGCTGAGCGCCCTGGCCCTCGGGAGCGATGCTGGTCATGTGATGAGCGTCGGAGCTCATGCCATAGCCGATAATCTCGGCCAGAATCTTTGCTCCGCGCGCCTTTGCGAATTCCAGCTCTTCAAGAATGAGGATGCCTGATCCCTCGCCAATGACGAAACCGTCGCGATCCTTGTCGAAGGGGCGGCTGGCGCGAGTGGGCTCGTCGTTGCGCGTAGAAAGAGCGCGCATGGAAGCGAATCCGCCCACTGACAACATCGTGACAGCGGCTTCAGCGCCGCCGGCAATCATCGCGTCGGCATCGCCGTGCATAATCATGCGCACGGAGTCGCCGATTGCGTTAGCCGAGGTGGCGCAGGCTGTGGCCGTGGCCGAAATTGGCCCTTTGGCGCCATAGCGGATGCTCACCTGACCGGCAGCCATATTGACGATTGCAGCGGGGATGAAGAAGGGTGAAATCTTGCGCGGCCCGCCCTGCAGCAGGTTGGTGTGCTCGCGCTCGATGATTTCAAAGCCGCCGATGCCGGAGCCGATAAAAACGCCGATCCGGTCTTCATTTTCCGGAGTAATCTGGAGGCCTGACTGAGCGATGGCCTCTTGCGTGGCTGCAAAGGCAAAGTGGATGAAGCGCCCCATCTTGCGCGCTTCCTTCTTATCCACAAAGTCGAACGGGTCAAAATTCTTGACCTCGGCGGCGAAGGTGACCGGAAAGCCAGTGGTATCGAAGCCCTGAATCGGACCCATGCCACTGGCGCCGGCCATAAGCTGCCGCCAAACTTCCGGCGCGGTGTTGCCCACGCCGCAAACCAGCCCCAGGCCGGTAATTACCACTCGGCGAGTCACTGGCTATTTGCCGCCTTTCGCATTCTTCTCGATGTACTCGACCGCGTCCTTGACGGTCTTGATCTTTTCGGCATCTTCATCGGGAATCTCGATGTCGAAGGCCTCTTCGAACTGCATTACCAGCTCGACAACGTCCAGCGAATCCGCGCCCAGATCCTCCTGGAAGCTGGCGCCGGGGGTTACTTCGGCCTCATCCACCTGCAATTGCTCGACGATGATCTGTTTGACTTTCTCTTCAACGGCCATGCGTGGTTCTCCTCGTGATTTTAAGAACTTGGGAATCTCTCCGGGGGCTCGCCTGTCCAGACTCCGCCTGCTTACCATACCGGCTCATGGCAGGGGTGTACAACTGCCTGCGCCAAAAAATCGTGCCTTGCCCCGAAGCTTCAAGTCTAATGGGCGGGCTTGGGTGTGTAAAGGCGTGAAAGCGCAAGGAATTATTGAATAGAGAACTGAGACGGGAAAACCTGCCAAAATTGGCTGAAAAACCATAGTCGGAAGGCGTACATTAGGCGAAGAGGATTTTTGCCGTGGAAAGCTCTGCTATTTTGTTTGCGCTGGTTGCTGTCATTTCGCTTTTTATTGGTCTTTGGCTGGGATTTCGCCTGGGGCGCGCCGGTGAGCGGAATCTGGCTGAAGCGCGCGAGGCTCCGCTGCGCGAACAATGCGAGGCGGCGAAGACCGAAATCGCGGCATTGAAACCAAAGGCAGAGGAGCTGACGCGTGTCACCGAGCAGCTCAAAAACGAAGAGGCGAAGTACGCGCAAATGAAGGCGGACCTGGACACGGCCTTCAAGGGAGCCGCCGCCGACGCTCTGCGTGCCAACACGCAGTCGTTTTTGGAGCTGGCAAAGCAGCAACTCGGCGGACAGACCAATGAGGCAAAGCTGACCTTGGAAGCAAAGGAATTGGCGATCAAGAATATGCTGGACCCTTTGGGGACTGCGCTCAAGGCGCTCGACGAGCAGACGCGCGAGATGGAAAAATCCCGGTCCGGCGCGTATTCCGAGGTGAGGACGCTAGTGGATGGTTTGCAGAAGACGATTCCAGCGTCGCTCGCCGCGCTCACCAGTGAAACGGCGCAGTTGATTTCGGCGCTGCGTGCGCCCAAGACGCGCGGCAACTGGGGCGAACTGCAATTGAAGCGCTGCGTCGAGTACGCCGGAATGGTGCAGTATTGCTCGTTTTCTGAGCAGGTGACCGCGCGCGACGAAGACGACAAGATGCTGCGCCCGGACATGACCATTCAACTGCCGAACGGGCGCGAAATCGTGGTTGACGCCAAGACTCCGTTGGATGCTTTTCTGGACGCGACGGGCGCAGCGGACGCAGCCACGCAGACTCTGCGATTTGCGGCCCACGCGGCGCGGGTCAAGGCACACCTTAAAGACTTATCGAGCAAGGCCTATTGGAAGCAATTCGAGAAGGCTCCGGATTTTGTCGTTTGCTTCTTGCCGAGTGAAGCGCTCTTCAGCGCGGCGCTTGAAGCTGACCCGTCACTGATTGAATTCAGCGCGCAGAACCATGTGGTGATGGCCACGCCGACCACGTTGATTGCGCTCCTGCGGGCGGTTGAGTTTGGTTGGCAGCAATCGGAGATCACCAAGAACGCAAAGGCTATTCACGAATTGGGCAAGAAGATTTACGAAAAGCTGGTGGTCGCGCAAGGACACGCCGAAAGGCTCGGCAATGCCATTCGCAGCAGCGCGGATTACTACAACAAATTTCTCGGCACCATTGAAGGCAAGGGCGGCGTCTTCTCCTACGGCAGGCAGTTAGGCGAGTTAGCTCATTCTGACGGCGAGTTAGCCGAGATCGACAAGCTGCAACTCGAGGTGCGCGAGATGGAGTCGCAGGAGTGGTCGCAGCCGGGGCTGGCGCTGGCGGCGAATGCGGAAGAGGAAGGCGAGGGGAATAACGTGAATGCCTTGTAGACTGTGTTAGCAACTAGCGTGCTGGCTTTCCTCAATTGCCGTATTTGGGAAGAGAAGAACTTTAATGGCAAACGAATCTTTACAAGCTCTCGTCATCGAACTCGAATCTCATTTGCCGCAACTAAAGGAAAGGCGCGCAAAAAACGCTTTGGCCAATGATTGCTACGAAGCTGCGGACGACTGGCGCCACCTTGGTCGTCGGGTCCTGGAAAACGATACGAGGGTAAACTATCCGGAGCGAGTTCGAGGAGAGTATGAACTATTGGCGCAGCTTCGGGAAATATTGCAAAATAAGCCCGTGGGAGATCGCCTAGAGTACGAGCAGTTGCTTAATACCGGCGAGGAGCTTCTCAAGATTGTGGGTGAAGTGCAGCCGCCAAAGGATGGCCATCTTGGCTTTTTGCGGATTGTTCGTAGTCTTTTCGAATTTCTACAAACAGAGTTTGATTTCTCAGTAGTTGGAGAGGGCCCGACTTGCCTTCGATTCAGCTCAGGCGCTGTCTATCTGGAGCTTAAGCATTCTATCGATCCATGGATGTCCTGCGGGTTCGGGCCAGAACCCGAGGACTCGAAGACGTTCTGGATTCACGACCTGTTGTATCTGAATCACGATGAGAGATACCGGGTTCTGCCGGACCGCTTGGAAATGAACACTGAGCTTGAGATTGAAGATTGGTTCGGATTCCTGGCTAGCGTTTTCAAGCAGTATGGGTTTCCCATTCTAAGGAACAGTCCCGAAATCTTCAAGGCGCTCACTGAAGCGCAGGCCGAACGTGATGCGGCCTATGTTCATGAGATGGATCTGAAATATTCAAACAAAGGTGACGCCCCAGGTTAGCTCTACAGCTTCCCCAAGAATGCCCCCCGCATCCGTTTCCAGGTCGTCTCTAAATCTTCCGGCAGAATGCGCGTCTCCGCCACCGTCGTCATGAAGTTGGTGTCGCCAGCCCAGCGGGGCAGGGCGTGCAGATGCAAGTGTCCGGCAACGCCTGCGCCGGCGGCCTGGCCCAGATTCATTCCAATGTTGAGGCCGTGCGGGTGGTAGAGGCGTTCCAGCGCTTGCTCGGTGTGCTGCGCCAGTTCGATCAGTTCGTGGGCGGCGGCGGCAGGCAAGAGCGTGAGACGGTCGAGATGGGCGTAGGGCATCACCATCACGTGGCCGGAGGTGTAGGGGTATGCGTTCAGGCAGACAAAGCAGTGCTCGCCGCGCAGGATGAGTCCGCCAGCGGCTTCTGCTTCTTCCGGATTCGTCCCGTTGGCAATGGCGTAGTCGATGGAGGCGATCAGGTTGCAGAAAACGCAGTGGTGGTTGCCGGGCCAGGCCTCAAGGCTCGCCGGAACGCCGGGCCGTGTGGCATTGTCCGCCGTCGTGATGTAGGTATAGCGCCAGGGAGTCCAGAGAATATCCATGGGTGGGGTTCCGTCTGCATCAGTATAGTGTGTTGCCGTGCGCAGGGCGCGGGAAGTAGTTCGTTGATTCCCAGTTATGAAAATCCGGATCTCCACCCCACGGACGAGGACCTGTCCTTTCACCCCAGCGAGCAAGAATCGCTCGCTTGGGACCCCGAGTCCGTGGGATCCCAGGGGCCTGGGACACCAGCAAGAATGGGGCGCAGTAATATTTTTGCAGAAAACTTTGCAATGCCGCCGCAAGTCCATTGTTTCCGGAGCAGCACGTAGAAATGTGCGCCGCTTCCGCCTTTTGTTCATCTCTTGTTCAATCTGTTGCATTGACGGGAGAAACTTACGGTTGCTACACTGGTGAGCGTAGCTTCCTGCGCGGATTCCAGCAGTGAGTTGCGGCCGCCATCCAGCGAGCCGTTGCCTGCCGGGTGTTTCCCAAGGAGACCAGCCCCTTCCAAGCCAGCCAGACCGGACGGAAGGACTGCCCCCTTGCAAGAGCGCCACGTCACAGGCACGCGGTAGCCGGCAGAAAAGCGGCCTCCGGTATCCCTCAAATCAATTGCGGCAGAGGGACCACCCCCAGCGACGGCAAGATCGAGTCGCGGGAGCAAGGAATCGCGGAGCTGGCAGTGATGGCAAACGTCCTCAATCCCGAAACCGAGAGTACAACCCTGAACACTGAATTGGAAAGCCCAACCCTCGAACCTGCGACGGAGCAAGAGCAGCCGTTGCCCGAATCCACGTCCAACCCTGAGATAGCCGAAGTAGTCGAAACCCCCGCGCTGGACGCCGATGCCTCAACCGAGCCTGAAGTCGAGGCCGAGCCCGTGGTAGAAACCAGGGCAGAGGTTGAACCCGCTCCAGTTGCTGCTGAAGTTCCCGCGCAAACAGAGCCCACAGCCCAAGCCGAACCTCAGATTCCAGAGGCTCCTGCTCCAGTTGTTGCAGCGCCGGCTCACGCCAAGGCCGCGCACACAGAGCATGGCCTCGACTCAATGGATGATTTCTCCGCCGCTTTGGAAGCCTTTGAGCGCGAGCAGGCCGCCGAGGCTGCCGCTGTTGAGGCCTACGGAGACAAAATTGTCTCCGGCACGGTCGTCAAGCAGACGGAAAAGCATCTGGTCATTGATGTGGGCTTGAAGTCCGAGGGCCTTGTGCCGCTCGAACAGGTTCAGGATCACACCGGCGCTGTGAAGTTCCAGCCCGGCGACGTGATCGAGGTGGTGATTGAGCGCGAGGAGCCGGAGGGCGGTTACCTGGCGAGCTACGAACGGGCGCAGCGGTTGCGCGTCTGGGACACGATTGAAAAGGCCGCCGCCGACAAGACGCCGATCATGGGCACGGTGGTCAGCCGCGTCAAGGGCGGCGTGACTGTGGACATCGGGCTGAAGGCATTTTTGCCTGGCTCGCAGCTTGAGATTCGACCGGTCCGCAACTTGGACGGCTATCTCGGCCAGCAGATCGAAGTCCGCGTCATCAAGCTGAACAAGAAGCGCGGCAATGTCGTTGTGAGCCGCAAGGAAATTCTGGAAGAAGAACAGAACGCCAAGCGGTCAACCACGCTGGAGCAGTTGGGCGAGGGCGCCGTTCTCACTGGCACTGTGAAAAACCTCACCGACTACGGCGCGTTCGTTGACTTGGGCGGCATTGACGGTTTGCTGCACATCACAGACATGAGCTGGGGCCGGCTGACGCATCCTCGCGACCTGGTGAATGTGGGCGATGAGATTCAGGTCAAGGTGCTTAAGTTCGATAAGGACAAGCAGCGGGTTTCTCTGGGCTTCAAGCAGTTGACGCCCGACCCGTGGCTGGACGCAACGGAGCGCTACCCGGTGGGCGCGCATGTTCATGGCCGCGTGCTTTCGGTTACTGATTACGGCGCGTTTGTTGAGCTGGAGCAGGGCATCGAGGGATTGGTTCACCTCTCGGAGATGACATGGTCCAAGCGGCTGAAGCATCCTTCAAAGCTGGTGAAACCGGCCGACGAAGTTGAGACTGTGGTGTTGAGTGTGAATCCGGCAGACCGCCGCATTTCGCTGGGCATGAAGCAGTTGATGGACAACCCTTGGGAGAACCTGACCGAGCGGTATCCGGCCGGGGCGATTGTCGAAGGCCGCGTGCGCAACCTGACCGACTTTGGCGCCTTCATCGAAATCGAAGACGGCATCGACGGACTGGTTCACGTTTCCAATTTGAGCTGGACCAAGCGCGTCAAGCACCCCTCGGAGATCGTGAAGAAGGGTGAGAAGGTGAAGGCTGTAGTTCTAGGCGTTGAGCCGCAGAACCGCCGCCTGAGCCTAGGCATCAAGCAACTGCAGCCCGACGTGTGGGAGAGCTTCTTCGCAACTCACCGCGTGGGCGACCAGGTTCATGGCAAGGTGTTGCGGACGGCGCAATTCGGCGCGTTTGTCGAGATCGCGGAGGGCGTGGAAGGTTTGTGCCACATCTCCGAGGCCGGCGACGAGGGCGGCGGATCAAAGTTGGAAACAGGCCTCGAGCACGAGTTCAAGATCATCAAGATCAATGTGGAAGAGAAAAAGGTGGGCTTGAGCCTGCGCGCCATTGGCCAGGAAGCCAGCCGCGCACAGGTCGAGAGCTACAAGAAGGAGAGCCACAAGGCTCCTGTCTCGAGCTCAACCACAACCCTTGGCGATCTAATTAATCTGCGTAAGAGTGAGCGGAGCGAGCAGTAAGGCGCCTTCCCTCCCGCAATAAAGCAGAACGGCCACCCGAAAGGGTGGCCGTTCTGCGTCATGCCGTCATCTGTCGGGGAAGAGCAGGCTGGGATGCAACCAGCGTCTCTATCCGGCGACCGCACCCTCTTCGCTGTCTTCCATTCCCTGCCGTCTCAGCACGATGGCGATTCCCAATGCCCCCACCACGCACACCAACGCAAACGCGAAGGCGCTGGAGTAGCCGCAATAGCCAATGACCACGCCGGCAATCGGGCCGGTAAGGAAAAAGGAGATGTCGGCAAAGGCTGTAAACACGGCCAGCGCCGCGCCGCGATTGTTGGCGGCGACACGCTTGACCGCTTCCACGCCGAAAGCGGGAAAGACCAGCGAGAAACCGAAGCCTGTGATAGCGGCGGCGCAGAAAGCCATCCACGGCGAGGATGCAAGCCAAAGCAGAAGCAGCCCCACGGATTCCACCGCGAGGCAAGCCATAGCTACCGGAAATCCGCCAAAGCGGTTGATGGTTTGAATGAAGAGTAGGCGCGCCGCAATAAAAGCCAGTCCGAATGCGGTGAGACAAAGGGCAGCGCCCGTCCAGTGACGGCTTAGGTAAAAGAGCGTGACAAAGGTGGCCAGCACGCTGTAACCCACGCCTCCCAGCGCCAGGCCCATGCCGTGAGGAGCCACGCGACCCAGTACATGGCGGAAGGAAAGATGCTCGCCGGGAGTTACGGGCACGGGACTCTTGCGGCAGGCCAGGGCGAGGCTGAAAGCACCAATCAGCAGGGTGAGCAGGCCGATTGAGGCCAGGCCCCACTGCGGATCCCGCCACAGCGAATCGAGCGCCACGCCTAGAGGAGCGCCCAGCGCCATGGCGCCATAGGTGCTGATGCCGTTGAAGGAGATGATCCGGGCGGTGCTGGCTTGCCCCACGCTTGAGATGCCCCACAAAGTTGAACCTGTTGATCCGAGGCTCTCGCCGACGCCTAGAACCAGGCGGCTCAGGATAAGAAAAGCAAAGCTGACCCAGGGAATCGCGTGCAGGGCAGCCGCAACCATCAGCAGCGCTCCACTCGCAGAGCACGCACCCATGCCCCAAATCACGGAGACCTTGGCGCCAACGCGGTCGCTGATGTGACCGGCCCAGGGACGGCTGAACAGAGTGGCGATGTACTGGATGCTGATGACGAGGCCCGCCAGCGCCGCGCTATAGCCCATGCGCAGATGCACATATGGCGGCAGGACTGCCAGAGGCAGTCCGATGGACAAATAGACAATGAAAGTGAAGAAGACAAAGCCGATGATATGCCGCGTGCTGGGTTTCGAGGCGGCAGGAGGCGGGGCTGAAGCGCTGGTTTTGGTTCCGGCTTGCATGGATAAGGGGGGAACCCGAAGTGAGGTACGATCAACCCCAGTATATCGGAGGCTGCGAGCGGCGATATGCCGGTGGATTCGGCAGGTCGTAGACTGGAATCATGGCTGCCACCTTTCACGTGGAACACTTCGGTTGCAGAGCGGCGCGCGCCGATGGCGAAGCGGTTCGCGAGCGGCTGCGCGCCGCGGGGCTGGACGACGCGAGCCCGCCGGAAGCCGATGTGGTGGTTGTCAATACGTGCAGCGTGACGGCGGAGGCTGACCGGGCTGCGCGAGCCTTCATTCGCCGGGCGCACCGGCTGAACCCGGAGGCGAGAATCGTGGTGACTGGCTGCTATGCGCAGCGCGCGCCGCAGGAGTTGGCGTGCATTGACGGCGTGGCAGCCGTGGTGGGCAACAGCCATAAAGCGCGCGCGCCGGAGATTATTCTGGGCCTCGGCCTTGGTGGTACCCAGCCGTCAGCTGCGCGGCCGGAATTGGCTGGCCCGAGTTTGGTGAGAGCGGAATCGCTGATCTCTGGCAATGCGCATGCTCCTATATGGGCCGATGATCGCTTCGCACATTCCTTTATCGAAGAGGCGCAAATGGCGCCCGGCGCGCAGACCCGGCCCAACCTGAAAATCCAGGAAGGCTGCGGCAATCGCTGCACGTTTTGCGTCATTCCCCAGACGAGAGGCCCCTCCAAGAGTCTGCCCGCTGCAAGCGTTCTTAGGCGGGTGGAGGGGTTTGTTGCCGCCGGGGGCAACGAACTGGTGCTCTCGGGAATCAACCTGGGGCGATGGGGCAGAGACTTTTCTAGCTCAGAAACTTCACCCACGCGCACGCTCTCTGGGCTGGTGAGAGCAATCTTCGAGCAGACCACTCTTCCCAGGCTGCGGCTCAGCTCGATAGAGCCGATGGATTGGGATACGCAGTTGATTGGGCTGATGGCGGAGTTTGGAAATCCAACGAACGGTCCATCTCGACTTGCCCGCCACGCGCACCTGCCCCTGCAATCCGGCTCGGATGCGGTGCTGCGGCGGATGCATCGGCGCTACAGGCCCTGGCATTACGTGGAAAAGGTAGATGCGCTGTTGCGTGCTTGCGGATCGAGGCTGACACTGGGCGCGGATGTGATGGCGGGCTTTCCCGGCGAGACTGACGCCGAATTTGAGGAGACTCTGGCGCTGGTAAGAGGGCTGCCCTTCGACTACCTGCACCTGTTTTCGTTTTCGCCTCGACCGGCGACAATGGCCTGGGCGCTGCACGCCGAGCGGCCGGTTGCGCCTGAGGCAGTTGCGGAGCGAATGGCTGCCCTGCGAACTCTGGCTGCGGAAAAAACTGAAACCCATCGGAGAAGTTTTGTCGGTCAAGAACTGGAAGCGATCACGCTGCACACGCCGGCTGAGTTGGGAGCACGGGGACGGACGGCCGCGCTGACGGAGAACTTCCTGCCTGTGGAGCTCGCGGGCCAGCTGGAAGCCAACCGGTTGGTGCCAGTGCGCGTGACCGGATTGACAGCTGAAGGGGCTCTCGAAGCTGTTGTGGGCGGCAAACCGGCATAAACCCTTTGTTCCGAAAAGCCGAGCCAATGCTATACTCAGGTTGCGCTCGTGCGCCCGCGACGACTCCGGCAGACTCCGGAAGCGGGAGCCGGCGACTTTTGGAGGAGCACCATCGCACTCGACAAACGTTCGGCAAAGTCCTTTATTCGCATCAACGAGAAGATTCGCGCGCGTGAAATCCGCGTAATCGACGAAAACGGCGAGCAACTGGGAATCCTGGCTCCCTTTGAGGCCCTCAGGCTGGCCAAGGAGCGGGGTCTCGACCTGGTCGAGGTTTCCGCCAACGCGGTTCCCCCGGTCTGCCGCATCCAGGATTACGGTCGCTTCCTCTATGAAAAAGAAAAGAGCGAACGCGCCGCCAAGAAAAAGCAAAAGGTCATTACGGTCAAGGAGGTCAAGTTCTCCGTGACCGTGGACGAGCACGACTACCAGACCAAGAAGAACAAGGCGGTTAAATTCCTTGCCGATGGCGACAAGGTAAAGGCCAGCCTGCGCTTCCGCGGTCGCCAGATGGCCCATCGCGATCTGGGTTACAACATCATCAATAAGCTCATCCAGGACATCGGCGATGCGGGAATTGTGGAGTTCATGCCGCGCATGGAAGGCACCATTCTGCACGCCATTATCGCCCCGGCCAAGAAGCAGGAAGCGCCCAAACCCAAGCCGCCTGTCGCTCCGCAGGTCACAGCCACCGCACCTCCGGCGCAGTAGGCTACTCGAATAGTCAGCTTCAGGCCGCGCTCAGAGTCTCATCGACTCTGAGCGCGGCCTGTGCAGTTTCAGAAGCAGGGAACCCCGGCCTGCTGTATACTGGTTGAAGCCTAAAGAGTTCAGGGGAAGTCCTGTCCCGCGGGCAAATCGGCGGGGTGACCCTGCTCAGCCGGACAAACGAGAACATCGAGAAGAAAATGCCCAAGTTGAAGACCCATACGGGCGCGGCCAAGCGCTTCAGCAAGACTGGCACCGGCAAAATCAAGCGGGGCCAGGCGAAGACGCGGCACATCCTTACTTCGAAGCTGCCAAAGACGAAACGCAAGCTGGGCAAGACCCTGCTGGTTTCCGATGGCGACTACAAGAAGGTAGCGCGCATGATTCCTTACGCCTGACCACCTGCGGTGGGGCGGACCTTTGGATTGGGTTCGTGCTGCTGTTGTAGATGGGCCGAAATGGCCCCCGCCGGATGCGAAACGCGTTCGCAACGGCGAGAGATTCAGGCATGAAAGCGAGTGAAGAGGTTTACAGCCGTTCCCGCAATGGGTTTTGGCCTCCTGCCTCCAGCCGCATAACCGAACGCAAAATGGAGAAATCGATATGCCCCGCGTAAAACGCAGTACCAAGCGGAGTGACCGCCGGAAGAAGATTCTGGAAAGAGCAAGCGGTTATTTCCTTACCAAATCCAAGCTCTATCAGGCGGCTCAAGAAGCCGTCGAGCGCGGCCTGAAGTTTGCCTACACCGGCCGCAAACAGAAGAAGCGCCAGTTCCGCTCGCTGTGGATTGTGCGCATCTCGGCTGCCTGCAAGCTGAACAACTTCAGCTACTCGCAGCTTATCAATGGCCTTAAGAAGGCCGGCGTGGAATTGGACCGCAAGATTCTGGCCGACATTGCCGTGAAGGACGCCAAAGGCTTCATGGAACTCATCGAGCAGGCCAAGGTTGCTCTGGCGGCGGAGAAAGCTGCTGCGGAGAAGGCTGTTTAAGGCGAGTCAGCAAGTTAGCGAAAGGGCCCCGAAGCGATGCTTAGGGGCCTTTTATTTGGGCAAAAAACGGATTTTCCGGTGATTTTCAGAGGCCAAATCTCATGATGCGAGAGAATTTGAGGGCGAAAAGTTTTCAACAGGTATTGATTTCAAATGGGTTAAAAATAATCTGCAAGGTTTCAGGGGAAATCTATACCCCGGGGGGTATGTGGGGGGAGGGGGTACCCCTTAGGCGGCTGGTTTTGGAGCCGTGGACTGGGCGCGAGCTGTGGTGTAAGCGACCTGGGCGGCGTAGAGGTACTTGGTGCCCGAACTCTCCAAGATTATGTCGGCAATCATGGCGTGCGTGACGCAGGCGATGAAGTCGCGGATGCTTTCGTCGCCGGAGAGCGGAGGCATGGCGTCGAGGTAGGCGCGGTTAGCTGCCTTGGAGGCATCGTACTTGCCTTTGCCTTTTGCGCGTTCTGCCTTGTTGACTCGTATCCAGGCGCACACGCAGCGGGCAACGCCTGGGTTTGTGGCGGCGGCGAAGGGTATCTTCGTCTCGGTTGGGGCGGGGGTGGTTTCAATGGTTTCTGTCATGGTGGTTACCTGATTCGATTGTCTATAAAAAGCGGTAATTATCTGCAACCACCTAGGGCGGGGCGGAGGGCTTCGACCTCTTCTGCGCCGGGATCATCGAGTGAGTGGGCTATTGTCAACAAGAGAAATCGGCCCCGGCGGATTGGTGAACTTTGGCCGACTTGAACGAAGCCGCTGCGGCGGCGGACGCATTCGCGTGTTCGTGAGCCAGCGGCTGCCTCCGATTCGATAGTTTGGGACGCAGAGAAGGAGGATTCTCTGTGAACCAACTACGTCAGC
>JBEKSE010000045.1:0-36276 GCA_049517315.1 Occallatibacter sp. | reverse complement strand
AACCGAAAACAGCAAACTCGCCCCGGCGCGCCACCAAAAAAACAACCGCCTGCCGGAAAACCTTAACCGGAACACCCCACTCAGTCGGAACCGCGGGCGTTCTCACGCAGACACTTTAGCCCGCGATCATTTTGTCGCATTTACGGCACGACTGAAGTCGTGCCCTTTCAAAACATTGGGTCTTTCTGCAGCCCTTAAAGCCCAAACCCTTCAAGATACCGCAATGGGTTGGACCTACTTTGGTAGGTCTGCATTGACGGACCCTTGCCTCATCAGCCCATGAACATTCCGCCGTTCACGTCGAGCACGTGGCCGGTGATGTAAGAGGCCGCATCCGAGGCGAGGAACTTGACCGCGTTTGCAATATCCTGGTCAGTTCCGCGGCGGCCGAGGGGAATTGTAGCCAGCATGGCGGCGCTCACCTTCTCGTCGAGCACAGCAGTCATGGGCGTCTCGATGTAGCCCGGCGCGACGGCGTTCACAGTGATTCCACGCGAAGCCACTTCGCGTGCCAGTGACTTAGTCAGTCCGATAAGGCCGGCCTTGGAGGCGGCGTAATTTACCTGGCCAGCCTGACCCGCGCGACCCACTACGCTGGCCATGTTCACAATCCGACCCCAGCGATTCTTGATCATGGGCCGCAGTACGGCCTGAGTCAGCAGATATGCCCCGGTCAGATTGATGGACAGAACGAGGTCCCACTCGGCGCGCTTCATGCTCATCATGAGATTGTCGCGAGTGATGCCGGCGTTGTTGACGAGGATTTCGACTTTGCCGAAGCGCTCGATCACCGCCTTGGCCCCGGCCTCGACGGACTCCTGGTTGGATACATCCAATTTGAAAGCCGCTGCCGTGCCGCCCAGGGCCTCAATTTCCTTGGCAACCAGCGCCAGCTTTTCCTCGTTGATGTCCGCCAAGGCCAGCGTGGCTCCGGCCCGCGCCAGCTCCAGTGAGACGGCCCGTCCAATTCCTTGTGCAGCTCCGGTTACTAGCGCAATTCTTCCCTGCAAATCCGACATATCTTCCTCCGACCCCCTGCGCACTCGATTCCGCGCCCTTTCGTCCAAATTATAAATGGGTAAGAGTGAGACCGGCAGGGCCTAAAGGTCGCATTGCCCGAACGGTGTCGCGGCTGCCGTTACAGGGCGCGACACAAGCGCCGAGCGCACCAGTTCTGCCGGCCAGATGTAGACGGCCAATTGGCGCGAATAGTGGAGCACTGGCTTCTGGCCGGGCAGCTGTATGCGGAGCACCTCGGCCAGGTCGTTCTGCTCGATCTCCGCTTCGGCCTCTTCGAGCGGCCAGGAGGCATGGTGCAGGTTGGCCCGGATAATCTGCCCGGCTCCATTAGACGAGAAGAGGCAATAGCGCTCCGTGAAGAAGTACTCCAGTGTGCCCAGGCGGCTCTCGGCCAACTTTCGCGACGGGCCCAGCCCGCGGTAGAGCGCCTTGAAGATCACTGGCCGGCCGGCAAACCGCCTGCGGCTATAGAAGGAAAACTCGCGCTCGTTGCGTTGTTTCATACGCATTTCGGCCCAGTAGTAGGGCAGGCGATAGACGGCGCGGCCGGCCGCCACAGCCAGCAGATTGCTGGAATCGAGCGAGAGGCAGCAGACTCCCGGCGTTCCTGTTTGCTCTTCGCGGACATAAGTGCGCAAACTCAGGTCGGGAAAGCTGCGCGCGCCGAGAACCGGCGGCAAGCCGTGAACCTTGATTTTGTCCATCCAGAAGGGCATGATCCCCAGCCATGCAGAGCCTTGGAAGGTGTCCACCTGCAAGCCTTCGGGGATGAGCGCCGCGAGCGACGAGGCCGGGACCGGCCAGTGCGCAAATAGCAGATCGTTCCACCGCTGTGTCAGCACCCAATGACCCGGCGGCAAGAGCCGTTGGTCGCCTGACGCGCCTATCGGATCCTCCCGCATGGCCCGGTTGCTCCTGTCTTACTCATATTTTTTCGCTGTTTCTCTTAGTGGATGCCAGGAACTGGATCAAAGATGCAACCGCAATCCGCCCCCATGACGTATTCTGTTCGCGAGCCCTCAGCTATGTCCAGTGAATCTTTCAAGACACCCGTCGCGCGCAATCAGACCGAAGTTTTTGCCATTCACGGCGCCAACCCCGAAGTGCTGGCCTACGCCATGGCCAAGTACTCCCGCTCCGCACTCTCGATGCGCGAGTCGCTGACCGAAATCAGCGCCCAGCGGGCCGAGCAGTTCTTGAACACATTCTATTTTCAATATGGCCACCGCTCCATTGCCGACCTGGCCCACGTGGCCATGTCCATTGAGCGGCTCAGCCTGCTGGCCGCCATGGTGCTGGTTGACGAGCAAAGATGGGATGGCCAGGAACGGTCAACGCGCTACCAGAACTTTCTCAAATCAGGCTTTTATTTGCCCGATTTTGGCCAGGATTCCGCATCGGCCCAGCTTTATTCCGAGACCCTTGAGGGCCTGTTTGGCGCGTACAAACGCGTGAATGACGCGGTTTTTGAAGCATTGCGGCGGCGCGTGACCTGCCCGGAAACCATGAAGCTGGAAGCTTATGAGCGAACGCTCAAAGCTCGCGCCTTCGATGTCGCTCGCTACCTGCTTCCGCTGGCCACCAATACCTCGCTCGGCCAGATTACAAACGCCCGGACTCTGGAGACCCAGGTCTCGCGGCTGCTTTCTCACCCCGCCGCCGAGATCAGGGATCTGGGGCTCAAGCTGCGTGAAGCCGCCACCGGCCCAGCCTGGAACGTCAACGCCGAGGCAGGCGCCGCATTCGTTGAAATGGTGGAGGCTTCCGATCCGGGGTTGGTCTCAGAAGCCGCCAGCCTGCTAACACGCGAGGTGCGCAGCACACCCACGCTGGTCAAATATGCACAACCCAACGAATATGAAATCCAAACTCGCGCTGAACTGGCTCAGGCGGCGGAGGAATTGCTTAAGAGCTTGCCCCACGCAGGGTCGCCGGTGGTCGATTTGGTTGAGCCGACGGAGAGCCTTGAAGTGGAACTAGCTGCGACGCTGCTTTACTCGGCCAGTTACCACTCCTACCGGCAGATTCGCGACTTGGTCGCGGGGCTTCCCGAGGTGCGCGTTTCGGAGATCATCGAGATCGGTTTGGGTCATCGAGGCAAGCACGATGAAGCTTTGCGCGCGTTTCACGCCGGAGCGGCATTGCGCTTTGACATTCTCATGGACACCGGCGGCTTCCGCGATATGCACCGCCATCGCCGCTGCACGCAGATCATTCAGCCCATCACCGCGCAACACGGCTTTGAGATTCCTACCTGCGGCGATCTTGGTTCTCAAGATGAATTCGGCTATATAGACATCCTCATTGAAGCCTACTGCCGCGCCGATTTCATCTCTGCCATAGAACAGGCGCACCGGGCAAGCGCACAGATTGCGGCCAGCCATGCTCCGGAAGCCGCGCAGTCCGCCCTTTACCTGTTGCCACTCGCCACGCGCATTCGCTCGCTGTTCAAGATGGACTTCGCCGAAGCGCAATACATCATCGAATTGCGCTCTGGTCCGGCCGGCCACTTCAGCTACCGACGCACCTCATGGGAGATGTTTCTAGCCTTCCAGCGCCAGCACCCGGCATTGGCTCGGCATATTCGTGTGACCGACTTCACCAAGCCTATTGATCTGCTGCAGCGATAGCGAGATGCAGTCCCAGGTGCCCAAATGCGAGGCACCTGGGGCACCCATCTTTAGTGGTTGTGCTCGCTTCTCCCGGCACTTGGGCAACCCCGCGATTGACAGCGGGGCGTTCCATGACGTATTCGTAAGAAAGTTGCTTGCGGTGAAGGAGTTCACCCTTAACCGCTGTCCATAGAACGTTCCGGACAGATGATGACTCCTGACAGGGAATCCTGTTGCGGAGTCATGTCCCAGCCCGATCCCTGATCTGAAAATTTAGGAGTTTAAGTTGATGATGAACACCTGGGCACTGGCTGCTCTTTGGGTAGGACTGGCTTTGGCCGCGACACTGCTTGCGATCTGGTTCAAGATCTCCACGGCACTTTCTGAGATTGTGGTGGGCACGGTGGCCCAACTGGTCATCGGAGTGTTCCTAACCGGGTTCTTTGGTTTTGCGCAGGGCGGCCTGGCTGGGAATACGCAGTGGATCACTTTCCTGGCGGGGACGGGCGCAATCGTTCTGACGTTCCTTGCCGGCGCGGAACTTGATCCCGTAATTTTCAAAACCAAGTGGCGTGAAGCATCGATCATTGGCCTCGCAGGATTCTTTGGTCCATTTCTGGGTTGCACAGCGGTCGCGTACTACGTGCTGCATTGGGCCATTATGCCCAGTTGGCTGTGCGGTGTCGCTCTTTCCACGACCTCAGTCGCTGTGGTGTACGCGGTGATGCTGGAGCTCGGTTTCAACGTGACGGAGTACGGGAAGGCGATTCTCGCCGCCTGCTTCATCAATGATCTCGGAACAGTGGTTGCGCTCGGACTAATTTTTTCGCCGTTCACCATCAAGACACTGATCTTCGTAGTGGTTTCCGTCGTCGTCTTTGTGGTGCTGCCATTTCTCACGCCGTGGTTCTTCAGGAAATACGGCGGGCGCGTCTCCGAACTCGAAGCCAAGTATCTTCTCTTCTTTCTCTTTGCCATGGGCGGACTGGCTATGTGGGCTGGAAGCGAAGCGGTTCTTCCGGCGTATATGATCGGCATGGTCCTGGCGGGAACGGTGGGAAAAGACCACTCGCTGATTCGCCGCCTGCGGACACTTACGTTTGGATTACTGACGCCGTTCTATTTCATCCGAGCCGGTTCGTTTGTTTCTGTGTCGGCACTGATGGCCGCGCCTGTGACGTTGCTCGTCCTCTTTGGCGCGAAGTCGCTATTCAAGGCAGTTGCAGTGTATCCGGCTGTGCGCGTGCACAAATACGATGGCAAGGCCGGAGCCTACTACACGCTGATGATGTCTACCGGCCTCACCTTTGGCACCATATCGGCGCTCTTTGGCCTCAATCACCAGATCATCACACAGGCGCAGTATTCTTACATCGTGGGAACGGTCATCGCCAGCGCCGTAATTCCGACTATGATTGCGAATTCATTTTTCCTGCCCCGCCATCTTCTTCCTCACGCGCAGGCGAGCAAGAAATCGGAACTGGCAGTTGAGCGGCAAGCCGCCGCAGAAAAGGTATAGGACAAGCCCATGGGAAGCCAGGTTTTTGTAGGAATTCAAAGGATACTGGTGGCGTTCGACGCGTCACCACATGCTGAACACGCTTTGGATGTCGCCCTCGCGATGGCGGGGGACATGAAAGCCAAGCTCTTCGTTGTCTCCGTAATCCGGCCGCCTGAGCCCGCCGAAAGCGCTGAGTTCAATGCTGTTCTCGAAAACGGACGCGAACGCTATGAGAGCTGTTTCGCTCCGCTCCGCGAACGCGCCAGGCAAAAAGAGATTGAACTCGAAACGGATATTGTCCTCGGTCATCCAGCGGAACAGATCATTCACAAAGCAGACACAATCCAAGCCAGCCTCATTGTGATGGGAAAGCGCAGCCACACCATCCTTCATCGCTGGATGCTGGGCTCAAACTCGGAGCGCGTTCTGAGGTATGCGCATTGCCCGGTGATGATCGTCCATTGATTCGGCGCGCCGGCTTGTGCCGGCGCGAACGCTGCGCTAGGACGGCATCGGCTCCAGATGCGCGGTAAAGTGGCGAAGAAACGGCGCCTCGTAGGTCAGGCGCATTCCTTTGATTCGGGCGCGCCGCGCAAAGACCTGCAAGATAATTTCCACTACGTAATCGATGTGGCTCTGCGTGTAGACGCGGCGCGGAATAGCCAGCCGCACCAGTTCCATCTGCGCGGCGGCGCCGAACATCAGGCCGCCAATTTCGACCGAGCGGATGCCGCCTTCCAAATACAACTCTGTGGCAAGAGCGACGCCGGGAAACTGATCGAGCGGGATGTGCGGAAGAAAGGCTTTGGCGTCAAGATAGATGGCGTGGCCGCCCGGCGGCTGCACAATCGGCACGCCGTGCTCTGAGACGTGATCGCCGAGGTAAGCTGTCGAGGCAATGCGGTAGCGCAGATAGTCTTCCTGCAACGACTCCTGGATGCCAACGGCGATGGCCTCCAGATCGCGGCCGGCAAGCCCGCCGTAAGTGGGATAGCCCTCGGTCAAAATAAGCAGATCCTTTTCCTGTCGCGCCAGAATATCGTCGTTAGTGCAGAGGAATCCGCCGATGTTGGCCATGCCGTCTTTTTTAGCGCTCATGGTGCAGCCGTCGCCCAGCGCGAACATTTCCTGCGCGATTTGTTTGGGCGTTTTGGCCGCGTAACCCGGCTCGCGCAGCTTGATGAAATAAGCGTTCTCCGCAAAGCGGCAAGCATCAAAGTAGAGCGGAATCTCGTGCTTGTGGCAGACCGCGGCGACAGCCCGCACATTTTCCATTGAGACCGGTTGCCCGCCACCGGAGTTGTTGGTCACCGTGAGCATGACCAGCGGGATGCGCTCACGCCCCACGCGCGCGATCAAGGCATCGAGAGCCGCGACATCCATGTTGCCTTTGAACGGAAGGCGGGTGCCGGGTTGCCGCGCCTCGGGCAGCAGCAGGTCAACCGCCTCGGCCCCGACGGCTTCGATATTGGCACGGGTGGTGTCGAAATGCGTGTTGTTCGGCACCATATCGCCCGGCTTGCACATTACATTGAACAGGATGCGTTCCGCCGCCCGTCCCTGATGAGTGGGGATGACGTGGGAATAGCCGACGATGTCCTGAACCGAATTCTTGAATCGGACAAAACTCCGGCTGCCTGCGTAGCTTTCATCGCCTTCCATGATCGCCGCCCACTGGTGCGTTGACATGGCTCCGGTGCCGGAGTCGGTGAGCAGGTCGATGAGAACATCGTCGGCCGGAAGCAGAAAAAGATTGTAATGCGCGGCGCGCAGCAGCAGTTCCCGCTCTTCGCGGGTGGTCCAGCGAATCGGTTCAACACTCTTGATGCGAAATGGCTCGATGATGGTTTTGGTGGACATGCGGAATAAAACTCCTGTGACCGGGCAAATCTTTCGTGCCATTGCCCTGGTCTTGCGCCGCGGGTGCGGCGATTTGGGCGAAGCAAGCCGGTATGCACCATTCGTGGTGCCGCGCTGCCCCACGGGCAACGATCAGATCCCGTTCGCCAAACCCTGCCAATCCTACGTCCAGAGGAGCCGAGTATGCAACCCGAGAAACAGGACTGGCTGCTAGAATCTGTTGGGAGCAGCAACCATGAGCGTAAAGGCCCTCTATCCCGGCACCTTCGATCCACCGACCAACGGTCATCTTGACCTGATCCAGCGCGGGGCCAAGCTCTTTGAGCATCTCACTGTCGCGATTCTCATCAACCCGGTGAAAGATCCGCTCTTTACTGTGGAAGAGCGAGTGGAGATGTTGAAGGAATCGACCGCCGCACTGGGCAACGTTTCGGTAGCCACATTCGACGGACTGATGGTGGAGTTTGCGCGGAAGCAGGGAGCAACGGCGGTGTTGCGCGGCATTCGCGCCATCAGCGACTACGAATACGAGTTCCAGATGGCGCTGATGAACCGGCGCCTGGCTCCGGAGATTGAGACCGTCTTTCTGCAACCCGCGGGCCGCTACTCATTTATCAGCTCGCGGATGCTGAAGGAAGTCTTCAGCTTCGGCGGCGATGTGAGCGGACTGGTGCCGCCCAATGTGCTCAAGCGCCTGAGGGACCGCATGGGTGCGAGCCAGAGCTGAATTGCGTCAGGTATGGCCTGCAAATGCGGGCTGAAGAAGGAGGAGGCAAAATGACAGGCCGGGACCCAAATGAAGAAATGGTAGTCGTCTTCGAGAGCGCCAATCCCATTGCGCTCGACATTGCGAAATCCGCGCTGGAAGATGCTGGGATAGAGTTTGTTGTGCCCGATGAGGGGCGCATCGGCTTTGGAGTTACCCCGGTTATCAATCCCGTTTACAGGATTGAGGTACTTGAATCGTATGCGGCCCAGGCACGCGAGCTCATGACGGACTCGGCTGGCAAATTGGATTCAGAGCCGGCGGAGTGAGCGCGCTGGCGTGTGAGGCTTGGCGCCGCTAGCCTGCTTAAGCACCTCTGCGACCGTATGGGGATGAGCGGGGAAACTTTTCATCCAACTGAATTGCGCTGCCGTGTCGAGGTTATTATGCCAAGAAGGATAGCGATCATTTTCCTGGCGATCATCATCTTGCCATTCGGAGTTAAGTGCCAGCCAAAAAACCGTCCGGCGGAAGTACCAGCCTGTCAACCGTCCGCCCTGGACATCTATGCGCTTCCGCCGATGGATTCGTCGCCGGTCCCAAGCAACCATCTCCTTGTTTTTGAAATCCAGAATATAGGTAAGACTGTTTGCTCTATCGACAGCCCTATGATCCAGCTGCTGCCCAAGCTAAGTCAAAGGGATGAGTTCTACAGCATCAAATATCTCCCAGACGGAAGCTCAAGGGACGGTAGATTTGACGAAACCGTTTTGTCTCCCGGGGATTGGGTTCACACGCTTGTCGGGTGGCATTCCGAAGGGTATCCCAATTGGCAGTGCAGTGAGCATTCGGGGCTGAAATTGCTGCTGATGCACGAGAATCGTGGCATGGAACCAATTGCAGAGACATCGGTTGAGGTTCGCAATCTCCCAATGCGATCCTGCATCCTTGTGTATGTGTTGGAGTACCGGAAGGGGCGCTATTCGTTGGACTCAACAGTTCCCAATGATTGGCTCAAATTTCCTCTTGCCGTTCCCGGCGAGAGCCCTAGCATCCTCAAACAGATCGCAGATTCCCGGATTCTTCATAATTCCCCTCGTTTTCAAGTCAGCAGCATTACCAGCCGCATCTTATTGGGCAAAGGCTCCACCATTGCGTTAATGCGTGAGCCGCAAGCGGACAATGGTTGTGACTATCGTATGCTGCGAATGCGAGATTCCGATGGAACAACCGTGATTTCATTTCAAAATTGTGAAAGTATCGCAACCAAGTTGAGCCAAAGTATATGGAACCCGGATGGAATCAAATCAACATTTGAGCAGCTTGATTGGATCGATATGATGCCAAAGCACGCAGGTCCAGTTGCCTACGACGTGGTTGCGAATCTCGGCAACTCGGAAGCGCCGTTTTTGGCCAAAGCACACCTCGATCTCATTGCGCATGATCCTACGCCTCCCGCCCAAGCCGCGATTGTTAATTCATTGTCAACCTGTACCGGATCGCAGTTACAGCTTGAATCGCCATCCCCCGTAATTGAGGAAGCAGGGAGAGTTTTACGCGCCTATGACGCAACCAATACGTCCAGCCAGGCGTGTTCGCTTTCAGGGGTTCCTAAATTAGAATTCCTCCCAATTTACGAGCCATGTCCAAATTGCGAAAACGATCTGTTTGGGCTACGCCCAAATGGTCGCATCGATCTTCAGCCTGGGCAGAGCGCGCATTTTCTGGTCGGATACAAAGAAGGGGCATCCTGGTACTTGTGCGAACATATCGACAAGATCAAGCTTACGGCGTCTGATCACGGCAAGCCTGTGACACTTCCATTTCATGGCGGAGGATGCGGTTTACTCGATGTCAGCGCATGGCGCGAGGGCAAGTTCGACAACGATCCGCTGAACATTAAATGGGCAAAGACGCACCCGCCCAGCGCAGACCCAACCACCCCAATTCCGCCGGATTGCAACAAGCCAGAATTGCTCACTTGGGGTCGGCCAAAGATTCCAATGGGAGAAGGCCATGCATTCGGCCTTTCCTTGTCGCAGCATGAATTCAAAGCAGGTGAGGGGATTACGCTTCACATCTGGATAGATAACACAGGCGACACTCGTGAAGGCGTAATGACCTGCATGGGACTGGATTACTTCAAGGCCAATGGCTTTGACCTCTATGACGCCTATGGACATCGGCTGCTGCGGCGGCATGAGGCCAAAATGCTGGAAGGATGCAAGAACGATCCAGAATCGCCGATCCGGATTCGCGGCTGGAACTGCACCAGAAACTTCCCCATCTATATTCCCGCCCACACCTGCATCACGCGCGCCGATTACGATTTCACAACGAGCCTTACCGCCGACTACGATCTGCCACCCGGTGAGTACACCGTGCGGCCGCGCCAGGACGAAAAAGCTTCCGAAGATGTCTGCAAACCGCAGAAGGAACAGCCTTTTCATCCAGAGCCAGGTAAGGACCTGACCTTTTCCGTTGTTCAGCCGTGAAGGAGACCGCTCGAGCCGCCATTTTGCTACCACCCCGAAAATCTGTAAAGATAGAAGTATTATGACGACCGCAAGCTCTTCTCCCCAAGTCTTTACCGGCCGCATTGGCCGGATCGAGGTCTCCGCAACCATGGCTGTGGCTGCCGAGGCCGCCAAGCTGCGTGCGCAGGGCGCCAACCTGGTGGATTTCGGCGCCGGCGAGCCGCATTTTCCCACGCCGCACCACATCAAAGACGCCGCGATTGCCGCCATCGAAGCCAACTTCACCCGTTATACCGTGGTGCCTGGCATTCCCGACGTGCGCAAGGCCATTGTCGAGCGCCACGCGGCCGACTTCGGTTCCGACTATGCGATTGACGAGGCCATCTTCACTACCGGTGGCAAGCTGGCTCTGTTCAATGCCATACAGGTGTTGGTGGACCACGGCGACGAGGTCATTCTGCCCGTTCCCTACTGGGTCAGCTTCAAAGACATCATCCAATACGCCGGCGGCAAGGTCGTCCTGCTCGAAACCAGGGAGGCGGAGAACTTCCGCATCACGGCCGATGCAATTGAAAAGGCCATTACGCCCCGGACCAAGGCGATCATCCTCAACTCGCCGTCGAATCCGGCCGGCTCGGTGGTCTCGGCTGAAGATCTGGAGCGCATCGTCCACCTGGCCCACGAGCGCGGGATCTTTCTGCTGCTGGACGAGTGCTATGTTTACCTGAACTATGCGGGGAAGCCGGTTTCCGGAGGCTCATTTACATGGGCCAAGGAGCACATCGTGGTGCTCGGCTCACTGTCGAAAACATACTCAATGACGGGTTGGCGTGCCGGCTTCGCGCTGGCGTCGAAGTCTGTTACGGCTAACCTGAGCAAGCTCCAGTCGCAATCGACCTCGAACGCCACCAGCTTTGTGCAGAAAGCCGCAGTGGCCGCACTGGGGGGGTCGCAGGAATGCGTCAGTGAGTTTCGCGCCGAGTTCATCGGCCTGCGCGATTACATGCTGGCCAAGCTGGGAGAAATCCCCGGCATCACCTGTACCAAGCCCGAGGGAGCGTTTTACGTTTATCCCAACATTGGCGCTTTTCTGGGCAAGGGCGGAATCAAGACGGCGACGGAGCTGGCCACGCGTCTGCTCCATGAAGCCCACGTGGTGACCGTCCCTGGCGAGGCTTTCGGCACATCGGAGCACATTCGCATCTCCTATCCGGTGACCCGGCAGAACATCGACGAGGGTACGCGCCGCATGGGAGAATTTCTTTCCAGGCTGGAGTAACCGGGGTCGGCAACAAAGCCGGTCTTGCCGGGTGGCAGGCCGACGGGGTATTTTGCGGGAATTTCCCCATTTCAGCAGGTGAGACAGCTTTTTGCTGGAGGGTATCATTCATCACTGTGCAAACGTATGGTTTGTCGGGTAGGATGTGTCAACAATGTCGAAGCCTATTGATTTTCGTCCTGTGATTCTTGCCGGAGGCAGCGGAACGCGCTTTTGGCCCCGCTCACGCCGCGCCCACGCCAAGCAGGTTCTGGCCCTGGACGGCGAGCGCTCCATGATCCAGCAGACCGTAGAGCGCCTCAAGCCGCTGGCCGGGCTGGACCAGATATGGGTGATCACCAACGAGTATCTGGCTGCGGAGATCGCCGACCAATTGAAGGGGATGCCCGCCGGGCAGATTGTGCAGGAGCCGGTGGCTCGCAATACCGCACCCGCCTGCGGACTGGCCGCTTTCCTCATCGAGCGCCAGAATCCCGACGCGGTGCTGGGCATTTTTCCCTCCGACCACGTAATTGGCGACGAGCCGCGCTTCCTCAAGGCGCTGCAAAAGAGCATTGCCGTGGCTGCAGCCGGCGACAACATGGTGGTGCTGGGCATTGAACCCACGCGCGCCGAAACCGGCTACGGCTATATTGAAACCACCGACTACACAAGGGACGATTCCGCTCTGCACGTGCGCCGTTTCATTGAGAAACCCAACCAGAACCGCGCCGATGAATTCATTGCCGCGGGCAACTACTTCTGGAACTCAGGCATGTTCCTGTGGTCGGCGCGGACGCTTGCGAATGCTGTGCGCGAACACATGCCGGAGACCGCACCGCTTCTGGAGACCATCGCCGCCGCCTACGGCACGCCAAAATTCGACGAGGTTTTCCGCGACGTTTATCACAAGTGCGAGAACATCTCAGTCGATTACGCCGTGCTGGAGCCGCGCTCTGCCAAGGGCGAGCACTTGTCTCATCTCTACTGCATCCCGGCAGAGTTCAGCTGGAACGATCTCGGCTCCTGGGCCTCGCTCTACGAGTACCAGCTGGAGACTCGCCTGCGCGGAGACAGCGAAGGCAACGTGACCGAGACCTGCGGCCACATGGCTCTCGACTCCGGCAACAATTACATCTTCAGCCCGCACAAGTTTGTCGCTTTGGTAGGCGTCGAAGACCTGGTTATTGTGGACACCAAGGATGCGCTGCTGATAGCCCGCCGCGATCACTCACAGGATGTGGGCAAGATTGTGAAGGAGCTGGGAATCACCGGACGGACTGAGCTGATTTGAGCGGTCATTCGAGGTTTCAAAATCGAGCTCCTTCAGCAAGTCTGTAGCAGGCTCTGTGACGTCCTGCGATTTACTACTGACGAGCCGAAACGCAAAGGAAGATTGTTAATGAAGCGGATTTATCTGTTGCGAGCACTTCAGTCTTTCTCAGCCACGGCGAGACGCGCTTTCATTCTTGCTATTTTGTGCGTGGCTGCAATCTCGTGCAGTTATGCGCAACAAAAGGAAGCAGCAGATGAGCACTCCAACCGCGCGCATGCGCTTTCTGTCGCGGGCAACTTGAAAGGGGCCATCGCCGAATACCAGGTGGCGCTTCGGGTCGACCCCAACTCAGTTGAAGCATTAAACAATCTTGCATTGCTATATGCGACAGCAAGTGATGCATCGCTTCGCGATCCCGCCAAAGCCCTGAAATATGCGTTGCAGGCAGTGGCGCTAGACAATGCAAAGATGGCCGACCACCTCGATACCCTAGCGAAAGCATACGATGCCAACGGCGATCACGAGAACGCTGTTGCGATAGAACAGAGAGCAGTGAATCTTCTAGCTGAAGATTCAACCAGAAGGCTTACTTTTGAAACAAGCCTTGCGGGGTATCAAGCGAAAGAGGGGACTGTTCCGACGGATACCGCTTCGTTTGTTTCTTATTGCCCCAATCATTTAGAAGGCTGTCGCCACGTCTTGGTTGACGTTAACAACATCAACATGATGCGGCAGATTGGTGGTAATAGAGGGTGCACCATTCCACACACTGGCGCCGGAACTCGCGCGGATTCAAAGGATGCGATGCCGAAGATTCTCGATTGGATGAATGCCAATAGAGCTTCGCTTGCGCAAAAGAGTGATGTTGCCATTGAACAGGCCATGGCCGCGCTATGGCCTTCTGAATGTAAGGATTGATGCAACTCCCATTCCGTGTCGGTGGAGGCAGGTTGATCTCCGTGGGTCTCGGGCCTCGATTCTGAGGTTTGAGAGTTCAGCGGGACGCTCATCGCTGTAGACTTATGCTTTACCCTTGTCTTCAGGGAGCAAGAACGTCATCATGCCTCATCCTCAAATCAAATTCGGTACCGACGGCTGGCGCGCCGTCATCGCCGACGACTTTACTTTCGCCAACGTCCGAATCGCCGCCGAAGCCATAGCCGCTTACATCCACGCCAAGGAAGACCCTGCCAAGGGCCTTTGCGTCGGCTATGACACACGCTTCGGGTCTAAGGCATTTGCGCGCGCCTGTGCTGAAGTGGCGGCAGCGACCGGCATTCCGGTGATGCTGGCCAACGATATTACGCCTACCCCGGCACTCAGCTTCGGCGTGCGCGAGCGCAAGGCGGCGGGCGGCATCATGATCACCAGCTCGCACAATCCCGCGCAGTGGAACGGCGTCAAGTACAAGGCATGGTACGGCGGCTCGGGCAAGCCCTCCATCATTACTGAGATCGAATCCTATCTGGGCCAGCCTGTCGCCCGCGCCGCGCAATCCGCCGCGATTGATGAGGTTGATTTTCTGCCCACCTACCTCAAAGCCATCGAGAGATTTACGAGCCTCGAAAAACTCCAGAAATCCGGCATGAAGTTTGCCGTGGACTCGATGTACGGCGCGGGGCGCACGTTCATCTCCGACATCTTCACACGCATCGGTGTGGCTCATGTGCAGATTCGCTCGAATCCCGATCCGCTCTTCGGCGGTATCCATCCAGAGCCCATCGAGCCGCACATCCGCGCGCTGGGCGTGGCTGTGGTGGCCAACGGTTGCCAGGCCGGCCTGTGCACGGATGGCGATGCGGACCGCATCGGCGCGACCGATGAGCATGGGAACTTTGTCGATCCGCACAAGATTTACTCGGTGCTGCTCAGTTGGGTGCTCAAGCATCACAACGACTGGCCGGGCGCAGTTACGCGCGCCTTCAACACAACCAAAATGCTGGATCGCATCTGCATGAAGCACGGGCGCGAGCTGATCGAGCACGGCATCGGCTTCAAGTTTGTTTGCGACTACATGCTGGAGCGGGAGATTCTGATGGGCGGCGAGGAGTCGGGCGGCATCGGCTTCCAGCGCCACTTGCCGGAGCGCGACGGACTGCTCAACTCATTGCTTCTGGCCAACGTGATGGCCGAGGAAGGCAAGCCGCTGGGCGAGCTGGTCGCCGACCTGCAAGCCGAATACGGCGAACACCAGTACGGGCGCATCGACCTGGCATTGCCGGAAGATGTGAAGAACGCCGCAATCGAGAGAGCCAAGGCGCTCGATCCCGGAGACCCGGTCTTTGCCGGAATGGCGATCTTTTGCCAGGAGACGCTGGACGGCGTCAAGTTTTACCTCGACAACCCGGAAGCGGAGACCAAGCCGAAGGCTGCCGAGACCTGGCTGCTGCTGCGCGCGAGCGGCACCGAGCCGCTGATGCGTATCTACTGCGAGTCGTGCTCGAAGGAATCAGTCGCCAGGCTGCTGGAATCGGCGCGCACATTCGCGTTGGGCGCATAAACTTCTTAATTATCTGCAACGGCCAAGAATGCGTTCCGGAGTGGATTTGCTCCGGAACGCATTGATTTTATGGGGGTTAATAATTATCTGGAAGGGCAAATTCGGTGTTTTTTGCGGGAAATCTCCTGGGAAGCCGTTGAGCTCACGCCAAGTTAGTCAGAGTTACTACAACAAAGCTACCTTCGGGGGATGCGGGACGGACTCAAATGCAAAACTACATCTAAGTCAGCGCAGTTACATGGTCACAGTCAAGTTCCAAGCATGATAGCGCGAGAAGAAGGCTCGTGAAATGGCATAAGGTGGATAACCAATGCAGGCGGGAAGCGGTAGTGGTGCTGCCGCTATCCAGAGCAGTTCTGTGAATGTCGCACGCGCTTTTTCCCTGACAAAGTACATCGCCGCAGATCAGAAATCTTGTGTCTGGAGATCATGCGGGCGCTCCCTGATTGTCATCGTCATTGGTCTTTTCCCTGGGAACACCGCAGCCATTGGAGTGACGCAAACGCGGAATGACCGGTTTGGCGGTCTTCCCATGAAGGAGATCCACTTATCATCCAGCGGCCATCTCGACGGCGATATTTCTATTCCCGGAAGACTCGCCTGTTATGGATCGCTTCCGACAGGCGAGGGCAGCCCCGGAGAACGGAGGGACTCCCATATCAGTATTTGAAGATTTATTACCCGGCAATCAGATCCCAGGAGTAAATGTCTTCGATGGTCGAATTGCGAACGGCAAGAGGCGAGTTGTACGGCGCAAGCCCGATCCAGTCACCCAGAACGAAGGGCCGCGGTCAACACCCGCGAGGCTCGCAACCTTCGCTCGCATCGAGGGAGTGGTTTGGCCCGTCCGGTTTTGTTTGCGGAAATCGGGCACAATGCTTCCCCGCTGTGGCAATCTAGAGCTTTGAAGGAGATTGCCCGCCATGCCCGCTGAGAACATTGCCACTGTCGACCAAACGAGAAACTTGCACGCGTGGGAGGCGGGCGGAGCCGATTCCGCCGGCGCGCTTTCCGCATGGGTGGGCGCGCGCCTTGCAGCGCACGAAGCGGCGCTGGCCGCTTTGCTGGCCGTCGAAAGCGAGCGCACGCCGGAAAACTCGCTGCGTCTGTACGACACGGCCATTGAGCAGCTCAACCTGGCCGGCGCGCAGGCGGGCATACTGAACTCCGTGGCCGCCGACAAAGCGGTGCGCGACCGGGCGCAAATGGAAGCGGAGCGGGTGGCACAGGCCGCGAGCGCTCTGAGCCTGAATCGCAAGGTCTACGAGGCTTTGGCTGATGTCAATCTTGACGGAGCCAGCGCGGCAACAAAGCATTACTTGGGGCGGACGCTGCTGGCCTATCGGCTGGCCGGCGTGGACAAGGACCAGGCCGCACGCGACCATTTGCAATCGCTGCACGAGAAAGCTACGCGGCTATCGCTCGAATTTAACCGCAACATACAGGAGGGCGGAAAGACGATAGAGGCCACCGAGGCAGAGCTGGACGGGCTGCCGGGAGACTATCTCGCGCGGCATCCTGTTCGGAAAGCCGGACTGGGCGCTGAAGGGCTGGTTACGATCTCGACCGACCCGCCGGAGATGCAGCCGGTGATGACTTTTGCCTCGAACGCCGCGCTGCGCGAACGGATGTTCCTCGCCTATAACACCCGCGCCTACCCGGCCAACCAGCAAATTCTTCTGGACCTGCTAGCCACGCGGCAGGAGATTGCGGACGTGCTGGGGTTCCGCAGTTGGGCAAATCTGGCGACCGCGGACCAGATGATGGGCACGGCGGCCGACGTGCGTACGTTCCTGGCCAAACTCGATGAGGCCAGCCTGGACGGCGCTCGCCGCGAACACGAAATGATTCTGGAGTTTGCGCGCAAGCGTCAGCCGGAGTTGACGGCTATCGACATTACCAGCCGCGGATATTGGTACGAGCAATTCCGCCGTTCGGCTTTTGATTTTGATTCGCAGTCTGTGCGGCCTTACTTTCCTTATGAGCGGGTGGAGGCGGGTGTGCTGGAGACAGCAGCGCAGTTGTTCAAGATCGAATTCCGGCGCTCGGCAGCATCAGCATGGCATCCTGCGGTTTCAGTCTTCGAGGTCTTCGACCACGGCAAAAATGTGGGACGTTTTTATCTCGACATGCACCCACGCGAAGGCAAGGATAAGTGGTTCTCCGCCGCGCCGGTAGTGACGGGCGTGCGCGGGCGCGCTCTGCCCGAGGCCGCGCTTATCTGCAATTTTCCATGTGCTGAACCACCCCAGCGCCATGGACCCGGCGCTGGGGACCCCGGCGCTGAAAAGGGCGATCCGGGATTGCTGCAATACAGCGACGTCGTCACGTTTTTTCATGAGTTCGGCCACCTGATGCACGCCATTCTAGGCGGGCAGACCGAGTGGGCGGGACTGAGCGGCTTTGCGACTGAGGGCGACTTCATCGAGGTGCCGTCGCAGATGCTGGAAGAGTTCTTCCGCGACGAAAAACTCTTGCAGGCTTTTGCGAAACACTACCAGACGGGAGAAACCCTCCCTTCGGGAATCATCCGGAAGATGAAGCTTGCCGGTGCGTTTGGGCGCGCCGACTGGGTTCGCTCGCAGCTCTACTACACCACGCTCTCGCTCGACCTGCACGACAGGAACCCGGCGGGGATGGACCTGGACAGCACTACAAAACAGCTCTACCAGAGTCTGCAACCCTGGACGTGGATGGAAGGCAACCGCATGTATGCGAGCTTTGGCCATTTGACCGGCTACTCCTCGAATTACTACACGTACGCCTTTGACAAGGTCATCGCCCTGGACTTCTTCGCCCAGTTCGACCCAAGCGATTTATTGGGCTGCGAGGCTGGCGGTCGTTATCGCAAGTTAGTGCTCGAACAGGGCGGGTCCAAGCCGGGGCGGCAAATGGTCCGCGACTTTCTGGGACGCGACGAAGAGTTTTCCTCATTCAGCGAGTGGCTTAATGAGGAATTTGAAGGGACGGCGAATAGGGCGACAGCGGGATTCCCGAATTTCAGACACTGACGGAGCACAACAATGAACGCAGCCGATTTTCGCCGCATCGCGCTGAGTTTTGAAGGCGCGGAAGAAGGCTCGCACATGGGAGCGCAGGACTTTCGCGTGGGTGGAAGAATCTTTGCCACTCTGGCCTCAGAGGGCCAGGGGTATGGCAATCTGATGCTGACCGTCGAGCAGCAATCGGCATTTGTCGCAGACCAGCCCGGCGTCTTTCTGCCCATTCCCGGCGGCTGGGGACGAATGGGCGCGACGCATATCCGGCTAGCAGCGGCCTACGAAGACCTGCTCACCGGCGCCTTGCGCACAGCCTGGAAGCTGCGCGTCGAAAAGAACCAGAAGCCCGGAAAAAGGAAAAGCTCTTCAACAAAATCTCGAAAAAAAGGAAATCCTGGTGCGGCGAAGCGCAGTTAGCTTTCATCTATTAATGCAAGCAGAATTCTCTTGCAAAGGAGATTGAAATGAAGATAGGAGTTCTTGGATCAGGGGATGTTGCGCAGGTTTTGGCAAGCGGCTTTCTGAAGCATGGCCACGAAGTGAAGATGGGTAGCAGGACGCCGGAGAAGCTGGCGAAATGGGCTGCGGAGAATCCCAAAGGTTCGACCTGCACGTTTTCCGACGCGGCCTCCTTCGGAGAACTGCTGGTTTTGGCAGTGAAGGGGACAGCGGCTGAGGACGTGCTTCGCCTGGCCGGCGCAAAGAACCTTGCGGGAAAGCCCGTGGCGGACGCGTGCAATCCTATTGCGGACGTACCGCCGTCCAACGGCGTACTGAAGTTCTTTACCAGCCTCGATGAGTCTCTCATGGAGCGGTTGCAGCGCGAGTTTGCAGGCGCGAACTTTGTGAAAGCGTTCAATTCGGTGGGCAACACCTGCATGGTGAATCCGCATTTCGACGGCGGCAAACCTACCATGTTTATCTGCGGCAACAATGAAGCCGCAAAAAAGAAGGTGAGCGGAATTCTGGATCAGTTTGGCTGGGAGACCGCGGATATGGGCGGCGTGGAAGCGGCACGCGCGATTGAGCCACTGTGCATGCTGTGGTGCATTCCTGGCTTTCTGCACAATGATTGGAGTCACGCCTTCAAGCTGCTGAAGAGATAGTTCGGCGCGATGCGCGCGGCCTATGCGAAGCCGCCGCCGCGCTCATCCGATATGATGGACTCGCTATGGCAAGCACACAGGATTTCAATGGAAAATGGGCGCTGGTGACTGGAGCCAGCGCTGGAATCGGCGCGGCGCTGGCGCGGGAACTGGCAAAGCACGGCGCCAAACTCATCCTCACCGCGCGCAGAGTTGACCGATTGGAAGCGCTGGCCGGTGAGCTGAGGGGCAAGGGCACGGAGGTTCGCATCGTTGCCGCTGATCTGAACGATCCCGCAGCGCCACAGAGGATTTTTGAGGCCACGGAAGGCGCGGGCCTTGCTGTTGACATTCTGATAAACAATGCCGGGCTCGGCCAATACGGAGCCTTCACCCAGAGCGAGATAGCCCAGGAGTTGAGCCAGGTGCGCGTCAACTGCGAAGCTATGGTGCGGCTGACACGGCTGTTTGTTCCGCGGATGGTTGAGCGGAGGAGCGGATGGGTGCTGATTCTTGCCTCGACGGCAAGCTTTCAGCCCGTGCCGTATATCTCAACCTATGCGGCGACCAAGGCATTCGACCGCTTCTTCGCGCTGGGGCTGGCTGCAGAGGTGGCCCGCTTCGGTGTCAAAGTGACGGCGCTCTGCCCAGGGCCGACGGAGAGTGAGTTCTTTGACGTGGCCCACGCCGGCGCCTTCAAACGCCGCGGCATACAGCCTGCTGAAGACGTGGCGCGGTTGGCAATTGAAGCGCTCAAACGTGGGCAGCGCACGATTATTCCCTATTTCCGCGGCAGGTTTACCGCCTTTCTTGTTCGCTTTCTTCCGGTCAGGTTGATTACCCACTATGTCGAGAAGGCCGCACGGCCTGCCTGAGAAGTTCGCGCGGTGAGGAGTTTTCATTTCCTGTTCCCTTCTCCTCCCTCCATCGCTTACGATGGAGCGCATGAGTTACTTCCTCTTTAAAACCGAGCCTGATGTTTACTCCTTTGACGATTTCCTTGGCGACAAGGAGACCGTCTGGGATGGCGTGACTAATCCAACTGCCGTGAAGTATCTGCGCGAGATGAAGGCTGGAACGAGGTGGATTTTTTACCATACCGGCGATGAGCGCACCGCTGTGGGCACTGGAACCGTAGTCAGCGTTGATGCAGCCAATCCCAAAGTTCCAATCGTGAAGGTGAAGGCAGGCAAGCGGCTCAGGCAGCCAAAGACACTGGCGGCCATCAAGGCTGAACCGCTGTTTGCAGGGTCACCGCTAGTGGTGATTGGAAGACTATCGGTGGTTCCGCTAACCGAGGCGCAGTGGGCGTGGTTTTTGGCGTGAGTTACTATGACTTACCCTCGCCCAACCAGCGCTTGGTGTTGAGCAATTGGCGCTGATCGAGGGCCCAGACTTTTCCGGTCATCTCGTCGGGGCCTTTGCCTTCGCGGAGGCACTTGTCGAATTCGACCTGGATGGCCTGCATCTTGGCGTCGAGGTCGTCGAGGAAGCTGAGCGCGAGGGCCTCGGGGATCATGGGGAGTTTTGGAGAGCCGAATTCCAGTTTTCCGTGGTGCGAGAGGATCATGTGCAGTACCAGCGTCTTGAGGCGCGGCGGGAAGTTTAGAAGTGAGTCGATGGTGCGCTCGGCGAGAGCCGTGCCGATCTGAATATGGCCAAGCAGGCTGCCTTCAACCGAGTACTCGAAGCCGATCTCCCACGTTAGTTCGCGCACCTTGCCGATGTCGTGCAAGATCACGCCAGTCATCAGTAAGTCGCGGTCGAGTATAGGGTAATGGGGCGCGACGCGGTCGGCGAGGGTGCAAAGGCTAATGACGTGCTCGAGCAAGCCACCGAGCCAGGCATGGTGGAGTTGCTTGGCGGCGGGAGCTTCTCGGTAAGCCTGGGCGATGGCCGGGTCGGCCAGCATGGTGGTAAGCAGCAGCTTGAGGTCGGGGTTAGTGAAGCTATCAACGAAGCTGAGAAGCTGACGCCAGAGGCCGGCGATGTCACATGTGGTGGAGGGAAGCAGGTCGGTTTTGTCCACCTCTGACGGCAGCGCCACGCGGAGCTGGTCAACCTTCATTTGCAGGCGGTCGTCGAAGCGAGATGCCGAGCCTCGGGCCTTGACGATGTCGCCGCGCTCGAAATCTTTGGCGATGCGCGGGTCGGATGGCTCCCAGACGCGGCCTTCGAGCTGGCCGGTCTTATCGCCAAGAATGAGGCTCAGGTAGGCTTTGTTAGACTTTGTGGTGCGTTGTTGCTTGGCTAACACGAGGAAAAAGCCGTCGAAGAGCCTGCCTTCGTCGAAATTGGCCAGATCGGCAATGTAGATATCTTTCATAGGGTTGACCGAGGAGTGGCACGCGTCGCCGGAGGGCCGCGCGTGCCGCTTGCCAAGGATAGCATGGTTGCCGACGCGCCAAGGCGATGGATGGCGCCACCACGATTTCAGCGCATCACTTTACGGCGAGGTTCGTGCGCATAAAATCAACCAGCTTGGGCAGTGAGTCCTCCGTCGCCTGCGCGTCATAAGCCATATGGCCTCTCATGTGTTTGGCGGCGGGATCGAAGTAAGTTATGGACGGCGCATTGAGATTGAAACCGTGCGTGGCGCCGGCATATTCATAGGTAGTGAGAACAAAGTTGAACTTTGTTTGAAGCAGGCTTTTCAGTTGCGGCACCTGGTCTCCGTCACCGTAGGAGTCATCAGTCCCATAAAAGATGACGATCGGAGATCCAGTCAGCACACCGCCGCTTTCAATCTTCGGGATGAAGGCTTTTGCAACTGGATAAAACCCCGCATGTGCAGCGAATCCTTTTTCGTCGCCCATCCACGCTTTGCGGTTGTCATCGAGCGCCGTACTCAACGTGATTGCGCCACCCAGTGAAAACCCCATGATGCCGATGCGGCCGGGATCTATCGACGGTACTTTCCGCAATTCCTTCAGTGCTGCGAAAGCCAATGGAAGAAATGTATCAATCTTTGGCCGGTCGATTGGGGACTTGTAAATTCCGTCTTTGAAATCAACTTCAAAGACTGCAATCCCAGCATTCAGCAGAGGTATCCGATAGAGAGTGCCGCGGGAATCAACTCCCATGGTTCCATGAATCATGACAACAGCCGGGCATCGGCCTGATGCGTTTTCCGGCACGTAGAGCGTGCCATACACCTTGAAGGGATGGCTTGAATCGAGAGATGAAAAATCAATTCTCGTATCAGTTGAAGCTGCCGCGGCAGGCATTCGAGATGCAGTCGAAAAGAGCAAGGCGAGTAGCATGATGTATTTCAAAGAGTTCATGACGAACCTCCGGCAAGTCCTCGTGAGATTTCTCCAAGATCGCCAATTTACCGAGTATGTTACTGCAAAATCTCAGTGAGCGGGAATTTGGAGATGTCCACGGTTACCTGCGATGTGAGCTGGTTAATCAGGCGAAAAACGTCGCGATTCCAGTATTGGTTATCCGCGACATCTGCGCTCTTCTTGTCCGCAATGCGATAGATCTTCCCTCTGTAAATCACCTGGACAATAGGCGAAATGTCCTGATCTTCAGCCATCCCTGTCAAGCGCAGCAACGGAACTCGCTCGATGGCTGGGACAGCTTCGGAAAATCTTGGTAATTCTTTCAGTTGCAGCTCAGCCGGAACGTAACGGCTGTTGGGAATGGCGGGGTTGGAGTGCTCAAGCGTGTCATAAGGAAGCTGCTCCTGAGCGGCAGCCGCCATAAGCCCCATCAAAGAACGCATAACCAGATGAGCGGATACGGATGGGGCGCCAGAGGTTGTTTTACAAGCGTCTTGATTATTTGAGCTTCCCTCAATGGAAAAACCATTGGCAAGGCTCATAAGGATCGCGTCGAGAGCAGGCCCTTCTCGAAGTTCCTTCATCTCCGGGTCGTTCAAAATTTCTTCTTTGATTTTCGCAATGTCGGGAACCGGCTTTGCGCCATTTGATTGAAGCGGGTAAAGAGAAAACGACGGAGTAAACACTTTCTCGCCCAAAAGCCACTTATTGCCCACATGTTCCCAAACAGCGCTCTTCTGCGAGGCAGTTACAACATCCTGCGCCTTGGGAGAGTTTGCTCCGCTGTCGTCTAATCCAGAATTGGTGTCGTAAGGGACGAAAGTATTTGCCCCGCGAAGAAGCAGATAGCCGTGCCTTTGCAGCCAATAGACGACCGCGTTAATCCGGAGAAAAGTTACATAACTGGAGAGACTATCGGGGTTGCGAAGATAGTCAGCTTCAGCGGCGCCATCCTGTTTGATGTAAACCGGAGGCGGCGCGTTGCGCAGTGTTTCAACGGTGCAGCCATGCGCGGTAACCCTGGTAAGTTCAATTCGATCGACCATCAGGCGGACGAGCTGATCCGCTCGCCAGCCCTGCTGGTAGAGGATGTAGAAGGTTTCAGCCGGAACCGGCTTCAAAAGAAGCTGCGCATTGGTTTCATCATTTACGGGGATGAATGTGAATATTGGATCATTCTCATAGGTTGCGAAAGGTGTACCCCCGCCGGCAGGCCCGCCGACGAGGGGATTGGATGTTGCGGTGGCATACGTGCCAGTCCCCGTGAGAGACGCTGCCATTTTATACGCGCTTGTGATCTGACCAATCTTGAAGAAGTAGGTGGGGTCGCGGTTTTCGAGACGCGCCAGATTCAAGAGCATCTCTCGATTCGAGGTTTCCGCATAGGCTTTTTCAAAGCCCGTGAAGTCCATCTTCAGGCGCTTCGTCGCGCAGCCTGTCAAGCCCGCGCAGAGAAAGCCGATGAGAGGGAGTATCAGGTGGGTTTTCCTTGGTTTGAAGGGAAGAAAGAACCTTGCTATCTGGGGCACAATGCAGTCTAACGATCTTGATCTCATCTTAGCTCCTGCGAGACGCTATTGGTCACCTTAGAAGACGGCAAGAGTATAGGATAGGCGCATATTAAAAAGCAAGCGTTAAATGCTTGCATAGCGAGGGTTATCGTAACAGACCGCTGGGAGCCTTCTCTCCTTTCGCTATTCAATCCTTTGGTAGGAACTGTCCGTATTCTTTAAGAATTGAACAATGCAGGCCGCCCTTTTCTTGGGGATGGAAGCGAATAAGATAGGCAAACACTGCTATTGCAACTTGTGATATATTGGCTCGTAATCGGAACGCCTGAATGGGAAGCACAACTTAAGCGAATGGCGCACAAGGTATTTATCTGCCACTCATCGAGCGATAAGCAGGTCGCGGATGCCGCGTGCGCAGCGCTTGAAGCGCAGCGCATTCCGTGCTGGATTGCGCCGCGCGACATCCTTGCCGGCGAAGAGTACGGAAAAGCCATCGTCGATGCGCTTTCTTCCTGCCAGATCGTGCTGCTGATCTTCTCCGGCCAAGCCAATGGCTCACCCCAGGTTCGGAGGGAGATTGAGCGGGCCGTCAGCAAGGGAAAGATCATTGTCCCTTTTCGCATTGAAGATGTTATGCCCTCCGACGCCATGGAGTTTGCGCTCAGCAATACGCATTGGCTGGATGCGCTTACGCCGCCGTTGGCGCGCGGTCTTTCAGAGTTATGCGCAACAATTGCGCGGCTGATTCAGAAACAATCCCCCGGGACCGCCCCGGAACCGGTTTTTGAGCCTATCTCGAAACAGCCAGATGTGAAGCTTACCGCACAGGCTTTGCCTAAAGTTTCAGAGTCGAAGGTTGTTTCGCGAGGGTTTCCCAGATGGGCGTGGGCAGCTTTGGCCGCAGTGGCATTGGTTGCGGTGTTCGCAGTGGGACGATTCCTTGGACCGCATTCACAAACGCAGCCGTCACCGGTGCTGTTGACTCAGACTGCTCCATTGACCAACGCGAGTCCCAATGCGGCAGACATGCAACCTTCTACAGCGCAGGAATCGATGCTACCGCCCGCAGGTGGCTCCAAACCGGCCGTTCCGAAGCAAGGTTCCCTGGCGATTTCGCAGCAGGCCGACGCGCTCTTCAACCAGAGCCGATTTTCGGAGGCCGCGCCGCTTCTGGAACAGGTCTGTACCAGCGGCGATGCATCTTCATGCAACCATCTCGGCCTTATGTACCAAAACGGGTTGGGCGTCGCGAGGAATGATTCTCGGTCGGTGGCTCTTTTTTCCAAAGCATGCAGCGCCGACACAAGATTCGGATGTAACAATCTGGGCCTGATGTACGCGGGGGGGAGGGGAGTCCCACAAAGCAATACCCAAGCGGTTGCGCTCTATTCCAAATCTTGCAATGCGGGCGTCGCCGTAGGGTGTGGCAACCTGGGCCTTATGTATGCGCAGGGGATAGGCGTGGCGCAGAACGTCTCCCAAGCAGTGCCACTCATGACCAAGGGTTGCGACGGAGGCAACGATCAAGCGTGCGGCGGGCTCGGCGTGATGTATACCGAGGGGATCGGCATGGCGCAGAACACCTCGCGAGCGGCGCCGCTTCTTTCCAGGGGCTGCAATAGCGGTCTCATTCGCGCGTGCAACGATCTGGGCGTTTTGTATGCGAATGGGAACGGCGTCCCGCAGAACAGCCTGCGGGCGGCGGCACTCTACTCCAAGGCCTGTGATGGGAACAACCCCATCGCTTGCACCAATCTCGGTAATTTTTACCGGCTTGGCATTGGAGTTGCAAAAGACACCGGCAAGGCGTTGCAACTCATCACCAAGGGCTGCAATCTGGGCAGCACCTGGGCAGGATGCGCCCAGCTAAGACAAGGGCGTTAGCCAGCAGAACGCCGCATCTCTTCTGCTTCTAAATTAAATGCTCAATGCGTACATGTTCCTGCGCGTAGGCTCGGCCTATCTCTCGCAGCGCGGGTATCGCATGAACCGCATCGAGCCGAGCGAGTTCGGGATTCTGGCGAAGGAACTCCTCCGCCTCCTTGCGCATGTACGATTTGTTGTAGCGGGCATAGCTGAACCAGCTGCGTCCAGGAAGTGCTGTCCCTTCCAGATTGCCGATCTCTGAATCGATTTCTTCTCCGTGAATGCATTGACCAAGGCAGCGGCACATGTAGTCCTGTTCGAGCGCGATACCTTGAATCAGCGCAGCGGGGACTTGAGCCGCATTGTATCCGACCCACATGTGGCGCACATTCACATCGGCCGCAGCCAGGGAAAAACGCATTGTGCCCACGGAGATCAATCGAATCTTGTCCGGCCCGGTTTCCCATTCCAATCGATAACAGGGCAGCACCGTCATTAATGCCGCGATGAGTGCCGGATTGTTATATGGAGTTACCGCACCATCGACAAAGACGTGACGCTTGCCGCCGAGCACGATCTCTTCAGGGTCAAAATATACGGGTGCGGCGGTACTGGCTCTTACCAACTTCCAGAGCGGGACTTTCAAATTGCAGTCTGGAAGGTTGATATCGTTGTATATTGCGTGCGGATTGTTGCTGATCGGCCATGCAGAGCCAGTTGTGTGATTTCTAAGGACCACGAGCAAGAGCGTCTTCAGGCGCTTGGTATCCAACAGGGCCGGCACTTCACCTTCCCCGTCCTCAGAGAAAGTGCGGCGCAGCAGGTCCGAAAGCGGTTGTGCTTCGTAACGTGAAACCAACATGCGTTTTACCGGGCGGTACCAGGGCACGTGTTGAAACATGGTGGTGCCGTGCTTTACATAGAGCGTGAGAATTTCCTCGACTGGCATTCCCCAGCTAAGGCCGGCAGCAATGATTGCGCCGGTGCTGGTTCCGGCGAAAAAATCAAAATGATCAGCCAGGATAAGGTTGGGCGCCTTATAGTGCTCACGCAGCAGGGTTTCGATGCGAAGCAGTATTTCGAGGCTGAAGACGCCCCGTATTCCTCCACCGTCTAACGCGAGAATGCGTTTCATGGCTATTTCTTCTCCATCTTTTGATTTCGGATCAAGGATCGCCACTCGATCAACTCAGCCAAAAGAGCCCGTTCAATTTGTCCGGCGACGCGCAACACGCTTGGCCAGGTTCGCAACGCCTCAATTTGCGTATCCCAACTGCCGAGCTTCTCGTGCAATTCCTGGTAGCGTTCTTTCCGCCGGTCGCAATCGTTGACCGCGAGCAACGCTCCGGCGATGGTTGCAATCTGGAATGCGACTGATGCGCCGAGCGACAGACTTTGTTTCCACGGTCCGGGAGCAAACGCCCCAGAGAAATGTCCGCTTACAAAGAGCCACACGTTCACCGCTACCGCGAATCCGATGGAGATCCATGTAGCGGTTCGATAGCGGTGAGCCTCGGCGGCCGATTTCGCCGCATGACGAAAGAAATAATCGATCTGGCCGGCGATGCGCTCCTCACGATACCGCTGCTTGAATTCTTTAAGCGGCGCCTGCCTGCGTTCCCGGTCGACCATTTTCAGGAGGTTCAGCGACATGAGCACGCCGGACAACTCAGGCACGACCTCCGGTCCAATCGCTTCGTAGTGCATAGGCGTGCGCCAGAAAGCCAGGACCGAACGGCACACTTCGGCCGCTGTTCGCGTGCGCACCCAGAAGACTTGGCGTTTGCGTAACCGCAATATCGCCGGTAGCACAGCAGCCAGAATTCCGAGAACCGTTCCGAAGGTCAACCAGGTTTTCACGTCGTGTGCCCACGATCCGGCTCCGGTGAAGATGGCCGCCGCCGCAGTGAAAACGATAGGGATTGCCGCCAGCCGCCGAGATTGCGGCGCGCACCGGGTGGCGCTGTCATCCACCTTGCGAAACCATGCCCTGGCCAGAGACTCCGGCTTATCGGAGTCAACAGCTACATTCGGATCAGGCAGGCTGTTCAGGAATTCAAGCTCCGGATCTTCGAGGAGTTCATCTTCACCCTTCTCGTTGAAGGTGATCATTTTGCCCGTAGTGCTGTGGATCCAAACCACCTGTCTGCCGAGCTCTCTGGCGAAGGAGACAATGTCTTCTGTACCACCCAGGCCATGCGAGGCCTCACCATTCCAAAGCGCGAGCATCAGTCGGCTTTGGTGAACGGTTTCGATGCCACATTCGTAGTAGCACTCTTCGCGTGTACCATCGCCGTTTGTAACTTCAATCGAGGTTGCCTTGCTTAGGACCTGCTCGGCACGCCGCCACGTGGCTGCGTCGAAATCCTTGCGGAATTCCTCCGGCGGCAGAGGCAGCAAGACAGAGAGCGGCAGCCCCAGTTGAATGCAGCTCTCGGCAAACAGCAGATCTCCTCCCGACGCGACCGAGGAAACCCCGTACACAACGCCAACGGCAGAAGTCTTTTGCCGGGCAAGAAACTCAACGATCCATTTTCTGCATTTGTCTTCGTCGCCAAGCGTGCGATGGCCTGTAAATCCGATGGCCAAGGTTGTCGGCAACTTGATGGAAGGTTCCATTGATTCCCCTCTTGCGCGCCTGTCCCCAGTGGAAGAAACAGTATACGGGTGTAAACCTGTTTGTAAACTCAGTTTGATCCGCTTTCAGTCGGGAGCTGCTGCCTGGCCCAATTCAAAAGGTCATGGAGATCGCCGATGAAGACTCGAGCTGTGGCATCACTGCTGGCGGTGACGATGCGCTTGCCATCGAGTGAGAATACTGCTTTGTAGACCTGGTCGGTATGGCCGGTCAGAGTGCCCAGCAACCGGCCCGAATTTGCGTCCCAGACGCGCGCGGTATTGTCCTGACTTGCGGTGATAATGCGCTTTCCATCGGGAGAAAAGTCCGCATAGTTCACGCGGGCGGTATGCCCGGCAAGAGTGGCAAGCGGATGGCCTGTCCCTGCATCCCACACCATCGCCGTGTGGTCGGCGCCAGCGGTGACGATGCGCTTTCCATCGGAAGAAAACGTCGCCGTGTAAACCCAGCCCGCGTGCCCGGTGAGCGTAGTCTCCAAAGTACCGGTCGCTGTATTCCACACCTTTGCTGTGCGGTCGTAACTGGAAGTGACGACGCGCTTTCCATTGGGCGAAAAGTTGGCGGTGTTGACCGCGGCTGCATGTGCAAGTGCAAACAGCAGGCGGCCCGACTCGGCATCCCATAAGCGCGCTGTATTGTCCGCACCGGCGGTGACGACGCGCTTGCCATCGGGCGAGAATGAAGCTTGATTCACGGGGCCTTTATGCCCGGTCAGTGTTGCCTGTAACTGGCCCGATGCGGCATTCCACACCCGCGCCGTACCGTCATCGCTAACGGAGACAATGCGCTTTCCATCAGGTGAGAACGCTACATAATTCACGCGGCCGGAGTGGCCGGCCATGGTGGCCAGCAGGCGGCCTGTTTGTGAATCCCACACTCGCGCTGTTTTGTCGGCGCTGGCGGTGACGATATGTGTTCCATCAGGCGAGAACGAAACCGCGTAGATCATCAGCGAGTGCCCGGTCATTGTCGTCAACAGTCGGCCTGACTCGGCATCCCAGACGTGCGCCTTAGTATCCTCGCCGGCAGAGACGATGCGCTTTCTATCGGGCGAGAACGAGGCGTCGAAGATTCGGCTGCCATAGCCGGACAAGATGGCAAGCGGATGGCCGATGTTAGCATCCCACACGCGCGCCGTGCCATCGTTTCCGGCCGTGACAATGCGATCTCCATTGGGAGAAAAAGCCGCATCGTTGACCACACCGGAACCCGCGTTCAGGGTGGCCAGCAAGATGCCGGAATCAGCGTCCCACACACGAGCGGTAGCATCCTCGCTGGCGGTGATAATGCGCTTTCCATCGGGCGAGAATGCGGCATCGTTGACCGGGCCATTGTGCCCGATGAGCGTCGTCTGCGGATAGCCAGTGTCGGCTTCCCACACTTGCGCGGTATGGTCGGCGCTTGCGGTGACGATGCGCTTTCCATCGGGCGAAAAGACGGCATCGTAGAGCGCACCGGTATGCCCCGTCAGAGCCGCAAGCAGATGGCCGGTTTTGGCGTCCCACACACGCGCAGTCTGGTCCCAACTGGCAGTGACGATGCGGTTCCCATCGGGCGAGAATGCCGCGTAATAAACTACGCGGGCATGCCCTGTCAGCGTGGCAAGCAGCTTCCCGGTTTCTGCGTCCCACACGCGCGCCGTAGAATCCTGGCTGGCCGTTACGATGCGCGTTCCATCCGGCGAGAACTCGGCATGGTGAACCACTCCGGTATGCCCGCTGAGGGTTACAAGCAAGAGGCCTGTATCCGCATTCCACACGCGCGCTTGATGGTCCGCACTGGCCGTGAGGATGCGCTTTCCATTTGTGGAAAAGACGGCCTGGCGCACTTCAACTCCAGGTCCGGCAAGTGTGGAGAGCAAAATTCCGCTTGCAGCGTTCCACACGCGTGCTGTTCCATCATCGCTGGCGGTGACAACGTAGTTTCCGTCCGACGAAAATGCAGCATCGTTGACAGGGCCGGAATGTCCGTCGAGAGTTGCCGCAAGATGCCCGGTCGCGGCATCCCACACTCGCGCTGTTTTGTCGCCGCTGGCGGTGACGATGTGTTTTCCATCGGCGGAGAAAGCAGCCACGTAAACCGGGCCGCCGTGATGCAGAATGAGATGTTCGAGCGGCCCCGCCACGACGGTTCGCAAGGCATACTGAGCCTGGTCGGTCGGTGACCGCTCGGCCGCCGCAACAGCCGTCCGGAGCGCCACTCCGGGATCGCCTCCCGCCAAAACTTCCTGTTCGACCAGGGCAGCGAGCTCGCGCGATTCGGCCGTGGCTTCCCGCGCATTGGCGATCCACCATTCCCAAATCGCTCCAGCCAGACAGACAGCGAGCACGACCGCGGCAGATATGCTGGCCTTCTGTACGCGCCGGCGAAAGCGCTCTCGCCGCGCCGCTTCCGCTTCCTGATGCTCTATGCTGGCCTGAATGAATTTGCGTTCGGACTCGCTGAGTTGCAGCGGTTTTTGCACCAGCCAACTCCGCGCGCGTGTCAGCTTCAAGCCGGAGAGCAATGCTTCAGTTTTGTCACCAGCTTGCGCTTTTTCCCAGTCGAGCAAATCCTGTTCAAGTTGATCTTTGCCAATGAGAAACTCGCGCTCTTCATCGAGCCAGCCGCGTAGCAATGGCCATTTGCGCAGCAGCGCCTCATGCGAAACCTCAACAATGGTCTCGTCATTTTCTTTCTGAATAATGAGCAGCCGTGCTTTTGCCAGGCGCTCGATCAGCGGCCGGGCCTTTGCGGGCAGCAGGTCGAAACGTGCCGGACGGCGCACATATTCGCCCTCGGCGTTTACCCGCACCATCGCGGGTACGAACGAGTCTCTCAGCGCCTGCAAATCTTCCGCGGAGGGTTTGGCGGCGGCAAGAACTTCATCGGCCTTGCGACGCACCGCATTCTCAAGCGGCGAAAGCTGCCCGGCATCGTCGCCCAGCGCCAGATAAGCTTCAAGCGTGAGGTTTTTCTTTTGACCAAATCGGTCGTAGAGTTCTCGCAGCGCAAAGGCCAGCAGCGGCAGCGCATCGTCGGTGGCCGCATCTTTCATAGCGGCGCCGACCAGAGCCTCGTCAACCGAGAGACCGGCAACGCGAGCCGGGCCTTCAATAATGTCGCGAATTCTCGCCAGAGGCATGGGCTTGAGAGAAAACTCTTCAAACGCCGCTGTCATGGCGGGCGCCTCTTGCAGCTCTCCCAGATAATCGGAGCGCAAAGTCAGCGCTACGAGAAAGGGCAAGTTCTCATCCTGCATGGCGTTGAGAACGCGCAGAAACTGTGCAGCTCCACTCTTCTCGGCTGCGCCGAAAAGCTCTTCGGATTGATCGACCGTAATCAGGATTTGTGCTTCATTCGACGAGTGCGCGGAGCGAAGGTCACGGGCAAGGTCGGAGAGCACATGCGACAGATCGTCTGACGCAAAGGCATCGCGCCAGTGCCTCCAATCGGCGCTGGATCCAAGGGCAATGGCCACGGTCTGGCCCAATTCTTCCATGGGGTGAAGCTGCGGACGAAACGGCGGAAGCACAATCCAGTTGCGCTTGTCGCGTTTGAGCCGAGGCAATACGCCGGCACGAAGCAGCGAGGATTTTCCCGAGCCGGAAGCGCCGAGCACGACGATCATCCTGGCTCCGCCCTGCGCACGCCTTGCATTGAGCCGCTCTATCAATCGGCGGACATCATCGTCGCGTCCGAAATAAATTGCCGCATCGGCCTCATCGAAGGCAAGCAGTCCCGGATAAGGAGGACGCGTCGAGTCCCACTCGAAGCCGCCGCGTGCGTTGACTATCACCTCAGTCAATTCCGTGGCAAGGAGGGCCAGGCCGCCTTCGCGGTCCTTCACAAGATCAAGATGCTGGATGTCTTGTGAAACGAAGGTCTCGCCGGTGGGCGACTCGATTAACGGAAAAATCGCCTTGCCCAGCGCGCGCGCCTGGGTGAATTCAGCGAAGCACCATTTACTGTCGAACCAGTTTTTGGTCAGAATCAGAATGACCGCTTCAGCCCCGGCGATTTCTCTGTAGAGTGTGCGCTCCCAGTCGGCGCCCGGAGCGAGACCGGCGTGTTTGTCGAAATCGAGAAAGGTCTCAGTAAAACCATGCGCATGCAGGCAAGTGAGCAGGTGCGCGGCCTGCTCTGCGTCCCGGCTTGAATGGCTGATAAAAATGTGCGACATACTCGTTCCCCTTGGGGGCCCGCACTCTTGAGAGGCGTTGACTACTCGCTCAAATAGACCTTGAGCATGTCTGCGGTTTGCTTGAAGGCATCTGAATAGTCTTTGGCGTTGTAGTGATCGCCGCCATAGACGAAATCGTGTTCTGCATCCGGGTAAACAACGAGCTTGAACTTCTTGCCTGCCAAGACAGACGCTGCCGCAAGCCTGCTATCCAAATCGGCCAGGCAACAGCCGTCGCGAAAATGGTCTTTCGCTCCGGCGAAGACCAGCAGCGGCACATTCAATCTGCTCGCAAAACCCGGCACGTCATGAATGAAGTTGTTCATGGGGTACCAAAGCACCTCGCCCGCCACCAGATCAGCCCACTGCGAGGCGAAATAAAAATACATGCCGCCGCCGACAGAAAAACCGACGAGGGCAACCTTTCCAGGGAGCGCATGAGGCATTTGCTGTGCCTGCAGGATGAGAGTTTTCACTCCATCCCCATGGGTTCCCAACATCAGGTTCCCGTCGAACAGCACCACATCGTAGCCGAGCTCAGCAATCTCACGGGCTACCGTGGTGTAATGCGCCGGACCTGAAACGCCCGAGGCCATCACGACCACGCGCCCTTTGCCCTGGGGCGGCGGAAACTCTTGTTGCGCTATCGCGACCGACGCCCACGCAAGCAAACCGGTCGTTACCGCAAGACGCGCAATTCTCCTTGAGGAGACAGGTTCCTTGCCTGAGCGCAAAATTGAATCGATTATCACTTCTGAATTAGCCTCCACTTAGCCCGGCGTGCCGGTTCCAACATGGCGCCTCTAGTTCGCGAGTTTGCGGTAAGTTGTGCAATAACTTCCGAGGGCAGGAGCAAATGAATTTACAAAGGTTACTGCCGTCTTTCTGACTCATAAGCCGGCTCCTTTTCAAAAGGGCGACTTATCCTTGCCGCAAGTTTGTTACTGCCGTATTGCACAAGGGTTTCGAAGTCAACTCATCTTCCAGCAACCTTGTTATTCAGAATCCGCATTGCAATCAGTGATTACAGGAACGAGTGCGCACTCTCAGTGATGGGGGTCACGTCTTTGGAATCGTCAGGAATCTGCGCGCGAAGCTTTCAGTTAAGCGAACCTGCCTCCGCTCCTGCGCGTTGATAATTTGCATGGCGAGAAGCAAGCGATGTTGAGTAAACGTTCATCGCGCGGCAGCAGGGGTTGACGGGTCGGAAGGAGGGCAGCTAGGTTAGCGGCAGTGAGTGTTACGGGAGGAATTGAAGATGAAAAGTATTGGTTGCCTGTTTGGCGGAATCTTTGCAGTGGCCGCGCTGGCCGCTGTTGCTCAGGCTCCGCAGACGGCGGGGCATTGGGCCATTGTGGTTCATGGGGGGGCGGGGGTCATCGAACGGTCCAAGCTTGGCCCCGAAGGCGAAGCCGCTTATCGCGCTTCGCTGGCTAAGGCGGAGGCTGCAGGAGCCGGCGTGCTGGACCGGGGCGGGTCGGCGCTGGATGCAATCGAGGCCACCATCAATATTCTCGAGGACGATCCTCTCTTCAACGCGGGACATGGCGCGGTTTTCACCTCAGAGGGCAAGAATGAACTGGACGCGGCCATTATGGACGGCTCGAATCTGAAGGCGGGCGCAGTGGCCGGTGTGACACGCACGCAGCACCCCATCAGCCTGGCGCGGGCAGTGATGGAGAAGTCGCCGCACGTGATGCTGATCGGCGCGGGAGCCGACGCTTTTGGCTCGCGGGTGAGCCTGGAGCAGGTGGACCCCAGCTTCTTTTTCACCGAGGCGCGGTGGCAGTCGCTGGTGAAGCAGTTGCAGAGCGAAGGCCGCCCGGTGCCAGCACGTCCGGTGGGCGCGCCGCCTCCGCCAGCCGCGCCGCCGGTTCCGGTAGCGCAGATTGACGAATCGTCTGACGCGCAGATGCGTGGCACGGTGGGCGTGGTGGCGCTGGACCGCGCCGGCAACATCGCGGCGGGAACCTCGACGGGCGGAATGCAGGGCAAGATGCCGGGCCGCGTGGGCGACTCGCCGATCATTGGCGCGGGCACTTACGCATCGAACCAGTCGTGCGCCGTGTCGGCGACCGGCTCAGGCGAGTACTTCATTCGCCTCGGCGTGGCGCGCGAGATCTGCAATCTGGTGGCGTTCAAGGGCATGAAGTTGCAGCAGGCAGCGGACCAGGTGATTCACACGGAACTGGAAGCGCTGCACGGAGACGGCGGTGTTATCGCCATCACCACGGACGGCCAGCTGGTGTGGAGCTTCAACACTCCCGGCATGTTCCGCGCGCGGCAGGCGGAAGGCGGCAAGGTGGAGATTGGCATTTATAACGACGAGCCGTAAACGTTTGCGCCCCAGTTCTCGTGTTTGAGAGCTGGGGCGCAGGCGAGTCCAACTATTTTTCTATTTTATAAACAGTCTTCAACGAATAATCTCGAAGCGTTCCCACGCGCAGTTGCAAACGGGGCAGCGTTCGTGTTCCTCTTCAGTCTCCGAGGTGTATCCGCAGACGGGGCAGACGTAAAAGTCGCGCGCTTCGCCAATCCACGAATCCCGCTTTCCAGCCGTCAGCAGCGCTATGGCCTCGGCATAAAGCCGCGCGTGGGTCTTCTCCGCTTCCAAAGCTCCGTGGAAGGTGCGGATGGCGGCTGTGTTTTTGTGCTCCGTGGCCTCCTCGATGAAGCCCGGATACATGACGTCGATCTCGTACTGCTCCCCGTTGAGCGCGGCCTTGAGGTTTTCAAGGGTGGACTTCACTTCAACCGGGTGAATCTCGCACTCCGAGCGGCTGCCCAACTGGTGCAGCACGCGAGAGTGGTTGGTCGCGTGAATTTGCTCAGCGCGCGCGGCGGCGCGAAAGAGGCTGGCCGCGCCGGCCAAGCCGTCCTCGTCCGCCTTGACGGCAAAGGCGGTGTATTTGGCGTGAGCGTTCGACTCGCCTTCAAAGGCGGCAAGCAGGTTCTCAACAGTAGTGGCGTTATCCACGGCAATTGCTGGCATGAAAAGTCCTTTTCAGCTCCGTTCAAGAGCCTACGAGCCGCGAAAGAGGACGCGCTGTGATGAAGGTTACATGGCTGACGGTTCAGGCGAGTTGGCGAATTAGCGGGGTTAGCCGCGCTGCGCGCGTGTTAGCGGAGTTAGCGAGTCAGCGGAAAGGCTCTGGAGCGATGTTTCGGAGCTGTTTTTGGGTGAAAAACAGGTCTTTTCCGGTAATTTTCAGAGGTCAAATCTCGTCATGTGGGAGAATACGGGCTCGGAGCTTTTCAGGCGGCATTGATTCCAAATGGGTTAGGAATAATCAGCAATCTTTTGAAGGAAATCTATACCCCCAGGGGGTATAGGGGGGGGTAGGGGGGTACGGGGGGGTACGGACCGGGCGGATGTCCGACATATTGAACTGGGGTATTCCTGACGAATCTCGCACACTAGTCTCCTATCTGCCAGTGTGCGGCAAGGGAGGTTTATTTTCTGCAAACCATCTGCAGTCTGGCGGACTGTCTTCGGCGGGGAGAGCAAAGGGTCCGGG
>JBEKSE010000044.1:0-37200 GCA_049517315.1 Occallatibacter sp. | reverse complement strand
TGCCGGCGAAGGTGCTGGGCTTTATATGGATGGCTGCCGGCATCACTTACGGAGCAATTCGCACCCGCGGCTTCCGCTCCGAACTGGTTACTTTTGAGGTCCCCTCCGATGTCGCTTAGACGCCAGGCGTCTCATTCCGAGAGAGCGTCAAAATTTACGTTGAATATTCCTGCGGGCTGCGCCCGCTACACCAGAATCAAGTCGCAGCCCAGTGAACGCAGCTTCTCCTGAATCTCCTGGTCGAGACTGGTGTCGCTTATAACGGTGTCGATCTCTGAAAAGAGAGCAATGCGCGTCATGCTTCGCTTGGAGAATTTGCTAGAGTCGGCAACCAGGATGATTTCGCGCGATATCCGCAACATGGCCCTGTTTACCATGGTTTCTTCCAGGTTTGCCCCGCTGACCCCGAAGTCCAGATCGCATCCGGCTCCGCTGAGAAACAGCTTGTCGGCGGAGAATTGGTCGAACATTTCTTCGGTGAAACGCCCGCTGATAGACGCTGATTCTCCCCGCACCGTGCCCCCGACGATGAACACTTCCGCGCCCCGCGCGTCCAGCAGCTCAGCAGCGATGTTGACCCCGTTAGTGATGATCTGAAGTCCTTGCTTCTTCTTGATCTGGCGTGCGATCTCCAAAGTCGTCGTGCCTGAATCCAGGATGATGGTCTCGCCATCATTGATCAAAGTGGCCGCCATGACGCCGATGCGCCGCTTTTCGTCGGAGTGCGCCTTCAGGCGTTCATGGACTGGCGATTCGTGCAGGATAGTGTCCGGGAGAACCGCGCCCCCGTGTGAGCGCAGCACTAGGCCGCGCTGATGCAATTCATTCAGATCGTTGCGGATAGTGACGGCCGAGGTGCTGAACCGGCTGGCGAGTTCGTTCACTCTCGCTCTACCCGCACTACGCACCGTCTGCAGAATCTGGGTCCGTCTCTCCTCCGCCATCATGCCGTCCTGCGGTGCATCTGTAGTGGAGACCACCAGCTCCGGCTCGCGGTGAATTGCCCCACTGGACTCCTTAAGTTTCGACTTGCCCTTTGCCATTCTCAACCTCGTAGCCCTTACCATTGCATCATATATCGTAAAGCAATGCCAATAACGAAAGAAAAAGAAGGCATGTGGAATCACCAGGGGAAACATCCCAGCTGCACTTCCCCACTTGGCCACCTCTTCTCGCCAAAACCTTTCGTCATAACAACCAATGGAGCTCGAATGCTCCCTTCCGGCTGATCGATCCAGACCGGCTCGAAAACCTGCACCCATCCCAACCGTTCATACCATGCGCACAACTCGGTTCTGCAAAAGAGCAGTCCAAAATTTGTCATCAGGCTTCGCTCTGCAAACTCTTCCGCCTTCTGCATTACGATCTGACCAAATCCCCTGCCGCGGCAATCCGGCCGAGTGAGCACTCCGCCAATTCCGGCTACTGCGACAAAACGTCCGTCCACCACAACGATTTGCTTCACCAGTCCTGCGTGAGACACAGCGATTCCATTTTCAAGGATGAGCACATGTTGCGCTTTGGACTGCCACTGCAGGTGATAGCTGGCCGTCTGGGCCGGATCGCAATCCCCACCTGCAAGACTCAGCCGGTCCTGCGCCGAATAATTTTCTACAATACGAATTTCGATCCTATCTAGCTTCAAATCGTATCCCCTTCTAAACGACGAAAACGCCTAATTCCAGCCTCTGCATTCCGCGATGCTTGCACACCCATACAATCGTTCATGTCGCTTATGTTGTCTATATATTTGGTCGTCGGCCGTTGGCGCACTCCATTGAAAATCCGTGTCTTCGCATCGAAGGCCTGTTTGATTTCCAGGCCAGCTAGCATAGCACCGAAAGAGCAAAATTACTCTTCCATTTTGGCTTAACAGCGGAGCGGACAACCTCCCATGGATTAGTACCCCTGAACACGCCAGGATACACCAGTCAGAATCTGGCAAAACATCAACTGCGTACCGCTCCAAAAGCAGAAGAAGCTCTCACAATCAGGAAGCCTCTTCTTGTCCTAAACTCGTTATGCGGCCCGCCAAATGAGGGCTCGAAATTCCTTATAGCACCTTTACTTTACCTTTGAATGTCACTTGCCAAACACCCCTAAGCCATTTGAAATGAATCGTCGATGGATTTTGTTATCGGTTGATAACGCAAGTCTCGGTTACGGCAAGTGCGAAGGCGTTGCGGGGGCCTGCGGCTGGAAACTGACGGCCCGCTGGCGTTGCTCGCGGAGCGCCTGGTCGCGTTGCGCATCCAACAGTGTGTTTGTTTGGCTTCCTGTTCGGCTTTGGAGTTCAGACCCAGATGTGTATAAACCCTGCTCAACTGGTAGTGGGCGGACGAAGATTGACAAATCTGAGGCACCAAAAGTAATGCTCATTGTGAAACGATTTTGTCTTTTTTCGCACCATCAGTTAACACCCAAACGACACGAAGATGCTGTTCAGCAAGGCCGCTGATGATGTATGCTCATCGCATATTGCTGATTAGCCCAGACTTTGATCGCTCTGCGCAGAGCTGTGCTCGTGTGCAATTTGTTAAGACGCTTGGTTGTTTGGTGTGACAACGAAGAACGGACAATGGGGGTAATTGTTAGCGACTCTTCTATGAATGCACGGTGAATTGGTAGCGGTACATTCATTACAACATTCGCCTATTGAATTGAATTCTCTCTCTCACTCATTAGGTCAGTGCTAAGAGCGGTGGAGATTTTGCATCTGGAATCTGACCAGCGCTGTGGATGGAGGAATCTATTGCAAATCTGGAACTTGGGGCGCTTTGAGGACCACCAGCTCACGCGCCAGTTTTTTGCAGCTTTAAGTTTGAGATATTGCGCGAGGCCCACCGAGGAAGCTTGCACTGAGCGACGGAGTGTGAGTGCCGGCGGCTCATATTGAGCGATGGTCATTGTGGCTCGATCTGAAAGGTTTAACCAAAACAGACCCCGCTGTCTTGTGCGACCCAGGAACGGCTTGGTTGGCGTGGCTATTTGAAGATTGACGGAACAAATACGACCACAAGACTCGCGAAGAAAGGGGCATAAAGGATTTGGATTCATCGCCAGAGAGAGAAATTACTCTAAGAGAACTAGTGACATTATTGCGGCGGAGGCGTGCCGTCGTATATGGAACAGTGCTGACGGTCGTAGCTTTGGCCGCTCTCTATTGCGCCTTCGCCACCCGGCGTTATGAGGCCATAGGGACCTTGCAGGTTCAGAATGAGAGCTCCGACGCCATGGGGCTCGAAAGTATGATGAGCAGCGCCGGCGGCGGATCCGAAGACCCTCTCGAAGGCAACATTAATCTCCAGACCCAAGCCAACATTCTGCAGTCGGACACGTTGGCGCTCAGCACCATTGAAGCCTTGCACATGGAAGAGACCAAGGACTTTCAGTCGCATTGGAGCCCGGTTGGTTGGTTGCTGGGGCTATTTACCGCGAGTGTCGAAAAAGATATGCCCGGCGCTTCACTTGAGAATGCCCCTCAGCGCCGCCAAAGGGCCTTGAGCATCTTTCAGAGGAATCTCAATGTCAAGCCAGTCGCCGGTACCCGCCTCATCGAGATCGACTACCTCAATCCTGATCCCAAATTGGCTGCGGCTGTGGTCAACACGTTAATGAAAGGTCTTGTGGACTATACCTTCCAGACACGGTACACCGCCACCAGTCAGGCTTCAGAGTGGCTCAGTGGTCAACTGGGCGAGTTGCGACAGCAGAGTGAGGATCTGCAGGCAAAAGTTGTAAACCTACAGCGCGAGAGCGGGGTATACAGCATGGGCACCACAGACCCGCAAGGCCGCGAACAGGCATATTCAGGAGTGCTTGACGAGTTGCAGCAGACCACCCTCGCGCTTACACAGGCCGAGCAGAACCGCATCATTAAAGGAGCCATTGCGCACGCGGCAGAGACCGGCGACGCCGAAATGCTCTCCGGTTTGGCCGGCAATTCGCTTGGCATCAACTCCGCGTCCGCGACCAATTCCCTGGGATTAATTCAGAGCCTTCGCCAGCAAGAGGCAACGCAGCAGGCGGTACTCCAAGAGGCTGAGGCCAAGTACGGCGCATCTTATCCCAAAATTGCTGAGCTGCGCGGCAATATTGCTGGCTTGGAGCGCTCGATCCACCAGGAAGTCGAACGCATCAAGGAGCGTGCCAAAAGCGATCTTGCCGTTGCCGTCCAGACCGAAGCCAACACTCGCAGCCAATACGAGCAAGCCAAGCAGCAGGCCGCCAAGCTCAATGACAAAGCTATCCAGTACGCTATCGTTCGTCAGGAGGCCGACAACAGCCGAGGGCTCTATGAGGATTTGCTGAAACGTCTAAAAGAGGCGGGTGTGCTCGAAGGCTTGAAGTCCTCGAATATCACTGTTGTGGACCCCGGTCGCGCCCCGGCCTTGCCCAAACGTCCAAACGTGCCCCTCAATATGGCCATTTCGCTGGGTGCGGGACTCTTTCTTGGTGGACTCGGGGTCTTACTGGTCGACACTCTCGATAACAAAATCAACACCATCGCCGAAGTCGAAGATATCGTTGGGCAAAGGCTCTTGGGCGCAACACCGTTCACTGACCTGACCGCCTCTACCGGACCGGATTCTCTGGCAAGCATCAAGGAACCGCATTCCACCTACACCGAGTCCCTCCGGACGATCCGCACTGCTCTGTTGCTCACTGGGGGCATGCCAGAGCACGGCGGCCGGGTCATCCTGGTTACCAGTTCCATCGCCAGCGAGGGCAAGACTACCTTCTCCACTAATCTAGCGGTGATCTTGGCACAGGCCAACCGCAAGGTGTTGCTCGTGGACATGGATTTGCGACGCGGACACCTTCATCGCAGGCTCGACGTTCGTAACCGGCAGGGGTTTAGCGAGCTGCTGGCTGGTCAGGAGCTTCGGGATCCCATTGGGAGTTTAATTCCCGGTCTTTCCCAGTGCCACACTTTGTTGGTAGGGGCCGCGTCACCCAACCCATCCGAACTGCTTGAATCTGGCATCGCGGATTGCATCAAAGAGTGGCGCAATAACTATGACTTTATCATTCTCGACGGTCCTCCTGTTCTTCCGGTCACCGACGCAGTCCTGGTCAACCCTTTGGCCGACATCACTCTGCTGTTGACACGCGTCCGGCTTACCGAGCGACCGCAGTTGCGGCAAAGCTACCGAACGCTTACCGAAGGCACCAAGCACTATATCGGCGTCGTGGTCAACGGCCTTCGTCCCAGTGACGAGAGCTACTACGGCTATTACGGCTACCGCAAGAACGTCTACAACTATTCGGAGGACGGCGATGCGAAACGCGTCTAAGTGGATTTTTCTTTTTCTTCTCGCAGCCTCCAGATTGGCCGCTCAGGCTCCCGAGAGCCTTCTCATCGGGCCTGGAGACATGCTCCATGTTCAGGTCTTCGATACGGCGGAACTTGAGCAGCATGCGCGTGTCACCGACGCTGGCGAGATCTCAATGTTGCTGGGCGGTAGCGTCAAGGTCTCCGCCTTGACGCCGGCTGAGGCGGCTCGCGCCATTGAGAAGGTTCTACTCGATGGCCATTACATGCTGCAGCCCAGAGTGCTGGTTGCTGTCGAGGAGTATGCGACGCAAAAGGTTTCGGTGCTCGGCGAGGTCAAAAACCCAGGCGCCGTCACCATTGGAACACCGCGTTCAGTGCTGGACGTGCTCGCGCTGGCCGGCGGTATCACTGACATGGCCGACCGAAAGATTCTCATCGAGCGCCGGAATTCGAAGGATAGGATCCCCTACTTCGTCTCTAACAAGCCCGATGCGGCTTTCGATACGGCGTTCCAGATTTATCCCGGCGACACGCTCTTCGTGCCGAGGGCGGGCGTCGTATACGTGCTTGGAGATGTGGCCCACCCCGGTGGTTACACCATGACCAACAACGAAGGTAAGATCAGCGTGCTTGAGTTGGTGGCTCGCGCGGGTGGAACCAACAATTCGGCAGTGCCATCGCATACCAGATTGATTCGCAAAGAGGGAGACAAATATATCGAGATTGCACTGCCCCTGAGCGCCATGCAGAAGGGCAATCGCACCGATATGCCACTTCAACCCGACGATATCGTTTACGTGCCCTTCAGTTATTTGCGGAACTTTGCAACGATGAGTGCTGGGGGAGTTGCCGCGTCAGCTACGAGCGCGGCAATCTACCAATTCTGAAAGAAGTAGGTTGACACACTTCGCGCAAATAAGCGCAGAAAACGAAAAGCTTTTCATACGCACGAGGAAAGATCATGAAAAGGGTTCGTTCGTTTCATTATGAAGTGGACAAACGGTTACTGGATGTTTTTTTTGTTGGCCTTGTTTTTGTTCCCTGTATTCTTGCCGGTACACTGCTGGCTCTGGTGGCTTGGTGCTCATCCCGCGGTCCAATCTTTTATCGGGAAATTCGCATTGGCCGGAACGATAAACCATTTAGAATCTGGAAATTTCGCACTATGTATGTCGGCGAGGAGCGACTGCGCAGGCTCGAAGAAGCCCTGCACGCAGAAAAGGATATGCGCATTCGCAAGCAGCACGGCGATCCGCGCGTAACGCCTTTTGGCAGAGTCATGCGGCGCTGGAGCCTGGATGAACTACCGCAACTTATCAACGTGTTGCGAGGAGAAATGTCCTTGATTGGGCCGCGTCCCATCGTCAACTCTGAGCGCAAACTCTACGGAAAGGATTTTCCATACTATTGCGCAGTGCGGCCGGGAGTCTCGGGATTATGGCAGGTCTCCGGGCGCAGCAACCTAACTTATCAAGAAAGAGTCAAGCTGGATCGCCGGTATGTCGATGACTGGTCTTTGGCCATGGACTTGGAAATATTGCTCAAAACCATTCCCGCGGTCGTAAGGACGGATGGAGCGTACTGAATTGCCATTAGTATCAGTGATCACGCCGGTTTACAACGCCGCTCGATGGCTACCGGCAACACTTGCTTCTGTCAGGGCGCAAACGCTCACCGACTGGGAACATATTCTGGTTGACGATGGCTCTACGGATAGATCTCTCGACATCCTAGAAACTGCCGCGCGCGAAGATGCGCGATTTCGCGTGCTGCGCATGGAGCGTAACAGTGGTCCTGCGGTGGCCCGTAACTTCGCGTTGAACGCTGCGCAAGGTCGCTTTATCGCCATTCTCGATGCCGATGATTTGTGGGCACCTGAGAAGCTCTTTCGGTGCGTTGAATTCATGACCGCGCGCAATTATGGCTTTGTGTATCACGATTCATGGGAGATCTCAGAAAGCGGCGAGCGTATTGGCCGGTTGATCACCGGACCGGAAGAGCTGAACATGCGGACTTTACACGTGCGGCGCGGTATCAGAACTTGTGCCGTGACGATCGATCTCAACCAAATTCCCGACTTTTACTTTCCCGATAACCACCATGAGGATTTTTGCGCCTGGTTAAACCTCATTCAACTTGGGTATATCGGGCATCGTCTTCCTGGGGGGCTTTGCTCCTACCGGGTTTCTGGGCATAGCCGTAATTCCAGCAAATTGAGATCCGCTCTTCAATCGTGGGATATTTACCGTCACGTATCAGGGCTATCTTTGGCGCGGGCCGCCAACTGGTGGACGCATTATGTGTTGATCTCACTATGGACTCGTCGCCTCTGGGGTGCGAATTGAAGCGCACACAAGTGTTCCGGCAGTTTTCGTGATGGATGCGTTCGCTGCGACAATAGGTAGCTGCTCGATCAAATTAGGAGGCGCAGAGAGGAAGCAATGAAACCTTTGGTGAGTGCTGTCATTCCCACACGAAACAGGCCGCTCCTCGTGCTTCGTGCCGTCCAGAGTGCGTTGCGCCAGACGTACGCTAATCTGGAAGTCATTGTAGTCATCGATGGGTCTGATCCTGCTACAGTGGCATCGCTCGGATCAATCGCTGATCCTCGTCTCAGGATTGTAGCGTTGCAGGAAAATGTTCGCGGCAGCGAAGCGCGCAATATCGGGGTGAGAAATGCTAGAGGCGAATGGATTGCATTCCTTGATGACGACGACGAATGGCTGCCTGAAAAGACCGAAAAGCAGATGTTTCTGCTGGAAGAGGGGGGATTCACCGCCAATTTCTGTGCTTGCCGATTTAGAAAAGTGGCTCATGATTTTGGCGTTGTTCTTCCGCACAGTTTCCCTGAGCCAGAGGAGGATTGGAGCGAGCACTTTTACTGCCTCGTTGCCGGTCTTCCGCTCCCATCCACCTATATTGCCAGTAAAGAATTTATGCTGCGGGTTCCATTTACGAAAGGGCTTTTGCATAACGAAGATACAGATTGGCTTCTGCGCGCCAGGAAAAGTAATTTGATAAAGCCGGTTTGGCTGGCTGAGCCTTTGTGTATCTATCACTGTGACCATGTCGAAGTCCGCATAAGTACCGGATCAAGTTGGGAATTCTCCTACCGATGGGCTCTCGAAAACAGAAACATTCTCCTGAGTCCGAAGGCTTTTTCTTTTTGCCTCGTAAGGCTCTGTGTTCCTCGGGCAAAGAATTCTCGTCATCCGGCGGCCTGTCTTCTTCGCCTGCTTTATGCGGCCGTAACTAAGGGCAGGGTCAACCTGAGATTTTGTGCGTATTTCGCAGGGTACGCTATTCTAAGCGATCCGATGAGAGTTAAATTCGGGAAAGTGTTTTCTCATGTGTGATCCGCCGATTCGCAAGGTTCTCTTAACCGGTGGGTTCCGTTATGGCGGCGTCCAAGCTTTCGCACAAGCCTTAGCGGACGGGTTTGAGACGTTGGGTTATTCGTCCGAAGTTATCCCTCCCCTCGCGATCTTTCGCCGCTGGCACGAATTGCGCGATCCGAGCGTATTGAAGATATTGGGGACCCAAGCAATCTTCGCGGCTCCTTTTGCTCGCCGGACGATCTGCGTTGCGTGTGGCTTTCCCCGTCCCGATGCACAGGGATGGGCAAGGACGCTGGGGATATTAGTCTCTTACAAGATTGCCAATTTGTCGCGTTCCTGCCGTTTGGTGGCTGTCTCCAAATACGTCGCCGCTCATCTGAGTGGCATTCATAACCTTCGCATCGATGCGGCCATCTGCAACCCCGTGCAAACCGCCTTCACTACGCCCTGGAAGGAAGGGGTGGAACGAACCTACCTTACCTATGTGGGTCGATTAATCCCCGCCAAGAATGTCCATCGCCTGCTTCCAGCCATGTTGCAAGTTCTCGATGAAGACCCTCGCCTTTGCATCTGTATTGTCGGGGACGGTTCACAGCGGAAGGTCATAGAAGCAATGGCACAGGGCAATCCTCGCGTGGAGTTTACCGGCAACATTGAAAGTGCGGCAGTAATTGAACGCCTGCGCCAAACTCGCGTTTTTGTCTCTGGTAATGAGATGGAGCCGTTTGGTATTACCTATCTGGAAGCTCTGAGTCAGGGATGTATTGTGGCTATGCCCGCTTGCGGGGGCGGACTGGAAATAGATCTTGGAGAGATAGGTCACTGCATCCACCTGCTGCCTCTATCGTTTGACACGAATGCAATGGCTGCTGTTTTGAGGCAGGCGCTGAAAGTGGATAACGCACCTTATGATGTGTCAGCGTATCGGGACGACAACGTTGCGACGAAATATCTCGACTTGGGAAAACAAATATGAACGAGCTAAGAGTTAACAATGTGATGCGCCATTTAGAAAGGACGTGCCCTTTTGATCGCTTTGTTCTGTTCTTGATTAACGAAACATTCAATGGAAGTCGAAGTTTATGAACTACCTTTTGCATTTTTATGATTTGCGGAAAAGGGCAGGGATACAACGTGCGATCTGCGAGTTAGCCAATGCGTTGGTAGAGCATGGTGATGAGGTTGTGATCGCCACGCACTCCACGCGTTCGGAGGCTGCATTTCGTCTCGATGATCGCGTTGTCTTCGAGCAGACCCCCTACCTAGGGCCTCAGCGGTTCGGGTTTCTCGCGTGGCCTATGCGAGCCATTTGGGGGATAAAGCAGGCCTGGGTGTTGCGCAAGATCATTAAACGATATCGCCTACATCTTGTCGTGGACCACGGAACGGGACTCGGCCTCATCTATCCATTCAGGACGTTGGGCGGAAGCCCATTTGTGATGCAGCGTCATTTTCCTGCCCGGCAATTTCCATTTGGAAAAGTCCTTTACAGGTCGTTGTCGCCTATTTGCGGGCGAAAGACTGTGGTTGTGCTGACTGAGGATATTGCAGAGGAACTACGCTCGTTTGGGTACAAGCGCGTCGTCGTCATTCCAAACGTGAGCGCAGCGGATGCGAAGCCCGCGCCATACCGGGATGCCGTGCCGTTGACTGGCCTTCTCATGGGAAGGGGGAAAACGCGAGCGAAGGGTTTCGACATTTTTCTTCAAGCCCTGGCGATGACAAAGATGCCGGGCTGGCAATTTACAATCGTCGGCCCAGAGGTTGATACGGACCCGCAGCTACAAGAATTAGTTAGGAAGCACCAGCTTACGAAGCGAGTCTCACTGCTGCCGTCTACCGATTTGCCTTTTGAACTTATTCGCAAGGCGGCGTGCGTCATTATGCCTTCCCGGTACGAAGGTATGGGCTTAGTGGCTTTAGAGGCGCTAAGCATTGGGCGCCCTGTTGTAGCGTCGGACGCCAATGGTTTAAGAAATTTTGTCATTAACGATTTCAACGGACTGATGTTTCCCTGTGGAAATGTAGACAAATTGTCTGATTGTTTGGCGCGCGTCCGAGACGACTCTGCGTTGCTGGAAACATTGGCGGAACACGCACCTGCGAGTGTTGAGTATTTCAAAGGGAGATGCGTCTCAGAAACATGGGGCGCGTTAGCTAAGCAGCTAACCAATAAGGAATCCGATGGAGGACTTTGTTCATAAGCCAGGTACGATGGAGGCTTTCAGCACTCTTTAGTAGCGGACCGCTGGACGGTTTTCCCGATGAAAGGAAGGAATAGGCATCCAAACGATGCGCGTTGAGAGAATACAGTTTGTCCTTGTCAATCTATATATTTCAGATCGCACTTTTGCGTTCGTTGAGAGGACGGAGTTGAGTTCTGTTGGTCCGCGGATTTCGTTGCTATTCAAGGTCCTGACTCCGTAATCCACTATTTGTAGACAATGGCTTTCCTCCCCGAGGGCGAAGACAGCAGCCTATAACGAACCAAAGAGTCGATACGAACATTGATGAATTCATTAATAGCGCAAGAATAAAGACACGAACAACCCATTTTCCTTGAAATCCGTCGATAGAGCAGATAAGTAGAATTAAGATCAATACTCCAAATATTCCCATTCGTTCTACCATGCCTGCGAAGCCGAGATGTTGCCCGCCTAGATTCGTCATATCAACGTAAGATTGTTGAAAGTCCGATGTGGGCCAGATAATCCTGGCTATCTCTCCATCAAAAGCTTTGTTCATGGCGTCTACGTTGATTTTCGTCTCACCTGTTCCAAACGGCGAATCTCGAAGTCCGTAGAAGCCGGTTAATGGTCCTACACAACGATCTGCAAAGCTGGTATCCTGAAAAATCAATGATGGGTGTTTCAGAAGCAAGGCTCCCATGACCGCCCCTCTTGAATTCGACAGACTTAGGAGATTGCCCATCAAAACCGCAGCGATCAGAACAACGGGAATGACCGCAGCTTTTGCCCATCCAGATGTTTTAGAACTAAATATTGCTACGAGGGCAGTAATCAGAGCACCGACGAACCCCAACGCCGATTTTGCGATGACAAGCATCGCAAGAGATCCGAGCACTATGGCCCACGCGGCGCGCTTGTGCTGTTTCCAATACTCGCGGTGGAAAAAATAAAGTGAAATGGCAAAGAGTATGCACATCTCTCCCATATAGGAAGGCTCGTCGCATAATCCGCTTGCACGCGCGCCCATCTCACCTTGAACTCTGTTCATGAAGTGGCCAACTATCGCCGCATGAGCGCCCGGGGACGCAACTTGGAGGAGCAGTGCTCCGAGGTAGCTAGCCACTACCGCCAGAAACACCTTCGGCGACATATAACGATAAAGATTGCGGGTTGCGAAATAAATAGGGAATCCAAGCGCCAGAGGTGCACATCCTCGTAGATACTGCAGCCAGTCTTGCGGGACCGGGTCAGGGTTTATATATATCAGTGAAAGTAACCCCGCGCAGAGGATGTATAGATCACAGCGGTAGAAAGATAGCCGCCCGGGTTCAAGAAAGAGTAGCCATAATATTATTACGACAGAAGTTGCGAAACCCATGAGCTGCGCGTCCATAGTTCGCAAGACAACCGGCGACAGATAGGGCATAAGGGCTGTAACAAGAACCGCATTTGCGCAAAAACTGGTCGAAATTCTCGTCTTAGAATTATGGGGGACAGCAATGTCCATGGAGTTCTCTTCTCCTGAGCAAACAATAGCGGATGACCGGAGGCGTCATGCAGGGTCTGTTACCATTATTATAAATGCCAGTGCATCAGTAAGAGGGCTTGAACATGGATCGGTTCAGGAATGAGTGGAAACGCATCCGTTCCAGCTCTCTAGCTCAGAATGCCGGATGGGTGTTCCTTGGTCAAGGGACCTCAATCATCTGTTACGGCGTATATTTTATTCTTTTGGCACGCCTTTTGGGAGCGACAGAGTACGGTATTTATGCAGGCGCGGTCGCAATGGTTTCACTTATAGGCCAGTACAGTTCACTTGGCTCACACTCCGTTTTCTTGCGTCACGTAAGTCCGAATCGGGGGAACTTTGCCCGCTATTGGGGCAATGTGCTGGTTACCACTCTTAGCTTTGGCAGCTTATTGATTGTGGTGCTGACTTTGGCAGGCCCGCACTGGGCACACGCTTACAAATGGACTATGGTGCTGTGCATTGCGGCAGGAGACTGCGTTTGCGCTCAGCTCACCATTGCGGCAGGACGAGTCTTCCAGGCCTTTGAGGAGATGCGTTTTACAGCATTGCTGAGTTTGCTGACGAATCTCTTGCGGACCGTTCTGGCGGGCGCGCTGCTTTGGCACCTGCACCATGCTACGGCTCGGCAATGGGTGGTGGCGGCGTTGATCGTCTCCTTCATTGCTGCCTTTACGGCCTTGACTGTGGTCACGCGCCGCTTCGGCAAACCAGAGTTCTCCCCGGGGCTCCTGCGCCAAAGGACTGGCGAGGGATTTATCTTTGCGATTTCCTATTCGACAACCGGCGTCTACAACGACATTGACAAGGCGATGCTTGGGCACTACGGGATGAATGCTGCTAACGGCGTTTATGCGATGGCTTACCGGGTGATCGACGTGGCGTGTCTGCCTTTTGCTTCCATTTTGGCGGCGGCGATTCCCCGGTTTTTTCAGAAAGGTCTCAACGGAGTCCAGAGCACCGCCGACTTTGCTTTGCGGATTATCAAGCGCACAGTACCGATGGCGCTCTTGTCTACAGCAATCATGATGGTGGCCGCGCCGATTATTCCATTCTTAATAGGAAACGGCTTCGCGGAGAGCGTGTCGGCGTTGCGCTGGCTCTGTCTTTTGCCGGTCTTTCGTAGTTTGCATTACTGCGCCGGAGATGCACTAACCGGGGCAGGCCGCCAGAAGCTGCGACTCGGGGGCCAAGCGGCGGCGGCGGGATTCAACTTCGCAATCAATCTCTATCTGATTCCCCACTACGGATGGCTGGGCGCGGCCTGGGCCAGCCTGGCCACCGATGGTCTGCTGGCCGTCTTTAACTGGACGCTGCTGCTGCGGCTGACCTCGAAAGCTGGATCTAAGACTCCGCCCATTGCTGAAGACTTTTGTTAGATTGCCTGAGGGGCGGCGATCGTTGAGTTGTCCGCCGCGGAAGCAGATTGATCGTTTCCCCTGCTTGACTTGGTGTGGGGGATCGCGGCTGCCGGGCACATTTGGCCCACTTATCCCACCGTTGCGTGAGAGGGATAACCTTGCTGTACCAATCATAGAGAGGATTCCGGGAGAGAATAGAGATGGGTGGAGACGCATCAGTTAATGTGCGGCGTAGAAAGCGCGATGGCTACGGCGGCTCGTTTCCTTTATCGAACTTATTGGGATCTGTCTGACGATTGTTTGTTTGCTGGCGGCGTTTGGTTTTATATTGCTTGATGCGAGAGGATACTTCATGCGGAGGTATATAAGCAGTTTGGAGTAACTGGCATAGCACAACAGAGTTGAGCGGTTCAGTAGCATATGGCGCACGGTTAGCTAAATGGGAGTTTTCCTCGATGTTTATGCTTGCCAATGCCGTTAAACTGTAGGAATAGGGAGGGTTAATGACAAAGGAAGAGGTTATTGCACAGATTGAAAGACGTGGCATTTTGCCTTGTGCGCGCGTAACTGCGCCTGACGATGCCCGATTTGCGGCTGACACGCTGTACTCGTCTGGGATTCCTGTTATAGAGATTACCCTGACTATGCCTGAAGCGCCGAATGTGATCTACGACCTGGCGAATCGCTATCCAGACCTGGCCGTGGGGGCCGGTACAGTTCTTGACGAAGAATCAGCGCGGCGTTGCGTTGAAGCCGGGGCAAGGTTTTTGACGAGTCCCGGATTTATTCCGGAAGTGGTGGCCTATGCAAAGAACGCTAACGTCGTCGTGATTCCGGGAGCTTTGACGCCGACTGAGGTCATCATGGCATGGAAGGCTGGAGCGGATTTCGTCAAGATTTTTCCAGCAGCCGTGGTTGGCGGTGATCAATATGTGCGCGCTCTCAAGGTGCCGCTGCCGCAAATTCCGCTAATTGTAACCGGAGGCGTAAACCAGTTGACGGCGTTTGACTACATCCTCGCCGGCGCAGCCGCGATCGGCGCAAGTAAGGAATTGCTGCCCAAAGAAGCTTTGCGCCTTCGCCAGGGACATCGTATTCATGAGCTGGCCCGCAGGTTCATCAGCCTGGTAAAGGAGGCACGTGCCCAGCGAGATTCCATCTAACACTTCACTTCATTTTCATTACATAACGAGGGCAATTTCAGGTCCCTGACCCGCACCTTGCCATTACCGCTTGACGGGTGTGGCCAACGAGTGACGCATGTATGCATTCCAGTTTGCAACCACCGAAGAGCAGGACGATGCACTCATCGCGAAAATGAACAGCGGGACGAACCACTATCGCTACAGTCTGTTCTTCTGGAACTGTGCCGATTTTTCCAGTGCCATTTTGAACTTCTATTTTCCGCGCACATTCCGGCGCAGTCTATTTTCCGACGCGGGCATCACCACCCCCATGCAAATTACCTACGAGCTGGTTCGCTACGCACGTAAACACCCTGAGACCCAGTTGTCGGTGCTTGCGATTTCCCAGGTCCCGGGCTGCCGTGGCCGAAGCAGACCAAACAAGAGCATCGCCCAATCGCTCATCGTCCGCGGCGATCTCATTCCCATTGCGGTCGTCTGCCCAGCTTGCGCCTGTGGCGTGCTCGTCGATTGGCTCGCGTGGGGCCGCTATCTTCTCCACATCGAGCATCCACAGACTCTCACGCCCGCAGATATGGCTCCGCTGACTTCCCCTGCCGGGACGGTCTTCTCTCACAGCTTGCAAAGCAGCATCTCGCTGGCAGATTAGGGTCAGGGCAGCCTTGCTTTATCGCAGTTTCTGGTTTCGATACGTGCTGTAAAGTGGAGCATGGCAAAGCCAGGACAACGCCAGAAATGCAGGAAGCAACTTTTTGGACTAATTTGGGTCTATACGGACAGAGACACCATGTCTTGCCCAGAGGCGTCGCTGTCCGCCAGCAAGTATTTGAATTCAAATGAGCAATTCACAGGGGGTCTATGCGTCTCTCGCTACTCTTTCAGGGATCTCTTCTGTGCTTGACGCTGGCGGCTTTGCCCTTGATGAGCCAGTCGGAAGCCGCATCCTTGCCTCGGACTGGTCGCGGCCAACACCCATCTACATCTCCTAAAGCTCTCGATAACGATGAACGCATTCTTCACGCTCTGAGCCGATTCAGCTTCGGCCCCCGCCCAGGGGATCTCGAGAGGGTGCGCGAGATGGGGCTTGATCACTGGTTTGAATTGCAGTTGCACCCGGCAACGATGGACTTCACCGAGCTTGATCGGCGTCTGAATGAGTTTCCTGCCATGCGCCTGTCGACGCCGCAACTTCTCATAGCTTTCCCCAACGGAGCGATCATCCGGCAGGCGGCAGCCGGAAAATTCCCCGCGCCGAATACGCCCATTTTGCGCGTCGTCTACAACGACCAGATCGCCTTCCAAAAAGAGCGAGAAGCTAAAAAGGCCGAGAAGAAGGCGGAGACTGCAATAGCTCCGGCGTCTGCGAAAGACACTCCGTCCGCGACGATGGCCGCACCCGCTTCTCCCACCATGGGAGCCGAGATGAGCACTGGAGCCATGATCTCGCCAAATCCAGCGATGGCATCCGATTCTCAACCCGAATCTTCAATGGCGCCCGGCGCAATGATGGCTCAAGGCAGTGTCGCCAAGCCAGGAGCGATTGAAGCGGAAAGCGCGCATCCGTCACCCGACGATTCGGGGATGTTGGCCATCCTTGCGCTTCCGCCAAAGCAGCGTGTCACGCTGTTGCTGGCCATGTCGCCGGAGAAGCTTGAGAGGTTTCGTCAGAATCTGAAGGGACAGCAGCGCGCGCAACTCCTGGACAAGATGACCGCGGGAGAGCGCGAAGTTGTGGCCGATTTTGAGAATCCCGCCAAGGCCGTCATTGACGAGTTGAAAGAACAACGCCTCACACGCGACGTTTATAGCCCGGCGCAGTTGCAGGAGGTCATGACCGACTTCTGGCTCAACCATTTCAATGTGTACCTGCACAAGGACGAGGAAACTCCGTACTATCTGGTGAGCTTCGAGAGGGACGTGATCCGCCCGCGGGCATTGGGCAAGTTCGAAGATCTGCTCGTCGCTACGGCGCAGAGTCCTGCCATGCTGCTCTATCTGGACAACGCAAGCAGCATGGGGCCAGATTCGCCCGTTGCCGAAAAAAGCAAAGAGCGCGCTCAAAAACAAAACAAGCCGCTGCCCCCATCCGGGTTGAACGAAGACTATGCCCGCGAGTTGATGGAGTTGCATACGTTGGGAGTCGATGGCGGCTATACCCAGCGCGATGTTACCGAGATGGCGCGCGTGTTTACAGGTTGGACCGTCGATCAGCCGGCGCACGGCGGCGTGTTCATCTTCGATGAGCGCAAGCATGAACCGGGGACGAAACAACTGCTCGGGATGAAGGTCAATGATGGTGGCATGAAAGAAGGCCTGGAGATGCTGCACCGGTTGGCCATGCGGCCGGCCACTGCGCAGTTCCTGAGCCGCAAGCTGGCAATCCGATTTGTCTCCGACGATCCGCCGCGGAGCCTTGTGAATCGCATGGCAAAGAGCTATCTTGACAGCGGTGGAGACATTGCCTCCGTTCTCCAGACGATGTTCCACTCGCCGGAGTTCTGGCAGCGCGATGTGTATCGCGCAAAAGTGAAAACGCCGCTCGAATACGTCGTGTCGGCGGTGCGCGCAAGCAATCCGGAGACAGGCAGTCTGATGCAGTTGTCTTATGCGCTCGATCGCATGGGAATGCCGCTGTACGGTTGCGTTCCGCCAACCGGCTACTCATCGGACGCGAAAGATTGGGTGAATACGGGCGCGCTCGTCAACCGCATGAACTTTGCGCTAAATCTTGCCGCAAACAAGCTGGCTGAGATTCAGACCTCATGGCCGGTTGATGTTGGCAGCGGCGACTTAGGGCATGAAGTCGCCGATCAATCGACGCAAATGGATGCGGCCGCCGATGAGTTGCGATTGGAGAATCGGCTCATTCAGAGCAAGGTAAGTGACCAGACGCGAAAGACGCTTCTGGAACAGGTCGAGACTCAGGCCGGCATCGCAAAGGCTCCAGCAGTGCCCGCGCAACCAATCAACATAGCCGCTCAGATCACCGGAAAACAGAAATCGCCAAACGCTTTAACCGCGCCCGCTTCACGCGAAAACCAGGATGCGTTGCTGGCAGGGTTGTTGCTAGGGTCTCCCGAGTTTCAACGAAGATAATTGGCTCGTCGGATCCAGGCTCCAACCGAAAGAATTGAATCGAGGACACTATGAGCACTACACGGCGTGTATTCCTGCACAAAGGTGCATTGGCGATGGTTGGAAGCTCGGTAGTCCCGGCGTTTCTAACACGTGCGCTCTTTGCCGAATCCGCAAAGTCGAATGCGCAGGGCAAGCGTCTGGTCGTAATCTTTCAGCGTGGCGCGGCGGATGGGCTGAATATCGTGGTGCCCTACGCGGAAAAGAACTATTACGCGATGCGGCCGACGATTGCAATTCCACAGAATCAGGTACTCGATCTGGACGGTTTCTTCGGGCTGCATCCTTCGCTTGCCTCTTTTGAACCGCTCTATAGCCAGGGATATTTGGCAATTGTGCCCGCAGCCGGGTCGCCCGACATCACGCGCTCTCATTTCGACGCGCAGGACTACATGGAGTCTGGCACGCCGGGAAACAAGGGCACCGTGGATGGTTGGCTTAACCGTGCCCTCCAATCGGAAGATATGCGGGTCGACGCGCGGCACCAGATGGAGCACACCGCATTTCGCGCCATAGCATTGGGCTCGCAGCTTCCGCGCACTTTGGCAGGCAAAATCGAAGCTACGGCCATCGGCAATGTGATGGACTTCAACGTGGGCGGGCGCGGCCCCGCTCCAACGCAAGCAGGAATCGCGTTTCAGTCGATGTATGACGAGTCGAGTGATGCCCTGCTGCACAAGGCAGGCGAGTCCACGTTTGATGCGGTAAAGATGCTGCGCTCCACCGACCCGGCGCACTACGCTCCAGCTCAGGGGGCGGTTTATCCAGCCACTCCATTCGGCGCCGGCATGAAGCAAATTGCCCAATTGATGAAGGCTAACCTCGGCGTCGAGACCGCGTTTACTGACATCGGCGGCTGGGACACGCATCACAATCAAGGCAGCGTGAATGGCGACCTTGCCAACCGGCTCAAGGATTTCTCCGAGGGAATTTCAGCCTTCTGGCGCGATATGGGCGACGATGCGGAGAAGATCACGCTGGTGACGATGAGCGAGTTTGGCCGCACCGCCGAGCAGAACGGCACTGGCGGCACCGACCACGGTCATGCGAACGTTATGTTCGTGCTCGGCGGCAGCGTCAAGGGCGGCAGGGTCTCCGGCAAATGGCCGGGACTGGCCAGGGAACAGCTCAACGAGAGCCGCGATCTCGCCGTGACCATTGACTTTCGTCAGGTTCTCGCCGAGGCGGTGAGCGGAACGCTCGGAGTTACAGATCTGGAGTTTACTTTCCCCGGAGCACAACTGAGCAAGGATAAGTTCTTGGGACTGATTTGATGGCATCGATGCTCATCGCCTGCGTCTGCTGAGTTAAAGAGTGTGACAAAGCGCTCGCAAGCTTCCGTTGGTATTGGTGTTGCGCAGGTTTTCTCCCACCCAATAAGCGAACGAGAGTATCTGGATTAGTGCCGTAAAGTCCGCCATCGACGAACCGAATCACCGCCTTCCACATTTCGGCCAAGCGGGTTCGCACGGCTGCCGGGGCAGAAGAGCGGCGCTTGACAGTGCAAACGCCTGAGCCTATGATCTGTTCATTCTTGACCGATTTCCGAAGACCTTCGTACAGCTTGGAATCAAGCTATGGAGGCAATCTGAAGACCCTGCGGTTCAGGCCTTGAGATTGCCTCGGTGACTCGGAAGAACGCTCTCGCAAGGTTTGCTCCTCAGGAGCTTTCAGTATTCCCCGAAAACAAATATGTGCGGCGAAGGTGCATCTGATACAGATCGCCTTGCGAATCAATGTTGACATCGTACCGTTTGGATAACATCGCAGCGCTAGCGAGGCTGTGCGTACCGTCAAGAGAACAAACATCAATTGCAAGCGATCAAAAATCCAGCGCTGTATGCGGGCAGGCTTCCTTTATGGACGTAGACATTGCAACCATCCTGGCGGACGAAACACCGGACGCCGTTGTCGGGACGACGCAAGAAGGAGTAGTCGTTTACTGGAACAAGGGAGCAGAAGCGATGTTCGGATACACCGGCGCTGAAGCTATGGGCCGTTCTTTTCTTGAATTGGTGGTTCCGGAAGATTGTGTGAAGGAGGTTCTCCATTTCTATGGAGAGGCCCTCACTTCAAACGTTGTGATCTACGAGTCAATTCGTCGCAGACGAGATGGGGCGCTGCTTTACGTCGATGTGTCCATCAAAGCAATCCGGGATGCGGAGGGCACGCTCCAGTGTCTCCTGACACAACATAGAGATATAACTCACCTGAAAGCGCTACGTCACTCAAGACTGCTCGAGGCGAAGTTTCACGATCTATTGGAATCGGCGCCGGACGCCATAGTGATCGCCAACCTGACCGGGCGCATTGTTCTCGTCAACGGCCAGGCGGAGAAGGTCTTCGGGTATCAGCGCAAGGAACTCATAGGAAAACCCCTAGAGGTCTTGCTTCCTGAGAGATTTCGTGCGGGTCACGTTAGACACCGGGCCAACTACTCTTCACAGCCTCACACGCGTGCTATGGACGCCGGTTTCGAGCTTTATGGCCGGCATAAGGACGGTAAGGAATTTCCGGCGGACATAAGCCTGAGCCCGCTGGAGACGGACGAAGGGAAGGTAGTTATCAGCGCCATCCGGGATATCTCGGAACGGAAGCACGCCGAAGAAGAGTTACGTCTCAAGGAGGAGCGCATCCGTCTGATGGTGGAGAACGTGACCGACTACGTCACGTATATGTTGGACCCCGATGGGAACATCTTGAATTGGAACTCGGTGGCGGAACGGATCAAGGGTTACACCGAGAGCGAGATTGTCGGTCGCCACTTTTCCTGTTTCTATACGGCGGAAGACCAGGAATCAGGCAAGCCGCAGCACGAGCTTGAAAGAGCAAGGCTAGACGGACGCGCAGAGGATGAAGGCTGGAGGGTGCGCAAGGACGGTTCCAGATTCTGGGCGAACGTCGTGATCGAATCGATCCGCGATACTCAAGGGAATATCCGCGGATTTACCAAGGTAACCCGCGACATGACGGAGCGCAAACGTGCGGAAGAACAGTTTCGCGGTTTGCTGGAGTCTGCGCCTGACGCTATCGTTATCGTCAATCGGCAGGGCAAGATCGTGCTGATAAACGCGCAAACAGAAAGACTTTTTGAGTACAAGCGTGAAGAACTGGTGGGTCAGCCAATCGAGATTCTTGTGCCGGATCGCTTTCAGGGAAAGCACGTAGGTCATCGCGACGGATTCGTTCGCGATCCTCGTGCGCGCCCCATGGGTGAGGGACTGGAACTCTTTGGCAGACGAAAAGATGGCACGGAGTTCCCTGTAGAAATCAGTCTGAGCTCATTTGAGAGCGACAAAGGCCAGTTGTTCTCAAGCGCCATTCGAGACATCACGGAAAGAAAGCGAGCTGAGCGGGCGTTGCAGACGAAGAATGTTGAACTGGAGAATGCGAACCAAGCTAAGGACCGCTTTCTGGCCACGATGTCGCACGAGTTGCGTACGCCGCTCAATGCAGTCATCGGCTTTACCGGGACGCTTCTGATGAGATTGCCGGGCCCGCTCACCGCTGACCAGGAGAAGCAACTCCGTACAATCCAGACTAGTTCGCGACACCTGCTTTTGCTTATCAATGACCTGCTCGATCTGGCGAAAATTGAATCCGGAAAGGTGCAATTCACACTTGAGCCTGTGGCTTGCGCATCCGTTCTTGAAGAAGTAGCCACAGCGTTGAGGCCCCAAGCCGATGCAAAAGGAATCTGGCTCGAGTTGCTGCTCCCACCCGGAGAAGCCTTTGTCCTGGCCGACCGCCGCGCATTTAGCCAAATTCTCCTCAATTTGACGAGCAATGCCGTCAAGTTTACGGAGCACGGTTCGGTCCGATTGGAAGTGGTCCAGAAAGATGAAAACGACGTACCGCTGATTGAGATTTCAGTGACCGACACGGGAATGGGTATCCGGCCCGATGACCAGGCCAAACTATTCCAGGCATTTTCCAGAGTGGAGAACGAAAAAGGGAAACGCCTTGAAGGCACCGGATTGGGTCTGCACCTGAGTCAGCGCCTGGCTGAGCTTCTGGGCGGCCGGATAGTGCTTGAGAGTGAGTATGGCAAAGGAAGCAGATTTACGCTGGTGCTGGCGAGAACGGTTGGTGCTCATGAGTTGCAACATTCTGATCATTGAAGACAATCAAACGAACATGGAACTCATGGTCTACCTTCTAGGTGCGTTCGGGTATGAAGTGTCGACCGCGACCGACGGGCGGGAGGGAATCGATATAGCATTGGGCCAGGGTCCGGACCTGATTCTTTGCGACCTGGAAATGCCCCGGATGAATGGCTATGAGGTCGTAACGCATCTTCGCGCGCAGTCAACGCTGCCGGCCATCCCTATCATTGCGGTCACGGCTCTGGCTATGGTGGGAGATTGCGACAAAGTGCTGGCCTGCGGTTTCGATGGCTATATCTCGAAACCTATCTATCCCGAGACATTCGTTGATCAGGTTGAAGTCTTTCTTCCACTCCACAAACGGCCGGCGAGAGCAAAGCTGCCCAGCGAGGTTGCACCGGCATTCGCGCCTGCTCTCAAATCAACACGGGCTGTCGTATTGCTTGTTGATGACTCTCCCATCAACGTTGATCTGATTCGCAGCGTGCTTGAGCCGAACGGGTACATGGTAAATTCTGCGAACGCCGTTGCTGCCGCGATGGAAATGGCGCAGCATAAGTCCATAGATCTCATCATGTCGGACTTGCATATGTCTCCCGAGAACGGACTGGCTTTTTTAGTGCACGTCAAGGCAGACCCGCGCCTGAAGCCGATACCCTTCATTTTGATTACCGCATCGATGAGTGATCCGAGGGATGGTACGGAAAAGAAGGCTCTTGAACTTGGCGCGGCAAGGTTTCTTTCCCGCCCTATTGCGCCGGAGCAATTGCTTCTTGAAGTCGAAGCTTGTTTGACAAACAATAGAGCCCCGAATCCATGAATGTGAAAAAGATGGTCCGTTTTGGATTGAAGATTCCTGCAAATGAATGATGTTTCGCGGACGATGCTCGATCAAGAAAGATTGCGGCGCAGAGAAATCAAAGGTCAGGAGGCCTGCTTTGGCAACCATTCTCATCGTTGACGATAACCCTTCAAATCGCGACGTGATAGTCACGCTCCTAAATTACTATAACCATCGGGTGCTGGAGGCTGCGGACGGCCTCGATGGACTGGATGCGGTTCGTGAAGAGAAACCGGACTTGATCATTGCGGACATCCTGATGCCGACGATGAATGGTTTCGAGTTTGTATCCAAATTGCGCCAGCATCCGGTCACCGCCCAAATCCCCGTGATCTTTTATAGCGCCACCTTCCATGACGCAGAAATGAAGTCCTTGTCGAATGCCTGTGGGGTTACGCGACTTCTTCCGAAACCCGCTGAGCCGGAGCAAGTACTGCAGCTGGTCAACGAGGCGCTTGCTTCTCCTAGTCCGGTCGAGCCGCAAGTATCTCCTGCACTTGCAGGAATTGAAGTTGTGCAAATTCTGAACAATAAGCTATTCGAAAAGAACAGTGAACTGCAGGAGCTCAATGCCCAGTTGGAAAAGCGGATCAGCGAACGCACCTCGGAGCTGGAACATTCAAACCGGATGCTTCAACACCAGATTGAAGAGCGCGAACGAACGGAAAGTGAGTTACGGCAGGTACAAAGACTCGATGCCATCGGGCGGCTGGCAGGCGGACTGGCCCACGATTTCAACAATTTGCTAGCGATCATCCTGGGACAAAATGCAAGGCTTCTGGCACGATCAGAAAACTGGGAAAGCACGCGGATGTTGGAGTCGATAAAAGCGGCGGTAGAACGGGGTATGAGTCTCACATCCCAGCTTCTCGCGTTTGCCAGACAGCAGCCTCTGGAGACCAAGATTGTGAACTTCAATACAGTTTTGGCTTCCGTTGAGAAACTGCTGCGTGTCTCGTTTGGCGAGAATATCGAACTGGAGCTTCAAACTGATCCCGGACTCGGCAGCATAGCGGCAAACTCAAGCCAGCTCGAACAAGTAGTTCTGAACCTGGCATTTAATGCAAAAGATGCGATGCCAAACGGTGGGAAGCTGACAATCAGCACGTCGAATCTTCAGCTTGAGAAAGCGGACGAGAAGCATTCTGTGGTTGGCAGCCCCGGACCCTATATTTGTGTAGCAGTTACCGACACGGGATGTGGAATGGATGAGGAAACCCAGAGCCGTATTTTTGAGCCATACTTTACCACTAAAGGACTAGGGAAAGGGACCGGACTCGGGCTTTCCACCGTTTATGGAATTGTTAAACAAAGTGGGGGGCAGATTCTCGTCTACAGCGAACCGGGTCACGGGACGACATTCAATATTTATTGGCCACAGACTGAATCTGTTACCGAAAGTCCGAGGCTTTCTGACGGCGACCGGGGGGTAAGTAGTACGAAGACGATCTTAGTGGTTGAGGATGAAACACCCCAGCTCGAAATTACATGCGAAGTTCTTCAGGAAAACGGATACGTCGTCCTATCGGCAGGATCGGCAGAAGACGCTATTCACTTGGCCTCGACTTACCAAGGCGCGATTGACTTGCTTATAACAGATGTAATCATGCCTAAGATGAACGGAAAAGAGCTTTCATCGAGACTATGCAAAGATCGGTCGGAACTAAAGGTTCTTTTCGTTTCCGGCTACTCCAGCGACGTCCTTCGGGAGGGAATGCAGGAGAGCATCCCGGGCGGTTTCGCATTTCTTCAGAAGCCCTTTACTTATCAGATGCTGGCGCAGAAGATCCGCGAAATGTGTGGCTCGCAAGCGGTCAGGTCAGTAGGCGGCAAACTTTGAATTGCTGTCAATGCAAGACAATGCCAGACCGTAACGTGCAATGCCTCGATGACGGTTGAAAGGAACACCAGTTCCGGTTTCTTCTGCACGTGCGTTGATCATTGAGAAAGCCAACCTAGCGTAATTTTCCCAGAGAGGACAATACTGGCGAATTCTATCTCATTTGTTTTCAATGGTTGGGGAGGGTTTCGGTTCCATTTGTCGATGTCCTTCAAAAGGTTGGAAGGGTTTTCGACCAGTTTTCAACTATGTCTATTCTTTATGCAATTCGTGGTGCTGGTTTGTCCCGATAAGTACATAGTTCTTATGGTATTTAACGATGTGAACTTCCCAAAACATCCACTACGAACAAGAAGATCAATGGTGGCTATACGGAATTTGTGTATGTACCGATAAAGCACTAAACCGGAAGTCTGACTTGGCGCCTCATCTGCCTTGCTGGGTTCCGCGCTCTCAATGTCTATCGCGATGCCCGTCTCGCGATGAAAGGTGGCAACGGATGATCAGCGAACGCCCAAAAGGGCTTCACAAAAGTGGCAAGGCAAAGCGAGCGCACGCCGTCAAGCCGCAAGCGCAGTCGAACCTTGGACATACCGCAATCGATGTCGAGCGTTCTGGAGACTGGATGCCCGCCGAAGACCTGCGGAAAGCAGCATTGGGTGCTTTGGGAGCAGTTGGCGACCTAACTCTCAATCTCGACCGGATCAATCACTTGGATGCGAGTGCACTGCAAATCTTACTGGCGCTGGACGCGGAACAGAAGAAGCGAGGACAGAATCTGCACTTGGCGAACGCGTCCGTGCACCTACGGCAATGGTTTGATTTTGCGGGGGCAGCGGATCATTTCTCAATGACCGAACGGAAGTGCAATGAATAAAGTCGCCCAGAGCCGACCAAGCAGCACCTCGTCCAGCGTGCCTCAGGGCATAGCCGAGGAAGGTGCGGAGGAGAGGTTGTGCGTGGACGCCGAACTCGCCCAGTACTTACCGCACCTCAGCCGGATGAGCGCGCAACTGAAGCAGACTTCGACGCAAATCGAAAGCTCAGTCGTGGGTGTCTGCGACAGCTTTCAAGGAATCGCGGAGCGCGCAAGGTCGACCGTGTCTCGCACGTCAGGCTTTCTAAGCAGTAAGGGCAACACGACTTCCAGCAAACAGTCGTTTGAGAGCCTGATCCAGAGATGTGCAGACACACTTGTCAAGATCCTGAATACGACAGAGGAAGCAGGCGAGGTTTCGCGGCGCGCGATCGACCGAATCGACCAAATGGATCAGGCTTCCCAGATGGTCGGGGCCGCGTTGGTCAAGCTGGAGCAGATTGCCCATGAAAACAAGATGCTGGCGATGAACGCGCGCATCGAGGCGGCGCACGCCGGCATTCACGGAGCCGGGTTTGCGGTAGTTGCGGTCGAAGTGGTGTCCCAGACAGAAAGAGCACAAGAAGTGACTGCTCAAGTGAGCGGTCTCATAGCCAACCTGCGGGCGCTCGCGGGATCGACTCTGGAAGACCTGAAGCGCACGAACGAGCAGGATTCCTTACGCGTGGAGAAATCCAGGCGCGAAGTGGATGACTCGCTACGAGATATGCAGGACACTCATGGCGAGATGGAACAGATGCTGACCGCGATGACCGAGGAAGGCGCGCTCCTGGCGAACGACATTGGAGCAGCAGTTCGTGGCCTCCAGTTCCAGGATCGGATCAGTCAACAGATTGCCCATGTCGTAGGAGACCTGGATACGCTTCAAACGAAGCTGGCCGCCCGTTTCGCTGACATGCCTGCTGGAAACATCGCCTCGGATGAAGGTTTCAGCGCGTATACGATGCGCGAAGAACGGGAGATCGCTGGTATTGGTGGTACCGAATCCGCAGCGGGAGATGTTGACCTGTTTTGAGCGCAATAGGGAGAGAAAAGGATGCAAGCCTCGGAAAGGATAACTAAGTGCGAACAGTACTGATTGTCGATGACTCGGTTTCCATGCGGCAAATGGTCAGCTATACGCTCCGGCAGGGCGGCTATGAGGTCATTGAGGCCGAACACGGCGCGGATGCGCTGAACAAGCTCACAGGCGTGACGGTGGACCTGATCATTACCGACCTCAATATGCCGGTGATGGACGGCATCACTCTGATTCAGAACGTGCGCAACCAAACTGCAATGAAGACCAAGCCCATCTTAATGCTGACCACTGAAGGGCTTGCGGCTAAGAAAGAACAGGGAAAGGCGGCCGGCGCAACTGGCTGGCTCGTCAAGCCCTTCGACCCCGAGAAGCTGCTGCAAACCGTAGCCAAGGTTCTACCTTAAGGCCATGAAAATCGACCTCACTCAATTTCGTCAAACATTTCTCCAGGAGAGCGCGGATCATATCGCTTCCATGGAAACGGGACTCCTCGAACTTCGCTCAGCTCCGGCCGACATCGAGTTGCTCGATAGTATCTTCCGCGCTGCGCACTCAATCAAAGGAGGAGCTGGGTCCTTTGGGATGACGAACCTCGTCCGGTTTACTCACTCGCTGGAGAATCTCCTGGATCGGCTTCGGTCATTAGAGATGCAAGCGACCGATGAGGTAATCGATATTCTCCTTCGATCTGTGGATGTGCTGCGCGGATTGCTTGCCGCGGACGCAGATGCTGTAATACCCGCCGAGGCGCTGGAACTGGATGAGCGCATCAAGGCGCTGATACCCAGTGAAACCAGCCCGGCAGAAGCCGCTTCTGAAGTGGCGCTCGAGTTGGCGGCGGATACGCACAGGATGATGCTGTACAAGGTGGAATTCCGTCCCGACCGAGAGCTTTTCGCAAGCGGCACCAACCCGATCGTGCTGCTGCGCAATCTTGCCGCATTGGGAACAGTGAGTTGCTGCCATCTGCATTGCGAGGAGTTGCCCACCCTCCCGGACCTGGATCCATCGCAGTGCTACCTGAGCTGGACGATGGAGCTGGCCAGCGTAAGCGAAGAATCAGAGCTGCGCGAGGTATTCGAGTTTGTTGAACATCTGGCGGAAATTCGCATTTCCTGTTCGGATGCACCGCCGCAGCCTGGTTCCACATTGGCTCAGAATTCACGGGTAGCTCCGGTTATCGCAGATTCGTCCACACCAAATGGCCAATCCTCGCCTGCAGAACGCCGCAAGGCGCCGGACATGGATCGCCGCCAAGTTGCGGATCGTCGTCAAGCCGATGTGACGGACCGGCGCCAGTCCTCTCTGAAGTCCTCAACCAGGGGGGAGTCTGGTTCGATCCGTGTGGCGACCGATAAGGTCGACAGGCTGATCGATCTGGTAGGCGAATTGGTGATCGCGCACGTAATGACTGCGCAGATGGTCGAAGCCTTTGAACCATCATGCCTGCCCAGGCTGCGCGAGGCGGTTGCAGCCATGGAACGCAATACCCGTGAGTTGCATGAACGGGTGATGGGGATTCGCATGTTGCCGGTGGGGGCGCTGTTCCAGAGATACACGCGCACGGTCTACGACATTGCGCAGGCCACCGAAAAACAGATTCGCCTGGAAACGCACGGAGAAGAGACCGAGATCGACAAGAGCATGTTGGAGTTGCTCGGCGACCCCTTGACGCACCTGATTCGCAACGCCGCCGACCATGGCATCGAGAATTTCGAAGTGCGCCAGGCGGCGGGCAAGCCGGAGGAGGGCGTCATTACGCTGAGAGCCTTCCATCGCTCGGGAAGGATTGTGGTCGAGGTCTCTGACGATGGAGCCGGAATCGATACGGATAGCGTGCGCCGCAAGGCGGTCGAGCGAGGATTGATCGGCTCAGATGCGCAGATGAGTGACGAGCAACTCCGGATGCTGATCTTCGAGCCGGGCTTCTCCACCAAGGAAGAAGTTAGCGATCTGTCTGGACGTGGGGTGGGGATGGACGTGGTCAAGCGAAACGTCCAGCAGATGAATGGCACGGTCGCGCTGATCAGCGAAAAAGGGCGCGGATCTACAGTGTCAATCGAACTGCCGCTTACGTTAGCCATTCTTGAGGGACTACTTGTGCGCGTGAGCGACCGGACGCTTGTGTTGCCGCTCTTGTCAGTGATTGAAACCGTGCCTTTGCGCAGCGAACAAATTGTGCGGGTAGCCGAAAAGGGCGAGGTGGTTGTGATTCGCAACGAATCCGTTCCGCTGCTGCGCTTGTCCAGGTTCCTTGACCTGACGCCGCAGGGCGCGGAGGCCGACGCGGTAAATGGAAATGCAAATCTTCGCCGTTTGGCGGTAATTGTGCAGTCAGGCCAGAAAAAAATCGGCCTTGTTGTCGATGAACTACTGGGACAACAGCAGGTTGTCGTAAAGAGTCTGGAACGGAATCTACACAGGATCGACGGCTTGATGGGCGCAACCATTCTGGGCGACGGCTGCGTCGCTCCCATCGTCGATGTAACTGCCATGGGCGCTCTGAATCTGTTCTCGCTTCAAGCTTCAACCAGGGTGTTACCGCAGATTGCGGCATCTGTTCGGGCTGCAGGGGCAGCTTCAATCCAACAAAAGAAAATGGAGTAACGTCACATGAACTGGTTTAAGAATCTCAATGCCACGCCCCGATTAATGAGCAGCTTCGGAGTTTTGTTGGTGCTGACCGTGGGCATCAGCTATCTGGCCATCGACAACCTGAGCAAGGCCAACGACCGCGTCGATTTCCTGTACCACAAAGATATGGTCGGATCAACCCACGCAGACGGAATCACCATGGATGTAACCACGATCCGGGGCGACGACCTGAATGCGGCTTACCGCGTCGCCGACGAGGCTGCGGTCGCAGCCTCTGAAAAGGATGAAATCGCCACGATGGCGAGTCTTCACGCCAATCTCGACGAGGCAGACAAGCTGTTCCTGACCCCGAAAGGGATTGAACAACTCGGCATAATCCGCAAAGCATTGCCGGACTATGAGCGCTCGCAGGCGGATCTGTTTCGCGCTCTCGAAGCCAAGAATATTCCCGCCTCGCAGGCGGCGATTGCCGAGGCGGTGAAATACCGATCGATCATTTTGAATGCGAGCAATGTAGCCAGGGACTTGAAAACGGAACATGCGGAAGAGCAATTCCAGGCGAACGGCCAAGCCTATCAGGCTGCACGTACCATAATGATCTCAGCGTGCATTCTCTCGCTAGTGCTGGGGGTCATTCTAAGCATCGTCATAGCCCGCGGATTCTCCTTGCCCTTGGGACAAGCCGTAGCCGTGCTGGAGCGAGTTGCAGACGGCGATCTGACCGTCATGCTCAACGTGAACACGAAAGATGAAGTGGGACGCATGGCCGAGGCGCTGAATCGAGCGGTAGAAAAGTTGAATAACACCTTGCAGGAGGTGGCAGACAGCGCAGCCAATGCCAGTTCCTCGTCGCAGCAACTGGCGGCCGCAGCTGAAGCGATAGCCTCCGGCGCACAGCAGCAAGCAGCCAGTCTGGAAGAGACATCGGCCAGCCTGGAGGAGATTACAGCGACAGTGCGGCAAACTGCCGACAACGCCAACCAGGCCAGCCAACTCGCTGCCGGCTCGAAGGACTCTGCTCTGCAAGGGCAGGAAGTGGTTTCAAACGCGATCACCGCAATGTCGGAGATCAACGCCGCCTCCGCCAAGATTTCCGACATCATCTCGACCATCGATGAGATCGCCTTCCAGACCAATCTTTTGGCTGTCAATGCCGCAGTAGAAGCGGCGCGAGCCGGCGATGAGGGACGCGGCTTTGCCGTGGTGGCTTCCGAGGTGCGCAGCCTGGCGCAGAGAAGCGCCGTTGCAGCCAAGGAGATCAAGGTCCTGATTCAAGACTCACTGCGCAAGGTGGAAGCCGGTTCGGTACTGGTGAACCGTTCGGGAGAGACGTTGCACGGCATCGTGGGTTCAGTGAAGCGGGTAACCGATATCGTCGGCGAAATCGCTGCAGCCTCTGGAGAACAAAGCACCGGCGTCGAGCAAGTGAATACCGCGATGACGCAGATGGACCAGGTGACTCAGTCGAACTCTGCACAGACAGAAGAGTTATCGGCGACGGCTGAATCGCTCTCTGAGCAGGCCGCACACTTGCTGGAATTAGTTAGCACCTTCACTCTCAGCCAAGACGGGAAAGACCATCGGGAACGCCAGGGATTCCAGCCTCATGCGGCAAATTCACTGAAACTTGCACAGCAACCAAACCCCGCGCTGCACGCGAACTCGGGAGCGCGCCCGCCTGCCAAGACAGTTCGAAGCAGCGTGGTGGCAAAGTCCAATTCGAACACTCGCGGCAGTAAGCGGATCAAGAGTCTGGAGCCAGTTCTGGCGGTCGCGATTCCAAGTGGACCAGTCGGAAACGATGCGAGTTTCCAGGAATTCTGAGACGAGGGCGAGGGCGGCATCGGGACTCACAGCCGGTAATGCCTCAACACCGCGTAAGTGCGCGGTATGCAGGAAAGGAAAAGCAATGAAACCAGTGGTTGCAAAACAAGTTCAAGAGTCGCAGCAGTTCCTCACATTCCTGCTCGACGATCAGGAATACGGGCTGGAGATCTTCAAGATCCGTGAAATCCGCGGGTATGCGCCTATCACTCCCATTCCCAACGTTCCACCGCATGTCCGCGGCGTGATGAACCTAAGGGGAACCGTGTTGCCGGTCGTCGACCTGCGCCTGAAGTTTAACTTGCCGGCGGTGGAGTACAGCAAGTTCACCGTCATCGTGATTGCCACGGTAGGCGAAAAGACCGTTGGGCTTCTGGTCGATGCCGTCTCTGATGTGCTGATGGTCGCGAACGACGCGATGCGCGAAGCGCCCGACTTTGGCACAGACGTCGATACGCGCTTCATAAACGGCGTCTTCGAGTCACGGGAACACCTGACAGTCGCGCTGAACCTGGAAGAACTCCTTTCAGAGTGCGAGTTGGCAGTGCCGCAATCCATCGCAGCATAGCGCCGGCTCGTGCCTTAAGAAGAAAAGCCTGGAGAATATTTCAAGGGGAGAAAAAACAAATGAGCTGGTTCAAGAATCTGAATGCTGCACCACGGTTGATGATAAGTTTTGGCGCCCTCCTGGTGCTGACCTTGGGAATCGGCTATCTTTCCATCACCAATCTGAGCAAGGCCAACGATCGTTTAGGCGCTCTATACCAAGAGGACATGCTCGGTGCAATGCGCGTGAACGACATCGCTGTCGCACGGGCGATGAACGGCCGATCGGTTCGGGACGCCATGTTGCATATCAACGAGCCTTCGGTCGTCGCCGAGAACGAAAAGGTATCGTTTACGGAAATTGCCAGCATTCGCGCGGACATTGAGGCGGCAGAGAAGAGCGCTTCTTCGGACGAAAGTAAGGAAGTGCTTACCATTATGAGCAACGCTCTTCCGGCATATGAGCAAGGGCACCGTGAAATTTACCAATATATCGAGGGCAAAGATCTCGTCCGTGCTCAGGCAAAGTTGGCTTCAGTGACCGAAGCGGCCAAACCTCTGTTCGACGCAGCGGCCCGCGCCATCGACATCAAGCAGAAGCACGCGGAAGAGAAGTTTCAAGTTAATCGCGAGTCCTACCAGGCTGCGCGCACCATGGTGATCGGTGCATCTTTCCTTTCGCTTTCTTTGGGGATCATTCTGACCATCGTCATTGCTCGCAGCTTCTCAGTGCCACTAGGGCAGGCTGTGACTGCGCTCGAAAGAGTTGCCGCCGGCGACTTGACCGCATCCCTCAACGTGGAGACACATGATGAAGTAGGCCGGATGGCCAAGGCACTGAATGGCGCAGTGGAACGCTTGAATTCCACCATGCAGGAAGTGGCAGACAATGCGGCCAATGCGAGCTCATCCTCGCAGCAGCTGGCAGCTGCATCAGAAGCCATTGCGTCCGGCGCGCAGGAGCAGGCAGCGAGCCTGGAGGAGACGTCGTCGAGCCTGGAGCAAATTTCTGCGGCCGTTCGCTTGAGCGCGGACAATGCCATGAAGGCCAGTGATCTTGCCTCCGGATCACGGCACTCCGCCGATCGTGGCCAGGAGGGCACGAACGCCGTCGCAGCAATGGCAGACATAAGCGCCGCCTCGGCAAAGATTTCCGACATCATTTCCACGGTCGATGAAATTGCCTTTCAGACCAATCTGCTCGCGGTCAACGCGGCCGTCGAGGCGGCCCGGGCGGGCGATGAGGGGCGTGGTTTCGCAGTCGTGGCCTCCGAGGTACGAAGCCTGGCTCAGAGGAGCGCCAGTGCGGCGAAGGAAATCAAGGGCCTGATTCAGGATTCCATGCGGAAGGTCGACCGTGGTTCCGAACTGGTCAATCGTGTGACCCAACTAGTGGGCGAGATTGCACACACATCTGCGGAGCAAAGCGCCGGCATCGAACAGGTGAACACCGCGATGACGCAGATGGACCAGGTGACACAGTCGAACTCGGCGCAAACCGAAGAGCTTTCGGCAACTGCGGAATCGTTATCCGAACAGGCCGCACACCTGCTGGAGTTGATAGGCACCTTTACTCTGACTGAAGGCGGGAAGCGTCAACAGGACCAAAACCTCTCACTACACCCCATCTCAACGCTTCACTCCAGTTCGGATCGGCAGAAACTGGCCGGACACATTCGCAGCAATGGAGCGGCAAAGTGGAGTTCGAACCCTCGTTGCAGCAAGCTGCCCAAGAATGGGAAGCCCGCTCAGACAGTGACAATTCCAAGCAAGCCGCTTCTAACAGATGCCAGTTTCGAGGAATTCTGAGACGCCTGAGCGAAGGCACGATCAATGGCTTCGCGCTTTGACGCTTCCGCAAACAATCACGGCGCAGCAGCTCCTCAGTGCAGGTGCGAAAGAGACCGGAAAACATTCAGTGTGAGGACGGAAAGTGCAAGCAGTAGCGATACCAAACTCGGTCTTCCCCATGGAGTTGCGTGAGTTCAAGCTGTTTCGCACCCTGGTTCACGAGCGTACGGGAATCTGGTTGCGGGATGGTAAGCAGGTCATGCTGGCTTCACGCCTGTCGCGTAGACTGCGTCTTCGCGGCCTGTCAAACTTTGCCGACTATTACGCTTATGTCCAGACAGTCCAGGACAGCGGCGAAGAGCTCCGGGAACTGATCAATTGTGTAACAACGAACAAGACATCTTTCTTTCGCGAGCGGCACCACTTCGAGTTTCTGGCGAACACGGTTGTGCCGCAGATTAAGTCGGCGATTCGCCCAGGCGCCACCAGAAGCATCCGCATATGGTGTGCCGCGAGTTCGACCGGCGAGGAGCCCTATTCGATCGCGATTACCTTGCTTGAAGCGTTGCAGGTGCCGCAGAACGGCAAGTCCGCCATCCACCCGCAGCCTGCGCCAAAGCGGACCGGGCTTTCGGGATTCATCCAGTCTCCCGCCTCATGGAAGATCGAGGTTGTCGCGTCCGATATCGATACGAAGGTTCTGGAAACCGCTGTTCGCGCAATTTATCCCGAGGATTCGCTGGCCACCGTCGATGTACCCTTGCAGCGGAAATACTTCCTCCGCGGAACAGACGACATGCAAGGTTATGTGAAAGTGAAGCCGGATGTAGCACGGCTCATCCAATTCAAGCGCATCAACCTCATGGACGCCCGATGGCCGCTAAATGATCTTTTCGACGTTATCTTCTTTCGCAATGCGCTCATTTACTTCAATCAAGAAACGCAGGATGTATTTCTTCGCAAGATGGCACGTTACCTGAAACCGGGCGGTTATCTTTTTCTCGGCAATTCAGAACATATTCCGTGGTTGCATGAGATTCTCGCGCCATTGAATCAGACCATGTATCAATTGCGGGACGTGGAACCATGAACATCCTTATGAATCCACGCCCCTCTTCGGCACACCACTGCGGTGCTGTCCAGAACCTTCGGGTCAGGCGCGATCTGCCAGGAACGGCGACGATGCAGACGCCCGTTTCGAGGAGGGTTCGCCCGCAGCGGAGGAATCATATAAGTCTTTACATCGGTGAAGTTGGGGCGAGCCAGTCAAATGTTGTCCTTGACACGTTGCTAGGCTCCTGCGTTGCCGTATGTATGTACGACCCAGTGCTGCGTGCCGGCGGAATGAATCATATCCTGTTGCCGAATTGCCGTGCGGGCGAAAAGAGTTCTCGGTGCGGAATCCATGCAATGGAGTTACTCATCAACGAGTTGATGAAGCTCGGAGGCGATCGGAGGAGATTCGTCGCGAAGGCATTCGGAGGAGCAAACGTGCTTCACGGCATAAAGATGCCACCCGTTGGAGATGGGAATGCACGGTTCGTGCGCGAGTTCCTCGCACTGGAAAAGATACCGCTTGTCGCCGAAAGAATGGGTGGAACACACGCCGTCCACTTGTACTTTCACACAGATACAGGTAAAGCTACGGTGCATACTGTTGATGGATCGAGCCTGCCCAGGATCATAAACGCTGAAGGCTCCTACGGGAATTTGCCTTCTGCCGAAAAATCCTTTGGCGGCGAGATTACACTGTTTTGACAGGCGCGCGGGCAGAGTGGCATCAGTACATAGCCGATCCGTTCTTCGTAACCCACTTTCTGTTGGCATGAGGCGGCCCACAAGATGACGACACGCTCCAAGGTGCTTATCGTTGATGATTCGGCGTTGATGCGCCAATTGCTCACCAAGATACTTGGTTCCGACCCTGAACTCGAAGTGGTAGGAACGGCCGGCGATCCCTTTGTCGCAAGAGATAAGATCAAGGCGCTGAATCCGGATGTGTTGACCCTCGACATCGAAATGCCACGCATGGACGGACTGACTTTTCTGGAGAAGCTGATGCGCGGCCATCCTATGCCGGTGATCATGATCTCGTCGCTGACCGACAAGGGCGCGGACACGACACTCCGCGCACTTGGCTTGGGTGCGATCGACTACGTCTCCAAGCCCAAAGTGGATGTTTCAAACGGCACGATTGAGCAAGCTGAAGAGATCGTTGCCAAGGTAAAGGCAGCCGCAAAAGCAAGAGTGCGGAGCCCCAGTGTGTCGTCGGCGTCGCCCACGGCGTTGACGGGACGGACGTACCAGTTTTCGGCAACACATAAGATTGTTGCCATCGGCGCTTCAACGGGTGGGACCGAAGCCCTTAAGGAGTTATTGTCGCCGCTGCCCGCCGACTTTCCGGGAATCGTGATTGTGCAGCACATGCCGGAAGCTTTCACCCGCCAGTTTGCCGACCGTCTCGATTCACTCTGCAGGATTCGAGTGAAAGAGGCGCAGGATGGCGACCGCGTTTTGCCGGGACATGCGTTGTTGGCCCCCGGCGGCCACCACATGGCCGTAGTGCGCAAGGGAACGGAATATGCTGTGCATGTGTACAGGGGAGAGCGAGTGAATCGTCATCTACCTTCTGTGGATGTTCTGTTTTCTTCCTGCGCACGCAACATGGGCAAGAACGCGCTCGGTGTGCTGTTGACGGGTATGGGAGCAGATGGTGCAAGAGGCATGTTGGAGATGAAACAGGCTGGTGCCTTCAATATCGCGCAGGATGAGTCCACGTCCGTTGTCTTCGGTATGCCGCGTGAGGCGATTCTACTGAACGCAGTCGATAAGGTTCTCCCGTTGGGACATATACCGGACGCGCTGCTGCAAAGGCTTGAAGGAAACTAGCCTGTCACGGCAATCGAGTTCACATCAGTCGATGGCATGTATTGCCAGTAGCTCAGTATCGTTATTGCGCACATTCCCGATCCGGTCGCTCACTGGCCAGGCTTTCATACTCTCGGAGGGGTAGGGGCGCAGCAGGTCCAGGGGAGGCCGCGCTGGATCACCGGGGTCGAGCCAGCGGTCGTAGTCCTTCGGCTCCAGGATCACTGGCATCCGGTTGTGCACGGGCGCCATTAGCTCGTTGGGTTCTGTGGTGAGAATGGTAAAGGTCTCGAGCGACTGAGCGCCGGCAGGCGTGTTGGGCTGCCAGCTCTCCCACAGGCCGGCAAAGGCATACGGTTCACCGGAGGCCAGGGCGAAGGCGAACGGCCGTTTGGTCTTCGGGTCCGGACGTTGCCACTCGTAAAAAGCATCCGCAGGCACCAGGCACCGACGCTTCTTCAGCGCCTCCCGGAAGGCAGGCTTGGAGGCGGCCTCTTCTGCACGTGCGTTGATGGTTGAGAAAGCCAACTTGGCGTCCTTTGCCCAGAAGGGTACCAGTCCCCAGCGAAGCAGAGCAGCCTCACGCCTGCCGGAATCGCTATTCAGGCGGACGACGGGCTGGATACTCTGTGGAGCAGCGTTATAGCTGGGCGCAAACCAGGGCATCTCCTCCAGTTCGAGGTCAAACCATTCTGCAAGAACCTCTTGCGTCGATTTTCTGGCGAAGCGTCCACACATATCTCCCACAGAATATCCAACCTTTTGTCCAAATCCCAGAGGATCTTTTGACAAAGCCCTCGGTGATCACCTGAAAACCGGCCACTTGTGGTCACTTCAAAACCGGCCACTCTGGATGGACTGAGACATGATTGTTTTACCTTGTCGCCGGGTGTTTAGGCAAGGTGTGGTTTGAGTTG
>JBEKSE010000043.1:0-39669 GCA_049517315.1 Occallatibacter sp. | reverse complement strand
TGACGTAGTTGGTTCACAGAGAATCCTCCTTCTCTGCGTCCCAAACTATCGAATCGGAGGCAGCCGCTGGCTCACGAACACGCGAATGCGTCCGCCGCCGCAGCGGCTTCGTTCAAGTCGCCAAGGGTTTACCGATCTTCGTTGGGGGCAACGTCGGCTGTGGCTAACACCTCAATGCGCGCATCGAACCGAGCGACGCACGTTTTTGAAGTTCAGGGTGAGTGATCGCCCAACCGGCAGTCACTCTGTAGTTGACCCTCTCATTGCAGCCAGCACATTACGGCAGCGACCGAGCAAATCCTGCGAAAACCGAGTTCTTGACCAAGAAGTTAGGCTCTTGCCCAAAAAGTCTTCATCTTACCCAAAACTCGGACTTTCTGGGCAAGGCCGCCTTACTCCTTTTTCTAGTTTTCCCAGGCTTTTACGCAGCGTTGCGCGACCGAAGCCATTCAAGATCGGCTGAGACTGAGGGCGTTGGCGAGCAAGCAGCCATGTTCCCAAGTGTCCGGAACCCGACCGGCTTCGATCTCCACCCACTCAGGAACCGTCAATCCGGCCAATCGTGCGATCTCCTCAAGGGGACGGCGGTCCGCTACGCGGGACTTCCGGGCCAGCTCGCCAAAGACATGACCGGATGCCTTGCCGCGCAAGGAAATGGCGCGGGGATCGCGGGAGGATGATGGATACGAATCACTCATATGTGCGTTACTCCTGAAAGGCAGCCTAAATTTCAGGCCCTGCCCGAATTACGTGCTGCTATGAGTGTTCGCTCATCATGGCCTCCAGCCAGAGCCATCTGCAGCCCACGCGTTTCACGTGCCAGCTTCTCGTTTGATTCATCGATGAAGGGACGAAGTGGCAATGAAAACTAGCGGGGATCGCGATGCTCAAAGCGGGTGGCTTGCGTAAGGACGAAAGCAGATGGTCTAAGCTTCAAGTGTTTTCGTCATTGAGCTCAAACCCAAGCTTCAACCCAAGAGTGTTTGACCCTTCGCGTATTCACAAATACTTGCATGTGTTTGGCAGTTCCAGAACCCTCTGTAAGTTGTTGATTTCATTAACGTGGGCGCTATGGCGTGGAAGAGGTCATCGGTTCGATCCCGACCAGGTCTACCAATCAGATTACAAATTTATTAACTCGCTTTCTTGCAGATGAGCGCCCTTTTGCGCCACCCTCCAGGTATCTCTATTGGGCCCTTTTGCGGAGCGCGTCTATCTCCGCGCGGGTGGGCATAGATGGCGCAGTGCCGGGGCGTGTGATGGAGATGCCGGCGGCAGCACAGCCGAAGCCTGCGGCCTCGACCAAGTCCATGCCTTCAGAGATCGCGACGGCGAATCCTCCATTGAAAGCGTCGCCGGCGCCTGTGGTTTCCACGACTTTACCGGCGTCTACGGCGGGCACATGTGCACGAACCTGGGCGTTCTTGACAAAGACTCCCTGCGCGCCCAGGGTGATAATGGCGTTCGGCACCCCGCGGGCAAGGAACGCATTGGCGGCCTTTTCAGCGTCGGCAACGGTCAAAACCGAAACGCCAGTGAGTGCGGCGGCCTCCGATTCATTGGGCGTGATGTAGTCGATGTGCCGATAGATGCTCTCGGGCAGCGGGGCAGCAGGTGCAGGGTTGAGGATGGTGGGCACTCCGAGGGAGTGGGCCAGCGCCAGCCCGTGCTCGACGACGGCGAGCGGAAGTTCAAGCTGGGCGACAAAGATGCTGGAGGCGGCGATGAGCGCGCGAGCTTGATCGACCTCCTCCGCAGTTACTTCAAAACACGCGCCGGGCACGACGATGATGGCGTTCTCGCCCTTGCTGGCGTCGATGATGATGGTGGCTGCTCCGGTGGCGCTCTGTGTCACAAAGAGGAACTGGGTGTCGATGCCTTCAGATTTATAAAGTGCGCGCGCCATGTCGCCGAAGGGATCCGGTCCGAGTTTGGAGATGAAGCTCACGCGGCCGCCCGCGCGCGCCGCGGCTACGGCTTGATTGGATCCCTTGCCGCCCGGCCCGAGTTTGAACTCGTTGCCCATCAGCGTCTCGCCCCAAACCGGAATGCGGTGGGTACGAAAGGCGAGATCCGCCACAAAACTGCCCAGGACTGTGACCCATTTCTTTTCCGTCATTGATTCGTCCCTTGCGAAGTGGTAAATGAAGGCTGTTTTAACAACGCATGCATCTAACGAGCCCGATATGCCAATGCGATCAGCGCCAGCGCGAGCAGGTAAGCGATAAACATGGCGGCAAGATAGAGCCAGGACTTTCGCCTGGCTCCGCGAAACTCATGCCAAGCCAGAACACCCCAGAGCGTGGCAATCATGGGCGAGGCCTGGCCGATGGCATATGAGATGGGTAAACCGACGAATCGTGCGGCGACAAAGTTGAAGACCGTGCCCGTACCCCAGATAGCGCCGCCCAACAAGCCAAGCGCGTGATAATTGGTGGGCGCAGAGAAATATCCAGAGATAGAAACCGGCGCGCCTGCCAGCGGCTTGCGCATCAGGATAGGATTGAAGACGAAGCAGCAGAGAAACGCGCCGAACGTCATAAGGACCGCGGCGGAATATGGACTGAGCGCGCCGGCCGAAACCATCAGCGATGCATCCGGATGGCTGCCCTGCGTTGCTTTGGTGATGAGCGGCGCGAAGACGCCCATGAGCAGCCCGGAGACGAGGCAGACCATGGTTCCCTTGCGCGAGCTGACAGCAGATTCGGCCCCGCGTGTGGCGTAGGCCATGCCTATAAAGACTACCGCGACCAGCGCCATCAACACGCCGGTTGCCAGCAACCTGGCGCTGCCTTGCGGGTGGACGAGGTAGCTCAGGGCCGTGCCTTCAACCAGCGCGATGCCGATGGAGAGCGGGAAAGCAACAGCCAGACCTACCATTTCGATTCCCGCCACAAGCAGAACGTTGGCGATATTGAAGATAAATCCGCCCAGCGCGGCGTAGAAGAGAAAAATAGTGTCGGCCTGGCGCAGGTTGGGCAGAAAGCTGAAATGGCCGCCGCCCATGCTGCCCAGTGTGAAGGCATAGCCCAAAGAGACGAGAAAAATGCCGAGGCCGTAATCCCAGTAATACAGTTCGAAGCGGTAATTCTTTGTCAGCTTGAAGGTATTGGCGAAGGATCCCCAACAGAAGGTGCACAAAACAGTCAGCAAAAGCGCAGTAGCAAAGGACGCGGGGACGTACATGGTTTCTCCCTTTGGCACAGCGTCTTGTCGCGCAAATGTCTTTGAGGCATGAAACGTGAAACGCTGCGCCAGAGAGCCACTTTAGTCAACCGCGCTGGTTGTGTCAATGCAGACTTGGGGTTCCGCATTGGCGGCAAGCAACCTATTCCGCGGTTCGTGAGCTCAGTACAGCAGATACTTGGCCCGGACGGTTTTGAACTGCTCGATCGCTTCGACCCAATCCATCCACACTCTCCGTGGATCCTGCCCGGCGCTGATTGCATCCATAGTCGCTTTGTTCAGCATCAAGCCGTCGAGATTCTTCATCTCGAATTGCTGCGGGTAGAGAGAGTGCAGCGCGGACGCAATCTCAATGCCGAGCTCCGGCGCATCGAGCGTATTCCTGTCCGTGACAATGATGTTCACACCCGCGCATTTCTGATTTGCGTAAACGGAATCGCTTGGCGTGAAATTAGTCGGCACAAAGCGGACCCCTGTGATGGCGCGTGCATTGAGGTAGGCTGCCAGTTCCAGCGGCTGAACCCACGGCGCGCCCACCAACTGAAAAGGAGCATCCGTGCCGCGCCCCACAGACACGTTCGTCCACTCAAGGATTCCCAGTCCGGGATAAAGAGCGGCTTCCGTCAAGTTACGCATGTTGGGAGAAGGATTCACCCAGAGGATCCCGGTCGAATCCAGCCAGTCACCGCGCTGCCAACCTTCCAAAGCAACAACAGTGAGGCGGGAATTGATGCTGCGCTCGGAGTTATAAAAGCGCGCCAGTTCGCCGATGGTCATGCCATGACGGATGGGAATTTGCCCGTAGTTAATAAAGTCTTCGCGTCCCTTGTCGCTGATGGGACCTTGAACGAAAGCGCCGTTGATGGGGTTCGGGCGGTCGAGAACGAATATCTTCTTGTCTGCCTTTGCTGCTGCTTCGAGAAAGTATCCGAGCGTAGTTTCGTAAGTGTAATAGCGGGCGCCAATGTCCTGAATGTCGTAGACGATTACATCGGCGGACTTGAGGATCTCCAGGGAGGGATGGCGCTTGGCGCTGGAATCTCCGTAAACGCTATAGACGGGAATTCCAGTTGCGAAATCCTTCGAATCCGCAATCTGCGTCGTGTCCACGATTCCGTCAACGCCGTGTTCAGGACTGAAAATGCCGACAACTTCAATGCCCTGCGCCTTGGCCAGCACATCAATGGTACGGTTCCCGCGTGAATCCACGCCTGTCTGGTTTGTGACGAGCGCAATCTTCGTTCTCGTTGCAGTTCCCTCCCGAAGTTCGGCGAAGTCATGCGCCTCAAGCATGTCGATGCCGGTGCGAACCAAGCCATTGCGCGCGGCTACCAAATGCTGCGACGGCAGCGCCTCGTTGTAACCTGTGATGCGCGCAAGGCGCAGCTTCTGATCGTCTGAAACCGAGAGTCCAAGGCCCTGCACTGCAGCGGAAGCCAGCCGTGTGCGCAGCGATACGATAGCCGATTTGTGACCGTCTGGATGGACCGCGTTAGTCAGAATAATTACATAAGTGTCGGTAACTGAATCAATCCAGATCGATGTTCCTGTGAACCCAGTGTGTCCAAATGATCCAATGGGAAGAAACTCGCCGCGATTAGTGGAATAAGGTGAATCGAGGTCCCATCCAAGCCCGCGCAGCGAAGCTCCAGTGGGCGGCTGCTCGGGCGTAGACATTTTCTCCACTGACAGCGGTGTAAGAACGTGAAATCCGGAGAGCATATCCTCGGCAAATATTGAAAGGTCATCGGCGGTAGAAAACAATCCCGCGTGTCCCGCGACACCTCCCATGCGTCGTGCCGTCGGGTCATGCACGGTTCCACGCAGCATTCGATTCTTCTCGTCAAATTGCGTGGGCGCAATGCGCGGAATCCATGCGGCCGGGGGAACGAAACGCGTATCCTTCATCCCCAGAGGTTCGAACACATACTTCGTCGAGTACGCGTCCAGACTCATGCCTGAAACTTTCTCCACTAGAAATCCGAGAGTTTCAAAGTTGATATCGCTATAGAGAAAGCGCGAGCCGGGAGTGAAGATCGGCTTCTCATCCATGGCCATACGATATGCCGCATCGCGGCCCTTCCAAGTTGTCTTGAGGTCCAGATCCTCCGGCAGTCCCGAATAATGCGTGAGTAGTTCGCGCACCGTGATATCGCGCTTCCCATTTTGCGAAAATTCTGGCAGGTAGTTAGAAACCGGATCATTGATGCGAATTTTCCCCTCTTGCACTAACTTCATAACGGAGGTGGTTGTGGCAATACATTTCGTGAGCGAAGCAAGATCGTAGATTGTGTCCACGGTCGCAGCTTCCTTGTCCGGCTCCAGAGAGCGCCAACCGAAAGCCTTGCGGTAAACCACCTTGCCATTGTGTCCAATCAACACGACGCCGCCGGGAATATCTCCCCGCGCAATTGCCGCATTCATAATCTCGTCGATATTATTGAAGTTCGCACCGCGAGTCACAATGACTTCGTTGCTGGAGGGTAACGCATTCTGAGCCAGCGGCCCGCTAAACGATACAGCGACAGTCGAAAGTGTCAAGACAAACCGGCAAATTGTAGATTGTTTTCTCACTTCAATTCCCCTTGCATGAGCCGGTGTCCGGCAGAGATCAACAAAACAGTTATAGGTATACAGCAGCACGTGCCCGCTTGCGTTACCAAACTAGCCTAAGATCTTCAATCCCAGACCCGAACCTGACGGCAAGATCAATTTTCCGTGCCGCACAGACACGCCTTCATATGGGTCGTTGGAAATGAGCAAATTTCCATCGAGATCTGGGTAATCAACCAGAGCCGCCAAATGAGCTGCAGCCGTAACTGTGCATGAGCTGGAGACCATGCAACCCAGCATCACCTTCATGTTCATCGCCCTCGCAAACTTGATCCATCTATAGGCTTCCATTACGCCTCCCGACTTATCAAGCTTTACATTAATCCCATCGTAAGCTTCCCGCAGTTGGGGAATCTGCGATGCGCCTGTGCACGCTTCGTCAGCGATAACAGGTAAATGCACTTTGCTGCGCACATATTTTGTCTCTTCAAACATATGCGCGGGCATTGGCTGCTCAATCAACTCCACGCCTTGCGTCTCCAGCCAGTTGATCTTGCGTATGGCTTCTTCCTTATCAGTCCATCCTTCATTGGCGTCCACACGAAGCGGCTTCTTAGTTACGCTGCGGATGGCCTCGATTGTCTCCTCGTCGTTCTGCAATCCGACCTTCACCTTGAGAACCGGAAAGTCCTCAGCCTCACGCGTCTTCTGGCGAGTAATTTCGGGCGTATCAATTCCTATGGAGAAAGTTGTTACAGGAGCGTCGACCGGATCGAGCCCGAAATACTGGTATAGAGGAATTCCGAGCTTCTTGCCCAGCCAATCGCATATCGCGATGTCCACGGCAGCCATGGCCGCATGCTGATGGTCGCCTAGCGCGCGGCGAACTGCGGCAAGGAAGTTATCAAATTTTCGTGGGTCGCCAGATTCAATCTGACCGATGATCGCATCGAGCGCAAGTTTGGCTTGCTCTGGATATTCCCTGTATCGCACGATTGGCGCACCTTCGCCGTATCCAGTGATGCCGTCGCGTTGATACTGAAGGTGAACCGTGTCGCGGTAAGCGCTGGATGACATTGTAGTCGTCCATGTGTGGCGCAGCGTGAGACGCTTCAGTTCGGTTTTGACCACGGCATTACCGCTCGTCGCCGGCATTTCCATTGCACACAACGCCACTGGCACAGCAACGCCTACTCCCACTGCGCCAGCCGTTTTGAACAAATCGCGTCGATTCATCATTTCACTCTCCGTGCTGCTATCAACAGTTTAGTCCAGGGCATATCGTCCAGCCTGCTGATCTGCACCTCGGGGTGCGTGTTGGTTGTATCGTGAATGAACTCGCCACTGCCAATGTACATACCGGTATGAGTGATCTTTGCTGGGCTGTCGCCAAAAAACAGCAGGTCGCCCGGCTGCAGATCTTTGCGCTCCACCGGAATAACTCCGCTCCAGCTCGCCTGTACGTCGGCGTCCCGTGGCATAAGGATTCCGCGTTGGCGAACCAACATTTGCGTAAAACCAGAGCAGTCGTATCCATAAGTTGAAACTCCGCCCCAAGTGTAAGTGACGCCCAGAAACTTGTGCGCGAGCTGGATTGTTTGGCCGATGGTGAGTGCGGGAACATTTGCACTCACGTTACCTTGCTCGACATAGGCTGTCTGCCCATTCACAAGCTTGACCTGAAGCCACCGACCTCCCTCATCCACCTTAGTGGAAAGCACTTCCAGTCGTGCCTCCCAGGGAAGGTTCAGCAAAGGTGCGTGCTTGGTCACACTGGGTTCGCGATAGATATTCGCAGTGAGCTGCACGACGCGCACTGCCTTGCCGGCGGGAGCATACCCGCCGTACTGCGCTGTAACATCCTCAGCCGAAACCCAGCCCGTATAGTCGTCTCCGGTGCGGATATGAATCCAGCCATCTCTTTTCTCTAGCGCAGCGACGCCCGAACCATAAAGAGCCTGCGAGACTACATCGCTGTCAGCGGAAGCAGAATGATACATGTTGATAACCGGCCTGGCTACAACATAGTCCGGCGTCGCGACAGACTCCTGGCCTATTACTGCGACGCAAGAAAGCGCGGACATAACCAATAGGGCACCAATCTGCGAAACTACAGTGTTACAAATCAGCTTCATCTTGCTTCTCCTATGGCACTGACAACCCAATCCATATTTCTGTCAGTTATCCTTTTTCACTGCCGGAAGATCAGGCGAAATGACATGCGCCGAAACAGGCAGCGCAGGCAATCCAACGTCTTCCGGCTTTGGCAAGACGTGCATCTCGCGATATTGCGAACTTGCCTCGCTGAAGCGGTTGGCGCGTTGAATCCACAATTGGATGGCGAGATCGTAACGCGCCATGACATTGTCCAGCCAATACGGACGGTTCTCCTGGAGCCATGCGCGCTGATAGAGTTCGCGTGTCAGTCCATATCCCTCGCGAAGATCTTGGCATTGACCGTTCACGCCCGTGATCGCGCCTAACTCGCGACGGACGGAGCGCTTGCCGACGGGATCGTTTTGTTCCTGATAGGCGCGATCATATCCGTCGGCAATTTCCTGTGCAACCTCGAATTTGTATCCGATGAAATCCATTCGCCGCGCGCCCATCTCCATTGCATCCAGCGCATCTTGTTCGCGCAACGGCGCCGCGCTGCGCGCCTGGTCGATGAGAATAATGGCTTGTTCGACATGCCCACGAAACACATGAGCTACCGGCAATAACTTGGCGGAAAGTTGCAGTCCTTCCACGCTCCACGGATCTACCCAAAACAGATTATCTGTGGCCGAGCCGAGTCCGGCATCTTTCAACGTAGCCTGCGCGGCCATCAGCTCTTTTTGCGCCTGGTTAATCTTGCCTGTGAAATCGCTGTGGAAGACCTGGCCGTAGCTGCTCTGAAATTGAGGAATGCTGCTTGATCCCTGTTGCCAACCTGCAGCCGCACCGAAGAGCACGCCGTACCAATCCATATTGAATAGGCCTTCGCCCAGATCATTCCACACAGTATTCAACTCGCCCGTGGAACCGAGCCGCTGACCATCGCTGACGAATCTCTGGATGTTATCGAAACCGGCATTGAAATTCGGATAGACTACCCTCCAGTTATTAATGCCCGGGGCCACCCATGTCTCCATTCCAGCATCAACATACGGCAAGAGCCACTTATCATAACCGTCAGGGTTTGGATTGTATTCCCACGCTACGGCGATCATGTCTTTGGGCAGTGTCTTCACCAACGCTGGACTGTCCATGGCTATGTCGCCCCAGAACATCAGCTTTCTATCCAGGGGAGTCAGTTCCGTGTGTATTTCGTTGAGAAAGTCAACATACACTGCGCCCAACCCGTCCTGAGTTACGCGTGCCTTTGTCTGTCCTCTTCCCAATTCGAAAGTTTCGTCCGCGCCAATATGAAGAAAGGGGCCGGGAAATACGGATGCCATTTCTGAAAACCATTGCCGAATCAAATCAAGCGAACCAGGCCGGCCCGGGGCCAGAACGGAACCATGGGGCGACTCCGCAAGTTGGGAATAAATGTCGTACATCAGAACGCGATGCAGGTGGCCAAAGGCTTCCTGCTCGGGAATGATGGTGACGTGGTATTGACTGGCATAGCGCACAAGTTCTGCTACGTCGGCGCGGGTCATTGCGGCTCCGGGCAGCGCGGCCAGCGGATTGGACGCATAGACCAGCGTGTTCTCAAAGTACGGGGAGTAGATGTTCACTTTGTACTCTGAGAGCAAGCGAATTTGATGCTTCTGAAATTCGAGCGTGGGAAACGGGCCGCGCGATAGATCGTCGCTCAGGCCACGATACTTCATGGCAGGCCAGTCGCGCACCACCACTGAGTGCAAAAGAGCATCCGCTCCGCGGCCGTCCGTCAGCTGCTTGATGGTTTGCGCTCCATAATAGATTCCTGCGCCGGTAGCGGCAATGTCGTATGTTGCGTTTCCCTCGGTGACGAGGACATAGCCTTCATCATGCATCGCCGGATCGAATGTGATGTGCGCGCGTCCAAGAATGGCCTCCGCCTTTTTCGTTTGCTGGCGAAGAAGCACTATCTTGACTTTACCTTTCTTACCTGCGCGCGGGGCGATGCCGCGCTCTTTGAGTGAGCTGGCCAGGTCTTCGGCGGCGAACTTGTCTTCGGCGTCCTTGCCCGCGACCAGGATGTCCGCTCCCTGCGCCAGAGAAATGTTCTCGATCTCACGAATCTCGCGCGGCATCGGGATCAGGGCGAACTTCGGAGCCTCAGTCGATGCGGGAGAGAGCGATGAAGCCGCTTGCGCATGCAAAGGCGCCGACGGGAAAAGAAGGGGGCCAATGAGGAAGCAGAAGGCAACGCAGGAAGAAGCGCGAGACAGATGCCATTCGTGAAAATAAGACAGTTGGAACATTTGTTTCACCTCGGGATGGCAGGGTGCGCAATAGGATCACAGGGCGGTCCATGTCTTCGCAATTATGATTCTAGGCAAAAAGTGCAAAGCGCTCAACAAACCTCAGAGGAAGCCGGAGACAATTCAGGAGGATTGCCCTGTTAAACACTCCTGCTGGCTAATTGTCGCATTTTACTCAGAGCTGCAATGCGGGAGTGTCTCCCAAGTCAGAAACATCTTAATCACGCCAACCATCTAACCTCCGAAATAGAGCTTTCCACCAAATTGAATTTCGCACGGATCGTGGGTAGAGCTAGCTAGCCCGAAGTTATAGGCGTGGTCTACGTTTACGCCTACCGCGTTAAAGATTGGATGGTTAAGCGCGTTGAACAGCTCGGCGCGGAACTGGAACTTGATGTCATCATGAATCCTAACATTCTTGAAAGCGGACAAATCCCAAAGGTTTAGTCCGGGGCCAACGAAGACACCGTCGCCGGAGCTTCCAGGTGGCCTTACGCATCTGCAAACGAACTCGTGGGGAACCAATCTTTTTGCGTCTTCGCCCGCTTAATCGGCGCCACCGTATCCGAGCGCGGCGCCATGTCGGCTGCATCGATATTGAGGCCTTCAGGATAGACTCCGGTTGAGGGGCATGCACTGCCGCAGTCGAGGCAGTCAAGGTTGTCACGATCCTGCTTTACATTTTGTGACATTCCGGATATCAACTCCGTGATTCCTGAAACTCCCCAGCCGTCCATAGTATGTCCAATGAGTCCCTGCTGTGCCTTGAGAAAGTGAAGCTCATAGCTTCGATCAGGCCCATTTTGTATTAGGAAAAGCCTATAGAATTCTCGGCCGGTCAGAAGACGCTGCGCGAGAGTGGAACATCTGCAAGCAGATCAAGACTCGATAGAAAGCGCAGTCCAACTTGTAATTGCTCTTGCGGGCTGCGGGCAGACTGCATTCGGCGAACAAGTGGACCCTCTAGGCTTCAATTGCCTTGCGAACGCTTCCTTGGGCGCGCCTGAGGCGGCGGACAGCCTCGGTTTTTGAGACCTTGGCGCAAAGCATCACAAGCGCCACCGGGAGCTTCATATTGGCTGTCTTCAGGGTGGCCAGTGCAACGACCCTGTTTACTTTGGCGATGCGCTGCACGATGGAGATTCCGCGCTCGATCAGTTTTTCATTATTCAGTCTAAGGTGAACCATAAGGTTGCCGTAGACATATCCCAGGCGGGCCATGGCACCGGTGCTGATCATATTGCAAATGAGCTTTTGTGCGGTGCCGGCCTTGAGACGGGTGGATCCGGTTAGAACTTCAGGGCCGACCTCGGCCTCGATGGCAATCTGCGCCACACGGGCCAGTTCCGAGTCCCTGTTGCAAATAACGGCAACTGTGGTGGCTCCCTTCTTAGCAGCGTACTTTAATGCGGCGATGGTGTAGGGCGTTCGGCCGCTGGCAGCCAAGCCCACAACTACATCCCTTTTGCCGGGCTTTCGAGCGGCCATGTCGCTCCTGCCCAACTGGGACGAATCTTCGCTGGCCTCGGTGGCGTTGGCCAGTGCGCGTTCGCCACCGGCCATCACGTACTGGACGATGGAAGGATCGATGCCGAACGTGGGCGCACACTCCGAAGCATCCAGCGCGCCAATCCGGCCGCTGGTGCCGCTGCCGACGTAAATCAGACGGCCGCCTTTCGCCAGGCAGTTGTAAGCCACGTCAATCGCCTTGGCAATCTCCGGCAGCGCCTCCCGCACGGCACGCAAAGCCTTGGCGTCCTCGCGGTTCATGAGAGTGGCAATCTCCAGCGCACTCGATTTGTCCAGATCGGAGGATGCGCGGTTTTGCCGTTCCGTTTCAAGACCACTCAACACCATCTATTCTCCTATGCTCTGATTTCAGTAGCTAGTTCAACGGCCATTGTTCGCCGAAAAAAGAAGCTCGCGCCATAGCCGATTGTGAACGTGACAATGCTGCCCAGCGGCACGTACCAGGTATACGGAACCCTGGTGAACTGCCACAGGAAAATATTCAGAATAAAGCCGCACAACATTCCCACCATGGCGCCGCTCTCAGAAGCTCGGCGCGTGAGAACGCCCAGCATGAAAACTCCGAGCAGCGATCCGTAGGCCACTGAAGCGATGGAAAGGCCTATCTCTAGCACCTTTTGGCCGCTCTGCCGGGCCACAATCGCCAGGCCAAAAAGCACAATCCCCCAGCAAATGGTGGCCATGCGAGAGAGAAACATCTTGCGCTTCTCGGTGACTCCGGGATTGAATCTGGAATAAAAATCAATGATGGTCGTGGAAGAAAGCGAATACAGCGAAGCACTCAGGTTGGACATCGCTGCGGCCAGAATGGCCGAGATCAGAAGGCCGCTGATGCCGTGTGGCATGCGCGTGACCACAAACGTGGGATAGATGGCGTCAGGCCTTGTAAACGCTACCGCCGGCGCGATCAACTTGTACATCACAAAAAGCAGGGCGCCGATCATCAGGAACAGCGAAAACTGAAAGAGCACCAGGACGCCGCTCATTATCAGCGCCATCTTAGCGTTGCGCTCGCTGCGCGACGCCAGCAGCCGCATCACGATCAACTGATCGGTGCCGTGGCTTGCAGTGGTGAGGAATGCGCCACCAATGACGCCGGACCAGAATGTGTATTTTGCGTAGAAGTTCCAGCCGAATTCGAAGACGTGGAATTTGCCCGCGTCCGCGGCCATGCCGTATGCGGCGTGCCATCCGCCGGGAACCAGATGCGCGATGGTGAACAGCCCGATTACGGTGCCGGTTAGATAAACCGACAACTGCACCACGTCTGTCCAAATCACGGTGGCCATACCGCCTTTGAATGTGTAGACCAGCGTCAGGATGATGACGATGGCGATGGCAGTCACATCACGTACTAAATCGCTATACCCGTGCAGAAGTCCAGAGAGCGCAATACCCACCACGATGGCAATCGCGAAAACACGAACGCCATCCGCGGCAGCGCGCGTCATCAGGAAGAGGCCGGCGGTGAGGGAACGCAGCCTCTGTCCAAAGCGCCGTTCAATAAGCTGATAAGCCGTGACCAGGTCGCCGCGAAAGTAATGCGGAATCAGCAACAAGCTGATAATGACGCGCCCGATCATGTAGCCGATGACTAACTGCAGAAAGCGGAAATCCTGCTCGTAGGCCATTCCAGGCACGCTGATGATAGTTAACGTGCTGGTCTCAGCGGCAACAATAGACAGGGAGATGGCCCACCAAGGAATCGTCTTTTCGGCCAGGAAATAGCCCTTGATCGTGCTCTGCTTCTTCTTGAAGTGCATTCCGAATGCCGTGACGCAGGCCAGGTACAACACGATCACGGCAACATCGAATACATTCAGCCCCATGGTGTTTCGCTCTCCGCTTCTTCACGGTACTCTGTTTTTACGCCGGTGAATCGTCGTGCGCCTTCGGTTGGCGGTTGCGGCTCGATGCACTCGGCGGCAAGCCTTTTTTCGCATACAAATGATGCTGTTGCGGCAGGACTAACATCAGGTCCAGGCTAAGGCTATATTCAGCAAGTGCGTCCTGGGCCTCTCAACGGGAGCCGGAAATGTAACCGGTGGCAAGAGTACCCTTTACTCTGTGAAGTGTAGCCTGAAGGCCGCGCGGCTGGAATCACAATCGGCACCTAGCGTATCTCCAAATCACAGAAATGACCATTTCATTGCGATATGGTCATTGTAGACCATTCCGAAGGACTTCTCTAGACTCCTCAAAACAGAATCCTGCGCTCAATGAGGATTTCGGGGCTATTTGGCCATCTTCCTCTTGCGGAAGAGAGCGAGTCAGGGCAGACTCGGAGCTTCAATCCGCCTCCTTGAGGAATTTCCGTGCGCCAAGCAGCCTTCTCTTCCCCGTTTTGCCGCCACAATCCGCGCTGAAGATTCGATTACATAAGCAGAACGGGGTCCCTGAAGGTGACCCCGTTCCGCGTATCCGGCTGAAATACGGAGGTTAGAAGGTAATGTGCATGCCCATGGTGAAGGCCCTGTTGCCGCCGATGGTGCCAAGCACCGAGCCGAAGGTTGCAGCGTTGTTAGGGCATCCGGTGCTGTTGATGTTGTACGGCTTGACGCAGGTGCCGGTGTTGAGTGGGATAAGGGTCGGAATGGTCAAACCTTTGCCTGACCCGGTGGAATACGGCAGTTGATCAAGGTTGGCCAGCGCGGAGCTTTGGTCGGTGGCATTATTGCCAGTCACAATCTGGCCGTAGTTGACGTAGTAGTACTGACCAGGCGTGCAGTTGTTGCCCTGCGTTGTGGCATAGTTGGAGCAAGCAGAGTTCTGGCGAATCTGCCCCTGGTCCATAGGCACGTCGAGGCTGGTGGTGTTGGTCACGTTGAAGACGTTGAGCTCATACTGCAAATTCACCTTTTCCGTGATGTGGAAGTCTTTGCGCACCGAGAGGTCGAGTCGCTTCTGCATGGCCTGGCGGAAGAGGTTGCGCTGGCCGTTGGTGAAGTTGGTCTCGTAGCTGTCGGTTGGATCGGTGCCAGTTGAGGTGGGCACGCCCATCTGGCCCGCCGGGACATAGTTAATGGCAATCTGCGTGGGATCGAGAGCCGGAATGTAGCTGCCTCCGGAGCCGCGGAATGGTCCCGAGTTGCCGGTAAGTGCTGTCTTGGGATGGGATGGGTCCTTGATTCCAATCACGGGGTTCATCAGGGTTGGATAGTTGCCGAAGTAGACGCTGCCAACCGCTCCGTAGAACTCATAGAGCGAATAGGGTTCGCCGCTCTGCAGGATGCCCACGCCAGTCAGGTGCCAGTCGTTGGCAAAGTACGAAGCCAGCGAGTGGGCTTTGGCGAGGTTAGGGCTGGAAGCCTGAAAGTTTGCGCTGAAGACGTGGGTGCGGTCGAAGTCCGACGAGGCCCAGGAGTCGCGCAGGTTGTTGGGATTGTCGCCGGTGAAGAACAAGCCGATGTCGCTTTGTTCGTCGAGCGCGTGGCTCCAGGTGTAACTTGCTCCAGCCTGGAAGTTATGCGAGAGGCGCTTTTCAACGTGGGTTTCCAGAGCGTCGTAGGCGGAGTTGCCCACCGTCTTGAACATCGCGGCGTTGGGGCTGAAACCGACGTAGGGCGCGCGGAAGTCCGTGTTGCCGCCATCGGCTGTGTTCCACGGCTCGCCGGCAATGGGGTCGTAATCGTACCCGTCACTCATCGAGTTCTCGTTGAGCACCTCGAAGCCGTAAGTAGAAGTTTCGCCCCAGATCGGATTGGTCGACGTGGCGATGCCCGGCATGTTGAAAGGCACTGGCACAACAGCATGGCGGCCGCGGTTGCCAGTGTAGCCGATGGTGACGGCCAAATCGTTGAGCGGCTGCCACTGCACGTTCAAGGTGTAATTCATGGTGTAGGGCAGTACGTTGCTCTTGTCATAGGCGCCAAAGTTCAGCGTTGCCGTGCAGTCGGTGTAGCCTTCCTGGTTATCGATTCCTCCGCAGTTCTTGCCGTACCCGTCCGAACTGATTCCGGTCATGATGTTGAGCTGATTCTGCAACGCCTGGGTGATAGTGCCGGGATCGGAACTGGGCTTGATATATGTCGACGAGGTGAGTGCGGAGCCCAGCGGATTCGCTAGCGTCTTGCCATTGCCTTGCACGTAACTGGCCAGCGGCGCCGATTCGGTGACTCCGAAGGGGCCGCCGTTGCCGCTGCCTGCCGGTTGTGAGAGGTAGCTGAACAACTCACCGCGATCAAAGTACATGCCGCCGCCGCCTCGGACCACGAGATTACCGTGATATTTCTTGGGAGACCAGGCAAAGCCGATGCGAGGCGAAATGCCCCACTGACGGCCGGTAAGCGTGGAGTCGGTAGTCCCGGTGGTCGGGTTGAACTTGTTGTTGCCGGCAATAACAAAACCGGCGTTGTTGACCACAAGGCCCCCGGGCGTTTGGTCAGTTCCCGTCACGTTGAAGAGTGAGGGATCGAAGTTGAACATATTGCCGTATTTCTCAGTCATGCCTCCGTGATAGTCGTAGCGGACGCCGGCGGTAATGCTGAGATTGGACAACGCCTGCCATTTGTCCTGGAGGTAACCGGAAAGTTCGTTCGAACGATAGTAGCGATCGGCGTCATTGCGTCCGCTTTTCGGATCGATGGTTTCAAGAATATTCGATGAACTCACCTTGCCTTCCAGAAAAGTCTCGAAGTTCTTCGCCTCGATCTGCGCGATGCCGGTGCGATTGTTGGTGATATTGAGTTGGGTGTAGCTGTAGCCTCCGCCAGCCACAAGGGTGTGCTTGCCAGCAGTAAAGATCACGTTGGTGGAGGGGTTGAGGCGGTTTTGATAATAGCCGATGTCGGCAAATGAACTATAGGGACCGACCTTGAGTCCGGGTAGGCCACTGGCCTCGCTGCTGGTGGGGAAATCCTTGATCAGCAGGCCGGGCAATCCGGGGGCAAAATCCGTCGCTGCGTTGGGGTCCGTGTTACCGCCATTGACGCCGAAAGCAGGGTCGCCGGACGGGTTGGTGAGCGTCTGCTTGTAGAAGCTGTATGAACCCATGCGCACAAAGCCCAGGCGTTGCTCCCAGTTGAGGCGCGGGCCGATGGAGATGGTGTTATCGATGGCCGCCACTTGCGCACCGTTGTCCTGGGTGACAGGAAAACCGCCGGTTTGAGAGTAGCCGTAGGGCTTGTTCACAGGCGCTGTCTGATAAAAATACTTCACTGAAAGCCGGTCGGTCTTGGTCGCGTCCCAGTCCACGGAAGCAGTCGCCTGGTCGGCGGTCAGCACTGAGGTGCCGAGCAGTGTCACGTTGGGTTCGCCGAATTGATACGTGCCCGGAATCTGCGGCGATGGAATCAGGTAACTGCCATCGGGAAGCTTGGCATTCATCAGCGCCGCGGCGATCGGGTTGGGAGTAGTTGTGAACGGCGTCCCGTTATTCCAGGAAGTTGCCGCGGCCTGTAGACCGGCTGTCGAACGGTCATCGGTGAGCCCCGAAGGCACGGTCATCTGCGTCAGGCCGGTGCCCTGGTCGGAGTTGTAGCGGTGTTGATAGGCGGCGAAGAGAAAGACCTTGTTTTTCAGCACCGGACCGCCGATGGTGGCGCCTGTACTCCAGCGATGAAGCCCAGGGTTTCGCATTGACGCGGGAAAAGCGCCGAAGCCCTGGGTGGCAAGCACATACTCCTGATTGAAGAAAAAGGGTGCGGCGTTCAAGGAATTATTGGCGAAGCCGCCATAAAGCTGGGCGTGCCAGGTATTTGTGCCAGTAGCTGTGTTGACGTCGATCTGCGCGCCGCTGGTGGCGCCCTGCTGGGCGTCGTACATGGAGGCGTTGACGCGCAATTCTTGCGTGAACTCAGGCGGAGGCGAGGGAAGGCTGTTGCCGTTGGAGCCATACACTGAAGTCCCCACGGGCGCTGCGCCGCCGATGGAGGCAGAGCCGGCGGAAGAGGATGCAGAGGTGCTGCCGCCGCCGATGTTGAAGTTATACCGCTGCGAATTCGAGCCGCTGGAACTTTTGCCGTTGAACAGGTTGGTGGCGTCTACGCCGTTCACCTGGAACGTGTTCGAGGTGTCGCGCTGTCCATTGGCCCAGATGGGCTGGTTGCCCAGTCCGGAGTTGGAGTCGAGATTGGAAAGCAGTTCGGCATTCACGCCCGGAGAAAGCGTGGCCATCTGGGTGAAGCTGCCGGTAGCCAACGGAGTAAGATCGATCTGCGCCGCGTCAAGCGTGTAGCCGTTGGTGGTGTCAGTGGCGTTAAGAAGCGGCGTGGAAGTGACCGTCACCGACTCCGTGGCCTTGCCGACTTTCAAAGTGGCATTGACTGTGGTGGCACGCGCCTCCTGGACCTGGATTGCAGTCAGTTGAGTGACCTCGAAGCCCTCATGGCTGATCTTGACCACATAGGTGCCGATGGGCAAATTGAATATCTGGAAGAAACCTGTCCCCTGCGTAGCGGTGGTTGCGGTGACGTTGATGGCCGCGTTGGTTGCGGTCACTTTGGCGCCTCCTACGGCAGCTCCGGTTGGATCCAGCACGGTGCCGTTCAGTGAGCCAAGGGTTTGTTGCGCCAGACTGGGCAGGCAACCGATGAGAACGGCCACAAGAAATAGGCCGCTGTGTGCGACACTCCTCCAAGATTGATTCATCATCATCCTCATTTTTGGTTTGAAAACTTCGTTCCTAGGTTGTAGGTTGATGGCGGCCACGTAATCCGTGCCTCAGCAACTTGCTCAACACCCAGCATGATCGCCATGGTTGGAGAAACCATTAAAGCCCGACGAAGCGAAGGTAAATGGTCCAAGAAAATGTTCGCCTGGTGGGGGACAAACCAATATATGCGCGAATTGCAATGCGCATCAATGTGGAAAACCGGTCCAAAATGGGGATTACGCCGATGCGGACCTGGAAATCGATTTTCATGTTCCATGCGCGCATGAATTCGCCGCGCAAAAAAGTACTGGAAGCCGCCCTAGCAAGGCAGTCTGTTACCCGCCAATCGAGCTTTACGCCGAAGCCCGTTGATGCTCGCGCCCGGCCAGGCGTACGCTTACCACCTTCGAGACGCCGGGCTCTTGCATGGTGACGCCGTAAATCATGTCGGCCGATTGCATCATCCGCTTGGAGTGAGTGACCACCAGGAACTGCGTGTCCCTGCTCAAGGCGTACATCAGGTCGGAGAACCGGCCGACGTTGGTTTCGTCCAGCGCCGCATCCACTTCGTCGAGAGCGCAGAAGGGGCTTGGCTTGAACTGGAAGATGGCCACCAGCAAGGCAAGCGCAGTAAGGGATTTTTCTCCGCCGGAAAGCAGCAGCACATTTTGCAGCTTCTTGCCCGGCGGCGAAGCCACGATGTCCAGGCCGCTCTCAAGCTGGTTCTCAACATCCGTGAGGCGCAGAAATGCCTGACCACCCTGGAAAAGCCGCGCAAAGACGAGAGCAAAATTCTCGTTGATGCGGGCAAAAGCCTCGTCAAATTTGGTCCGCGAAATCAGATCGATTTCCTTGATGGTCTGTTGGGTGTTTTCAATCGATTCCATCAGGTCAGCGCGCTGCGTATCGAGGAATCCATGACGTTCGGCGGTCTCCTTGTACTCGTCCAGCGCCATCATGTTCACCGGCCCCATCTGTTCGATGCGCTGGCGAAGGCCACGGCAGGTCTCTTCTTCAGCGGCCAGCGGCTCTCCGGCCAGGCGGTCGATGAGCGCATCGGAGCGCAACGCGGAGGCCTCAAGATTCACCTCAGCAAGGCAGCTTGCTTCCAGGTGTTCCATATCAGCGCCAAGCCTGGCCACTTCGCTCAATCGGCTGGCTCGGTCCTCTCGCATCTGGTCGAGCGCAGCCCTCCCACCCTTGAGTTCGGTTTCCATGGTCGCCAGTTGCTGGCGAAGAGCCTGCGCCTCTGCGGTCAACGCCTGCGCCTGCACTAGCGCCTCGGCTCGCCCAGCTTTCAGTTCCTTTTCGCGCTGGACCAGCTCGGCGCTCTCTTTGATGCGCTGTTCGCGCTCCGCACTGGCCTCGGTCCGCTGGTGGTCAATTGACTGAACCCGGCGCACAAGGTCGGCATGAAGGCGGTCGATGCGCTGGAAAGCAGCTTCTGCGCCGCGCCTGCGCTCTTCCAGGCCGGCCAGTTCGGCGGTTACCTGCGCCGCCTCCTGCTGCAAACCCTCGCGCTTTTGCCGCAGCAAAGCCAACTGCGCCTGCAACTCGTCGAGAGCGGCTTCGGCTGCCCGGTGTTCGGCTTCGAGGCGAAGCATCTCCTCGCGGTTCTGGTCGATATTGCTTTTCTTTGCTTCACGAGCTTCCTTGTTGCGCGCAGCCTGCGCCGTCCACTCCTCAAAGCGTCGCGCAACGCGCTGTGTTTCCGAGTCCATCAGCTTGAGCGACGCGCCTTGGTCGGCGGTGTCGCGTTCGGCCAGACGCCGTTCTTCGCTGCGCGCTTCCAATTGCGCGCCCAGCTCTTCAATGGCTTTAATCAATGCCGTGGCTTCGGATTCCGCTTGCGCCAATCCGGTTTCAAGTTTGGCCAGGCTGCTCTCCGTCAATCGCAACTCGCGCTTCAGCGCGAGCGGGCCTTCGCTGGCCGGCTTGCCGCCAGTCACGGTTGCGTTGTGAAAGCACTCACCCCCAGGCGTGAGGAAGTAGGCGTACGGATACTGCGCGGCCAGCTGCTGTGCGTGGTTCGAGTCATCAACCAGATAGCCGTGCTTGAGCTTGGGCAGAATCGACTCCAGCGGCCGCCCAAAACCGTTCAGAATGCGAATCGAATCCTTCAGCGGAATCAGTCCGGAAGCGCTGATGGTAGTGTTGTCTTCCTCAAACAATGCGCCCTGCTCGGCAGGATGAATCAGAAATGTGGCGCGGCCATCCACGCCAGACTTGAGCAGCCGGACGCCCTGCTCGGCAGCCACCCAGCTCTCCACCACCACATAATTCAGTTCCTCGCGAAGGAACTCGTCTACCACGCCCTCATACTCGCCATTCACTTCCAGAAAATCAGCAAGCGTGCCCACCGGCGCCATGCCTTCTGCCAGCGCGCCCGGCTTGAGGAGCCGGCGCACCGTGTCGGTAGAGTAACCGTGGTTGCGAATCAGCGATTGCAGTGCGTCGCGGCGTCCAGCGGCAGTGGCAAGTTCGCCGCGCAGTTGGTTCGCCCGCGTGCGCAGTGCATTCTCCTCGGCGCGACGCGTCTGCAAGGTTTCGCGCAACGACGCAATCTCGCTCTCCAGCCGCTTGAGCGCCTCCGCCGCGGACGCGAAGCGCAGTTTTGCTTCCCCGCTCTGAGCGCCCAAATTCTCCAACTCGTTCCGCGCCTGGCCCATCTCCGTTTCCAGCCGCTCGGCCTCGCGCTCCAGAGCCGCCAGGCTCTCTTCGCCCTGGGAAGTATGGTTGCGCGCGTTGCCGGCCAGGGTCAGCAGGTGCATCGCGTGACGGCGGCTGGTCTCCAGTTCTCTTTCCGCGGCAAAAACTTCTTCAGCCGCGGAGCGCGCTTCGTGCTGGTGCGCCTCCACCTGCTGGCGAAACGCGTGCGCCTCTTCGGCTGCCGTCTCCAAGAATGACTTTTGCTGTATTCGCTCCTCGGCAATTCCGGTCAACTGCGTGCGCGTTTGCTCCAGCTCCACGCCGGCTGCGGCAATGCGCATTTCCAACTCGGCCACGCGCTCAGTGTTGGCGCGCTCCCGCGCTGCTGCACGCTCCAGCTCCACAGCCGCAGTGTTGGCGCGATTCTGCGCCTCTTGGCCCTCGCCGTCCAACTGGTAGCCGCGCTCGGTGAGCGAATGCTGGCTGCCTTCCTGCTCCTCGATTCCTGCCGACGACGCATTGATCCGCTCGGTCAGGGCGGCGATCTCGTGTCCCAGCCTTGCCTGATCGGAGTCCATCAGCGCCATGTGGCTGGCCAGCACCACGCGCAGTCTGCCGCGAAGTTCGTCGCGCACGGCCGCAAACCGCTCGGCCTTTGACGCCTGACGTTTCAGGCTGTTCATCTGCCGCGTGACTTCTTCAAAAATATCGTCCACGCGCGCCAGATTCTGTTTGGCGCTCTCCAGACGTAACTCGGCCAGACGCTTCTTTGTCTTGAAGCGCGTAATCCCCGCCGCTTCTTCGATGATGGCCCGTCGGTCGTATGGTTTGGAACTGAGCAGTTGTCCAACCCGCTCCTGCCCGATGATTGCGTAGCTTTCCGGCCCAAGTCCCGTGCCCATGAAGATGTCTTGAATGTCGCGCAGCCGGCACAGTTTGCCGTTCAGCAGATACTCGCTCTCGCCGGTGCGGAACAGGCGGCGCGTAATTACGATCTCGCCTTTTTGCGGCGTGCGCTGGAACTTGCGACGGCGAATTTTCAGCACCACTGCGTGCGGACCCTCGCCCGTGGCAAAACTCTGCGGCTCGACGCGCTCCTGCGGCTGTGCTGCCCCTTCTGCTGCCTCATCTTCCATCACTTGGCCGGGTTGCTCGTTGGCGATGATCTCTTCGACTTCGGCGGCTCGCTGACGACGCACTTCATCTTCGTCCCAGTCCGTCGGGCTTTCATGGTCGATGGTGACCTGAGGTTCGACGGGCACCGGCCCCTCGTAAGCCTCTGGATCGACCATCGTCAGCGTCACCTCGGCCATCCCCACCGGCTTGCGCTCGCGGGTTCCTGCAAAGATCACGTCCTGCATGTGCGTCCCGCGCAAGGTCTTGGCGCTTTGCTCGCCCAGCACCCAGCTCACCGCGTCGAGAATGTTCGACTTCCCACACCCGTTCGGCCCCACCACCACGGCAATGCCTGTTCCCGACACGGTCACCTCAGTGCGGTCGCAAAAGCTTTTGAAGCCGAGGATGTGAATTTTCTTTAGTTTCAGCATTTAAACTCCGGGGTGTTGGGGCTATGGCGCAATCGAATTCCGTTTCAGAAGACAACCCGCCAGCGCGGTGAAAAATTGTCCTCCGATTACAGACTCTACGGACCCTGAACGGCAGGGTCAACGGCGCGGGCGGCGGATTTTGTGGATAAGGGAGGCCGGAATTCGTGTTCGTATGAATTCCCCTGAACGGGCCGCAAAAATAAGACTAATTAGAGAGTTTTACTCGCTTTTTGCACAGACGGAACCCCGCTCTGGCAACCGTGGACCAGAGCCGGGCCCACTGCTTTCCGAATCACTTTTTCCAGAGCGCGCAGCGCCTGCGGACGCGGAAACCCGGGCCGGCTCGCAAGGCGAATCGTTCTCGACGATTTTCCAGTGAGCGGCCTGAGAATAATGCCGCGCGCTGTGAGTGAGTCCGCAGCGAGAGCTGGAATCAGGGTCGCTCCATAACCCGCCGCCACCAGGTTCACCAGTGTCTCCAGCGTTGCTGCCTGCATGGAGGCTTGCAGCCCACTCCGCGCCGCTCCGTGCTTCGCTCCGCAGGCTGCCAGCGCCTGGTTCGCCAGGCAGTGTCCGTCAGAGAGCACCATCAGCTCCTCTGCGAGCGCCTCTTCGTTGACCGACTCTTCCCCGGCTAGCCGGTGGTCGAGAGGCAATGCGGCCAGCAGGTGCTCCTCAAAAAGCGCAATCTCGGTAATCTCCGGCGCATCGGAAGCCGTGGCCAGCAGCGCGGCATCCAGACGGTGGTTGCGCAATCCGTCTATCAGCGAACGCGTCTGGTCTTCCCACAGCTCGATGGTCAGCCCCGGATAGGTCTCTCGCAAAGAGTTGAGAATCATCGGCATCAGGTAAGGCGCCAGCGTGGGAATCACGCCCAGTTTCAACGGACCCACCAGCGGGTCGCGCGCCGCCCTGGCCACCGCTTCCATCTGACCGGACTCAGCCAGCGCACGATGTGCGTGAATCAGAATCTGGCTGCCCACTGGCGTGATATCCACGCGCTTATTGGTCCGCTCCAGCAGCGTTACTCCCAGCTCGTCTTCCAGCTTGCGAATCTGGCCACTGAGCGTGGGCTGGCTCACGTTGCAGGCCTCGGCTGCTCGCCCAAAGTGACGGTGTTCGGCCACAGCAACAAAATAACGAAGTTCCTGAAGATTCATTGTCGGCCCCAAGTGTTGCTTGAGAGCATCATAGATCAAAGCAATCATCATCGTAGAAACAATTGATTTTTCTTATCGCTATAAAAGGAATAGTTTGACAAAAGCGGAGTATTATTGCACCGGGAAATCTCCATGTGCATTGCAATTTGCATGCCGGAGACCTGCGTTGAGGAAGAGGATTTACGCGAATTATTCACACCTAAACCAAGGAGATGCACTTATGTCTAACGACAAAACAAAGACCCCCGGACCACCTATCGTCGACGATCAGAACGCCAAGTCAGGCGATGCAAAGTGCCCGTTTTCGAACGGCGCTCTGAAACACACAGTGGCTGGAACCCCAACGAATGCAAACTGGTGGCCCAATCAACTGAACCTGAAGATCCTGCATCAGCAATCATCTCTTTCCAATCCCAACGGCAAGACATTCAATTACGCGAAGGAGTTCAGGAGCCTCGACTTGAATGCCGTGATCAAGGACCTCCATGCCCTGATGACGGATTCACAAGAGTGGTGGCCTGCGGACTACGGCCATTATGGGCCGTTCTTCATTCGCATGGCGTGGCATAGCGCAGGCACTTATCGCATTGCCGATGGCCGCGGCGGCGCAGGCTCCGGCGCGCAGCGATTTGCTCCCCTCAACAGTTGGCCGGACAACGTGAGCCTCGACAAGGCGCGCCGGTTGATCTGGCCCATCAAAAAGAAGTACGGCAAGAAACTCTCCTGGGCCGACCTGATTGTTCTCGCTGGCAACGTGGCGCTTGATTCGATGGGATTGAAGACCTTCGGCTTTGGCGGCGGGCGCGAGGACATCTGGGAGCCAGACAACACTTATTGGGGATCTGAGGGCAAGTGGCTGGGAGACGAACGCTACACGGGTGACCGTCAGCTCGACAATCCTCTCGGCGCGGTTCAGATGGGCCTGATTTATGTGAATCCCGAAGGCCCCAACGGCAAGCCGGATCCAGTCGCCGCCGCAACAGATATTCGGGAGACCTTTGCGCGCATGGCGATGAATGATGTGGAGACAGTTGCCCTCATCGCGGGCGGACACACCTTTGGCAAGACTCACGGTGCTGCCGATCCGGTTAAGTATGTCGGGCGCGAACCCGAGGGCGCCCCCATCGAGGAGCAAGGCCTGGGCTGGAAAAGCAGCTTTGGCAGTGGCAAAGGCGTGGACACAATCAGCAGCGGCCTCGAGGGAGCATGGACCACAAACCCCATCAAGTGGGACAACAACTACCTCGAGATCCTGTTTGGCTTTGAATGGGAACTCACCAAAAGTCCTGCCGGCGCTCAGCAATGGAAACCCAAAGGCGGAGCGGTCGCTAATGCCGTACCCGATGCGCACGATCCCAAAAAGAGGCATGCCCCCACCATGCTCACAACGGATCTCTCCCTGAGAATGGACCCGATCTACGAGAAGATTTCGAGGAATTATCTCAAGAACCCGCAGAAGCTGGCAGACGACTTTGCCAAGGCTTGGTTCAAGCTCACCCATCGCGATATGGGTCCGCGCGCTCGCTATCTGGGACCGTTGGTGCCGAAAGAGGAACTCATCTGGCAAGACCCAGTTCCCGCAGTGGATCACAAACTGATCGAGGCGCAGGACATTGCGGCCTTGAAGGAAATTATCCTCGCATCCGGCCTTTCCATCTCCCAACTCGTCACGACTGCCTGGGCCTCGGCTTCAACCTTTCGTGGCACCGACAAGCGCGGCGGGGCCAACGGGGCGCGCATCCGCCTTGCGCCGCAAAAGGATTGGGAAGCCAACCAGCCAGCCGAACTGGCAAAAGTCCTTGCAGTCCTGGAGGCGATTCACAAAGGTTTCAACAGCAGTGGAGGGGAATCCGGCGACAAAAAGGTCTCGCTGGCTGACCTGATCGTTCTGGGCGGTTGCGCCGCCATCGAGGTAGCCGCGAAAAAAGCCGGCCATGATGTGACGGTTCCGTTCTCTCCAGGGCGCACCGATGCGTCGCAGGAACAGACCGATGTCGCCTCGTTTGCAGTGTTGGAGCCGATAGCAGATGGCTTCCGCAATTACCTCCGCAAGGGACAAGAGAAATATGCGGCTGAGCTGCTGGTGGACAAGGCAAGCCTGCTCACGCTGACCGCTCCTGAAATGACGGTTCTCGTCGGGGGTCTGCGCGCGTTGAATGCAAACTTCGGCGAGAGCGAGCACGGCGTTTTCACCAAGCGGCCCGGAGCATTGACCAATGATTTCTTCGTCAATCTCCTCGATATGAGCACGAAGTGGCAGCGGTCCGCTGCTTCTGAAGGCGTGCTTGAAGGACATGACCTCGCGACCGGAAAACTAAAGTGGACGGGAACCGTAGTTGATCTTGTCTTCGGTTCCAATTCGGAACTCCGAGCCCTCGCGGAGTTCTACGCGTGCGCCGACTCCGAGCAGACGTTCGTGCATGACTTTGTGGCGGCCTGGAGCAAGGTGATGAACCTGGATCGCTTTGACCTCAAGACCTAATCAGCCTCCGCGCAACCGATGGACGAACTGGTTCGCGGGGACCGAAACGAGATGTGGCGCGGCTTCCCCGCGCGGCATCGGCCGGGGACGCATGAGCGTCCCCTGCCGATGCCGTTTATGAATCATCATTCAGGATGCTTGCTTGGGTGAGACGGAGGCCGGGCTCGTGGGCGATGCCACCGGATGCGCGAGTAGCGCTCGCTCTGGAATGCGGGTGGCGGCGGCGATCCAGCGTATGGCATTTGGAAAGAGGGAAAGGGATAAGGGCATCAGCTTGTTGCCCGGACCGGTCACCATTGCTCGGGAGAGCAGCGTGGCAAGAGACATTCCGCGGCTTAGTTGCGCGCTGAGGGTGCGGTGATAGTGGGCCGCGCTTTCGCCGGCGAGGTACATCTGCGCGGCAAGAGAGGCGCTGTGAAGGGCGATCGACATGCCGTCTCCGGTGAATGAGGGGATGACCGCTGCCTGATCGCCTATACACCATAAGCTGCCCGGCCGTGCCGCAAGATAACCATAGGGAATTGGAGAGATGGCCAACGGCCGCTCCCATAAGGCCCGAGCGTCTTGCAGAAACAGGCGCAGGTGACGATTTTCGTCGAGGATGGCGGCGAGGAGAGTGGCCCATCCCGATCCTTTGGGCAGCAATGTGCGGCGAACAACCAAACATAGGTTGGCCACCTCCTGTTCTACGAGGGAGAACCCTCCGTATCCACCAGCAAAAAGAAAAACCTCAATGAAGTTTCTCAGCCCGCTGGTTTGGGCTGGCGCCAGTTGCCAGTGCATCTTGAATCCGATTAGATCTGTTTGTTTGGCAGGAGAGCGGCCCCATCCACGCAGATCGTGTTTGCCGCTGGCGAGAAACGCAGTTTGAGCGCACACTGAGCTGCCGCCGCGAAGATCGGCAATCACTGTCTGGCTTCGTGTTGTAAGCGCTTCAACAACGACCCCGCGCTCCACATTGCAACCGCTTGCGGCGGCGCGCGAAAGCATTCGCTCGTCGAGAACGTAACGGGAAAGCGAAAGCGCCGTGAATGGCAGGTCTGCTTCTACTACGCGCTGTTTCGAGGAGAGGCACAGACGACGGATGGTCGCCGCGCCCAGAGCGAGCGGCTCAACTCCGACTTGACGGAGATACTCGATGGCTTCGGGACTGAGAAACTCTCCGCAGACTTTGTGATGGGCGGTTCGCTCTTTTTCAAGGAGCGTGACGCTGCGCCCGGCGGAGGCCAACCGAATGGCAAGCATGGAGCCGGCAAGACCGCCTCCGATGACGAGATTATCGACTTGGCGTGGGGCGGTCATTGCGCCTCCTCTTTTGATTGCGGCTTTCGCCGGGCGACGCACAGACGCGCGGGTTTGAAGCTTTGGATCTGCACATCCTGAAGACCGAGGCCGGCGGCTACGCATAAATCTCGCCACTCTTCCGGGCGAAAGGCTCGAGCGATCGAGACAGGGCCATCGTGCTGGACGAAGGAATGAAGCCGGGCCAGTTTGGAGAAGATGCGGAAGAAATGGTAGGGGATCGGCGCGCGAGAAAGATCGTTGATGAACCAGCCGATCTGCGCGTGCTGTTCCATCCATTGCAAAAATCGAACAATGTCGTCCGCGGCAAGATGATGCGTGAAGAGCGAACTGACGACGAGATCAATGGGCTGCGGCGGATTGTATGTGAAGACGTTTGCGCTGACCCATTGAATTGCGCAATCGGCAGGGCTAGCATCGGCCGCAATGACTGCTGCGTCCGGGTTGACGTCAAGACCAGTGAGCACGACGGCGATGCCGCGGCGTTTTGCCCATCGTTCGATGCGGCGAAGCGAGTCACCGTAGCCGCAGCCTACGTCGAGAATATGAAGCGGGCCTGCGAGGCGCTGCTGCGTGATTTTGAGCGTATCAAGCCAGCGCAACAGAGGACGATAAGCCAAAGTCAGGCGGTTTGTCAGGGCGAGGTCGCGCAGGCATGCGCGCAACTGCTCGCGGCTGCAAGGTTCATCCATTCGCTCGATGAGCTGCGCGCGGTGGCGGAAATCCGGTGCGTTATACGGCATGAAAGAGTATTGTCTCCGCAGTGAGTCCTGGCCCGAATGACATGGCGCAACCTTGCTGCTGTCCCTCTGCGCGATCCAACAACTGCTGCAAGACGAACATCACCGTCGAAGAGGACATGTTGCCGTACCGCGCCAGAATATCGCGTGAGCAAGCGAGCGCGTCAGAGGGCAGGCCGAGCCCCTTTTCCACCGCGTCGAGAATCGAGCGGCCTCCCGGATGCACCGCCCACAGGTCGATAGACGATGGTTCCCTTCCTCGCGTGATTTGGCGGCCAGATTCCTTGAGTGCGCGGCCGATTTCTCCTGGAACTTCGCCTGAAAGATACATGTCGAATCCAAGCTCGCCAATGCGCCATGTAATCAGATGGCTTGTTTGCGGGATGGTTAGAGCCAGAAAGCTGTCGATCGCGAGTCCCCTTGGTTGCGCGCTTACCAAAGAGGCCGCACAGCCGTCGGCAAAGACGAGGAACGAGAGAACCTGCTCCAACTCATGGGTCTCTTGAAAGTGCAGCGAGCAGAGCTCAAGGTTTAAGACCAGAACCGTCGCATCTGGCTCGGAGCGAACAATATGATGCGCTGACTTGAGGGCGTTGATCGCGGCGTAGCAGCCCATGAAGCCAATCATGGTTCTCTCGACGGACGGCGAAAGCTCAAGATACTTGACTACATCGAAGTCCAGTCCCGGCGCGTAAAGTCCCGTGCATGAGGTGACGATTACGTGCGTGATGGCCTGCCGTTCCGATACAGTCAGCGAGAGCTTGTCAAGAGCGATATGGGCCAACTGTGGGGCGAAGCGCTCGAATAACTCCATGCGGCGCGCGGTCGTGGGGAAGTTGCCCGGCACATAGATTTCCTCCTCATCTTTCCATGAGCCGTCCTCATTGGTTATGGGATGGACGAATGAGTAGCGGTGCTCTATCGCAGACAAGCGCGCCATGCGGCGAAAAAGGTTGCGGGACGTGCCTTCGGGAAGCAAGTTAACCGCAAAATCGATGAATGCCTGGTGGACATCGTGCTGAGGAACGGCCGTCGCAATGCGATTGATGTGTGCGGTCGTCATGTCTGCTCCTTTGTGCTTCTGTGTCGGCGCCTCACTGATTGGACTCGGAAAATGCCAACAGGGTTCAACACATTACGCTCGAAGATGTCACTGTATTGTCTTGATTATTTAATCAGTGCCTTCCGTTTGCCGTCTGCGCGAGCGAGGCCCTGTCTCCTGTAAAGTTGAAAGAGGCGCTGCACATTTCCTGCTCCTTAGCGCCTTGGACGTTCTCCCTTTTGACGACTCCTCACAATTCGAATTCAGTGGCCGGGCCGGTTGAGCTAGCGCAGTTGCTGCGCTCGGTCTTTGGCTTTGCGCGCTTCCGCGCCAATCAGGAGTCGGTGTGCCGCGCGGCCATTGGAGGGCGCGACCTGCTGCTGGTGATGCCGACAGGTTTCGGCAAATCGCTCTGCTACCAGTTGCCTGCGCTTGCCCTTGGCGGCACCGCACTGGTGATTTCGCCGCTGATTGCGCTAATGGAAGACCAGGCGGCCAAGCTGACGGCGCTGGACCTGCGAGTGGGCGGATTCACTCTGGACTCGATCGAAGCGTGGCGCGGCAGGCATGTGTGGATTACCTGAACGGCAGCCTGCAATTTCTGTTCATTGCGCCAGAACGGCTGCGCGTGCCCGGTTTTGGCGAGATGCTGGCCAAGCGCAAACCCGCGCTGATCGCCATTGACGAGGCGCATTGCATCTCACAATGGGGACACGACTTCCGGCCTGATTATCGAATGATTGGCCAGTACCTTCCAGCGCTGCGACCGGCGCCGGTACTCGCTCTGACAGCCACAGCCACTCCTTCGGTCCAGGCTGATATCCTCACGCAATTGGGGATGGTGAAGCCGGCGAAATTCATTCACGGCTTCCGCAGAGACAATCTAGCCATTGAGGTGGTGGAGCTTTCCATGCCGGATCGGCCGGGAGCGATCTGCGGCCTGCTGGCCAACGCCAACCGGCGGCCAGCCATTGTCTATGCCACCTCGCGCAAGGGGGCTGAAAAGCTGGCCGCTGAGCTCTCGGCAACCAGAACGAATAAGGCAGGCCGGATTCCGGCGGAGGCTTATCATGCGGGACTCGATGCGGCCACGCGGGAGCGCGTGCAGACCGCATTCCAGGCCGGCAAACTCGAAGTGGTGGTGGCGACCATCGCCTTCGGCATGGGCATCGACAAGGCCGACATTCGCACCGTGATTCACGCCGGGCTGCCAGCGACGCTGGAAGGCTATTACCAGGAGATTGGCCGCGCCGGGCGCGATGGTGCGCTGAGCCGAACCTACCTGATGCACAGCTATGCCGACCAGCGAATGCGCGACTTTTTCCTGAACCGCGACTACCCGCCCGTGAACCATTTGCAGCAGGTTTCTCGCGCTCTTGGTGAAAACCCTCAGCCCGTGGAAGAACTGCGCGCGGTGTCAAAACTTGGTGAAGAAGAATTCGACAAGGCTCTCGAGAAGCTCGAGATTCACGGCGGCGCGCTGGTGGATTTTGGCGGCAACGTGACGGCCGGCGGCCCAGGCTGGAAAAAAACTTACGCGGTGCAGGCGCAGTACCGGGCGGAGCAGTTTGAGAAGGTGCTGCGGTTCACCACCTCCACTGAGTGCAGGATGGCGGCGCTGGTGCGGCACTTTGGCGATGTGGAAGACGCGAGCCGCCCTTGCGGAATCTGCGACGTGTGCGATCCTGCGGGAGCAGTCTTGAGGCAGTTTCGGCGACCGACGGCGGCAGAACGCGAGCTGATACAGGCGATTGCTGATGAGTTGCGAGCGGTTGACTACAAAGCTGCCGGCGCTTTGCAACGCAATCTTGACCACGCGGGGAAAATGAGCCGGAACGAGTTCGACGGGCTGCTGGACGCCATGACGCGCGCCGGGCTGATCGAGATTGAAGAGGCGGAGTTTGAAAAAAACGGAGAAGTAATCCGCTTCCGCAAGGTACGGCTGACCGAGGCTGGGCTGGAGTCGCGGGCGAGCTCATCGGCCGAGTTGCTGATCAGCGATGGAGTTGTGGAGGAGTTTGGAAGAGCTTCGGCGCCGGCGAAGAAAACGAAAAGCGCATCACGGCCCCGCAGGACAAGCGCACGATCTAAATGATCCCGCTGTGTAATTTGACAGCGTGCAAACATACTGCGGCCAGGCCAGGCGAAGCAGCGGCGAAGCATAGCCCACAGAGAAATTTTCTATGTAGCTCTCACTGGCCTGATTCTTCGCATCGGGGTCGGCTGCAAATTCTGCAACGAGCCGACTTACAGAAGACGACGTGAATTCCGCCTGATGAAAGTTGCGCGTAAAGTCATACTCTTCTGTCCATGTGGCATCGACGCCGGTCGCATTCGACGCGACAAATACCTTGTAGTCCATCAGCGCGGCTGTTGAGGGATCAATCTGGGCGATAGTTATGGACGGATAATTTCCGTGGATGGGAGAGATGGATGGCACCATTTTGACCGCAACGCCCCTCCCTGCCGCCGTTTCCGGCTTCAAAAGGCGTAGTTCATCCATGTGCGTGTGAGCGAAGATGGCTAACTCGACTACATCGCCGTTCTCGGCTAACACGTCCGCCAGTTTTTCCGATGCCAGAAACATCACAGGACTCTTGCCGCCACACACATCCACCATGCGCGAAGCTGTTGAGTACAGATCGACTCCCGGCGGAATGTGTCCCATCACCCAGATTCTTTGTTTATTGGCACGGGCTTCGGCGAGTTGCTGACGCAGCCACGTAAGCTGCGCCTCTGCCGCTCCGGGATCGGGTTTGCCCGCACAGGTAGCGTGGTTGCTCGACATGAAGATATCGTTCAACACCAGCAGGCGTGTGCTTTCAATGGGTGCGGGCAGCGTGACGCTGTAATAGCCCCCGACTGCAAAGCTCTCTTCGGCAGATGGGCGCTCAGAGGCGGGAAAGCCTCTTGTAACTTCCTTGCCGGTCGTCGCAAGAAACTCGCTGTGGGCATCGAGCCGGTAGTCTCCACAATCGGAGTCGTTGTTTCCCAGGGCTACAAGAACGGGCACTCCGGGAAATGATTTATCTAATTCTTCGATCACATAATCCAATGTCTTCTCGACGAATGCCGAGTAGGCCTTTGGCGTGGATTTGGGAACTAACGCGTTGTACTTGCATTGAAATGCGTGGGAGATGAGATCCCCGCTCATGGCGACGAAGCTGACGCCGGCGGCATGGCTGCGCATGGCCTTCAGGCTGGAGTCGAAGAGCGCATAAGAGGTGTCGGCTCCGCGTGTGTGGCAGGTTTGCTGCAACGCGGTGAACCGCTGCTGCTGGTCGGTCGACGGCGGCGCGGAGAAAATAACATTCCACTGATCGATCGGCGCGGCGGCCAGTTGCGGAACTTTGGCCGGATCCCAAAACGGCTCGAAGTGAATGTCGCTGACAAGGAGAACGGCAACGGTCGCTTTCGCTTTTTCCTGATGCGCGGCGGTAGGCTGGAGGCTTTGCGCAAGGGCAGCGCCAGCGATCAAGAAAAAGCACAGCAAAGCGATCCGCCATTCAGCGATGATGCCGGAAGTAGAGGCTGCAAGATCGTGCTTCATGGACACTCCGTGACTGCCGCTCACTTTAACATGGGCCTGTCCTGACGGCGAAGAAGAGGCCCTTTTCGGCAAAAAACGGCCCTTTTCTGGCAAACAAATGGGCAAAATCAGGGGCTTGTAGTTACTGATTCGTCAACAGTATAAAATAGCAGGTACTTGAAAACAAGTTAGTTAAATGCAACGTGTGAGTCAGAAAGCGGCCTCTGCGGGGGGAGGGGGTAGGGGGTCAGCAGGGGGTACGGATCGGACGGACGCCCAAGCTGAATCAGCCGTCTCTTGCTCGATCCTTCATTGTGCTCCAGCCCGATGCTATTTTCTGCAAGATGAGCTGGGATGCTGATCGGGAAGACTTCGGGATCTACCTAATGTGATCCGCAACCGCGCACCACCCTGAGCAGCCTTAAGAGACAAAACCCGCATATTCAGGTTTGCGCTATGCCACCCTTTCCGCGGAAGGAAGCGGAAAGGATGGGGCACCCGGCAAAGATTGGCGTCGTCCACGATCCGAGCAAGCCGACGGATAAGACGATCCGGCGGGTTCATCTCTCTGAAATGGATTGATTGGAAACCTGCTGCGCTCCCAAGTCTGAAAATCCAGACTTGTGCTGCCCGCCGCCCGCTCTCCTAATCAGTAGCTTACATGCCTTTGATAGCTCGCTCGATGGATCTCACTTACCTGTACGGTAATGCTGCATTCTTGTTCGGCTAGAGATTTTGGAAATCCAGCAGCAAGAATCTCCAATGCCATCCCGGTAATTTCGCGCTTGAATACGTCGTTCCGGCCATCCAGGATTTGAAGATCGAGAGTGACGAAGGATTGATTGCTTTCGCCATTTCCGATTAGGTAGTTGCCATGCCTGATCACTCGGCTCTTAATATCCTCGGCCATGAATTGGCCGGTTGCAATCAATCCTTCGTGCACCTTCTTCATGATCTGAGGCCAATCCGGATCGTCGGCAATATTCGCGGAGTACTCAAAGATACAATGGGGCAATTTTCAATCCTCGTGCTCTGATGCCGAGTGCCCAAGTCTCACATCGATACTTGGGCACTCGACAGACGCTTAGTCTCTACTGCAGCAGCGTTCCCTGCTCTTCGTCCTTGCCGTTGCCGTTCAACTCTTCCGGTGGAATAATCACCGCGGCGGCAACCTTGTCGTCCGGCTCCAGGTTTAGCAGGCGCACTCCTTGTGTGGCGCGGCCGGCGGCGCGGATGGTCTTGGTGTCGATGCGGATGATCTTGCCGAACTGGCTGATGACCATCAGCTCCGAGGTGTCGTCCACCAGTTCAATGGTGTTCACCCGCCCAATGCGCGGCGTGACGGCCATGTTTTTTACACCCTTGCCGCCGCGCGTTTGCAGGCGGTACATCTCCACATTGGTGCGCTTGCCAAATCCGTTTTCCGTGATGGCAAGGATCCGGAAGTCGCCCGGTTCGTGCTCCTTGGGCGTAATCGCTACGCCAACCACGTAATCGTTCTTGGCCAGGTCGATACCGCGCACTCCGTATGCCGGACGGCCCATGGAGCGCACGTCGTTCTCGTCGAAGCGAATCGCCATGCCAAGATGCGTGGCCAGAAAGACAATCTGGCTGCCGTCGGTGATACGCGCCGCCACAAGCTCGTCGTCGCCGTCGATGCCGATGGCGATGATGCCGCGCGCCATCACGTTCGAGAAGTCCTTGAGCGGAGTTTTCTTCACTGTGCCTTTTTGTGTGGTAAAGAAGATGAACTTGCCCTCTTCTTCCAGGTCGCGTACGGGCAGAATGGCGCGCACGTTTTCTCCCGGTTGCAAATCGAGCAAGCTCTGCATCGACTTGCCCTTGCCTGCTGCACCCACGTCGGGAATCTCGTAGACCTTCAACCAGTAAACACGCCCGGTGTTGGTGAAGCACAAGAGGAAGGCATGCGTCGAATCGACGATCAACTGCGCGACAAAATCTTCCTCGCGCGTCTTCATGCCCATGCGCCCCGTGCCACCGCGCCGCTGCTGGCGATAGATGCTGATAGGTGTCCGCTTCAGATAGCCCTGGTGCGAGACAGTGACAGCGACCTGCTCGTCGGCGATCAGATCTTCAAGCTGCAACTCCGCGCTCTCGTCGATGATCTGTGTACGCCGCGCGTCGCCATACTTGTCGCGCACCTCTTCCAATTCCTTCACGATGACCGCGCGCAGCTTTTTCTCACTGGCCAGGATCGACTCGTATTCGCCAATCCGCTCGCGCACCTGCTTCAACTCGCTCAACAGTTCGTCAATAGAAAGTTGCGTAAGCCGGTAGAGCTGCAGTTCGAGAATGGCGTCAATCTGGCGGAGGGTGAGGCCTTTTTCCTCGTGCGGCAGCCGCTCGCGATCCAGGTTGAGGACAATGTCCTTACCTTTGCCCCAGGCGTACAGATTCTCGCGCGCCTCGACGCGCGAACCGGAAGCGCGAATGATGCGAATGACTGTGTCGAGATTATCGAGCGCAATCTTGTAGCCTTCAAGGATGTGTTCCCGCTCGCGCGCTTTCCGCAACAGGTAAACCGTGCGCCGCTGGACGACATCGATGCGATGATCGATGAAGCAGCGAATGGCCTGATCGAGTCCCAGCTCTCGCGGCTGCCCGTTGAGCACCGCAAGAAAAATCATCGAGAAGCTTTCCTGCATCTGCGTGTGCTTGTAGAGCTGGTTGAGCACAATCTCCGGCTGCGCGCCACGTTTCAGTTCGATGACGATGCGCATGCCGTCGCGATCGCTCTCGTCGCGCACGTCGCCGATGTCATCGACTATTTTGTCGTTCACCAGCTCGGCGATGCGTTCAATGAGCTTGGACTTGTTCACCTGGTAAGGAATCTCTGTGACGATGATCGCGAGTCTTTCCTTGGTCAGATTCTCAGTGGCAACTCTCGCGCGCATCATGAAGCGCCCGCGGCCGGTTTTGTAGGCGTTGGGAATGCCGGACTTGCCGTAAAGAAATCCGCCCGTGGGGAAATCGGGCCCCTGCACGTGCTTCAGCACTTCGGCGAGGCCCGCGTGGGGGTTCTTCACAAGTTCGATGGCCGCGTTGAGGACCTCGGTGAGATTGTGCGGCGGAATGTTGGTGGCCATGCCGACCGCGATGCCGCTCGAACCATTCACAATTAAATTGGGAATACGCGTGGGCAGCACCGTCGGCTCGAAGGTGGACTCGTCGTAGTTCGGCGTGAAGTCAACCGTCTCCATCTCGATGTCGGCCAGCATCTCGCCGGCAATGCGCTCCATGCGGCACTCGGTGTAGCGCATGGCCGCCGGAGGATCACCGTCTACGGAGCCGAAGTTTCCCTGCCCGTCCACCAGCGGATAGCGCAGCGAAAACGGCTGCGCCATGCGCACTAGCGTGTCGTAAATGGCCGAGTCGCCGTGAGGATGGTAAACGCCCATCGCCTGGCCCACCACCTTGGCGCACTTGGTGTACTTTTTGTTGTGCTGCAGGCCCATCTCACTGAGTGTGTAGAGGACGCGCCTGTGCACCGGCTTCAACCCGTCGCGGGCATCCGGCAACGCGCGCCCGATGATCACGCTCATCGAGTAGTCGAGATAGGAGCGGCGCATCTCCTCTTCAATGTTGATGGGAATGAGGTTGGCGTTGCTGTGCGGCGGCGTGCCGCCTTCGAGGGGTAGAAGTGGATTCTGATCGTCTGGCATATTTTGTCTTTTCGTGCCCGCAGGAAGGCGGCGGAAAGGTCCGGGAAAAGCGGGGCCGGCCCGGCGCGGGCTCTGCTTCTATTTTACCTCTTCAAAGAGAGTTTCAGCAAGGCGAAAAACCGTAAATAAGTCCTTATTTTGCTTGATTTTATAGTCCTTCGTAATCAACCATCCGAGAGCTCCTTCCGAGACTGGCATTGCACTCGGTTCCTGCCCAGAATCCAGCAACAGATATCGCCCATTTTTATACTCTTTTTGCGAATGCTGAAACTGGGGAGGCCTACCTGTATGCTCGCAGTGCACCCTCACAGCAGCCCAGGCAAACTCAGCACGCAGAAGACCGCCTGTAACAGCACAATGACTCCGGCAGCGCCCATCGCCAACCGGCCTCTTGGCCCGTCGTAGGCGTCGGCAAAAATTCCGGCAATAAATGTGAGCAGAAACGGCAGCGCCCACAGCCATGGACTGCCGGGAACGCCGGTCATCACGAGCACCATCAAAACCAAAGTGCAAAACAGCGGAGCGATGTTGCCGAAGTACCATGATTTGCGCAAGCCCAGGAACCACACCACCGCAGCGCCTGTGGCTACCGTGAATCCGGCATTTGGCAGCGCGGAGAAGAAGCGCCTTGCGGGGTCGAGCGAAACCCACAGAAAGCCCGCTGCGGAACGGAACAGGTAGCTGAAGGCGTCCGGCGAGAAGCCGTAGCAAGCAAAGACCACCAACATTGCCCCGGCCACGGCCATGAGCACCACCGGCAGCACCTGGCTCCTGTGCCCCTCTGCCACCCACAGCATGGCCGCCAAGCCTATCAGCGCCACCACAGGCAGCGCTGCAATGTGCGCGGACGCCGCCAGGCCAAAGGCCGCTGTCAGCAGCACAATGCGCGGACGCCATTTGCGCCTGGGTCCCTGCATGGCATGGGCCACGCCGATGCACGTGTAGACGCCGCCATACACCCCCAATGTGGCAAGCACCTCAGCGTTGGGTGCGACGCAGGCCCTGAGCACCGCCGGGGAAAAGCAGTAAAGTGCGAGCGCCGTGTAGCCGCCCAGGTTGCCATAAAGCCGGCGCGTCACCCACCACAAGCAGCCGCCCAACAGGCATCCGGCCCCGAGAAACGGCAGCCGCAAAAGAAGAAGAATGTGCGTGAGCTGGTGGCGCAGTTCCCAACTGCTCAACTCGCCACTCGCCACCACCACTCGATCTTCGGGTTTGCGGAAGTGATCAAGTCCCCGCTCGGCCAGCAGATCAACGGTCAGCGGCAACCCAGCCAGCCTGTATGCCAGAACTCCATCGTGAATGTTGCCGCAACTGGTAAAGTAGCCGGCCAGCAGCGATGGCCGCTCCCACATCTCGCGTCCGCAGCGCGCATATTGGTAATCACGATCGGTGAGCGTCTGGCGGCTTGTGAGCCACAACCCCTGCGCAAGAAACACCGCCAGCAGCCCCGCCGCAATGCGCTGCGGCAGATTGAAGCGGAAGCGGCGAAGAATTCCAAACCGGTGGGTCATCATGCTCCAGGCAACCTTACCAGTCTAAACGGCCTTCCCCGCCTGTGCGCATACGCTTCCATCGCTATACTCCACGATCCCTTCGACGCTACACTGGTCCCACCATGCTGACTCGCCGCAGTTTCGTTATGAACGCCGCCACGCTCGCCCTCGCTTCCAATGCGCGCTTCGCCCTGGCGCAAAACGCAAACCTTTATCGTAATCCCATTCTAGGCGGCGATCACCCCGACGGCAGCCCCATCCGCGTCGGCGACGACTTCTACCTCACTCACTCCAGTTTCGATTACGCGCCCGGACTCCTCATCTGGCACTCCCGTGACCTCGTCAATTGGCGGCCCGTCGCCGCTGCCCTGCACCGCTACTACGGCACGGTCTGGGCGCCCTATCTTTGCGAATATCAGGGACGCTTTTACATCTACTTCCCTGCGAACGGCAGCCTGCGCGTGGTTCACTCCGCTCACCCCACAGGTCCATGGAGTGATCCCATCGACCTCAGTATTCATGCCATCGACCCCGCCCACATCGCCGAGAATGGTCACCGTTATCTGCATATGGCCGGCGGACTCATGGCCGAGCTTAGCCCCGACGGCCTGAGTGTCAAATCCCCTCCCCGCAAGGTCTTCGATGCCTGGCCCATCCCAGCCACCACACGTATGGAATGTACCTGCCTGGAAGGCCCCAAACTCCTGGAACGCGACGGCTATTTTTACCTCAACGTCGCTGAGGGCGGGACCGGCGGCCCCGCCACCAGCCACTCCGTCATCTCTGCGCGCAGCCGCCACGCTGACGGCCCCTGGGAATACTCCCCTTACAACCCCATCGTCCACACCCGTTCCCGCGACGACCGCTGGCTCTCGCTCGGCCATGGCCGACTCGTCGACACCCCCGAAGGACGCTGGTACATCACAGTTCACGCCTATGAAAACGGCTACCGCACCCTGGGCCGCCAGCTCCTGCTGCTGCCCGTCGAGTGGACCTTCGACGGCTGGTTCCGCGTCTCCCCCGAGATCAACGCCGATTCCGCCATCCCCATGCCCATCCCCGGCACAAGTCAGCAGCCCTTCGCCGATCCCTCCGACGACTTCACCACTCCCGAACTCGGCCTTCAGTGGGCCTTCTGGCGCGAATTTGATCCTGCCCGCTTCACCACCGGCAACGGCGCCCTCACTCTGCAGGCGCGCGGCAGCTCTCTGACTGATTCCAGCGCACTCACCACTGCGGTCGGCGGACACGCCTACACTGTCGAAATCGATATTGAAGTCTCGCCCGGTTGCGAGGCTGGCCTCATGCTCTTCTACGACCCGGCCCACGTCGCCGGCATTTGCGTCGCACCCGGGGGAATCGAGATCAGGATTCCCAACGGCTCCATCAAAAACCGCGTGGCAAAGGGCGCCACCCGCACCACCTTCCGCATCGTCAACGACCGTCAAGAGATCGACTTCTACTATCGCCTTCCCGGCCAGCCCTGGCAAAAAACCGAAACCTCGGCGGAAGTCTCTGGCCTCCACCACAACGTCCTCGGCGGCTTCCTCGATCTCCGCCCCGCCGTCTACGCCTGTGGCTCCGGACAAGCCACCTTCCGCGAATTCCGCTATTGGCCGCAGGTCAACGCGCCGGCATAGAACACCCGGCCATTCGGCTCCAAAATCGGCATAGGGGGGAGAGTCGCCTCTCCTCCCCTGCCACACCACCGTACATGCGGGTCCGCATACGGCGGTTCGGATGGATTGAGCTATTTCCCCGCGAACAAGCGTGGAAGTCCGAGC